>CAZPPS010000011.1:0-71459 GCA_964588495.1 uncultured bacterium | reverse complement strand
AGTTCAACTTCTATAGTGGGATCGGGACAATATCTATGTCAGGACCCCATGCGTCGTCCAGATGAAGGCGGAGTCGGTTTACGGGAAATTTATCTGAATATCTTTTCTCGGTTAAGCCCAACAAATTTAGGAAGTTGTCTTTCTGTGAACAAAAAATGGTCTCAATTGGCATCTGATGAGATGTTATGGAAAGATTTTAAAGAACTTGCTGGCGTAAAGGCTCCTGTTATCCCTATTGAACTAAAGGTTTCTATTCCACCTGGCCTAAAGGTTATAGATGGTTATGTTTGGAAAAAACATGTTGATTTGCGTAAACACAACCTTTGTGTCGATGAACCTCTGTTTGACAGAGCAGTAGAGATTCCAAAGCTGAAAAAAGGGCTAGCGCTTGCAGTAGAACAAAAGCAAGGAATATCCTATTTGACCATTCCAGAAGGTCTTAGCATCAAAAAAGCTGTCGAGATTGCCAATGAGAAGAACATTATAATTTGCATTCCTATAGACATTTTAGAGCAATTTGGTGATATTGTGGTCGATAAAACCTATACGATAGTGATCACACGAAATATTCTGGAAAAAAGTAGGAACATCAAGTCTTTCGACCACCTAAAGGAGCTTGTAGAGGTGACCCATGGATGTGAAAAGCAGAAAATAATAGAAACGATGGCCCTTATTATCCTCACATTCATGACCTCAGAGGAGCGCCTGTATGCTAATTCTTACACATATCAAGAGGAACAAATCGAATTGGAGGAAGAATACCGGCCCACGGTTGTTGGGGGTTTTCGCTCCTCTGACTTCGTTGTCTACTGCAGCAACTTCGGCTGCGACAGCCCCTACGGCGCCGGGGTTGCCCTGCGGAAGTGTTAGGCCATTGGCAATTGAAACTTTGGCACTTGAGTTGGATTTTGTTACTTGGTCCTTGGCCACTTGGGCCACTATGCTGTCCTTACCCAATACGAGTTTCTGAGAGCGTGGGATAACTGATATTGATTTGCATGAGAGAGAATTCCCACGTAAGATTGTAGCCTTTGATCCATCTGGGTAGTAACGATTTTTCCATTTAAAAAATCTCCATATGCCTCCCAGGGAAATTGCATGAAGAAATGATTTGACATGAGCGAAAATTTTTGAAGACTTTACCTTCTAAACTGGAGGTTTTAAAATGTCAGATAAAAATTCGCTACGTCAAACATCAATTGTCCTGTTTTTCGATTATTCCTGACCCACGCAAGGAACGTAATCAAGTCTATAATCTCTTCGATCTAATCACGATAGCAATTTTAGGCATTCTCTGTGGTGCTGACGATTGGGTGGAGGTCAATCTCTGGGCGAGCTCTAATATTGAATGGCTTAATCAATTTGATATCTGTATCAATGGAGTACCCTCTCACGATACATTGAGTCGCTTTTTTCGCTATTTAACCTCAGTTCGATTTTGAAGTGATTTTGGCAGAGAAACTTATGTTATAAATTTATTGAAAAAGAGCCTCAATTTCGTTAAAGTTGTTGCGATTCAAGTAACAAACCACGAAAAGAGGCTCACAATGGGTTACGCTGCACTATACACGATTTCTGGATGAATTTCGAGCACCAATGGAATCAAATATTAATTGGTAAGGGGAAAAGACCCCCTCGCCGCCTGCCTAGCTTACATGCAAGCGAGGTAATGACCATTGTTATCCTGTTTCATATGAGAGGCTTCAGAAACTTCAAAACCTTTTATACAGGTTATGTTGTAAAACATCTGAATCGTGAATTTCCCAAATGCCCAAGTTATCAGCGTTTCGTCAAACTGAAAAAAGAATAGGCCTTCCCCCTGTATTGCTATCTAATTAGTTGTATGGGACATGTGACTGGAATTTCTTTTGTCGACAGCACTTCTCTAGAGGTATGCCACCCCAAAAGAATTGGAAAACATCGAGTATTTCGTGGGCTTGCAAAGCGCGGCAAAACTTCTATGGGATGGTTTTTCGGTTTTAAAGTTCATCTAATTGTGAATGATTTAGGCGAGCTACTGGCATTTTCATTAGATTACTAACTGCCTGGCCAAAGCCGATAAACTTCCAGATGCAATCATCACAGCATCTGGACTAAAGATTACGCCATTGACTAATACTGTGCCTTCTGAAGCAGAAGTAGCTATAAAATCAGCCTATAGTCTTTTGCCACGAGTCAAAATTACAGAAATATTGATTGAGGTTGATGAATGGACTGGTTTTAGCCAAAAATTTACGCACCTTAAAAGCGGGGCTCAGGCTCGAGACAAACTGTTATTGCTAAGTGCAATTTTGAGCGACGCCATCAATCTCGGGTTATCTAAAATGGCAGAATCATCTCCAGGTATCACTTACGCCAAGCTATCATGGTTACAAGCTTGGCATATCATTGATAAACGTATTCAGCAGCTCTTGCAACACTCATTAATGAGCAACATAAGCATCCATTTGCTGCTCATTGGGGAGATGGTACAACCTCATCCTCCGATGGGCAAAGGTTCAAAGCTGGAGGATATTATGAAGCCATGGGTCAAATTAATCCCAAATATGGCAGCGAACCCGGGGTGCAATTTTATACGCACGTTTCAGATCAATATGCGCCCTTTCACAATCGGGTCATCAATGTCGGAGTACGCGACGCGACCTACGTGTTGGATGGATTGCTTTGTCATGAATCCGACTTGCGCATTGAGGAGCATTATACTGACACTTCGGGATTTACAGATCATGTATTTGCATTAACGCATTTACTTGGATTTCGTTTTGCTCCTCGCATTCGGGGATTAGCAGATAAACGATTATATGTTCCAAGTGAGCCGGTTCACTATCCAGCCCTTTCATCTCTTATTGGTGGCATATTGAATCAAAAGCTCATTCGAATGCACTGGAATGAAATTCTGCGGTTAGCAGCATCGATCAAGCAGGGGACCGTCACAGCCTCGCTTATTTTGCGAAAAATAGGTAGCTATCCCCGACAAAATGGTTTAGCTGTAGCTTTGCGCGAACTTGGAAGGATCGAACGTACATTGTTTACATTAGAGTGGTTACAAAATATAGAGTTGCGTCATCGAGTCAACGCTGCATTGAATAAAGGTGAAGCAAGAAATGCGCTAGCCAGAGCGGTATTTTTCAATCGCCTTGGAGAAATGCGCGACCGCAATTTTGAAAACCAGCGCTACCGCGCCAGCGGCCTTAATTTGGTAGTTGCAGCTATCATTTTATGGAACACGGTTTATTTAGAGAGAGCGATTAAAGCATTGAAATCACATGGCAGAACTATCGATGATGCATTTTTGCAGCACATATCGCCACTGGGATGGGAACATATTAATTTGACAGGTGACTATGTATGGAGAAAAGGATCGTCCAATAAAGGGAAATTCAAACCACTTCGACCCATTTCGCCAGCTTAACGGCTTTAAATTCCGTTTCGTGAGTCGACCCCTACAGAAACTTCTGTAAAAGTTTAAGGGCTTTTTCGAGATCGGCCCCTTTTTCGAGGACAGGTTTGAAGAGGTCTCCCTTTTTTTTGAGGCGGGCTAAAGTGTTGAATAGGTTGAAGTTTGAGGGGTTAAGTCCGGGTTTTACTTCTTTCCAGAGAAGGGGAGTGGCGACGGGAGCGCCTGGTTTAGCGCGGACGCTATAGGGAGCGGCAAGTGTTTGCCCAAAATTGTTTTGGTAGCAATCGATATACACTTTCTTCTGTCTCTTTTTTGGAGATCTTTCTAAAGATGTGATTTCGGGAAGCTTTTTGTGTGCCACAAGGGCAATCAATTCGGCAAATTGTTTGGCCTGTTCGAAAGTATAGCGTCCCTGTAGCGGAATGGCGATGTGAAGCCCTCTGCCTCCTGACGTTTTGCAGAAATTGGGAACTTTTAGCGCATCCAAGAGGGTGTGTATGTTCAGGGCCGTTTCCACAACAGAATCAAAGTGAATAGCTTCTGGATCGAGATCTAAGATCATAAATTCGGGATTTTCTAAGTTGTGGATGGTTGAAAACCAAGGATGAATCTCAATACAACCCATATTCACTATGTAAAGAAGGCTTCTCATATCCTGAACAAGGGCGTAGTTGACTATCTTGTCATGGTGCGCCACTTTAAAAGTTTGGAGCCAATCGGGGTAGTTTGTGACGTTTTTTTGGAAAAATTTGGGTTGGTCAATCCCATTTGGAAATCTTTTGAGAGTTTCAGGACGGTCGATCAAATAGGGGAGAATAAAGGGGGCGACCGCTTCGTAATAATCGAGAAGATCTCCTTTTGTGATCTTCTCTTTTTCCCAGTAAAGCTTGTCGGGATGGGTGATAAAATCGTAAGCGTCGGCTTGAGCTTGTTTATCTTCTCGCATACCTAAATAAATGGGCATCCGCAGGATTCCTTCGGAAGTCCATTCTTTAAACTTCACTTGGCAAAGAAGCTCTGGCTTCACCCATGTGATATTTTTTGTCGAAGGGGGATTTTGGAAAGGGGAGTCTTGAGTCACAAGGGGAAGGAGTTTCTTTTTGACCTCAATAAGCTCATTTTCGGTAAAACCTCCTCCCACGCGCCCCGCAAATCTTAAAGTTTTTCCCTCGTAAACACCCACTAGCAGCGACCCAAAGTTTTTGCGGCTCCTTTTCGGCTCCGTAAAGCCACAAATGACAAATTCTTCGTTATATTCCGCCTTGATTTTCACCCAATTTTTGGAACGCTCGCCACTTTTGTAAGGGCTTGATTTGACTTTCCCAATCACCCCTTCGAGGCCATGGCTTTTGCAAAGCTCAAAAAACTTTTTCCCCTCATTTTCGATATAGTCGAGATAACGGATCGCCCCTTTTTGTTTGAGCACCTTTTTGAGGATCGCCTTGCGCTTGAGTAGAGGCAAATCGCGCAGATCTTTTCCATTCAAATAGAGAATGTCGAAGACATAAAAATAGATGTTGGATTCCGATTTGTAGTTTTGGAGCGCTTGAAAATGGGAGATCCCATGTTCATCCAAAGCCACAATTTCCCCATCCAAAACGGCATCGAGATTGAGGCTTTTAAGCTCCTCAACAAGAGCTGGGAAACTTTGATTAAACGAGTTGAAGTTGCGGGAATAAAGAGAGACTTTTTTGCCGTTTAAGTTGGCAAGGGCTCGAAAACCATCGAGTTTAATCTCAAAAAGCCACTCTTTACTATCAAACGGCTTATCGACAGTACTTGCAAGCATCGGTTTGCTTTTGCCTATTTCTTCCAATTTTTTGTTAGAAACTGCAGACCGATCCTTGTGGGTAACGTCTTCTTTGGAGGCAAATGCATCTTTTGATTTAATCAAAATCCATTCATTTCCCTCCCGCTTCATTTTGACAAGGGCAAAGCGCCCTTTGAGTTTATCGCCATTTAAAGTGAAATGAATCGAGCCTTTTTTCAGCCCTTCACGCATCAAATTTTCAGATTTAGCTGAGCTCTCATCGTCGACATTATAAGTCCCTTCGTCCCAAATCATCACTGTGCCGGCCCCATACCCGCTGGGGATAATCCCTTCGAATTTTCGATACTCAAAGGGATGGTCTTCCACTTGAACGGCCAGATGCTTAATATTAGGATCTAATGAGGGTCCCTTCGGAACTGCCCAGCTTTTTAAAACGCCATCCACTTCTAATCGGAAATCATAATGAAGACGGGAGGCTGCGTGTTTTTGAACTACGAACTTGAGATCACCCTTTTTTCTCTTAGAAATTTCAGCTTTAGGTTCGTGTGATTTCTTGAGATTTCTCTTGGAACTATATTTTTTGAGGCTCATGCCGATTTTCTTTTCGCGGGCTTTCGTTTTTCATTCACGGAGCGTTTCGTTTTTTTCTCAGGCGAACCTGCCGCTTTTTTCAAGCTTTCCTGCAAAAGGTGCATCAAATCGCGCGCCTCATACGAAGGCTTCTTCTCTTTAGGAGCACGTACTGTCTTTTTCCCTTTTAGCTTAGCCTGAACCACATCCATGAGCGATTCGACATAGGTATCGTGAAATTTTTCTGGTTCAAAGGGTTGAGTGAGCTGATCTACAATAGAGAGAGCCATCTTAAGCTCAGCTGCTGTCACTTTTTCTTTGGGCATTTCCAAAGTTTCTGCTGATCGAATTTCTGCCAGGTAGCGCATCTGGATCAAGACAAGCCCCTCTTCTGTGGGGAGAATTGCCCCAATATGTTCCCGATTGCGGAACACAAAATTGGCAATCGCCACTTTTTTGGATTTCAGAAGAGCCTCATGAAGAAGCTTGAAAGATTTTCCCGCTTTTTTATCAGGCTCTAAATAGTAGGGTTTTTCGAAGTAAACGGGATTGATCTGATCCACTTCTGTAAAGTGCTGAATTTCAATCGTAGAGGTCTTTTTAGCGTCGGCATTCTTAAAATCCTCAGCGTCGACAACCACATATTCCCCTTTTTCATACTCAAACCCCTTAACAATATCGCTATAAGGTATCTCTTTATTATCAGCCAGGCAGATACGGGCAAATCGGATCGGGGAAAGATCATCCTTATGAAGCATGTGGAATTCAAGACCATGCTCTTCCGAGGCTGGATAGACATTAATCGGGATATTAACAAGTCCAAAGGCGATGGACCCTTTCCAGATAGCTCTCATAATTAAATTTTATAATAAAAGCATTACAAATGTAAATTATTATTTAATAAAAAGAGTCGTTAAGAAAGCGCAATACAAGATAAATAAGAAAAAATAACAGGATGAAAGGATAAGCAGGATAAAAGAATAAAGATAACAATTTAAATTATCCTATCTATCCTTTTATCCTGTCATTTTATTTTTAACTAAAGCTTTTTGCGTAAGGTATCTTTTAAAGCTGCAAGGTCGATCGGCTTAGATTTTACATGAAACTCATTGCCAGAAACTTGAATGCTAGGCATGCGCTCATCTGCTATGTCTAAACCTAGTTCTAGCTGTTCTTTTCTGGTAAATGAAGAATTCACAAGCGTGAGGTTTTTGTGATTTTCCTCATTCGTAGCCTGTGAATATTGAATCGATATCCCTAAACGGGGATCAAAAGTTGTATTAAGATTTAAGCCATGCAACAAATGGCTTGAGAAAATCACACAATCTCCAGGCTGCATTAGCAAATTAGTTTTCATAGTCTTTTTAAGCGGGAATTGGTTTTGGGATGTTAAAAGGTAATTATAGAAAAGGTAGTGATTGGCGTTGAGGTGATTTCCAAAGTCTTGTGTCGCCAAAAGTTTGCAGGTGTTGAGTAAAGCTTCCCGATCCTCTTTAGCGTGGTCTAAATAAGTCAGGGGAGTCATGATATCCCATTTATGGGTTCCTGGGAAAACAAAAAGGGGAGAATTATGCTTGTCTGTTCCTGCGATACTAACCCAGACGGTGATCGCATCTTTGTCACAAAATGGATTTTCGGTATCTACAGTGGGGATAACCGCAGCTTCAAGATTGGTCGTGCTATGTGCATAAAAATCGGAAGCCTGGCTGGTAGTCATGGAGGAAATACTGCGTTTGCCTGGAGGATGTGTATGTATGTTGGTTGCCCGTATCTTGACATTCGACCCTAAAAGGAAGCTCACTTTTTCCAAGATCTCCTCATTCGTGGCAAGATCCAGTACATCAGGATCACGCCATTCTTGCTGTGACATCTTTAGTCTTCCTGGATCTGTCATATTAAGTATCCCAGCAAATCGGGAATCCAGCACGCGCAGTTTCTCTTGTGAAACAGATTTGATTTTTTTGGGTCCGATCACCCCATTTTCCGTAAAAGATTTCAGATCCGTTTCACTAAAAAAACTATGAGGGGAATGTTTATCAAAAAGGTTCACATTGGCTTTTAAGGGAAGGCTGTCTTCATAGGTAAATCCCCGTTTGAGTAAATAGCTGAACAGGATTTTCTGGCTCAAATCGCTTTCATTAGTCGACTGGGGCAGCTGTTCAAAGTATTGTTTGAAAAAAGGGATCTTTTCAAGCAGGTAAGTGTGTAGATTTTCCTTTTGATCGCTTTTACGGATATGAACAGCACGGAAATTTTCTTGTTTCACATATTTGAAAGAAACGGTGGTAGATGAAACTTTTTGTATATACATAGTTAATTCCTCCTCAGGAGATCAAAAGAAAAGAAATATTACCAAAACCCTGTTTTTTAAAGTGCAATTTTTGTAGACTGTCACACTTAATTTTTTAATAGATGGGAAACGATGAGCTTTACTATTTCTAAAATTGTTGAAGAGGCAAGAGGTCAGGATACAACACAGATAAGTAAAGGCAATAGTGTCTCTCTTATTGTGGATGGAACTCTCGTTGCTCTCGGGATCGGAACGGCTATCACATCTTTTTTCGTTCCGCCAGTGGGAGCGGTTGTTGGGCCCTATCTTGTGGCAGGGGGAACAGGAATTGGGGGCGTTTTTATCGCCGATGTCATTACAGGAGCTAGTATAGCCATCAAAAAAAAGCTCAGCGGCACACTAGATCTAACCTCTATTCGCGATGAAATCATTAATACACCGGAAGTTGTAGAGAGAGATGAGACCAAAATTGATACAAGCAGATATACCCCTTGTGATCGGATCATCAATGGTCTTTATCTTGGCAATGGCCAATCATTTGCACAAACCACCTATTTTCCTTGCTTAAAGTCAATTGCATGGTCAGAACCCGAGCAGCTCAACACAGCCAACCCCAATCAATTTACGACGATCATCACCGCCTGTCCACTACGTGCAATCGCTAGCGATTATATTGATCTGTTCGAAAAAAAAGTTGAGGATTACAAAACGTCTTTTAAAGAGCATAACATCACGTGGCACTACATCGGAAAACTGATGGATGACGCTCCCGAATTTTGGGATGCCTTTGTCCATGATTGCACAGAACTATATTCTCAAGAACTCACAGAATGGGATGGAACTCAGTCTGATGATCTTCTGAGGGAGATTTGTGCACAAAAATCCAAGGCTCTTCAATCTTTAAGTATCATCGAGAAATTTGAACCCCTTTTTAAAGTCATCGATGCAGCCATCCAAAACAACGTAAAAACCCTTGTTCATTGCCAAATAGGCCAATCAAGAAGTGCGACCATCCTGGCAGCCTATCTCATCAACCGTTTTGAAGTAACCCCAACCCAAGCTATCAACTTCTTGAAAAGCAAAAGACTTTGCGTCGCCCCCAAATTCACCGCTAAATTGGATCAATACGCAACCGATCTCCAGTCCGAAAAAGCCATCCAAAATCTTAAAGAGAAAAAAGAAGTCTAAAAAACTGATTTCGATTTCAAAGCAAATCTTCCTGCTTAATCATTTTGGGCTTAGAGCTCTCAAAATGAATTTTCTGAGACTTGTTTTTTTTGGCCTAGGGCATTGATTGATCCAGATCAAAGATTGACTACGGAGCTCCTCAATTGTCTTTGCATCTCCCTTAAGTGTAAATGCATCGGATTCTAAATTTTCTAAGAATTCGCTGGCTGTTTGTTTTGGAAAGGAATCAATAAAAGCCCCTGGATCGTGTTCTTCGATCCTTTTTAGATGTTCAAACAGCACTTGGATAGTGGCCAAATCAGTAGGTCTTACTATGGTGAGAGCAGAAAAAAGATGAATGCTTAATTGATAATCATCTTCCAACAATTGAGGGTCAGCTGTTAAATCAATTTCAGCTTGGCATTGTACTAGTATTTTTAGAACTTCGTTTGAATTGACCGTCAGGACCCACTTAGTCTTGCAGGCTAAATAAAATTCGTTCAGAAAATCAATTTTTATTTCGTTGTTTGCTATTTTTGAAAATAAGATTGGGACGGTGTTGAAATCAACATTTTTAAAAAAGAAATGTTTGAAACAGGCGTTTGCAAAAGTTCTTCGGTATTTTTCATCAAAATGATTAATCTTTATGATGACATCTTCAATGTAACCTGAATCAATTTGTTGAGTGAGTAGCTGAATTTTTGATTGTTTAATCGTTTCGAAAGTATCATAGAAAAGAGGATTCTCATGCGCTAAAAGCAACTTTTCCATGAATCCAAAAGATGTAGAAAAATTTTTGATATTTAAAATTGCGCCACAAATAAATTTGATGATTGATCTGCATTCCCATTTAATACTTTTTGTCTCTTCAATGGCACAGGAAAATTCTTTTAACTCCACTAATTTAATAATCTGTTTCCTGATGGCTAAAACTAGATCGGCGACACACAATCTCTCTGATAACAAAAGTGAAAATGCAACACCACTTCTCATTTTTTCTTCAAGTTTCTCGTTAGCTTCCTTAAGCTGAGGAGCCCCTTCACTCTTAAGCTTCCCAATGATTAATTTGCAGACAAAGGCCTGAATTAAGTTTGAAAAACGGTGAAGCTCTTCTTGCAGTTGCATCAAATTTTCTGTGCTCAGCTCTGGAATTTCCAAGTCAATCGACAGAAAATCTTCAACTGCGGTTTCTAGCTCTTTTAACGTCTTTGCCTTCTTTAGTTTTTCCTCAGCCGCTGCTTTTAAAAAAACTGCATCCTCTGGCCTGCACATCTCATCAATGAAATATCCTAGAAATCGCAACTCCTGAGCCGAATAAAAACCAATCACAGCTTTAGACCAGCGCGCACAGACAGAAGTTAAATTGAGAAAAGGTTGATTTCCTAAAAAAGGGAAAAGATTTTCAAAAACGGCATATTGCGCCCCATCATTCAATGCTAGCGCTGCACATCCTATCCCCATTGATTCTGCGAATCCTTGACTACTAGATGCCGCAAGAACCGGCACGATGACCTTTGTGATTTCCTCATTTTTCTTCAAAAACCCAGAAACGGGAAAAGATTGAGGATCCAGATTTTCGCCCAGCCCTTTAATCATGACAATAACCTTATTTCAAAATAATAAGAAAATATTACTAAAACAAGCAAATATTGTCAAAAATCAATAAATTCTTGACTTTCAGGAGAGTGTCCTAATACTATTCTTTTTTTCGAAGAGATCATACCTATGAATCCAATTCCATCGGGTGCTGAGTTTTCATGTAAACACCTCGAGATACTTTTACCCTTTCTCCCAGAAACAAAATGGGCAACTTTAAGTCGGATATCTAAAGCATTCAATAGCGCACTGAAGCTGTTAGCTTTTGAGGATCATTATCTACAACAAGTTGAGAAAAGAGAGCTGTTGTACGCAACCGACACATTGACAACCGGAATAAAAACGGCCGTGCTAAATGGACAAATTCCAATCATTGCAAAATTGATAAATTCTCTTTTTAAAGTGGTGGAAGATTGCCCAACTAAGCAGACAGGTATTTATTATAGACTTTTTACCTCCTTGTGCAGACTGGAAAAAACAAACAATGAAAATTTGGATACAAAGCAGTTGCTGACTGCAAAAATTAAAAAATTTATCAACGAAAAAACTCATTTCATTTCTTTATTGTTAGGATACACAATAAATTACAGCCAATGGAAAGATTTTGTGCACTCTGCAATTGATTCATTAGCTAAGGAAATAAGTGGGCCGCTCTGCGGCATTGGCTTCCATTTCCCGCCAGAAAAAACGGAATTGCTGGGATACGAGGGGCATACGTCTGAAAGTTTGTTTTATCATTTCACCTGCCTCATGAAGCTGATTGGGTTAGGATATCCAAAAATTGAAGCCTATTTTACGAAAGAATCCAACGAAAACATGGATTATTACCCGCAGTTGGAATACATCGCCCGAGAGTGTGGTGTTGTGTTGACATGCAAAAAAATGCAAAAGGGGACTACGGTTGATGTACCCATGCATGTGGTGGCTTCTCCCACTGTGTTTTTCTGTAACCAATCCCATAAATGGTATTACACCACTCAAGAAATTGATTTTGCTGTAGGTTCGCGTTATGCAGTCATTGGATTTCAAGTCTTTAAGCACGGAAAAACTCCCATTTGGCTTGAAAAAATGATCCACTCCATCGACTGTATAAAAACGAATGGTCATTTCAGTTTTGCATTTGTGGCGTATAATGCCTGGTTTCCAAACTTCTTTGCTTATTTTTCTAACAATTGGCTGGCAAGCCTTATCGAATCCCTTCAAAGAAAGGATATTAAGTGTTTAAACTTGGCTTTTTATATTGGAGATTATAAAAGTGTTGAGAAAAAAGATAAAACAAGGCGCAAGATTTTCAAATTTATTTCAGGGCTAATGCACCATCCAGTGATAAAAATTCGCCTTTTTGCTTCACTTAACGAGTTGCAAAAATCGAAAACACACCAAGATGTGATCGTGCAGCAGGATGCATGTTGGTCTAAGTTTAAAAGTCATCTCCAGCGGATGCAAGCCAATCACGGTGAAGCCATTCAATACAACATCTATGAGTCGTCCAGCACAAATGTCGCATGGAAATGGACCCCAACTTTTCAAGAATTCTTTTCCGACCACACTGATGAGGATTTAAAAGCCTTCATGGGATAGTGTGCACATTCCAAAAAGAATGCATATCCACGATTATTCTCTGAAGGAGGCTCTCGCTTGAGATTATCAATTAACAGACATCGTTATCTGCGCAGCCACACGAACCACACCATGTCATTGAAGTTCCGCTGCCAGCGACTATCTTATTGAGTTCTTCATCAGAGCATTTTTGAACATTGCTGATTGAGGGGAGAACAAAATATCCCATTTCGGGGGTTTCCTCTAAAACTTCCAAGCGGTAGTTATCAGGAAATTTAACATTCAACTCTTTCTCAATAACTTTCTTGGGATCTTTCTTGAATTCTTTTAATAATTCAGGATTTTTTAAACATTTGTAAATAAGTTCTGATTTTTTGTCTTTAAATTCCATAATCCACCTTGTATTTATAAAGTTATTCTATCTCGTTTTGTAAAAAAAATCTACTATTTCTATCCTATCAGATGACGTTGCCATACCTCTAGGGGATATGGGCCCCAGTTTCTCAAGAATTTTTCTCCGACCACACGAAGAGGATCTAAAAACCCCCATGGGCTAAGGCGGCCAAGTTTTTTCTTGATTAAAAAATTAATCATTTCTTAAAGTTTTATTTTGTAACTGAACTAAAAACCAGAAATGCTCTCAGAGATACAGGCACCTTTATATCAAACTGATGTGGTCCGCATTCAAAATAGAGTCCGGGGGTATTTAGAGAGAAAAAAGTTTTATGTGATCCAAAATGAAAAAGATAATTTGGCTCTGACAGAATTCGCGCGCAAATATCTTTTGGATCCTCAAATGTTGACAACTGTGCCGCATCCTCCAAGGGGAAGAAATCGTTCAAAAATTTATATCCCATCCGATGTTCCTGTTGTCATCAAGGCGTGTCAGGAAACAAAAGACTTTCAACGTTTTTTCAATATGCAGAAAGCCAAAACTATTCGTCGCTCAAATCGACTGCTGTCTCTTTGTGTGCCAAAAGCGCATTTGTTGGATGTTGGTACTAGCTCTTTTATCCTCGAAGAGAAGTTGCCAAATGGGAATGCAAATTCGCTTGCAGGCATGGTCTTTTATTATGAAAATCGTGATTTTTACAAAAAAGCCGTTCTCGATTTCGCGAATTTTTTGTCCTTTGGCCATTTAAAGGATATTGTGGGCAACAATAAGAGCTGGCTTGAGTCTCTGATAAAGGGGGCTCATGTCCCAAGATTTGATAATTTGCTTCTTTATTTTACAGAATGTAATGGTCAAAAACTCTATAAGATTGGAATCATCGACCTGGAAGAATTTGAGGTTTACAAATCCGAGCCCAGTCGTAACCAAATTTTCATAGCCCTCAAAAGAACTTTGCAAATATTTCCCTATCACTACGTTGATCTTTTAAACACCTGGGCAGATCGGATTGACCAAAAAATGGTCAACGAATTACACAAAATTTGCGAAAATAGCACCCTACTCTATGAATCTGTTTGTGCAAAACCTTTAGCCTTTTACGACAAACATCGGATTTCAGAAAAAAATCAAATTTTTGTGCCTCTCACGCCTGTACGGCAAATTGATATCATAGATAAAATTATCGATTTTCTTTGTATAGTCGAAAATAAATGTCGAATTTTTCAAAACAATTTAAATAAGTTAGAGTTGCTTAGAAAAGCAATCCTGCCAGACTTAATTTCGTTTGCAGAAAAAATACTCAGAAATAATTTTAACAAATGTATATCGGAGTCTTCCGAAATTTTAAACAAAGGTGAGTTGATTCAGAGCAGAATATTTACCGGAAAGATCACTGAATTTATGAGTGATCACTATCTAAAAGAAATGGATAAAAAAACCTTGGGAACTATCCAATTAATTTTCCGGAGCACTAAACCGGAAACTTTCTTTAAAATATTTTGTTTGATTTTCAGGGAATTTTTAATCAAATTAAGTGGGGAGGAGATTGCTTTCTATAATCTCATCGATTTCGGCAATTGGGAAGCCGGAGATTATATTATTTTTTAGTTGGCGCATAAAGAAGGAGTGGTTTACAAAGAGAAAAAACACCAAGAGGTCTTTCAGATGAAAAAAAGCAAAATAACTGCGCAATTAGCAACTCCTAGTGATCTTCCAGAAAAAGGGCGTCAAGCCATAGCTGAAGTGGTCAATCCTTTAGTTGCGGATGCGTTTGCTCTCTATGTGAAAACCAAGAATTTTCACTGGCACTTATCGGGGCCTCATTTTCGTGATTACCATCTTCTATTTGACGAACAGGCCGAACAGATCTTTGCCACAATTGATGTCCTCGCAGAAAGAGTGCGCAAAATGGGTATGACCACCATTTGCTCAATAAATCATATCGGCCGTTTGCAAACCATCAAAGATAATGATGAACCATTTGTCCGTCCTGAAGAAATGATCCAATACCTTCTGAACGACAACAAACTCATGCTCGCAAATATGCGTGCGGCCCATGAAGTGTGCGATAAGTATGAAGATGTCGCCACCGAAAGCCTCCTCGAAGTCTTCATCGACGAAACCGAAAGACGGATCTGGTTTCTGTTTGAGATATTGGCTTCTCGCTAACAGTCTTAGTTACAAAAGTAACGTCAGAAGCGGCCCTCTTCCTTTTCGCGTCAAGATGCATAGCAGATGAAAAGCAGGATAGACAAGATCGCTTAAGCGGCAGGATTTTAAGATAATAATAAAAGTAACAGGATAAAAGAATAGATAGGATAATTTAAAATTTTTTTTATCCTTTCCATCCTTTTATCCTGTTATTTTTATTACTGGAATCTATTTTTTGGTTTTCCTAACCTACAGGTAAGTAATCATCTTACTTGTTTACTGGCAAGTGTAAGGTGGGGCCTTTGATTCGCTCATGTTGCTAAACATCAACGCTATGAAAGATTAGCTCTATCTATATTGACTTTGCTCAATGCATTGAGTAAAATTACTCAATAGACTGAGTAAATATCTTCAATTCCCTGAGTAATCATGAAAAAAAGAGAAGTTTTTAATGTTCTTTTGACACGGCTGCAAGAACCACGCCGCTTCATTCAATGTCTTATCGGACCTCGGCAAGTAGGAAAAACGACACTCGCGCAACAAGCTGCTGACACATTAAAAATAGCGAGTCGTTATGTTTCGGCAGATTTGGTGACACTTAAAGACATTTCATGGCTGCAACAGCAATGGGATATTGCAAGGGAACTGGCCAAGGCAGAAAAAAAAGCTCTTTTAATCGTTGATGAAGTTCAAAAAATTCCCAACTGGTCAAATCTGGTTAAATTTCTTTGGGACCAAGACTCGGTATCGGGGATCGATCTTTCGGTTTTATTACTTGGGTCTTCTCCTTGGCTTATGCAAAAGGGACTTACAGAAAGTTTAACAGGAAGATTTGAAATCATTCCGGTCACGCATTGGTCTTTTCAAGAAATGCATGAGATTTTTGGCTGGTCGTTAGAGCGTTATATTTATTTTGGAGGTTACCCCGGCGCTGCCCCTCTTGCCGATGAAGAAAATCCTACCCGTTGGATTAATTACATCAATGATTCAATTATTGAAACAACCATTTCCCGTGATATTCTATTGATGAGCCAAGTGAATAAACCGGTTTTGTTAAGAAGGCTTTTTCAATTGGGGTGTAATTATTCGAGTCAAATTCTTTCGTATAACAAAATTCTAGGTGAGCTACAAGACGCAGGGAATTCGACAACGTTAGCCCATTATGTCGATTTGCTGGAAGGTGCTGGCCTGCTCACTGGATTACATAAATATGCCAATCAAACAGTAAGGCGAAAAGGGTCAAGCCCAAAGTTTGCTGTCTATAATACGGCTCTCTTAAGTGCGCAATCAGGCAAGAGTTTTTATGAAGCGCAGAATGATCCTGTTTACATGGGAAGGCTCGTGGAATCGGTTGTGGGAGCTCATCTGCTAAATAGCATTCGTGGTACGCAAATTGAGCTGTTTTATTGGAGAGAAGGAGCACAAGAAGTAGATTTTGTGCTGCGGCTTGGAGATAAATTAATAGCCATAGAAGTGAAGAATAACGAAGAGTCGCTGCGCCCTTCAGGCATAAATTCTTTTGTGAAACAATTTCATCCTGATCGTATCTTACTTGTTGGTGATCAAGGCATACCTCTTACGCATTTCCTTTCAACAGATCCACATTCCTTATTCTTGTAAAATTGAATTGAAAAAAAATGTTTTCTTTTGCAAGCTCTTAAATTTTCTTTAAAATTTAAGGTCGTTTTTGAAATCTGCCTTTTATAAACTGAGTTTGGGCTATATTTTAGGGGAATTTAAGATTTCTTCGGGCATAATCCATTTTTGCAATTAAATTTAAACAAAAGAAAATAAAATTTTATGTCCATAAAGCCGCTTGATTCCCAGCTACTCGCAAAGATCACAAACGCACAAAATCTATGCCGTGGCCGCTTAGCAAGAAAAGAATTTAAGCAGATCAAAGAGAGCAAGGGATGTGTTCCACTTGTTGTCCTTGCGTGGGAATATCTAAAAAATCCTGAGAAGTTATCTTACGCGCCCCATCCTTCATGTGGAAAAAATTTCAAAAATATCTACTTGCCTTCAGACATTCCCGTTGTGATCCGGTTTTTTGAGAAAAGAGAAGATGCTGTTAATGGATTGCGCCGTTTCGAAAATATGGGAAAAGCGCAATCCATTTGTGATCAACATCAGCTCAATAGCCTGACTGTGCCACGAGCTGCCTGGTTTACTAGCTCTTATGGCTGTTATATCGTAGAAGACAGATTGCCTAATCCTCACGATGATTACTTCAAAGCCATGGCAGAGTATTATGAAAATCAAGAAGCGTATACCCCAATTGTCAAAGATTTTACCCTTTTTTTGCGCCATGGATATTTAGGGGATATTGCGGGTAGGTCTCGGCATTGGATCAATCACATTGGAACATGTAAAGATTCTGTCCCCAGATTTGATAATTTGATGCTCTACACAACAGAGTGTGATCAAAAAATTCGGAAACTTGCTCTCATCGATTTGGAAGCTTTTCTCGATTACAAAGCCAACAAAAAACCCGAGGACATCGTGGCGCTGGCAATTTTCACTTGCACCACAGTGTTTCCCTACCATTTTGAAGTGGCGCGGGATACCGGCAATTCTATTTGTGCCTCATTTAATAAGACTGTGCTGCCTAATTGTATCACACATATACAAAAAGCAAGAAAACTGTATGATCTTGTTTATAACGACAATCTTTCGTTTTATAAACACCATCAAATTACTCCAGAAAATCAAGTTCTTGTCTTAAATCCTGATTCGGGAAAGTTACAAAATGATATTTGTAAATTCCTGTCGGATAACCATAAAAAATCCCTTCCTATTTTTAGAGTCGATTATGATCAGACGCTCGATG
Source organism: uncultured bacterium (assembly GCA_964588495.1). GTDB lineage: Bacteria > Chlamydiota > Chlamydiia > Chlamydiales > JAAKFR01 > CAVPKN01. The sequence continues at coordinate 53,733 of CAZPPS010000011.1, read as the reverse complement.
AAGCAAAAGAGCTTTTTAAAACAGATTTGTGTCCACAGATGGTTGAGTATAGCTTAGAAAACCTGCAAAATCACATGATCAATCGGTTGTCAGAAACTTGTAACGTCTCAAACAATGGGGAGCTGATTGGAAGCCGAAGCTTGTTTGGTCCTTTCACCCAATCTCTGGTTGAACATTTCAATCAAAATGCGAAGAATTTAATCACACAAATTTTCAGCCCTGATTTTGACATTCACGACATCTTTGAAGAATTTTTCCAATTACTTGTCAGATATAAAACCATCGCTTATTACGAAACAAAAATTTATCCCAAAGATGAGCAATTTAAAGATTACTCGAATCACGACGTTATTTTCTTTTAACTAAATCACAAGCTTCCGGGGGCATCCAGTGGGCTGGCTTACCTTCCCATTTAACATTGCAGCCGATGGGATTTGTCAGGGGAGTGGAGATAGGTTTGCCAGCAAAATATTCCTGTAGAGCATTTTCGAGGTCATTCAAGGTCATATTCGCGCTATTTCGGGGCGAATCAATTCCTCTGCCACAGTAAATGAGTTTTCGGTTTGTATCAAATACGTAAAAGTGGGGAGTGCGCAGCGCTCCATAGGCTTTGGCCACTTGTTGAGATTCGTCGTAGAGATAGACCCAAGGAAAATGGTGTTCTTCCATCCGCGTGACCATATGCTCAAAATCATCCTCAGGGTATGTAATTTTGCTGTTAGAATTGATCCCAACAAATGTAGCGCCCTGGCTTTTAAATTTTTCAGCTGTCTTTCGGGTCACCTCGTCTGAACCTATCACATAAGGGCAATGGTTGCAGGTAAAAAAGATCACCAATGCTTTGGCTTCTTTGAAACTCTCCAAAGAATAGACCTTGCCATCTGTGGCGGGGAGGCTAAAATCGGGGGCTTTCACCCCTAAAGATAATGTAAATGTTTCCATAAAAGTGGATCTTATCTCCGAACTCGTTAAAAAGCAACTAATCAGCAAATTTTTTGGCGTTAAACTCGATGGGGGAAAGGTTTCTTTCAATAAAAGACCTGTTGGGCTCTTCCCAAGTGGGCAACTTTAAGGTTTCGCCGAGATGTTCGAGCGGTTCATCGAAGGTAAAACCTGGGGGAAGTGTGGCGATCTCAAAGAGCACACCTCCGGGCTCTCGGAAATAAATGGAGTGGAAGTATTCCCGGTTGAGAACAGGGGTCACATTAAGTCCAAATTTCACAAGTTTTTCACGGGCCAGGGCTTGAGTTTCTAAACTTTCTGTCGCAAAGGCCACATGATGGACAGTTCCAAAGCCCCCTCGTCCTTTTAAAGCATCGGGCACACAAAGAATATCGACAAAATCGCCCGGTTTTCCACTGGCCGAGTAGCGGAAACGGTTTCCACTTTCTCTAACGAAAACATGGTCCATTTGAGTTGTAAGAAGTCCCGCAGTTTTTTCGTAACATTCCTCAGAAAGAGTCATCCCATAAAATCCTTTGATGGCAAACTCCAAGGGAATATTTCCTGAGCTATAAGGGGGTCTTCCGTCTTTGTCATTCGCCACGAGCTCTAAGCCGAGCCCCTCATGATCTTCAAAATAAAGAAACACTTCGTCAAAGCGCTTTTGCGGACCGGTATAACGGACATTAAACTTTTCAAATCGCTTGATCCAGTAATCCAAAGCCTTTTCTGACACAGAAAAAGATGTAACCGTCAGTTGATCTTTCCCTTTTCTCCCTTGGGCAATTCCAGGGTAGGGGAAGAAGGTTAAAATCGTTCCAGGAGAGCCCTTTTCATTGCCAAAATAAAGGTGATAAACCTCAGGAGCATCAAAGTTGATGGTCTTTTTAACCAGCCGTAACCCCAAAATTCCCGCATAAAAATCTACAGTCCTCTGCGCATCGGCAGACAAAGCGGTGATATGATGGAGTCCAGTGACTAATTGCATACTCTAATCTTATTGCTGAATCCCTAAAAATATGTAAAATAGTATTTCTTTCAAAAAAACTTCAGTTAGGCTTAGAATCAGTAACAACCCAAAACTCATTAATGAGAGGTGACTATATATGGAGAAAAGGATCGTCCAATAAAGGGAAATTCAAACCACTTCGACCCATTTCTCCGGCTTAACGTCCTTTAAATTTCGTTTCGTGAAGCGACCCCATATTGCACAACAGCTTCTTCTCTAAAAGGATTACGTTATGTCTATAAAAGACGCTATGAAAGAACTAGGAGAAAAGGACTTGCAGTGTCCTTGTTGTTCCGGCAAGGTGTCTCCTACTTCTCTCAAAACCTTGGATAAGCAAATAGGATCTTTAGAAAACTCAGGTGCGATTTGGTGGGCCCCCAATGCAAAAACGATCCTTCAAAACATCAAGAAATTTCAATGGGCCTGCGATACTTGTTTGAACAGCGGAAAGGCAATCCTAGCACATCCCGACAAGCAAACTTTTTGTGACCATGCTCCGTTTCTTGCTTATTTTGATCATTCGAAACTATGCAGTACATGTAACCAGTTGTTTCTTTTCTCGGCTAAAGAGCAAGAATTTTGGTATGAGACTCTTCATTTTTGGGTCCAATCAGAAGCAAAAAATTGTCCCGCATGCCGTAAAAAAGCGCGCTCACAAAAAAAACAAAAGGACTAATCCGCAAACTGCTCAACAGCTTCTTGTCGGAGTCGGTTCAGCAGATCGTTGATCGGTTGTAAATCGGTGAGATTAAAACCTGCTTGTTTGCCGTTTTCGAGCGCATGATTTAAGGATTCGATGATAAATGCTGCTTGTATTTGAGACAAAATCACCTCAGCATCTTCTGTTTCTAACATTTCAAGAATCTCCGCGATTTCTGGAACACGGATCGCGTAGTGTTGATAATTGAGCACGCTGTCTGTGTCTTCAAAGTCGATCTCTTCCCAAGTTTCTAGTTCATTTTCGATGATCGCTAGCAAAAATTCTCTTTCAGATGCATCCAAATCGGGCGAAAACATGTCATCCCAATCTTCCTCATCCTCAATTTCTTGATTGCGCTTGGCTTCATTTTGAAATTGTTCTGCGGTAATTTCATAAAGAGTGCCCGACACTTGCTTAAAAATGCGGATGGAATCGTTCTTATTTTTTGCAAAAAGGAGAATCTCTTGAATATCATCGGCATTATCATAAGAGCACCCTTCAAAGAAGGGTCTTGCTGCGCCCATAGACTCTCGAATTTCTGAAAGGGGCTTTGCCGTCAGCTTTCTTAATAGGCTTATAAAGGCCATGGGATCGTTAATTTTTTCAGCTACTAAGAATATCTTTGCCATTTTTTAGTCCATTTGCACAAAAACAGATTCACCACCAAAGACCTCGTTTGAAATTCTGGTGGAAAGTTTTTTCAGATTAAGGTTTTTAAAACCAAACTCATTGGGCCCAAGAAAAATATTTAAAATAATGAGATTGCTGGCCCGTTCAAGTGTAAAAATCGCATGTGTCTCTTCGGGGAAAGTATAATCTATAATACGAGCAAGATGAAGAAGGTTTTTTCTTTCAAACGTCGAATCAGCGACGATTTCATGTTTTTGCGGTGTGTAGAAAGAAACCATTTCTTCAGATTCACCCTCATCAACCAAATGCTGCCTTTCTATAAGCTCGTCTTGACATTGAGCAATGAGATTTTGAAAATTCACAGCTCTTTTGAGAAAAAGGGATTTTGAGAATTTATTTTGAATGGTGGTCAGGCCATCTGCACAACTTTGAATGTAATGCATCCTATCTTGCTGTGTTAAGGGAAAATAATAAGAATCTTGTAATCTTTCGCTTATTTTAAATGCTTCCATTTGGCAGCCCTCAACTTCCTTAAAATACTTAATTTCTTCAAAAATTTTTCCTTGGAAAGAAAACAAAGTAACTAGAAGAATTAGAGCCGTCAGCATGAGTTTTTTATCAGGATGCATAGATTCCTTAAGAAAATTGAATAAAATAGAGGGAGGTACCTAGAAATAGCAAAAAAAGGAAGGTTTGGATCACAAGTAATGAAAGGGCGACCAAGAAACATCGAAAATAGGAATGCCGTGTATATCCTGTGCTAAATTTTTCTTTCAGCATCTTCTTTTGTTGTTGACCAAATGTGAGTAAAAGGCCTAAATAAGTTGTTGGAATGAACGTTTTATACTTTGTTAGAAAATGGTTGGGAATGAAATAGAGAATGATCAAAAGCACAAGCGTTCCAAGAATTCCCCCTATATAATAGGACTTGGCAGTCTTGGAAAGTCCCGATTCTTGGCTATTTCTTCCTAATAAATAGCAGCCTGCAAGAGGTCCTCCTAAAAAAGAAGCTAACCACACCTGACCCGCAGACCAAAAATAAGTTTTTTGTTCACTTTGTTCCATAGAAGACAAGAATGGTAAACTCCCTTTCTATTTGCCGCAAGAATAACGTGCACTTGGGACAATCTAAATAACTCATTTTTATGTAATTTCCAGTTCGGTTTTTAAGAAGTTTTCAAAAGCTTCCTTATCGGCTGGATCCTTAAAAAAGAATTGTTGATAACCAAAATCATAATCGGTTTTGCCAAGCCAAAGGGTTGCCCATTTTCCAGAAGCATTTGTGGATCTTTTTTCTCGGCAAGTGATCGATGTTTCGTATTTGATATGCTCAATATTGATAGGGGATCCAAAGATTTCAGCAGTTTCACGCAGCAAATCTTCTTGTATATGGTCAATAATAAGAGGGGGTCCAAAGGTTTCACAACACCAATCTTCAGCAACATCCATATCTTGATAGATCCAACTGACAAGTGTGGTATGAGGGAAAAGTTTAAAGCAGACAAAAATCCCCTTTGAATAGGGAGGGCTTCCATAGTCTTCGATAAAATCTTCCAAGGTGGCAATGGAAGGCCAGCCGCGCTTACCATAATCATGAGGCCGAAGAGGTTTTAAAATGGTTTGCGGCAAAAAGGGTTGCAATTTCCAGTAATCCATAAACTCTGCGCGGTGTTGATTGATCAGACGCAGAGCTTCTGCGCTCTTTTGGAAATTAGGGGAAGAGATGATTGTGTTGCCCGTCTCAAAATCAAAAGTTGCCCGTTGATTGTTCCCATCAACGACAAGGATGACAAAAGATGGGGATTTCGGTCCTTTTTGGACCATAAAGTAAGTACAATCAAGCTCCTTTGCAACCCTTAGACAATGGTCATTTATCATCGAAGCATCAAATTTCGGGAGCTTATAGATTTTTACTTCCAAATCTTTGGAAAAAGCGGCCAAGTAACTCCCATCTATGGAAAATTTCACACACTGAACAGGGCTTTCAAAGGCTTTTTCTTCAAAAATAGTTGTTCGTTGGTTAATATCCCAAAGAGCAATGCCGCCACAGGGTTTTCCAAAAGCGATCCAATCTGAGCAGGGCGACCATTCAAGAGCACTGACATCCAGGTCTTCTTCCATTGCTAATTCCTCAATGAGATTTATTTGGTCAGGTTCCCAGAAAAAAAAATCTTTAGATTCATTTTTCTCTTCTAAAATGAGATTTTCCCCGTCAGTTTTCCATAAAGAAAAACTTGTAAAGTATGTTTTCTTTAGCAAGACCAAGAGTCGATCACCTGCCGGGGAATAAGTCTGCATAAAAGCAAGATGACTATGATGGCTAGAAACCTCATCGCATTCGAAACTACAAATTTTCTCACCGGTATCAAGTTTCCATTGCACAATCATTTCGTAGGAGGAGGAGTAGTCTCCGTCCGTTAGAACCGTGAAATCGAGCCCGCCTGCACAAACCTTTGTTCCATCTCGCGAAAGGGCGACAGTGTCCATTAACACAACATCTCTACGATCGAAATCGTATTCCTTAACGATTGCCGCCTCTTGAATATTTATTTGGACAAGCATGGTATAATCACACCAAAAAGCTCGAATATCAACGCCAACGATCAGAAGGGGTTTTTTAGGAACAAAGTGAGCTTGCGTAATGGTGCCCATGCCATCAGGAACCCATTCACCTTCCGGGGTCTTTGTTAGTCCATGATATAGGCGATCGACATACTTCATCCCCTTGAACTCAAAAGTATTTAAATCCCATCGGGCAATATTTTTATCCTCATCAAATCCATAGAGTTCATTTTCATAAAAACCGATGGCAAAAACTGTTGATGAATGAGAAATCCTTCGAATCTGCTGGCCACTTTCAAGGTCAAAAATGTCGATATTTTTGGCCTGATCACTCACAAAAAGGAGAGGTTTTGTGGGATGAAAAGCCAGTGCCTTGGGGGCACTTTCAAGTCTGCAATGGATACTTTGAAATGTTAGATCATTAGTCATAGAAAAATGTTAGTGCTCTAATCTCTTTATCGCTATACATTTTTAACTATTAGTGAGGAAAAAATGATATCCGTTACATGTGTGAGCGATTTGCACGGCTACAAACCTGAATTGGAAGGGGGGGATTTGTTGATTCTTGGCGGTGATTTGACAGCTCGTGGAACTGCCAAGGAGTATCATGCGTTTAATTCCTGGTTGGAAACTCTCCCTTTTCAATGCAAAGTGGTGATTGCTGGCAACCATGATGAGTTAATTGAGAAATCAGAGGTAAAAATTGAGGGAAGTGGGGTTCATTATTTGCAAGATTCCGGGTGTGAATTCAAAGGATTAAAGATCTGGGGGACTCCATGGACGCGGAGAATGCGGGGGCAAAACTGGGCGATGGCTTTTTCTGTGAAAGACGAAATCGATCTTTGCGCCCATTTTGATCAAATTCCAACCGATATTGATATTCTGCTCTCACACGCACCTCCTTTTGGGATTCTCGATGTGTGCCGAAGCGGCAGCGTGGGGAGTGAGATATTGAGACAGGCAGCATTTAGGATCAAACCCAAACTCTGTTGTTTTGGGCACATTCATGAAAAAGGAGGCCATTGGGTCCAGTTAGAGGAGACCTGCTTTGTGAATGCAAGTATTGTCAATGAACATTATCAAGAGGTCAACGACCCTATCACCATCAACCTTTCAATTGGTCGTGCTTAATTCGAGAACAATCGGGCAGTGATCGGAGCCCTGAACATCTTTTAGGATGTAGGAGTTTTTCAATTTTGGAAGCAGGGATTTGGAAATTAAAAAATAATCGATGCGCCAGCCGATGTTCCTTTCTCTACAGTTTCTAAATTGACTCCACCAGGTGTAATGGCCAGGTTTTTTTTCAAATTCGCGAAAGGTGTCGATGAAACCTGAGGCGATAATGCGCTCAAAACCTTCCCGTTCTTCTGGGGTAAAGCCGTGGTTATGTGTATTGGCTGCCGGAAAACTTAAATCGATTTCTGTATGAGCCACGTTCAAATCGCCACAGAAAATGACAGGTTTTTTTGTCTCCAGGGATTTTAAGTACTTAAGAAAATCGACATCCCATTGTGTGCTCCGGTATTCCAGCCTTGAAAGATCTCTTTTAGAATTGGGAACATAAACATTCACAAGAAAAAAGTCAGGATATTCGAGCGTGATCGTTCTGCCTTCCTGATCGTGAATATCGATTAAAATTCCATTCACAACATTCAGGGGTTTTTCTTTAGTGAACACACAGGTGCCGCTGTACCCTTTTTTCTGGGCCGAATTCCAATATTGATGATAGTGGGGAAGATCGAGGTTGATATCTGCGATAGTTGCTTTAGTTTCCTGTAAACAAAGGACATCAGGATTTTGCACTTCTAAAAAATCCAAAAAACCTTTTTTGAGGATTGAACGTATTCCATTTACATTCCAAGAGATAAATTTCACGATATCAACCAATCTTTAAAAAAAATCTTCATCTAGCAATTGGCGGCACAGTTATTCAAAATCTCTGGCAGGTGTCCACTGTTTTACAATGTCTTCTTGCAGCCAATCAAATGACTTATAACAGCATAAGGGATAGTCTTTTTCCTCATCCGTTAATTCCTCAGCCTTCTTTCTCCACGATTTTTCGCCTTCTACAAAAGTCCAGGTGTCAATTTTTCCCGTTTGCGGATGCCCGTAACCTATTTTGAAAATGGGGAGTTTCTCAGCAAAGTGGGGAACAGGTTGATGACCCATACGGATAAAAGACTTTGCTCGCACAGCGGTCTGTAAGCTCCCAATCAAGGTGGAAAAAAGTGTGGGTTTATTGGCCAACATGACCAGATCTGATTGCTTTGTTTCATAAAGTCCTCTCATGACTCTAATCAAATAGCCCCGTTCTTCATCTCTATGGGTATATTGTGCATAAGCAAATCCTTTAGGAGTTTCTATTTCGAAAATCGTTCCGATTTTATAAGTCATGAAGATTTTCCGAATATTGATCAATTTGAACTTTAACCATCTCTCCATCAAATGCTTCTTGGGAAATGTGGTCGGAAAAAGCTTGCAAATCACTTTTATGGAAAGGATCTGTCTCTCCATAGGGTGCGATGTCTAAAGCGAGATGACTATTTTCTCTACTCAAGCTAAATAAAGCATTTCCAAACTCTTCTGGAAAGGCGTCATCAATTAGACCTGCAAGAGTCATCAGTGCTTCAGCACTAAATTCAGATGTCGCTATGATTCCGTGTTGTGCAAGTGTTGAGAAGGAAATCAGGTTATTTTCTTCGCCCTCCAAGGTTTGCTTCATTTCTAAAAGCTGATTTTGATGGAAGGAAATGGAATCGTTATGGCTGATAAAATATTTCGCAAAAAGAGATTTTGTAACTCTGTTCTGTAATGCAACGAACTGATCAACACAATCTTGCATCAAGTTTACCCGTTCTTGTCGCGTATGAGGATAATAATAGGAAATGATTAACTTTTCCTTCAGTGCGACAGCCTCTTTATGACTAAAAAGAGCCAAATCGGCATAAATTTTTTTTCTAAAAATCAAAAGCAGGATGATCAGAGCTGAGGCTAACAGTAACATGAAAACAATGATATGCCGTCATTGATTTTTGAACAAATCAATCAAGACAAAATTTGCTTATTTTGGAAATTGTTTAGAAACTTGACAAATGAATAAAATACTCACGTTTAAATTATTAGATTCATAAAATTAAATAAAAATTTGACGAATAATAAGATCTTGTTTTACAATGTTTTAAAAAAATGGCTTAAACATGTTTCCGCTTAACTTTTTAACCCGTTCCGACAATGGAATGGATGTTGAAACTGAAGACAAATGGCAAGACAATGAGAACACAAGACTGCGCAAAAAGCAAAAGGGTGATGAGTCCTTTTTAAAGCTGGATATCATGATTCTTGTTTTTCCTATGCTTGAGCCTCAAACATTTAAAATCTGCAGCACGGTTTCAAAAGCATGGAAAGAGTTGGCCAAAGAAGCCTTTATTGTAAAACTCAACGCAAAAAACATTGACTGGCTCCCTATGTTGGGGGACCCATTTTTTAAAACAAGCGTTCAAACTTATGGAACGGCTCTAAAATGTCTTCAGATTGAAAATAAATTAGGGCTGCTAGACTATGCGCCCTATTACCCCAATTTATGCAACCTCACAATTAGAAGTGAGGAAGATCTTCCAGATGAATGTTTTGAAAAAATTGCGCAGATAACTTCTTTGGAAGAACTCTATATGGGATCTCTTGCAACCTATAATAAACACAGCAGTAAATCGACTTTTGCACTCAGTCAGTGTACCACCTTATCAAACTTGTTATCGCTTTCATTAGAAGTGGATGACAGTCTGAGTGATCATCAGCTGGTTCTTTTGACACCTTACACAAAGTTGCAAACATTAAAACTCTATGCGTCAATTACAGGTTCAGGATGGAGGCATTTGTCTCACCTAACGAATCTTCAAAATCTTGAAATATACACAAGTGCCCCAGTCCAAGATCTTTCGAATCTGCCTGCTTTGAACCTTTTGGAAATTTTCAACTTTCAATCTTCCTGTTGCACAAAGTCTCAATTAGAGATCAATCTGACACAACTCACCTGTTTAAAAGAGTTGACTCTTCCTTCGCTCTGTGTGAGCAGTGAAAGCCAATTGTCACCGCACCCAAATTTGCAGTTTCTGAAATGGATGTGTAATGATTACAATTTAAAAAATATTGCAATGTGTTCAAATTTGAGGGTTGTGGATCTTTCCTACAGCGCGATAACGGGGTCGTGTTTTTTGGAAATGAGTGATTTGCCCAGTCTTACAGAGCTTCATCTTAAAGAGTGTTACAAATTGAAGTATGCAAATCTGAGACTTCTTGAGAACAATCATTTGAAGGTATTAAGTTTGAATCGCAAGACCTTAAATCAATTTGATGTGCTGTGGATCGCTGATTCCATTAATAATACTTCTTTCGCAAATCTTAAAATTCTGGACGTCAGCAAGAATGTTAGTAATACCTTTGTTCCCTTCTATTCGCTACAAAAAGGCTTTTCAAAGCTCACTCATTTAGAGATCCGATTGACTCCAGAAATTTCCTACAGAGTCAAATGATATACAAAAAATACCTAATTTTTTATAGTGCTTACAAATTGTTTCTTTAGAATTCAATTGAGGAATTAATTCAAGTGAGCGAAATAATAAAATTAGATTACGAGTATCTTGTTGGAGAAAGCTTACGCCTTGTCGTACGCAATGCCCTTGCCCAGGTTTCAAATAGCGGATTACCAGGCGATCATCACTTTTACATCACTTTCCTCACAAACTACCCGGAAGTTGACATCCCTGACCATTTGATGGAAGAATACCCCGAGGAAATGACCATTGTTCTTCAACATCAGTTTTGGGATCTTCGTGTTACTGAAGATTTTTTCTTTGTGACATTGTGCTTTAATGATGTCTATAACCGACTCGCTATTCCATCTAAAGCCATCGTAAGTTTCGTAGACCCTTCTGTAAAATTTGGATTGCAATTTTCTCAAAATTGAGGCTTGTGTTTAAAAAAAAGTCATTTCTTAATCAAAACTTAAATAAATTATGATATAATTTACCCAACATAAGCTAAGTTTTGATTATGAATTCTATATTTACTAACTACCATGCTCATAGTAGCGTGAATTATTTTACTGACGAGGTAGAAGAGGTCGTTGGGGCTGTCACCCAGTCTCTTTTTGATGCTGAAGAGCTAGATTCTTCAGAGGCTGAAAATTATAGGGTTTTAGCTCGAAAGATAGAGAGCTTTCTAAGAATGAACCCTCCTAGAGGCTGGGATGTCGATGGGCCACTTAATCCGCTCATGACTAAAAAGTTGATGCACGAAGTTCTGACAGACACCTTTGCTCACCTGAAAGAAACGGGGCAGTGCATCACGATGAGCACCTATTTTAAAATGACAGAGCAAGGACATAAATTTCGTAAAACGGATGGAAACCTGAGCCGAGTATGGGGTTCAAATTACGTAAATGAACAGTTTGAAAACTCGTCAGAATACAAAGCTGCCCTGCACTATCTTGTGATACCTGACACCCAAGATTCCATTGATGTGTGTATAAAAATAGATCCCTATAATCAGTGTTACCCACGAGTGCATCAAATTAATGATGAAGGGGTTATGGTTATTTCCACATTTATTGAAGGATGTGGTATTGCGCCAAAATGTGTCTCCGATTCTATTTCTAAAATTGGGTATACCGATTTTTCAGGCTTTGGAAATATCATTCAAGAAGATGGAACGGGTATAAAATACGTTGTGGATACTGAGACAAAATCTTTTGATTGCGCGAAAAATTATTTTCCAAATTATGATCAGCTAAAAAGCGAAATCAGGAGTGTCGCACCCCAGAGAAATAACAGAGAATACATGCGGAAATTACAATGCTATCTTATTGACCGTTGGGCGGCACTTTCTAAAAGTCCTTTGGAAGATCAAATCTTTACAATTAAGATTTGAGTTGAAGGGCTCCCATTTATACTTTTAAAAAAGCCAAGACCTAAAAAATGAGTTGAGTTGGGTGTCGTCCTGCTCGGTAGAGCTGGGGAGAGAGGGGGCAAGGCTTTCGCATTTGGTAATTCCTGCTTAAAGATATTGGCTAAATGAAGGAGGCTATGTCTGAACTGCTAAAACAGGATGGACAAGATCGCGGAGCGGCAAGATTTACAAGATAATAAAAATAATAGGATAAAAGGATGGGCAGGATAAAAAAAGCAAAAAAAATATTTTTTTAAATTATCCTGTTCATCCTTTTATCCTATTATTTTTATTTTCCTGCCATGTCAGGTGAGGGGAAACCCCATGCTCGGCTTCCTGATTCGCAGGCAAACAAAATGTGGATGTCATGCGCTTTTTCCAGTTCATCCAATTTGCTTTTAATCACATCGGTGTAGTCCATAGAACTCCTTTCGCAGATTGATCAGCAACTGGTTGATGAAATTGATGTCAGGGGCTGGCGGCAAAGAGGAGGCGCTATAGATCGCTTCGATGTCCTTGAGCTTTTGTTGAGCTAGGGCAGAGAGCTCATCGTAGTTAAATTCTCCTCCTTTGATTTTGAGAAGGAACTCGCTAATCGGTTGACGCACAACAATTTGCCCAGAACGGCCGATCTCTTCTGCCATCGAGATGAGGCGGAAAACGTGCATCATGTTCTTGGTGTCATAATTTTTGCCGTGCTCGATCGTGTTTTGATATCTTTCAACGTTGCGGTTTTCGACCCAATGCCAGTATTCGGCGTAATCTTTGCAATAACGGCTGTAGCCATCTTTATTAAAGGAGAGTGTGGCGATCGGTTTTTCCCCTTTAGGGATGGAGCTGAGGGTCACTTCCATCGAAGTGGGGTCATTGCTGACTCCCTTATATTGAGCGGTTTCGCTATAAAAAACACTGTAGACTTCCCGCATATTAGCAATCGCAACCAAGCCGCATTTGTCCACTGAGAGCCCTCGGATTTTCAAAAACTCAAGAAGGGGCATCGATCCCTGCTCGTTCAAAACATAACAAAAGTCGAGGACCGATTTCCTTTGCTTGTCGACGGGATTTAGAATTTTCTTGTTCAGTCCGTAAGCCTTCTTAAGCTGGCTCATTCCATAACCTGCAAAGCTATCTTTACACAGAAGTGACACAAAGTCTTTGGCTTTGACTTTGTCGTAGAGAGGGTGTTTATAGAGGACACAATCCTCAGGAATATTGAGCAATTCGAGCATAGTGGGATTGTTTTTGGCGAGTAACCCCAGAAATTTTTTCAGTTCATAATAGACAGTGTTGCCCCGCTCATCACCAATCTGATCCTGATAATCGAAAGAATAGAATTGATCCTGGGGAAGAACAAAAACGCCCCGAATATCGGTATCAGATCCCTCGGTTGCAAGGCCATAGGCTTTGCTTCCTCCGATGCATTCAAAAATGATGCATCCACTAGTTTTAAGTTCATCAAGGTTCATCGAAAAAGCGTTGTGTTCAATTTAATCGAGTCAAATAATACGACATTCTTCCTTTAAGAGAATATATGAAATCACAACGGGATTTGTTGATTGAAATTGTAAAAGATAAAAAAGCTTATGAAGCAGAACGGATAGATGCTGCTCACGCTTTAGAAGATTTTGATGACGCTGAAACACTCAACACGTTATTTGCCATTTGCCAAGATCCTCAGGAAGATGTGGTTTTAATCAGTCTTTGCGGGGAATCGATCGGCAACGTCTGGCTGCGCAACAAACACTTCGATCTAGAAAAATACCATTCCCTTCTCCCTGCAGCCCAAAGAGAAATTGATTCTGTTATTAACGACCCGTGAGTGAATTGTAGAGTGTCATGATAGCTTCTTTAGAGGCTTCGTTTGCAGCGCAGTTTGCACCCGCATAGATCAAAGTGAGCAGGACTTTATGCTGGTTGTTTGCAAGGGCATGATCCACAGGATAGAGTCCCTTCTTATCTCGAACGTTGACATCAGCTCCCGCCTTAATGAGATGCAGAGCCGTTTCCTTTTCCTCGTTTTGGATCGCCTTAATCAGAAAGGTCTCTCCTGAATCAGAGGTCGCATTGATATCGGCTCCGGCGGCAAGCAAAGCGTCGATGATCGCATGATAAGAGGCAAGGACCGCTTCAAAATCGCGCGTCTTACTTCCATTAAACCGGGCTTGAGAGATAGCAAAATGCAAGGGAGGGACGCCCTCAGAGGGTCTATTGGGATTGGCGCCTGCTGCCAGAAGTAGCTGGACAGCTTCTAAATCGTGGTTTTTAACGGCAACTGTGAGTGGTGTGAGCAGAGCACCCGTGGAATTGTTTTCAGGAGGTGTTTGCTGTGGATACATATCGGGATGCAAGCCAAGGGAAAGAAGGTATTTTAATATATCAATCTGTTGGTAGCGGACGGCGGCATAGACCAGATTGCGGTATCCAGTCCAAAAGTATTGGTTTATATTAGAGCCACGTGCAATGAGATCCTTGACAAGGCTTAAGTCTCCATTATAGACCGCAGGATAAAGGGCTGTGTGAAACGAACCTGTCGGGACATCAAGAGCGCCCCGCTCTGTCAGAATTTCATAAGCATAACTATTTTTGAACTTAACGGCGGCAAAAAGAGGAGAATATGCCAATTTTGGCCAAGGGCCAGGGGCAAGATTGATATCGGCACCCTGTTCTAAAAGAAGATCAAATAGATCATTGAAATGGTGTTGAATCGCCACATGTAGAAGTCCAAGCCCATTATCCAGTGTCTGGTTTGGATTGTGACCTGCCTCTAAAAGTTGTTGCAAAGCAGTCCGGTCATTCCGTAAAACAGCTTGGAATAAGGGGTTGGTCGTGTCATTAATGGGCCGGATATTTAAAGCATATTTGTTGTTTGTGTAAACATACTGGTTATTTTCATCCACATCATAAAAGCTTTCGTATCGAAAACACAGATCATCGGTTACGGAAGGAAATCCGTAGAAACCTGCTTGTGAAAGTCGAATAACAACATAAGGGCTGATAACGCCTTCTAAATCGAAAAATTTTAAAATATTATGATGTCCCTGCTGCATAGCCAACAAAAAGGGTTCCCCATATTTGCAATGGGGATCGCCACCGGCTTCTAACAATAGCTTGAACGCTTTTTCAAAACCTCTTTTGGCTGTGATGGAAAGGGGGGAAGACTCCGGATGGTCACTGATGGGGTTGGGATCTGCCCCTTTTTCGAGCAAATAGGAGAGAATTTCAAGATGATCGTAACGGGCGGCGCATTGCAAAGGAGTATCATTGCCATTACGACTTGAGCGGGCTGAAGGATCTGCTCCGGCTTCGACAAGTATTTTTACAATTTCCAGTTCGTTGGACCGCACAGCGAAGCAAAGGGCGTCTGAGTCAAATTCAATACGACGGTGGAGCGCAAAAATAAGGATGATGGCGATGCAGCAGGTAGCGACTGCTAAATAAAGGGGAGTGTAGCGGGATTTATCGCGGTGGTTAACATTGGCGCCCGCTGCTGTCAGCATTTGGATGCATTCCAACTCTTCATGCTCAATAGCAACCAGCAAAGGTGTTTTACCTAAATCATTTGTGGCTTCTAAAGGTGCGCCTTGCTCAACTAAATAGGTGGCTACCTCTATCGCTCCCTCCTGGCAGGCCACATGGAGGGGAGTGTCCTGCTTCTCGTTATGCCTTTTGATAGAATCGGGATCTGTTGTCAGAGCTTCTTTTGCCAATTCCAGATCATCCAGCAGCGCTGCTTGGAAAAGGGGACTCTTTTGGTGATTTTCAAAGCTATGCAAAAGGTCATGCAGATCTTCATTTTCGATAATGACATCAAGAGGTTCTGAGAGGGGGTTATCTTTGATTTTTAATCGAAGCTGTTTCCAATCAAAAATTTTGTAGGCCCTAAGGAAGAGCTTTTTTGGAAAATAGGTTTCGGTAATAAAACCATCCAATAGCGCTTCTTGAAACAGCAAAGAAAACTCAAGATCTTTAAAAACACCTTCTAAACGCCACTGTTTTAAAAGGTGCGAATCGCTGTCTTCTAAAAGGTTGTCAACCATCACAAGAGCTTTGATTTGCTTTGCGTTGACTTCTGGGACTTGTTTGGGCTCTAAGACAGGAGTTTTAAAATGAAGCTTTTCTACCTGAGGAGCAGGAGTCTCTTGGGATGTGATTGTATGTGAGGGAACGGGGGCTTCATTCAGCGCACGTTCGTAAGCAACTCTTAAGCTTTGAAAACCTTCCGGATTCTCTTCGGGATTATTATGGCGCAGTTGCTCCGCGTAGGCGCGCCGAATCGCCTTTTGATCAGAAGTTGGGGAAATTTTGAGGATGTCCCAAATGTTCATTCGCTAAAAAATGGGCTTTTAAAAGATGAAACAAACTCGGTAACGTCTTCTCGGGCCTCTTCAATCAGCGGAAGATCTTGCGTATCCAGTGTCTTATTGAACTTTTGAATCACCCGGGCGACTTCTTCCCGCGTTTCTCCATTCACAAATTCAAACAGCCGTTCTAGCTCGACGATGGGTTGTCGATTTTCGATCTGATCGCGGGGATGGATTTTTAAATGCCTCAGTTTTTCTAAACTGGAAAGAATCTCGCTCTCAGAGAGTTGGTGGCTGTGATTATCGATGAGCAGTTTTTTCTGCTGTCCTGTGCTGACCGATGTGACATCCACTTCCAGCAAGCCATTGATATCATAGGTGTAGCGGACATCGATGGCCTCTTCTCCTGCTAAAGCGGCTGGAACTGAGATGACCACTTCGCCGATTTTCACATTCTCATTGACTCTGTAGCTTTCGCCCTGATAAATCCCCACAAACATCTGTTTTTGGTAGTCTGCGGTGGTGACGAGTCTCTCTACACGGCTGGTTGGGATCGTCGAATTTCTTTCGATGATGGGGAAAAATCGAATGCCATCGGGACTTTGTTGATCGAGCACATCGGTTCCGAGTGTAAAAGGGCACACGTCTGTAATGACGACATCTTTAAGATCTTGATGTCTTTGTTTCATCGCGGCTTGGGCAGCAGCTCCAAGAGCGACCACCGTATCGGGCTGCACGTTGGAAAAAGGGAATTTGCCAAAGAGTTTGGCCACTTCTAAACCGATGAGGGGCATTCTTGTGGCCCCTCCCACTAAAATCACAGAATCGAGCTGATGGGGAAGAATGCGGGCATCATGGAGCGCTTTTTCCAAAGGAGTGCGGATCCGTTCCATCAAAGGTTGAACACAGTGATTGAATTGCTCGCGCGTCACTGTCATTTCGATGGGTTTTTCATTGTGGGTCATTCTAAATACGGCAGAGCTTTTGTCACTCAGCGTATGGAGCAGCAACTGAATTTGATGCCTCCAGCGTGTTTGAGTTTCCGCATTGAGTTGGCTGTAATCGATTTGGAACTGTTTAAAGAGCTCTTTTTGGATAAACTCTTCCAATTTATCGACAAAGTCATCGCCTCCGAGTCTGTTGTCTCCTGCGCTAGAGCGTACTTCAATGATTCCGGAGAAAAGCTCTACGATAGAAACGTCAAAAGTTCCGCCGCCTAAGTCAAAAATCAAAAATTTCGTTTCAGATTCAAGATTTTGTAACCCATAGGCGATGGCAGCAGCTGTAGGTTCGTTGAGAAGCCGTTCCACTTTGATACCGGCCAGGTGTCCTGCAAGACGTGTTGCTTTGCGTTGTACATCGTTAAAATAGGCGGGCACTGTCACAATGGCTTCTGTGACTTTTGTATTTAAATAGGTTTCGGCATCCCGAATCAGATTTTTTATGATCAGCGCGCTCAGTTCTTCAGGGCGAAAACTATGATTGCCCAATTTGAGAATTTTATTCGTTCCCATATAACGTTTAAAACTGGCTAAGGAAAGTTGTTGGTGGGCGTCCAATTGATCGACTGCCGATTTTCCGACAACGACATTGCCCGCACTGTCCAAGCTAACAACAGAGGGGGTCAGGTAAGTGCCCTGGGCATTGGGGATTAACTTGGCTCCATTTTCTTCCCAAATGGCCACCAAACTATTTGTCGTTCCTAAATCAATTCCAACTATCATAGAAAAATAATACTTAAGCTCTTTCTTTTTTTTCCATTTAAATGAGCAAATTCTCTAAGATGTCTTTCTGAGCTAAGAACTTTAGGTTATTTATGACAGATTACTATGAAATTATGGATGTTCGCTGTGATAAACGTGCAGCTTTAGCATTTGATTCTGAAAACCAAGGTGCTTCTATAGGTCACCTATTGAGTTTATCCTTTATTTCAACTGGTACGCAATTACTGAAAGATTTGCAAGTATGCAACCCTGAAAAACCAGAGACTGCTGCTAATATAGTTGGTGTATTTGATTTTATTGCTTGGGAGGGATTCGATGTAGTCCATATATGTGGCCACCTATCTTTTAAAAATAAAGCGATTATGCAAGAAGCCCTTGCCATCGCAAAAGAACGCCCCTTATTCGCCATCGAATTTGTGATATATAGCTATGATTATCACGAAAAGAAATACTTTCAAAATTTCCATACAAATAAACAGCCAAGGAAATTTGGAATTACAGAAAGAACTAGAATCAACGTAGCTAGTGAACCGGACCGCATGATAGAAACACCTATACTCTTCCCTTTCAGTATGAGCTTAACAGCTTTAGGAGAGGATCAGGAAGTGTGTTTTTCAACAAGTGCCTCTGGCACAACGCATAAACATAAGTTGAGGCCGAATCCGCGCGTGCAATGAAAAGACCTAAATTTGATCCGGAGACAACGTTTTTTACGTCCGATCTCCATTACAATCATAGCTCGATTGTGCTAGGCTCCACAAGGTGGATAGATCCACCTTATCCTTATTCCAGATGGCCCTCTGAAAAAGAACGTTTCGACTACGCTTCAAAAAATCATCTCAGAGATTTTGCTTCAGTAGAGGATATGAATGCGGCTCTTGTTCAGGGGATCAACAACACGGTAGGTCTAGAGGATGTCCTTTTTTGTTTAGGGGATTGGTCTTTTGGCGGCATTGAGAGCATTGAAGCCTTAAGATCCCGCATTATTTGCAGAAATATTCACCTTATTTTCGGAAATCACGATCACCACATCGAAGATCCCAACAAAGATTTACAAAGCCTCTTTGCTTCGGTTCAATATTACAAAGAAATTACGATCAGCAAACATCCTATTATCCTTTCTCATTATGCTCATAGAGTTTGGAATATGTCACACCATGGGGCTCTGCATCTCTACGGCCACTCCCATTCAAACCTCGAATATGCCCCACACGGAAGATCGATGGATGTTGGTATCGACAATGCCTTCAAACTTTTAGGCGAGTACAGACCTTTTTCATTCCGGGAAATCCTCTCCCTCCTCACAAAACGAGAAATTGTGTTTGTTGACCACCACAACAAAGACTCAAACTAATGTTGTGTTACATGAAATGATTGAAACACAAAGACACAAAGGTACAAAGACACTGAGAGAAAATTATTTTTTTCCCTTCTCTGTGTACTCTCTGCTCTCTGTGGTTTTTTTATTTTCTCTACAAAGACTATTTGAATAAAGCCTTCGTGCATTTAATAAACCACAGAGGACAGAGAGTACACAGAGAGGAATTTATGATTTTTCCTTTGCGTCTTTTGCCCCTTTGTATTGACCTTTGTCACGAAGGATTCTTGTAATTCCCGATGAGGCATTCAAATAAAGGCGATCTTCGTGAATTGTTTGGCCGGCACACTTATGGACGTGTCCAAAAACATGAAGCTTGATGCAGGTTTGAGGGATTTTTTTAGACAGTTCTTCACATCCAATATGTGTGTCAGGAGCGATTTCATCTCTTATTTTATAAGGGGGGCCGTGCGTGATTAAGATTTCGGTATCCTTAGGAATCAAATCCCAATGTTTCTTGATTTCGGCGCCATTCTCACGACAAAAAGCCCAATCGGAGGGACCTGGCTGAATGGGGCTCCCCCAGATCGGAATGCCCTCGATCACACATCCCGAATCATTTAAAAGGACAATCTTCCTTTTTTCACATTCTTCTTCCATCAAGTCGGGCAATAACTCAAAAAAATTGTCATGGTTGCCAGCAACTAAAAGATGGTGTGCGTATTTTTGTTCGCTAAACCAATCGAGGAAATCTAAGATTTGCTCAACTTCAGCATCATCTGCCGAAAAATCTCCGGCATGAATGAGCACATCGCCTCCAGGAAGCTTCAACTTGGTATGCTCTCCATGCGTATCTGAAATGCAGTCAATCCTCATCATAGTTTAGCCTGATCTAGAATATCGCGATTGAATGAGTCGTGGCAATTTTCAGAACAAACGGTCATATATCTTTCTTCTGCATAAAAAATTTGCCACCCTTGTGGTGGAGGATATCCCGATTCTGTCAGGGAGCTTTGCACCATTTTGTCACACCAGTCACAGGTATAAATCCCCGGGTAGCCACCCGCTAGTTGAGTTCGAAGTCCACGCCAAATCAATCTTTCAATTTCGTGACAATCTATGTGATGGTGCTCCATGAGTTGCCAATACTTTTGGTCCTCAGGAATGATGGCGCGCCAGTCTTCACGAAAAGTGTAGTAAATCCCATATTGGTGATCTTCATCATCTACAAGTGTAAACTCAG
The DNA here is from genome assembly GCA_964588495.1 of uncultured bacterium. Classification (GTDB taxonomy): domain Bacteria; phylum Chlamydiota; class Chlamydiia; order Chlamydiales; family JAAKFR01; genus CAVPKN01. The sequence continues at coordinate 33,361 of CAZPPS010000011.1, read as the reverse complement.
ACAATTTGTTAGCGAGTTCTCCGATATTTATGTGGGAGAACTCGTTTGTTTCAAAATTACATAAAAACAAGACAGGATAGTCAGAAGCGTTGATTTCCGTAATTTGCAACTTTGGCGATTTGGGAAGAAGGGGATGAGAACTAATAGAAAAAAGATATTGTTCCAATTCTTGCCGTTCTTTGAAAACACCAACAATCCAAGGCACAAGAGAATCTTTTGCTTCAAGAGTACAGAGCCACATTTTTTTCCAAAGAAATGATTCCAAATATCTTATTAAACACAGTATAATTTTAAAACGAAAAAAAGCGGTTTAGATATGGACTCAAAAGCTTTTCATGAACTTGTAAAAAAAACACGCCTTTCTTCTAAAGAAAGAATCGAAGTTTGGAACCTTTTCAAAAATAAAGGGATTGAAGATGCACTCGCATTTGTGAATGGCATCCAAGAAAAACTGGATTCTCTTGGGTTTACGGAGCCTTTGCGCGAAAAGCCGATCGCTTACCCTATCTGGGGAAAAGAGTATATCGATGACGAAGCCATCGAGCAAATGGACAATGCTTTAAGACTTCCTATCAGCATCGCTGGCGCTTTGATGCCAGATGCCCATAAAGGGTATGGTCTACCCATTGGTGGGGTGCTTGCCACAGACAATTGTGTGATTCCCTACGCTGTGGGAGTTGATATTGCATGCCGCATGATGTTAACGATTTACAATGTGCCCGCTGATGTGTTCAACAATCGAAAGAGCGCGGAATATCAAAACCTGTTTGACGCTTTAAAAAATAACACGGTTTTTGGTTCGGGATCACTTGGGATACACGACGGAAAAATAGAGCATCCCATTTTAGAAAAATCGCGCTGGACCCTTTCAAAGTTAACCTTAGGATTGCGCGATACCGCCATCCATCAGATTGGCACAAGTGGAACTGGCAACCATTTTGTTGAGTGGGGGGAGTTAGAAATTACTGATCGTAATAACCCCTTTAATCTAACGCCAGGAACTTATCTAGCCTTGTTATCTCATAGTGGTTCGCGCGGAGTGGGATTCAAAATCGCCACGCACTATAGCAATTTAGCCATGTCGTTGATGGAAAATTATTTAGATCCATCCGTCAAACATTTATCCTGGCTGAGATTAGATCACGACTTTGGAAGAGAATATTGGGACTCTATGGAGCTTGCGGGCGCATTTGCCTCGGCCAACCATCATGTGATTCATGAAAGAGTGGCAAAAGCTGCTGGAATCACTGCAGTTGCGTCGATAGAAAATCACCACAATTTTGCCTGGCGTGAGCAAATTAGCGTGAATGGCGTTGCAAAAGAGGCGATTGTGCATCGAAAAGGGGCCACGCCAGCTCAAAAGGGAGTTTTGGGAATTATTCCGGCGACGATGGCAGACACGGGTTATGTCGTTATGGGAAAAGGAAATGCAAACTCTTTAAACTCGGCGTCTCATGGAAGTGGCCGGCAAATGTCGCGGACAAGCGCTATAAAATCTATCACTTCTGAACAACAAGCCGATTACTTGGCGCAGCATAACATCCATCTCATTGGTGGAGGTTTAGACGAAGCTCCTCAAGCCTACAAACCTATTGCTGAAGTGATTAACGCCCAAAAGGATCTCGTAGAAATCCTCGGAAAATTCCAGCCCAAAATTGTCCGAATGGCATCTAAGGAAGAAGAGAACACTTTCCGACGCAAACCTGTCCCTCAAGGCATTGCAGAAGGGGAGTGAGTTTTACCAAGATTAAGGATTAGCTCCATGCGCGCAAAGCCAATCAACGAGTTCTTGAAGGAGAGGAGATTCACAGCCAAAATCAAGTGCATACTGCAGCGGCCCTCTTCCCTCGCGATCGGTGATAGATAGATCAGCACCATGCAGTGTCATCCATTTCACGATTTCCAGATTTTGATCGCGGAAACTGACCCCAATGGCTTCAAGAAAAGGAGTTTCTCCAAAATTATCCTTTTGATTGATCTGTCCCCCTTTTTCATAAAGAAATTGAATCACATCTAAATTGTTGTACCGAACTGCCCGATGAAAAACCGTCCTTCCATGATGATTGGTTCTGTGAATATCGGCTCCGTTTTCGAGGAAGTATTTTAAGAGCTCCACATTTCCAGCGACGTAATGAAGGGGAGTTTCAGAGCTGCCTTTATTGGCACAATCGACAGGGGCTCCTGCCTTTACAAAGAATTTGGCCATTTCCAGGTTATGATTGCGCGCTGCAAAAAGGACTCCTGTCATCCCACTCAATTCACAGACAGCCAGTGGATCGGCTCCTAAACTCAAGGAAAGTTCAGCGATTTCGAGTTGATCATACTGCGCAGCATAGAGCAAAACAGTGTTTTGATAGCGACCTTTTACTCGAGGGTCAGCCCCCGATTCTAACAAGAAACGGACAGTATCAAAATCTTGAGCTTCTGCCGCAACAAGCGTTGGGGTATCCCCTTGTTTGTCTTTAGGATCGATCTGCGCACCTTTTTGAAGGAGCAGTTTGACAATGTCGCTTTGGTGATTTTGTGCGGCATAATGGAGGAGCGTTTTGCCCCATTTGTCAGAAATATCGGGACTTGCTCCCTGTTCTAACAAGTAGAGGACAACATCTGCCTGTTTTGCATAGTGAAGCGGTGTCCTTCCATCCAGATTTTGTTCGTTAAGCACGGCGCCCTTCGCAATCAGCTGTTTGATAGCCTCAAAATCTTCATATTGGACAGCCATATGAAGGGTACGAACCACACTATTTTTTAGATATTCGGGATCAAACTGGGCTAAATCGTCGGAATAACCCAGATGGATATCAAGGACTAAATTGCTGGCATCGACAGATTTGTGAAAATCGGGTTTGTCGGTATCAACGAGCACACTAATAGATGTTCCAGCCCATCTATACTTCTTCGTGATTTTTTTTACATACAGCTTGGTGCCTGTTTCAAGAGTTGCGATGCATTTGCCATAATCATTTTTTTCTAAGTAAAATATTTTAGAATCGGACCACTGTTTTAAATAAATAGGGTTTTGTACCACAAATGTTTGGTGGTAAATCTCCGCATATTTAGGCTCAGAGCTCACATTGTGTGAAACAAAATAAAACAACGCGAGTCTTCCAAAAAAAATCGCGAAGACACCAAAACCGAGAAAAAATAAAAACTTTAACAAAAATTTAGTGTCTTTTGACATCCGTTTTCCCATCCAAGGTTTGGTACAATTCTCGAGTGCCGTTCATAATTGCATAGTCTAGAGCGGTTAGCCCTTCGTCATCTTGAGCATTGGGATTGACTCCCGCATCCAGCATTTTTCTTAGTAATGTCTCATCCTGCCAGTTATTCATGACAAAAAGATGTAACAATGTCCTTTTATGTTCATCCACGTTCAACAAATCGGCACCATGGGCCACTAAAAGACGGATCATATCAATGCGGGAACTGCCGTACTGATTTGTGAGTGCCATACAATTAGGAGTCCACCCTTCACAGTCTTTTGCATTTGCATGAGCCCCTGCATTCAGGAGCTGTTCTACGATGTAAAGATTGCCTCTTGAAACGCCCATCATCAGGGGAGTGATGCCGCTTTTCGACGAGCTATTCACTTCAGCTCCCCGTTGAAGGAGAAGTTCCACAGAAGCTTCAGACTGTGAGGAAACGGCCCTGTGCAACGGAGAAAATCCATCTTCCGCAAACGCATGGATATTTGCGCCCTTTTGAATCAGGTATTCAAGGATGGATCGCTTCCCTTCCCCACACGCACACAAAAACGGGGTTTCTCCCGCTTCATTTTTCGCGTTGCAATCGCTTCCATTTTCGATAAGCATTTTTACTGTTTCGAATGACGCTCCACAATAGTTATTAAATGCTGCATGCAAAGGGGTTGAACCCTGATGGTCTTTTGCATTTACATCCAAACCTTTTTCAATCAGTAGCTTTACCAGGAAAGGGGAAGCATATTCAGCTGCCAAATGCAGCATCCCCCTTCCGGAGGCATCTTTAGACAAAAGAGAAGCCCCTTTTGCAATCAGTTTTTGGGCGATAAAATGATTGTTTTGTACAAGAGCTATCGCGAGGGGAGTGCACCCGTTATAGTTATTGATTGTTTGGATATCGATTCCTACATCAATTAAAAAGGCTGCTAAAAGATTAGAGTCCGTTCTATGGTACATGACGTAGGCAAGAGCGGTATTGCCTTCAAAATCTTGCGCGTGGATATCTGCGCCCTGTGATAATAACAATTGCGCAATCGGAATAGAACAGGCTTTAAATAGAGGAGTTTGTTCATAAAAATTTCGAGCGTTGCAATTTGCCCCTTCTTTGAGCAGCAATTCGACAATGTCTAAATTTCCAGATGCGCAAGCATAATGTAGGGGAGTTTCACCCCGTTGATCCACAGCATCAACCATAGCTCCACATTGGATGAACCTCTCAGCACACTCAAAATCTTTACGGCCAACTGCAAAGTGGAGCAGGGTATTGTCATCGTCATCTTTGCTATTGACATTGGCACCTTTTCCCAAGAGAAAAAGGGCGCAATCACGATCATAAGTTACAAACAGGGCTTTTGTTAATTCATCGCCAGAAAAAGTCTTTTGTTCGGTTAAAAAGGTCATCAACTCCAAAAAGTCCGCAGCTGCCGCATATTCCAAAAGAGAAGGCATACAAACAGTTGCCCCCCTTAAAAGCAAGGCTTTACACAATTCCAGATCTTTCCTTGCAATCGCCATTTCAAGAGGTGTGTCACCGTTGCGTGATTTGCGGTTAACATCTGCTCCTAATTCTATAAGACGGAGTGCTAATTTTGGTTGCCTGCAGATAATCGCGATATGCAGCGGCGTATATCCTGTGTCATCTTTTTCCTGAATATCGATTCCGGAATTAATCAGCTGGTTACTAAGCTCCTCATTTTCATCTGAAATCGCTGAATGAAGAGGCCAGTCGTTTTCGCTACCATAGATGGTAGAAAAAGCCGATAAAATGACCATTGTAATGATTGCTAGGGGTTTGTTGAGTGGCATAAACTTCACTACTTTATATAAAAATTCAAATAATCAAGATCTAATTTCAGCACTCGTTCTTCAAAAATTTCAAGATCTGCTTTGTTTAGAAAAAAGAAGTGCGCAGTTTCACATTCATCGGACGTGATTCCAAGACAAAGGGTTGTCCATTTTTCTCCTTTCTGCCCAAAAGTTTGGGAACACCATGCTAACTCGGCCCCCATTTCTTCTGGAGCATATCTGACAGTCTTTTTCCAGGGAAATTGCCTCTCGATTTCTTCGATTTCCTTCAAAATTTCCTGTGAAAGCTCGCCACATTCTGCAATAAAATCATCGTAGACCGACTGAGTTATCACTGCGACGGCCTGGCCTTGTTTCCGAAATGCAAAATAGAGGGCAAAGAATAAGAAAATTCCAAAGATCACGAAGGAGAGGGGAAAGAATGTCGATAAATTTAGAAATTTGCCCTCACGGTAATCTTTGAATTGTAAAATGCCACCCGCCAAGAAACAAAAAGCAAAAAAAGCGTTGATTCCGATCTGAAAAGGCTTTGAATCAAAAAATAAATGATTGAGATCGAGCTTTTCGTCGATTTTATCAATTAAAAAAGCCAAGAATTTGTAACTAAAATAACAGACTGCGACAACGAATGACATTGCAAAGAGCATGTGTAATATAATCATAACAAATGAACGGATCGACAGTTTGTAAAATTGTACTTGGCTGCTCTGTTCAAATCAACTGTAGAGCTTTTAAATGCACAATCGTATATACAATTTTCTGATTTTGAGGTGTGAAATGTTAAAAAGATGTGTTTTAGCTCTGTTATTCTGTGTGGTTCCTTTAACTATCAACGGAAACGAATGTGGTCTTCATGCTGTCGAACTGGAAAAAGAAGAAGCTTTAAGTATTAAAAGATGGGAAGAGTTTCAAGATGGACTTGCATGGCTTGTGCCTTATAGCAATCCCTTTAAAAACGTGCCCCCTTTAGAAGACGAGGAAGAGGATCGTTACTTAAGAGAAAAGTGGGATCGCAGGGAAAAAGAGTTTGCAGACGCTCTTATACGATTAAATGTTGCCTTTTGGGAATTTCATAACAGGGTAGAAGAGGCTGTCATGACAGGGCTTGGCCAGGAAAGATATGCGAGTCATGCTGCTGTACAAGCCGGCTTTGATCTCACAAAGTTGTACATAGAATTCATGGAAAACGAACTTTTTCCGGAGAATTGGAGAGAACTTTGTGCAAAAGAAAAAACTGCACAACAGAAATAGCGATCATGCTAAGATTCTTCGCTTTATAAGGTGCCCATGAAAAAATTATCCCTTTTAGCCCTATTCTCTTTTCAATGTCTCTACGGAAATGAGTCTCTCGATAAATATTTTTCCTACATTTCCCAGCTCGATCAGGCGCGGGGGAATTATCGGAATGGGGAAATTGAAATTGTGGTCGATCCCCAAGAAATTTTGAAGATCCAAAAAACTCAAGAAGAGCGTTTGTTAAGCCAAGGATTTTCTCCAGAAAAAGCGGCTGAATTTAGCAGGATTGGTGTCGTTGACGAAGATCAATATTGGATATGGCTGCGGGATGCTGTCTATTTTCCCCAAGGTGTGCCTGGAACCTATGATAGACTCCTCTGGCGCAGTGAGTTAAAAAACAAAAACCGTGGCGTGGCTGTTCTTCCGGTTTTGCCCTCTGGCAAAGTAGTCTTAATTCTAACCTACAGACACGCAACCAGATCTTGGGAGCTTGAACTTCCAAGAGGGGGAATGGAACCAGAAGAAAGTTTTGAAGAAGCAGCCCTACGCGAATTGAAAGAAGAGACAGGCTATGTCGCCTCTTCTGCCATTTGTTTAGGAGAAGTTGCCACCGATACTGGGATGCACAATTCCGTACTTCCCGTTTTTATAGCAAAAATTTCAGCTCAAGAGGAGTCTGCGATCGAATTTTCTGAAGCCATTGCGGGCGTGATGTCCTTTACAAAAGAGGAGCTTAAAAGGGGTTTGGTAAAGGGTTTTTTAGAAGTGAATATAAAAGGCACACAAAAACAGATCCCTCTACGTGATGCCTTTTTAACCTTTGCTCTCCTCCAAGCCGAGTGCCGCCACTTTCTTTAGAAGGATCTTGTTGATTCAAACTTGATACGCGCTTTAACATAGTTTTTTTTGGGGAGGTGCGCAATGAATCCAGTCTATTTTTCCCATGAGCAGTTTATCTGTTCCGAAGAGATAGATTTTCCATTCGTCGTTAAACCCCGCCTTCCTATGGACCTCATTTTGTGGTCACAAGAAAATCATGAGAAGGTCATCAGCGCGATTAAACATTACGGTGCTGTTGTTTTTAGTGGATTTGATTTAAAACAGAAGGATTTTCGTGAAGTTTTTACGGCAATCACCGGAAGCTCTCCTAAAGCATACAAAGGGGATACACCCCGCGATGTTGTAGAAGGTGAAATTTACAAATCGACAGCAGTCTCAGATGGAGAGATGATCCCTCTTCATCAGGAAGTTTCGTGCGGAGATCGTAAGGATATGCCGGCACATATCGCTTTTTTTTGCGTAACGCCCTCTGACAAAGGGACCGGACAGACCCTTGTTGGAAAAGCCAGTCTTGTGACAGAAGCGATTAAGAAAACAAGACCTGAGCTGTGGCAAAAGATGTGTGACAACACACTCACTTATACAGCTCGCTATTTACCAAGCTCTGGCATGCGTACGCAGTGGATCCAAGCGTTGAATCCTTCCCATGCAACGATTGAAAAGCGGTTTGGAACTTCAGATCCTCAACTCATTGAAGCACAATGCCAAAAAGATGGACTTACCTGCAAATGGAATGATGACTGGGTCACTGTCTCTCGCAGTGGAGTTCCGGCAACTATCCAAATTGAAGGGATAACCTTATTTTGTAATCAGATTCATCTTGATATCTTAAGTCCAAAGCTGTGTGGAAGCTGGCTGCTTTATGGAGCTGCTAAAACCCTTTTATATCCAACAAACGAATCGACCCAGTTTGACGTCTCCTTTGATGATGGCACAGAAATCACAACTGATGACGCGAGCTTCTTACTGACTACTCTCGAACAGTATCAGACAGGGAGAGACTGGGAAGCGGGGGATTTAATGATTATTGATAACCTGACTACCTTACACGGAAAAACTCCCCACTCAGGTCCAAGAGAAATTATAGTCGCTATGAACGGCTCGGCTATTTAATTAAAAATTCAGCAAGATAAAAAGGAACGGGATAGACAAGATCGCTTAAGCGATCTTGCTTATCCTATTTTTTTCTTTAAGTAGAACACACCGGTATCATGACAATCTAAAGCTCTGGTGTAATTTGTCATGACATTTTAGATTAGTGATCCAATCAGCATTTAAATAATATGTTTAGCATAGTGATTAATAGACATAGTGTGATCGCGCTTTCTCCCCTTAAGAAAGCGCGATCACATTATGTCTAATATATAATAGCGCCGGGGCTCTTCCTTCGCTTGTGCTTTCAAAATTGAAGGCCAAATCTGTCATGTGTCCGAACAAAAAGAAAATTTTTTTTCGAAATTCAGGTATATTTTCTAAAAAAAGGTTCCAAAATGACTCTTCGTCCAATAAATGCTGCAAGTATTGATCCCATATATCTCCAAAGTGAAATCAAATGCCTGCATCAATGGCATTTTCCTTTTGGGAAAGTGTCTCTGATAAAAAGTAAGGGTTGCCTTGAATACGTTCTTGAAGAGGATGGAAAAAAAATACAAGGGCCGATTCCCACACCGCCAGATGCTGATATAGAAGAATGCAGCAAATTTCTCATTTCATGCGAATTGATTGTCGTAGATGAATCGGTCAGCTTCACTCTTCCAGTCCACCGTTGGAAGATTGAGGAGGGTGAGGTTTGCCTTTTACAAGCAAATGATAGCCTTGAATATCTTCTGATTAATCGGGAGGGGGTGCGCATCCATCGAGCACTTTTTCCCCTCACAGATTTAGACAAAAAAAATCTTCAGAAAACAATTCAAAACTTAAAAGCCTGCCAGCCGCTCTTGAAAGAAGGGAAAGTGATCTTTCTGTCGATCTACCATAGCTGGAATTGGAATGACCATAAAGTAGAGCTTCTAAAGGACGATGAGCTCAATTTCGTGATTCCCGATTTAGACCCTTATTTTGGCGTGCCACAACAACTTCTGTTAAAAGATCATCAGTTGATCTGGCATGTATTCAATCAAAAAACAAAAACGACCACTTTTTTATCTTTTGAACAAACGACTCTTTTATACGTAGACGATGAAGAAGTGAATTGTATATCTAATGTAAAAATAAAATCACAATTATCTGTTATAAAAGAATTTAAAATTGAAAAATTGGAAGTTAATACAGATTGCCTTGAAGTGCCCAAAAATTTTTTTTTCACATATCCAACTTTTTGCAGTAAATTTGACAGCAAAATTTTCATACATCATGAATCATATGCAATAACACTTGTGAACACCGGGAAAGTTAATAATATGAATCCCATGACTTGGTATGGGCATGCCGGACTTGTCATTGAAGGAGTAAAAAATGGAACCTATTTTTCAAAATTTACAGATTTAAAAGCTGACAATGGTGGAACAGTGAGGCTCGAGAAACGCACTGTAGCCTACTCTGAGAAATCTCAAACTTTTCATGCCCCACCCGTAACGGTAAAAAGAATGATTGAGACAATCAAACGAGAAATCAAGCAACAGGAAAAAGGGGAGCCTATCGTTAGATTCAGCAAGGGCAAAGTCACTTCTCTGTTATCACGCTCGGAGGCTTTGCTTAAATGGGATGGGAACTCTCTTTCACCAACTTGCCACAAAGTTAAGACTTATGATTCCTATCAGGATATGGTTAGAAATATCCTGGAATGCACCCCTTGTGTACTTGACACATTAATATGGGATGATCGGGACATTGAATACTCAAGAAAATTGAGAAAGATTCTTTTTACGCTCGGTAGTGGAGGAAATGAGACGGCGGCGGCGAGACAAATAGAGAAAGAAATTGCGTCTGAGAAGAAATTGCTTGCTACCAAGAAAGTGGTTGAAGAGCAAATCAGTCAACTCCTTAAGAGTGAATCTCAAGTGATTGCCGAAAAAACGGAGCCAAAAAATGCAAGCATTCCCTACTATTCGGTGCTGCTAATCGATAAATCAAGAAAACATCGATGGATTGAAAGTAATAATCCCGGCAAGCGCTATCACGAAAACAATGTTAAAAACGATGCATATGAGGAACTTATCAGTCATAGGGTTGTGCTTGAGGAAGACAATGGTAAATGGGTAGAAATTGTAGAGCCCCATAACTGTCTTAGCTGGTTAGCAGTAAAAGTAAGGCCTTTAGGACTCTATATCAGCGAGTTTTCTTCTGACTGGAAGCCAAGTGAACTCTTCAAACAAAATGAATTCAACTTAGATCTCAGTAAATTTGCTTTAGCTGCTGATTTTAAAAATATCATAATTACCCCGCCTGTCGAAATTCGAAGAAAAGCACTGGAACGAGATATCAGATATTTGAAAGAACTTCGGAGGGCTATGACACATACGAAAACAATTCCTGAAAGACCCCAAGTCACCCTTAAATCTCTATTGCCCATCCCGCAGAAGATCGATCCTGATGTACTTTTCTGGTTGGCCAGCTTACATGATACACCCGGAATTACTTTAGAAATTTGTACATATTTTAAAAAAATCAGTCCGATATCGCAGGCAGTACTTAGCTGTGCACTGCAAGTGGCTATAGCTACAGCTTCTGTTAAAGAAATGGAAATTCTGGTCTCATATTTTGAGGTTCAGATAGTAGCAAATCCTGATGATGATACTGGGGCCACAATCATTGATTACCTATTGCTACTCCCCCAAATAACTGAAGAGGGATTGCTGGCATTTTTAGGGATTTTGCGGAACCGCAAAATCAACTTGTGCCAGACACTTATGTTTAAAAATCAGGATTTCCTGAAAAAGATTCTAAACAATCTTGCAAGAAACAAGAATTATGGCGCTATTATTTTTATGTTATGTTTTTTGAAGCCTGAGGGGGTACGATGCCCCTCCGATCTCACCTCCTTAATAACATAAAATCAATTATAAGCACCAAGGGGCAAAATCCAATGGACTATGTGGTTGCGGTAGGGATGTCAGTTACCCAACACCCCCGCGCGGATCCGTACGTGCACTATTAATTCAGTCTAACGCTTTGCGCACGTGCATGTTCGACGACGGCGGGGTCGGTGTTGTTGTGCGGAAGTTCTAGGCCATTGGTCCTGGATAACTTGGCACTTGATTTGGATTTTGGCACTTGGTACTTGGATACCTAGGTGCTATTTTGTTCTTACCCAATACGAGTTTTTGAGAGCCTGGGATAGCTGACACTGATTTGCATGAGAGAGGATTCCCAAGTAAGATTGATGCCTTTGATCCATTTGGGATGTGTCGATGTTTCCATCTAAAAAATTTCCGTATGCTTCACAAACCCGGTTTTCTGTTCCAAAATGGCGTCTTTGATTATGATCTTCGCAAAAAATCGCAAGACTGGCTCAGAAAACCCCGCTGATTATGGAAAACAACCCAAAACTCAGTATTACCCATTGAAAAGCGGCGAAGACTTGCCGCACTCCAGGAAAGTTCTTCGTGAGCGGAAGAATTCGCGGAAGGTGTTTTTGTCTTGAAGTTTGGCACTAGCTACTATGATTTCATGAGCAAAAGATTGGAGTGCGCTGATTGCCTTCGGGGAAAGATCTTCGTGGTGTTTGATTTTGTAATGATGGCGCGCTATGGACTCAATCATCTGATTGAGCCTTCCCTGAAACCATCTCTGCTTCTTTTCCCTCTCTAGCTGGGTGAGAGGACGGATTGTCAGGTGGAAAAATAAGTTGTCCTTTTTAAGAAATTTAAGGATTCGGAGGTGCATGAGGTTCGTTGTTGAGGAAATGACCTTTGGATTCGCTTTTTTTGAAAATTTTGTGCAAATAGATGGTTTTGGAGTGGGTTCTAAAAGGGCCGAAGTTGTTTTGTGCACAATTTCAATTTTTTTGATTTTTTCCTGAAGCTTGCTCAAACGCTCTTCTAAAATCTTTTGCTGCTCAAGGAGGCGCGCTTTTCGTTCCAGGACCTCAGGCGAGGCATAAGGTATAGGTTGACCAGATTCCTGGATGTATTTTGCAAGATTAGCCTTAAAAAGATCCTCTTTTAGGTCTTTTTTCTCCGTCTCCTTGCGTTGGCGCGCAATTTGGTCTGCTCGGCCACCGGTTGCCCCATCATTTCCATTGTTTCGGGTTGCCGATTGCTCGGCTGTAAAAGCTTCTTTCCACCCTTCTTTTGTATATTGTTTTTCTCCGTCGACGATATATAAACCGTAGCCACTGATTGTCGTATATTTTGAGAAAGCTCCGCCTTTGAGAAGGATATAATCGAGTCCATCGGGTTTCCCTTGTCCTTTCTGACCCCCACACCCTGGTTCTCCATCACCCCCGTTTTTTCCCCTTTCTATGCAAATGGGAACCGTGTGTTTGAAGGGGATAGAGAGAAATCTCCCTTGCTTGCCCCCGCTACCGCCAAGGCCACAATCTCCACCTCTGCCTCCATCTCCGGCACGCGCTCCCTTACCACCTGGCCTAATATCGACAAAAGCACCGTAAGAATTGGCCGCATCACCTTTTTCAATGGATTGCCTTCCGTCACTTCCTTTAACGCCTTCAGCACCATTGCCTCCCGCCTGTCCATTGCTGCCAACCCCGCCATTTCCTCCCGACAAATAGATGCTTTTAACCACCGAGCTCTCAAAACCCACGATCGGAGGTTCTTTAAAGTTCAAACACAAATCGCCACCGCATTGCCCTCCATATCCATCATTTCCTGGATTCCCATTTTCCCCACGTCCACAAGGATAGGTGCCGTTGGGCGCTTTGCCAATCTTGAGATCGGCAGCTTTGCCAGCTCTTCCCGAAAGATCAATGGTAAGGGGACCGCTGAGCGTGATAAATTCCCCATATTCTCCCCCAAATGCCACGTTGATCCCTGGTAGAACCAAGTCGCAATTGATGTAAACATTGGTTCCAAGAATGTGAATATCTTGTACGGAGCTATCTTGTTTTAGCCAGAAATTGATTCTTTCTTTGATCTGGCTCAAAAAGATGTTTTTGCCAGTAAATTGGAGGACCGTGCCTTCGATTTTCGAAATTTTGAAATCTGTTTCCAACGCTCTTTGTAAGACCTCTACAACTTCATCATTGATGATTTCGAGGAGCTCGTGGTCGTAGTTCAGTTCAATGATCTCCGACAATCCTTCCGTGATTTGCTTTGGGGTAAGAGAATTCAGCTTCATGGAATCAATCAATTTTTGGATTTTGGGGCGGATGCTGCTGATTGGGATCACACGTTTCCCTTCCCTCAATTTCTTAGCAAGGTGGACCTTGAATCCGCAAAAAGCGTCCAACCGCTCCATAGACTTTTGAATTTCCTCAAGCTTTTGGATCACGCCCTCTTTTTTGTTCTTCACTTTTTCCAGCCACAGATCCACGGCTTTGAGCACATAGCCTTTAATCTCCTCGAGTTCGGCAACATTATTCAAAGGAATATTGGAAAACCTTAGAATTTTGAGAAAATAGGTGACCTCTGCTTGCCCTATGGGAAAGTAACAAGAAAAAAGGGCTTCACACACTTGAGAAAGAGTCGTTGCTTTGCCTACTTGGGCCGCAAATATTTCCCATAAAGGGGGAATTGTTTCACTCATTTTGAGGAGCTTAGAACATTCTTTGAGAATTTCCTCTTTTTGAAAGTCTTTCAAAATCTCGTTTTTCTCTTGATAAGAGGGGAGCTGTGGAAGGAGTTTAACCCCCTTTTGCCTAAATTTTTTTCGTTTTGAGTTAGCGATTGCAAATTGCTCTTCAGCTTCCTCCCTTTGATTTAAACTTTTAAATGCCAGCCCCAAGGCTCTATGAAGGGAGTGATTGACATAACCCGGGTTTGTTTGCTTGCCAAATGCGATTGCCTGCTTTAAAGCTTCCATGTGGCAATGTGTCAAACCTAAAGAGCGGTAAAGAAACGCTTTTGTAATCAAAAGCTTCCGTTTTTTTTCCTCAATTTTTGGATTGTGTTCCACTCTTTCACAATCAGAAAGTGCGCCGCAGCAAAAAACAAGTGCTCTCGTATATCTTTTTAGAACGACACTCTCTTCTATTGCGACAATCTGAGCGTCAATCAAGGGGACAAGCAGGTCTAGGTTGAGATATCTCTCAACAAGTTTGGCTTCGATAAACTGCAAAGCCTTTTCGAGGACATGACTTCCATTTCCTAATCGCGCCAGCGATATAGCCATGCTTAAATCCTCAAGAGCCTTCTCCAAGACCCATAGCTTTTTTTGAGAAGGGATGTTTTTTTCCTCATTCAAAAACCCCTGCAGATAAGCTAGCATCCTTCTTTGGATCTTCAACGACTCTTTTCTTTCTCCCTTGCAGTATTGAAGCAATAAAACGATCAGTAAATTAATCTGCTCCTGATCAATCTCCAACCAATCTTTAAAGCCTTTAGATTTGGGTAAATGAAGATGGCCTTCTTCTAACTGTTTGAGGTCCTGGATTTTTTGATAACTGCGCTCTAAAAGATGCCGCTTTTTGAGCATCCGGATATCTCCCAAAGAGCCCTGCCGCAGCGCAATTGCAAAAATCTCCGCGTAAGAGTGCTTTTTTGCATACAACTTAAAATCCTCCATCACTGGATGGGGATTATAAGGGGGCTTTTTACCATTTATAAGCCGCGGCTTTCTAATACGAGGAGCGTAACTTGGTTCACAAAGGACAATTCCAAGCGTTAAAAAAGGCACTTTTTTTTGAGTCAAGGGCCCAAGCTGCACCCAAACGACAGATTTAAGGATGATTTGGCAGGGCCTTTTTTGAACAAGAGGCGAATTCGATTTAGCATCAACAGGTTGAAGTGAAACTTGAGTCGGCTTTTCTTGGATAGGAGGTCGGCTCGGTTCCAAAATAATGGCGTCAAGCCCGTGCTGAGACACTTTATTCTGAATTGCGGGCAATATCGGCAAAATTTGAGGGGAAACTAGCTCACCTTTCTGGACGGTCAAGGCTTGAGGAGAGACTCTATTTTGAAGAACAGGCACATCAAGGGTGATGGTCACACATCCCACCGGTTGAGAGAACTGGTTGGAGGATATCTGCGGAAGTAGAAGCTCTAGTTTAACATTTGGTGAAGCAATCGTCGAGGGGATTACCGTAACTTTCGGGGCCTCCAAAATCGAAAGGGAAGCCCCCTGAGATTGAGCCTGAATCACAGAAACAGCAACAGGGGGGATCAGCCCCTGTTTACTAGGGCGTCTCACCTCAATCGTCTTGCGAGTTTCCGAGACAGGAGGAGTAAGCGAGACCTGTTCTAAGTGTCTTTTAACAAACATTTTATGATGAGAGGTGCTCAGGTTTGATTGCTTTTACATAGGCTTCCCCGCAAAGCTCAATGGCATGAGCGCGGTTTATTTTGGAGAAAAAGCCGCCATCACGGGCTTGCCCTAAAAACATGGGCCACTTTTTAGCAAGCTCCCAGTCATGCTTCGTTGTCATTTTTTCGATGAAACCTTTGGTGAGATCATGGAGAGCATCCAAATATTCAGGGCTTTTGTCACTCGAAGGAGGCTCAGGAGCAATCAAAGGCCCCATTGTAAACGCTGACCAGGAGCCCTGCCGTCCCATTCTTCCTGTGCGCCCGATCAATTGATCGCGCACCCTTTTGTGAATGACAGGCGTTGCCAGGATGACATGAAGTCCCTCTTTAATCTCTGCACTCACTCTGATGTCGGCCCCACGTCCATATTTGATCGGAGCGAGTGTCACAGCATCTTTACGGGCAATTGTTTGCAGCCAGCTATCAGAGACATCGTAGTTCATCTCGTTTAAGTTATAGGAGCGTTGAATGGCCGCAGCTAATGTATCCCACAATTTCTTTTTGTTTCCGTCGCGTGTTGTTTTATATGTGTAAGTGGGATCTCCAAAAATCAGGATGGGGCGTTGATAGTCAGGCGAGTCATGTTTTCTTGCCCTAATATCTGCGATAATCGCCTGACAATACGCATTCACATATGACTCTTCGATAAGAAAGACATCGTTATCTACTTTAGGTGTTGAAAATGCGATTTTTTGATGGCATCTGATACAGACCTCATCTGTCAGCGGCTTTCCTGTCGTTTCTTCTATTTTCGTGCCAAAAACTTTAGGGTTCTGTGAAGAGGGGATCTCAAAATAACGGGGGTTA
This sequence comes from uncultured bacterium, assembly GCA_964588495.1. Classification (GTDB taxonomy): domain Bacteria; phylum Chlamydiota; class Chlamydiia; order Chlamydiales; family JAAKFR01; genus CAVPKN01. The sequence continues at coordinate 17,109 of CAZPPS010000011.1, read as the reverse complement.
TTGAGTTTCATCTTACTGACCTCGTCCTCATCAGTGGTTCCTGACAATCCGATCACCCGCTTGGCCCGAGCAATCATCTTTGAAAGACGCATCACAGAGAGGGGAAGATAGAAACTTGAGCCGTTAAAAACTCCAACCTCATTAACCTCTTTTCCAGTCGCTTGATTCATTTTGTTGGTGCCGAAGTCAGCATTACTTGGTTTGTATTTCGCAGCGGCTTCCTGCAAGTATGGCCAATATTTCGAATATTTTTTGACATCCTCAACACTTAGCACCGTGTTGGGTATTTGCTTTACGGCATTGTTTTTTGCTTCCAAGTCAATCAGAAGCAAGTCAAATTCATCTAAAATAATCCGGATTTCCTCCCCCGGCAATCCATAAAAGACCTTCAGAAATTCGATCTGCTTGGCACTTGCCTTATTTTGCAGAAGATCGAGCATGAGATCTATAACGATCCTGTCGATTTTTTCGATGTCTGCATAGATCACTTTAGTGTCGGACGCAAAAGCCGCCACATCTTCTTTTGAAGAAATACAGATGCTTTTAATCTTGTCTTTTTCAAAGAACTGTTTAGCCAGCGCATGGTCTCTGACTGCAAGGTGATCGTAGCTGGTGAAAACAAAAACTCTCCCATGCGGATTATTTGCGATCTTTTTTGCCTCATGGAGCGCTGACATGGCGATGACAAGACTTTTTCCCTGACCCGTTCCCATTTTCAATAAAAGACTTGCGTTTTGGAAGAACTCGCCTGTGCAAAGACTCATGGCAATTGCCTGATTCGGTAGAATAAAATTGATGGGGGGGACTTGTTTTTGCAAATATTCCCCATAATTTTGCATCGTTTCTTCTTTAATCATTAAAAGATTGTTAGACTTGTCGTTAAATAGCTTAGGTTGTTCCGATGTGTGCAAATTACTAGTATTCCTTGAGGATTTCCAAAACCCATCCACAAACTCTTGTTTTGAATAGGCAAGCTCATCGTCTTTACGTTGCATGACAGACTCTATGTCCTTGATAACTCCCGCCAAAAGTTCTAAAGAACTTTTAGCAATGATGGAACGGACTTCAGCAAAAATTAAAATCTTACGCGCTTTCAATCTGTCATCGACTGAATTGCTTGCTATCAGCTTTGGATATTCATTCACCTCTTCGGGAGTAAAATCAGGGACTTTTACCAATGGCAACTGCTCTTTCAGGTTTTGTTGAAGTGAGGCGCTGCTGGCTTTTTTGAGCTGCTCTGCGCTAGGAGAAATGAGCTCTTTACAATGAGCGGAGATACCATTTAATAATTCTGCAAGGATTCGGGTTCTTTGTTCAAAAGAAACCGAATCTTTCGTTTCTTGCATTTTAACAAAAATCATATCGACAAGTTTTGTAACATCGCTCAGAGTTTCCTTACCGGCGTTATAAAAAAGCCAGGATTCGATGAAAAAGCTGAAAGCATTGATGTCTGCTACACGTTGAAGGTTGTTTTTTAGATTTTCTTCAATGGTTCCTAAAATGCCCGAGACAACAAAAGAAGCGTTTGTGTTGACAGACCGAGAGCTATCACCGCTCAATGAAGATAAAACAAGCCCGTCGTCTTTGAAAGTAAACTGATAAAGAGTGTTTTCATGAAGACATAGTCTGTTCATAAGACTTTCTGAGCCGTTGTTTTTTATTTGTTGCCACTGAAGAGGCATGCAGCGCAATGCGGAGATTTTCAAAGTGTTGTAGATCACTTGAACCTCTTTCAACCAATGGGAGATTTCCACAAAATCTCCATCAGCGTCGACATTGGAATGGGCAAATTCTCCGATTTTGCTGAGGGCTATTTTGCTGAAGGGTTGGTAGCTATCGTGCAAATCTTTCAAAAAGGGTTGGATCATACGATAGAGCATGTCAAGATCCTTTACCGGATTTGCCCCAAATCTTGTAAAAAGCTTAACCACCACATGTCCAATTTGTTGATCCCAGGAGAGTTCTTGATTGCGCAAGATACGGTAGGCAGGATTGCTGAAAAATATTTCCAATGACAGGGAGACATCTTGCATGAAACTGAAATCAAGGCCTACCAGGTTAACTCGCAGATCCTCAAGAAGCTCACCTATCATCGCATTAAGCTGGTCCTGGTTGCTTGCATAACTTTTGAGAAAATAATCGGGTTTATCGACAGCGACATAGCTCTTAAGAAAATGTAATTTGTTACCCTTTACGAGCGTATCTAGAAAATCCAAATAGATCTTTTTCGTGATGCTTTTGAAACCATCTTTTTTCAGTTTTTGATTGAGATTGAGAAAGAGGTAATTGAGCTGTTTTTCATCTAAAGAGCAGTTAGGGAAGAGCTTGCTAGCCACCACCGCATTAAAAAACTCCCGGTTGCCTAAAAATACAATCAAATCGGCTGCCGCTTGCCACGTTTTTGGTTCAGATAAGAGCTGCGCTGCCAGCTCAGGAATTTTGGAATCGTGTCTTTTAGAAGATTCCATGTATTCAATCCATAAATTGTCACGCACTAAAATCTGGAAGCAAGAAACAAGGGAAACAATCGATTTGTCACGCAAAGGGACTTTATTTGTAAAATGATCAACCATTAATTGCATCAGATCGAGAGTAAATCTCAGTAACCGATCGGAATTGTGTTTCAGGTCATGATCCGATAAAAGCAAGGCAAGCCGGGCGATTCTTTGTTCGAATTGTTTTGGCTCTTGAACAACATTTGGGACGAGAAGCTGGCCCCCCTTTTGTCCGACTTTTTGGAGTTTTTGGGCCACACGTAAATCTGCCACATCGGCATAGGCATAAAAAGCAAAGGCACGGCTAAAGGCCAAGATCTCATCAGCTGTCGATTTCTCGTCCAAAATGAGTTCAACGCCTATATCGGTCAGGTTATTGATTTTTTCATAGAGCTTTGCCCCTTGAGGGTGAAATTTCTCTCCGCTTGTGATGATTTTTGAGCTTAAAGGGGAGATAAGGGCGTTATGCAAATAGAGCTGTTTGAAAAAGGCGGTGACGTAGTTTGTATACTGTTTCTCATTCGATTTTGAGAGTTGTCCTTGGTTGATGCATTCAACAAATTGCACTAATTCATTTTGGACATCGGCGCTCGTTGTGTCTTTTAATGGCCAGTTATCTGCCTGATAGAGTTGAATAATGATCTTATTGAGTCTACGCAGGAACCTATCGGGATCGGTAAGCTGATCGGGACTTTTTCTGATAGACTCAATGAGGACTATAAAAGCCTTCTCAAGGGGATCTATTTCAAGCTTTGGCTTGCACTCCACTTTCGATGGATCTTTAAGTTTCGCTGCGCATTGACTCTTATCCAAGGGTTGTGTTGTCCACACCAACACTTTCCATTTAGGCCTATACTCTTTTGATTGTTTGCAGACAATTTGGGCGTACCCAAACGTATTTTCCGCAAAAGCTGTTTTGAGAGAGGTCACCGTTTTTCGGGCATCCTCTTCAGAGCTATTTTTCAGATTAATCTTGTAAGAGTATAAAGTGCGTGTAACGTTAAGCATTTTTCCCTAAAGGTTAAAATAAAAGATACGTAGCGTAGCGCTTTTTCAAAGAAAAAGTAAAGATTATTAACGCGCCTCCTCGTATACTAACGGGTAAAAAAAAGAGGCATCGAAGGCAACCTATGAGTTTGGAATTATCTAGAGTTAATTATGATTCTTACTCATGCAACCAAGTATCTATCGGAGAATTTACCACATTTACTTGTCGCAAAAGAACCTACGGAAATGTGGATCCTCAAAGTCCTGGTTATTTTTTAGGAGAACGTTGCATATTACCTTTGTGCAAGGGAATTGGCAGTTGTCTAAGTTCAATTCATGAATACATAAAAACCATCTCTATTCCTCCCGTTGTTTCAGCTTCCAAATCCTATGTAGCACGTGCATCGGCTCTATTCCAGAGAGGAGATGTTTGTGGATTCGAAGTGGAGAGCAAAAAAGTTTTGGCTGATATTCCGATTAATAGCTCTCCTACGGCCATTGCAACCACTCCCGATGGCAATTATCTCTATGCTGCGAATAAAGACGGCACTGTCAGCAAAATTGATGCGCATACCAACTCAATTGTTGCAACGATCTCTGTAGGAGGCAGCCCCATTGCCATCGTTATGACCTCTGACGGAACAAAAACCTTGGTATTGCGCGCCGAGGGACAACTTTCTATCATTGACATTCCAAGCGACACCGTCGCAAAAACGGTCCCCATCTGCCTTCCCAAAGGGATGGCGCTGACTCCTGATAATCTGCGACTGTATATCACATGTCCTAACAATCAAGTGATCGACTTTGCCATGAAAAACTCCACTGTCTTGAAAACAATTGGAGTGGGGAGCGGACCCTTAGGAATTGCCGTGACAGCAGACGGTCATGATGTCTATGCAGCCAACTTTAACGACAACACACTCAGCCATATCAAAACTTCGAACGATACTGTCTCAGATACTATAAAATCAGTTCCAAGCCCTAGCCTTGTAGCGATTACTCCGGATGACAAAACCATTTATGTCACAAGCGGTAACAACATCGTTGTTGTTTCAAGGGCAAACAATAAGATCTTGAAGACAGTTCCCGTGGGTAATGGACCTGCCGGCATTGCGTTTACGGACGATGGCCTCTATGCCTTGGTGATCAACTCGATCGACAAAACGGTGAGCGTCATAGAAACTAGCAATCATACAGTTGTTAGTACAATCGTCTTAGACAGCACGCGAGGCGTGCTCCAGGGAGTCGTGACTATCCCAGACAAAAAGCCCACAAATGCCCCCAGCGAGACTCCAACAAACGGTCCAACTCTTAAACCTAGCAACGCTCCAACCCATGAACCATCTAATGCTCCGACATTTGCACCAAGCAAGAGTCCAACGGATCATCCAACTTTAGAACCAAGCAAAGCTCCCACTTTTGAGCCCTCCCAGACACCAACACTGGCACCAAGCGAGAGTCCTACTGAGAATCCTACTTCAGAACCAAGCCATGCTCCAACCCATGAGTCTTCCAAAACTCCCACACTTGCCCCAAGTGAAAGTCCAACTCTTAAACCTAGCAACGCTCCAACCCTTAAGCCTTCCAAAACTCCCACACTTGCCCCAAGTGAAAGTCCAACTCAAGAACTTACAAATAAACCCACTCCAAAGCCCAGTCACTCAATACTTCAACCCTCTAATGCCCCAACGCTTACGCCCACTCCGGGAGGACAACCGGGCTTAATTGCTGGCTTATGTATTGGGATCATTTTTCTCATTGCCTTCGGTATCTTTTTTGTGTGGAGATACTTTAAGAAAAAAGAGGAAAACCCGGGCGAAAGAAACTTGTTGATGAACTCAGACGACAGAAATTTTTTGAGGAGCTCAGATAGCGGAGGCAGTCTACACTATTTTAGGAAAAGAGATGAAAATTCCCGCGAAACAAACGCAACGTTTACTAGTTCTGGGGACGATCTTTTCTATGATCTTTTATAAAAAATGGAGGGCCTCCAGATTTGGCAACCTCTCGTCATTGTGCCTGATCTAAGCATGTTGCTCGATTGCTTTAGTGTGCTGCTTAGCGATTTTGACTCGCGGCTCAACTTCCGCAGCTTTGCCTTTGAGCTTAAGAGCTCTTTGCTCAGCTTTGATTTGCGCTTTTTGGGCAACCCAAACGTCCGCTTCATGAATTTTTTCTGGAACAGCATCGAGCTTGCTATCTTTCAGTTCAGCCACATGATCTACCGCATTTTTTACAGCGTGCTCAGCAAGAACGTGCTCTAAGAACCAGTTTTTCTTTAAGAGAGTGGACTTGTTCTTGAGCTCTCTCTTAAGCTTTTTTTGCCAGATTGAGATGCTCTTCATGCACCTTTTTGGCAACAGGATCTCCCTGATTGCTGGCAACGGCTTTTGCATGTTGTGCTACATTTTGTGCAACAACCCCTGCTGCATCCGCTTGTTTTTGAAGCCGAGCCGTGCCTCCTCACTCTTGAGGGGCATACACACTACATTGGGTCTCTCGAGGAACTTTCCGACGGCACGCTAGGCTCCGCCTCTAATGATGGCACCCTCTAGATTTGGGAGCCCAGGACAGGCATCTGTCTGCGGACTCTACAGGGTCATACAAAAGCCCTTACCTCTCTAAAGCAGCTTTCATACGGAACCCTTGCCACTGCATCTCTCGACATGACAGTCAAATTGTGGAACTATAAAATCCCATTTCTTGCCTCTCATGTATGAAGGTCTTTCCGGTAACGACTCTGCAAACAATCGGGTTGACCTTCATCGTACCAAGGTTGATTTTTGTCTAACCACGCCAAAAGTTGCCCTTTGGCTGATTCAAGTTGTGCTTTAGAAATTTCTTCGATTTTGATCTCTCGAGATTCGTAACGCAAAAATTTAAATGTTTCTTGTCCCTTGAACTCCCTTAATAAAACCTCTAGCGTAAAAAAAACGCCTCTCTTTGACTTTGATGGCAAACTATCCACATATTCCAATGCTTTTGCAATGTGACCTGCCTTTATAGATTTCCAAAAGAGTACAGACCAGTCATTATGGGAGAAGGAGAAACCAATCTTACTATCATTAAAATACTTATAAAATTCTGCCATCTGCTTATGGGCATCGTCTAAATTTTTTATCGTCAGAATTTTTTTATAAATAGGTGCGCAAAGAACACCAAGTTGTAGCGATTGAAAACGCATGCCCACAAACTTATCAAAAAATTCTCTTGCCAGGCAAAGTTCACCGCATTTCGCAACATCAGGAAAGAATTTCATAATTAACATAATATTCCTTACCTTTTCACCATCATAAGCAAGATCTTTATGTCTTTTTAAACTGCCGTCTATGATCTTTTCAAGAAACAATACTTGCACATAATCAGACAAATTTTGTTCCTTGGCAAGTGAATGCAAATTTTCCAACATGGCAATATCTTCCAATCCACCTTGCAGAGCATTTTGCAGCATAGTCAAAACAAATTTTTTAATTAAATTCTCTGCATCTTTAATAGTTTTTACAGAACGCAATTGTTTTTTTAAGTCATCTAATCCTGTAGCAAGCGTAAGATTGGTTTCTTCTATATTTTCATTTTCTATTTGACCAGATTCAATTCCTTTTTTTATGAGCAAATAAAAAAATCTTTCTATAAGTAGAAATTCTCTTTCTGTAAATTCTGGTAACTCTCTTCGTACAACTTCGAAATTCCAGTCACTGCAAACTAACTTGAAAATCAAAAATTTAGAGGGATCTGCAAAGGAAATGATACGGGCCACAAGTTCGGGGGACAAAGAGACTACTTCCAAACTTTGGCACGCAGAAGCTTCCAGCGTGGTGCTAGCAAGCGTCGTTAGCTCTTCAGCCTCAATGGGCTGCTCTTCAATAATCTTCTGCTTGACGATCGGATTAGTTGTCCCATTAATCTTATTAAAGCTCATAATAACCTCATTTACGGCAAACATTTTATCAATTAAAACCTTTAAATGTCAATGAAAAACGTGTGAATTTGATTGCTTCTCAGCAAGAATTGAATAAATTATTATGCAATGTTATTGACAAATAATTCCTTATATAGTATAATTTTATCTAATTTAATTAATTTTAGTAAAAAAATGACTGAATCAATTGGCTCACAAAACCTATTTCCAGGGTTTAAAACCCATATAGGCTCTGCAGAGTGCAAAATAACGCTTTTTGTTTTAGGAACACTTCTTGTATGCGCAGGCCTTATAGCAGCTAATTTATTATGCGTTCCACATGCTTATCAATGGATAGGCTGGACTGTGGTTTCTCTGACCGGGGGTTCGAGCCTTGCTTACATTGCTTACCGGATTCATACATGTTGTAATCCGGCAAAAAATGAAGAGCCCGAGAGCCAGCGTGCAGAAAATGAGATAATAATCGTCCGCCCCGAAAAACCGCCTGAAAATTCTAGTTCTAGTCTAGTTACCATTTTTGGTTCGGCCAATGAGATAGCCACGGTTTTTTTTCAATTTTGCTCCACCTTACAAGGTAATTACGCATCCTATACATCAAGAAATTATCTTATTAATAACCGTTGGATATTTAGACAAGTATTTAATGGAAAAGAAGAAGCAGTTGCTCAATCCATTGCCACTTCAAGTGGTTCGAATCATTCTAAACAGATCTGCGCTTCTACTGCACAAAATGAAGATTGTAAAAGCTTGCCTAAAAAATCTGATTCTAGCCCTCTGGCGATAATCCTCTCTGATTTCCCAAAAGAGATAATCACCGCAATTCTAAAATTGTTGCCTGCGGCACAGTTGGTAAATTGTTATAAAGTATCTCGTTTATGGAAAAGTGCCTTTGATCGTGGCTTGTTAAAAACGTTTCATTGTGAACAAGCTAAATTAGTCGCTAAAAAAATGAGCGTTGCCAGCCATTCGAATGGCTCTTATAAAATGATCTGTGCAGCAGCTAGTTGTCATAAGGAAATCTGTGCTTCGGCTGCACAGTTGGATTTAGAGTACGCAAAAGAACTGGCGCAAGACATAAATAATATTGGTGGAGCACAAGACCTTGCTCTGCTGGACATTGTTAGAGCTGAGCTAGCTAGCAAAAATGTTGGTAATTTTATAATGGCAGATAAGACTGCGCAAAGAATACAGGATCTCAAGACCAAGCTACAAGCCCTGATAGAAGTTCATAAGGTAAGGATTGAGCAAGGTTTTGCAACAAACGATGCTTACATAAACATGCTAAAGCTCAACATCGCAAAACTAGATGTTGCAGAGCGTATTCCGTTGCTTTTAGAGATTGCGTTCATTGAGATGAGTTCTTACCCAGAACAAGATAAGGGCAAGCTTACTTGCAAGGCAGCTAGAAATTTAATTAATAGCGAAGAAACATCAAAACAATTCAGATTGTGCTACAATCAAATGTTAATTAAACTTGCTAAATCCGAAATTGAAAAAGGTCAATTGGATCAAGCCAAGGAAACTATAAAACAAGCAAAAAAAGGAATTTATCCTGCGAGTATTCATCAAGTCGACAAGTCAGTATCAATTAAAGACTTAGTAGCAATTGCAGAACTAGAAAAGTCAATTGATCTGAACCAAGCAATACTAACGCTAGAAGATGCAAAAACAAGAGTACGCAACATGGAGGAGATTTTAGCAATTGCTCTGGCGGAATTATCGATTAATAAGGATCAAGCAGAAGAAACATTGTCAATGGCAATAAGATGGATGGAAAATATGCCTCTAAACAACGAAGATTGGGCCTTGAGTCGCATAGTATGTACTGAAGTACACTTTGATCTGAAGCAAGCAAAACAAAGAGCTGGTGTAATCCAGAACAGAGAATATCAATCTGCGGCCTATTTAGCTGTTTTTGAAAGGGAGAAAGCAGAAGGCAAATTGAGTGAAGCAAAAGAGACGATGTATTTAATCAGCGCCCCTGAATATAAAGTTCGCGCAATCTTGAACTGGGTCAAAGATTAGCGCCATGCTTGCACGTTATTTAACCTGAGTTATTTAAGAAAATCCCACACGTGGATGAGACCCGTTGATACTGTTTTTGGGTAGTACTTCACATCTACATGAACAACACCAGGTTGAGTCAAGGAGCTCACATTAGGGGGCGTCCCTTCAAATATAGCAGCCACCTCTGTGTGGAAAAAAAATAGCTTTCCGCCCATAAAAAATTTACGACTCCTGATAGTGTCCGATGAAACTTCGTAATCTGTTTCAAAGAGGGTCAACACATTTGTTTGTGAATTAAGTGTGAGGGGAAATGTGTGATTGAACGAAAAAGAACCTGCCAACGAAAGTGCAAATTTTTCTTTGACTGGCGACCAATTCATTATAGGGAACAGCGGACTAGTATGAAAAGGAGGGAGGGTAGGCAAGGGCAGCTCACACCCGTCTTTGACTGACGATGAATTGATTAGAGTGGGAAGTGCCGGTAGGTTTGTCGGAATCGTGGGCACATAAGGGCGGGTGGGCAAGGCAGCATACTCAATGGGTAGATCTTGTGGCTTTTTGTAGAGGGGAGATGTTGTGTCGATTCCCTCTTGATCATGATGAGTTAATAATTTTGTGCTTAGATCAATTGAAACATATTGATGTCTGACTTTTTTGGTTCCATTCCAGAGATTATCGATCGATTTTTGAAAGGTGCAATCAATTTGTTTCGACCGCACATCTAAAGTTAAGTCCAATAAAGAAGGGACAGCGTTGATTTCTATATCCCGATTATCCTGAGGATTTTTCAAGTCGACAAAATACAAAATTTTCTTTGTGCATTTTTCTTCGATATCGGCATAGAGATCCATTTGAAAGACATCGTCGTCACGTACAATTATTTTTTCTTCCTCACAAACGACGATGATAAATTGCTCGTGCAATCTTTTTTGATAAATAATCTTGTGGTTAGAGTTAATTGAAAGAGAAGTTATAATTTTTTCTATCCCATTTTTAGGATCTAAAGTGATTAGATCCCAGCTTTGTTCATCTTTTTTTACTAATAAATCAGCTTCGCCTAGATAGAGACAACAACCTGAATACCAAGAACGCATACCGAATTCGTCTGTAAATTCTGTAAAGTACTTTTTGATTTCTCCGGTATTGGTATCAATTGTGGCATAGCGCGCATAAAGGTCTATTCTGTGTTCATTTGTAGATTTATATTCTAAACACAATACATGGTCGCTGCTTATTAGGACGGGGATTGTATGATAAAATAAATTAGGAAAGGGAAAGGAGAGCTTTATTTCTGTTTTGCTGCGCTTCTGAATATTTTGTTTAATTTGCTCCATGGTTTTTGTATATGCAAGGAAGCAGGGTCTATTTTGATCAAAAGGATTCTCCAGCTTTTCCACAACAACATGGGGAAAGGCTTTCCGCAAAATAGGGGCCCATTTCTTATCCTCATCCATCCATAAGCACCAATCGCGACAGGCAAGTCTTAAAGAGGCATAACCACTCAAAACAAGATAGCTTTTGATTTTATCGAGGGGAGCATCCTTCATCCAATCGACCCTTTTTGCATAATTCCAAGGGTTCTCACAGTTTGCGGGTCGCGCTTCATTCATGTTGTAGGGAGTAATCGCCATAAATTCACCTTTTTTTGCGAAGATCATACCTGATATGAAGGAAAAATGTCAGATTTTTGGTTTTGTTTCGGGCATGAAGAGCGCAAAAAAGCTGGCGCCGGTCACTGCAATGAATGCCAGCAAGAAAAAGCTCATGTGAAATCCAAACGCGCTGGCAACAAAGCCGGCAAAAAGTAGGCTGATGGATTCGCCCATGTTCGTTGACATGGCACCCATCCCTTGTAAAAAATTAAATCGACCTGTGCCAACAGCCAAATCGGAATTGATTACCGTTCCCATGACGCCGAGTATTCCTGCCGCAACCCCGTCTAATATTTGAATCGATAGAAAAGCGTAAGGACTTTCAACGATTGTGTAGAGAATCGCCCTTACCGGCAAAATCAAAAAAGCGGTTAAAAACAACGTTTTTCGGTTGAAGCGATTGACAATGTGGCTCATCGTGAGAGCTACTCCAACCATTGTGATCTCAGCGACAATCATCGCACCCGAGATGTAGAGGGCGCTCCGTGCAGGGTCTTTATTGGCCAGCATTTGCCCAATTAAAGATATTTGAGCGCCATTGGCCATATAATACAAAATCAGAGAGGCGTTAAAGAAAAGGATGGCGCTCCTCTTAAAAAGACTTGAGATCGTGACCGGTTTTGCATCCTCGGAAGCGTCAGAAAGCTCTCTTGCAGCTGCGTAGTGAATTTCCTTCGGTCTAATGAATAGAAGAGAGCATAAACAGCCGACAGCAAACGCGATCACGAAATAGAAAACCCACTTGCTTCCCCAAAAATAAGAAGCCAAACCCGCTATTAAGGCTGCAAATACATTGCCTGTATGGTTCCAAAATTCATTTTTTCCAGCTCTTGCGGGGAATTTTTTTCTTCCAAACAACCCTAAGGTAATGCTCCCTAAAGCCGGAGAAATGAAAGCAATCGAGATACCCATGAGCAACTGAGCAATCAGAATTGTTGAAAGAGCGCTAAATGATAAAATCAGCCCACAGCCTAAGATAATTAAACAACACGCAAGAGCTACAATTGTCCGCTTTCTTCTAGCAGCATCGGCAGCAAGACCTGCAGGGATTTGTGAAAAAAAAGCTGAGAATTCAACAATCGAGAGAGCCAGCCCAATCTTGCCGGGATCCCATTTAAGGGCATTTCTCAGATGAATCGCAAGAAGTGGCCCAACACCATGCCGTACATCTGCAATACAGAAAAGCAAAGCATTTAAGCCTCTCACCGACCGCTTAGAGGGATTAAAGGAATCAGATGCCTTTTTTAACAAAACAGAAGACCTTTCAAATAGCTAGAAGGGGAGCCCTGTTAATGGACTTTAATGAAAAAAAGAATAAATGCAAGGGGGGAGGCGCAATGCAAACCGAAAATTCTATCAAGAATATAATCGCTCTAAAATTAGCCCAAACTCAGTTTTCTATCCAAACGTTAGCGGTATGTGATCAAAGATTTAAAATGGCTTCCGATCGACCAAAGTTGGCACTTCAGTATCAAATACCACTATTTATGATTGCCATTCGGCAATAAAGGAAGAAATCGATTGCTTGATTGACATCTGCAACTGTGTTCTATCTTCCTAGTCTTTAAGACATTTATAGTGAAGCTATTTTCTTTTTTTTTCTTGTCACTAACGGCAGCTTAATTTAGATTGTCTTAACGTTCGTAAAATTTAACTCAGGGAAGTTTATGATTAGACCTATCAATATCGAAAACAGCAAACTATACGAACTTCTAAAAGATCCTATTATTGACAGATTAATGACAGATGCTGTGACACTTAATCCCTGTGGGCATGTATTTTGCGAAGAGACAGTCTTGAACTTGGAGGTGCCAGCACGATGCCCATTAGATAGGTGGTTGATTACAAGTTTTTCTGCCAATACCATTGTTCGCAACTTAGCTCAAGAAATGGAATCTACCACACAGACTCAAAACTCTAACGATCTTGAATCTTCATGTGCGTCAAAAGGCTTAAGCGAAGAAGATGCAAAAGTTCTGTTCTTTGAAGCGGCAACTAAAGGGTTGGCTGATCAATTAGAGCTTTTCATTGACAGGGGCATACAGGTCGATGTGGTAAATGATTTTGGATGGACGGCTTTATTGTTTGCTACCTGCCGTGGGCATTTACTGGCAGTGAAAATCCTTCTTGCTAGAGGAGCTAACCCTAATACTGTCGATGCGTTTAATGCCACTGCCTTGATGTGGGCTGCCCGAAATAATTTTCAGGAAATCCTAATCGCACTTCTTGATGCTCACGCACTCATCAATGCTGTTGATGAAGATGGTCGTACACCCCTCATGCTTGCAGCACGGGCCGGTAATTTAGAATGTGTGCTTATTTTGCTCGACCGGGGAGCAGATGCCTCCATAGAGACAAAAAACAGCACAAAAGCCATAGATCTCGCTCGTGGAAAGAACCACAATGAAGTTGTGGCGCTGTTGCAACCAAGAGGATAATGAGTAAATGTCAGTAGCGAGAAGCGAAGCTTTACAAACGAGTTCTTGGGTTCGCGTTGGGTTAGGCATAGCAGCAATTGCTCAACTTGGGGCCGGGATTGCTTTTACAGCGACCCCAGACGAAGATGACACAGCAGCGGTTATACAAGGTTCGGTACTCATTTCAACAGGGCTCAATGGACTCATCTATTCTTTTAGCTATCCGCAAGATGATTTGAGCTATCGAGAATATATCTGGGAATATTTCAAAGAAACGGTATGCGCGATACCTACTGGACTTCTGTACGGCGCAATTGGATCATTTACAAGAGGGGCAGGCTTTGCAGCAAGGCTTGGTGCTCAAATATGTGGAGGGGCTATTTCTGCACCTCTGTCGGAAGTCACTCACACATGCTCTCGAATAGAGACCATCCCTTCGATTGAGACACTGAAAACATTAAATCTAAAAGCTAAAGTTATCAGCGGCTCATTAAGAGGTGCTGTAGGCGAATCTGTGGGCGCTCTAACTGGCTGGTTCCTATATCCCATCAACATTATAGACGGCAGGGAAGCGGATATGATGGCCATTGTCCTTCGGACGCTGCAGGGTGGGATTGAAGGTATTATAGTCTGTTCCACGTGCCAAATTGTATCCAATAAACTGGGCGCAATACTAGAAGGAAAAGATGGAGATTTAAGAAGGGGCGTTGTTGAAAGCCTTGTGATCGGAGGTGGTCTCGGAGCCGCACTTGCAGGGGCGAAGCAATATGAACTGAAAGAACGCCATCTAAGGGAAATTAAAACCGAACAATTGCGTCAGGAAATAAAAAATTTACAGCAAGAAATAGACTATAATAATCTTAAAATAAACACACTAAAATGCATTCGAACAGCCACCATGATCGCAGCCTGTGTTCTCGATCCTTCAATTTGTGTGCTGGCTGGCATAGATTATTTACAGTCTCCTTCATTATATAAATTTAACATACAGGATGTTGCAGAGCACATTAGCCAAGTTTTCTCATCCAATGCTGAACCTACGCTGCCTGAAGCTGAGACACTTTTATTAGCGCAGCTGCCAGTTTATATCGGCTTCAGCAAGCGCACAGAAATTTTGCAAGTAGTTAATCCCGAGATTATTAACCGGTCTTTGCAAACCAATGCATTTTTTCCTATTGACGAGACTGATTGGAACGAATTGGCGCAACACATCGTTTTGGTGCATGCGATGTTGCCTGATAGCATTCTCCAGATTTATATTGATGAATTTGATTGGGAAAGAGCTGATAATTTGGATTACCGAAATCTCTTTACGCTCCAAAAAATCACAACGACTGATGGAGTGATAGGAAGCCATCTAGACTGTAAAAACAAACAGTTTAAAGGCACATTGACTCAACGTCCTCATATTCACTGGAGTTGGAATCAGCTGGTGCAGGGTCATAAACCACCAAACTCAAGCATTGCGGCGACAGAATGGGAAGGTGCCGCGATCTGTGTTCTGGAACCTCTAAGTAGCTTCGAAGATCCAATGCAAGAAACTAACTCTGCTCTCGGTATTGCTCCCTACGATACCTTTATAATTGGCAGCCATCAACTTTCTGCCCAGTCTACAATCCTTGTTCCTGAAACGATCGAAAAAGCGGTGAGAGGCTATTTGACAGGGTTTCAAGGAAAAGTTATCAGTTATCAACCAAAAAAAGATGTGCCATTCCGCGAGGAAGTTTATAAATCTCTGCAACAGCATTACCCCGAAACATGGCATATTGTTGACGATAAAGGACATAAGCTAGCAACAGAATCACATGTGACTCATTGTGGGTTTGAAGAACTCACGTGTATCGAAAAAACCAATGGAGAAAGGATTGTCTTGATTTCTCAAGAAGGTAGAAAAAAAGGACAAGTCAAAGCCCAGGCCATAAAAAATGCAGTAAAATCTGGTAAGTATTTAGGCCTCCATGTGAATTGCACTACCTATTGGTTAGAGAGCAAACCCGCTTTCTATCAGTTAGATGCATTTAAACGTGCACCTTCTTCCATCAAAGAACAAGCAAATGTTAGAGGGGGGAAAGCTTTTTTTGCAGGTTATGTTAAAGATCCTCGCAAGGATGAGATTGTTGTTCTGGAAGCACTTGCTTTCTATAACACTATGCATCAATTTCCTCAGGATACCAAAGCTTGGGAGGTGGGTAATTATATTCTGCAGGAAGCAGTTTACGCAGATATCATGAGCTTGCTTTATGTGACAACTCCCGATAGCCCTCTTTTGTTTACGCCTTATGAGCTCCACTTAATGATTGTTTTGGATAAGGAAAAAATTGCTGATCTTTTATCCAAACTCCACACTAGCCGTGCAAAGTCCTTTTACATTTCAGATGTTCTGACCAAAATTTGCTTTTCCTCAACAGATATTGCCCACAGCTATTTTCACGATTATAATTCCTTTTTACAACATTCATTACATGCAATGATTGAAGCGAAAAATGTGAATGCCTACTCACAAAAAATAATTCCCGTAGATGATGATGTGGATTTATTGTTAGATAATATTATGCAGCATCATGCTTGGTTGTTTATTCAAAATTATGAAGATTTTGAGAGCAAATGGCCTTTAAGTGAACCTGAAACCCTTCTGTTCAATTTTATTAACAAAACATTTGATAATGCACACAAAATTAAAGCAGCATTATGTGCAATTGAGAAAAAGCCTTTGCGCACAGAAGAGGACTTGAAAAAATATGAATGCATCGAGTCAATGATGAAGATGCTTCTAAAACGGATCTATTATCTGCAGAACTTGTCTGCTATGCGCAAAAAAGATGCCTACGCGCAAAAAGACGCATGGTGCAAAGATGTCATGACTCTGCTTTGCAATCGCGAAATTTCAGCCAAAGAGATTATCGATGCGCTTTCAAAGAACCCCCAGGTCAAAGAATATTATGATAAATCAGCAGGTGTTGTTGAGGGCTATAGTGTAGGCCAACATACCCAAATGGTTCTTGAGCTTGCGCAAAGGTACAGAGAGTTCTTTATGCCACAGATCAGTGACTCTATGGATTGGGGCGATTTTCTTCTTTTTTTAGCTCTTCATGACATTGGAAAAGGGGTGAGTAATTTATTAGTTGATCAACCTGGCATGACGGCTAAAGAATTGGAATTAGAAGCTAATCGCAAAATTGCTACAGATATTATTGAAAAATTGTGGCTGCGTTCTCAAACGGGATACATTTTTCAGGCATTACTAATGTATGATTCTCAAGGCGATTACCTTAAAGGGAATATTGATGCCGAGTGCTTTAAAAATCACATTTTAGATATGTCTGCTATTTGTAATCTCACACCTCGGGCAATTTACCAAATCTATCATGTTTTTCACCTCGTAGATGCTGCTTCTTACCCGAATCTTCAGCCTCTTTTTATTTTTGAAGAGGAAAGATTATATCATTGCGATGGGAACCAGTCTTTAATTGATTGCTTTGTGAATATTTTATAAGGAGACTTTATGATTTCAGCTACTAACACGGAAAACAATCAAATATTTGACCCTATTTTTCATAACAGATTAATGACAGATGCTGTGACGATCCTGCCTTGCGAACATGTATTTTCTAATGAGACAATTTTGAATCTTG
>CAZPPS010000010.1:0-73456 GCA_964588495.1 uncultured bacterium | reverse complement strand
AAAGTTTATACGAACCTCTATTTCTAAGTGGACCGATTTTTGGGGAGCAGGTCAGGGTCTGAATATACCTAGGACAGCTTTTAATTTCGGTTTGCAATTGAGTCAACGAATCGACTGTCATGTCAGATATCTTCAGTTCATTCAAGAAGAAACATTCAACTACCGGCTCTAACTCTTGCAACGTAACTGCTAGATTCAACTGATCTTCTGCTTTTTGATTGAACACCTCGGCCTCTTCTTTGCTGCAGAACCCGATCATTTTTTTTACACGCCTTAACTCATTGGCTCTAACAAAAACAAATGCATTTTTAGACCAGGATTTGCAAACGCAAGCCACTAGCTTAAGCAAGCCGTTCTCACCGTCCAGCATGACAATCAAATTTTCAAAGATACAGTATTGCGCTTGATCACTTAGGTCAGTGCCACTAAATTTTTTCTCTGAAACCCCAGTTTGATCCGTATTCACAATTGACAAAGCAGTTTCTGTAACTTCTTGTTCCAGTTTTTCTGTAGTTTTGCTCACAGGTACGGTAATCGTATTGGAACCACTTTCCGTTTTAGTAATACTCACAAAAAACCATAAATTTTTAACAAAAATCTATAGAAAATCACCATTGATTTCAAGTTGCTTACAGAATGCTATCTAATTACTAACAATCGATGTGCTACGAGACACTCATCAGCCCCTAGACCTAAACTTCTCTCATTTCAGTCTGTATTTGCCCAACCAAGCCTTTGTCTGTTGCAACAACTCGCTTGTAAGAGCTTCTTGCGCCTCCGATTCCGGAGTGGATTTCATGCTAACCATTCTGGATTTTTCTTTAAGACTGCCATACAGAACAGCTAAGCGATTAATGAACCTATCAGTAAATAATGCAGGATCTTTCTGTTCGATTAATTTCATTCTGTCAAATACAACTTTTAAGCTTCCCAGATATTTGTCTTCTAAACACCTTTGAAGTATGTCGCAAATCGCTGACAAATCTGCATTTTCAGTTTCATAAATCTTCGGGGATTGATTAAGAATGAGCTCTGCAATTTGATCACTACTCAAACTTAGCCCTCTATCAGAAAATAAAGAATCTAAATATAGTTTCATAACCAAAGGCTTATTAATATTTTTATTCAAAGCCAATACATTATTATAACTCTTTAAACTCAGGCGAAAGAAACAATTTGCAGTAACTAAATGAAACTTCTCGTCATTTAAATTACTTCCTTCAATCAGTTTCACAGCTCGTTCGATTTGACCTGAATCCACGCAACTACAAAATAGTGATACCAGCGCCTGCATTACGTTTTCGTAATCACCTTCATCATCATCCATATCCATATGAGGTATTTCAGCTGATATTTTTTCAATTAATTGCCAGGCTTTTTCAAAATTATTCTTCTTTAGACTAGCTTCTGCGATTATGGAATACACCAATTTTTGGCTTTCATCGGCCCAGTAGCTTATGCACACTAGATGACTTAAGCTCTCGACTTCATTAATTGCCTTAGAAAGATCACCTAATTTAGTCAATTCAAGTATGTAATTTAAAATTTTTATATGGTTTTGTCTAATAAACATTGTACACTTAATCGCTAGCTTGGTTTCCTCATCCATATAAGGGCTGTCGTAATTTGGATCCTCCTTACCACTGAATTCTTGCCTCATCGTTTCGATGTCATTTTTGGACACCGAGTCGTTATCTTTGTAACAAGCTTCAATTTCGGCTTTTAGCTTGCCAATGATAACTTGACACACGAAGGCCTGAATATATTTAGAACAGCCTCCAATATCCGTTTGCAGTTGGGTCAAGGATTCAACAGACATTTCCGATATCTTCAGTTCATTCAGTATGAAATATTCAACTGCAAGCTCTAATTCTCGTAATGTAGCAGCTTGACTCAACCTTTCTTCTGCTGTGTGATTGAGTACTTCGGCCCCTTCTTTGCAGCAGAGCGTGATTATTTTTTTAAGCTGCCCCAACTCATTGGCTCTCACAAAACCAAATGCATTTTTAGACCAGGATTTGCAAACGCACGCAAGATTTAGATTTTCCTTCCCATCATTCAGTGTGACAGTCAGATTTTCAAAGATACAGTATTGATCTTGATCGCTTAAGTCACTGACGCTAAATTTTTTCCCCGAGACTCCAGGTTGGTCAGCATTCACAATCGTCAAAGCAACCTCTGCGACTTCTTGCCTAGGCTTTTCTGTAACTTCTTCCGCAAATACGGGATTTGAATGTGAACCACTTTCCGTTTTATTAACACTCATAAAGAATCCAATGTAAAATTTTGAAATAATTATATTATAATTAATTATTAATATCAAGTTAATTTTTTATTAATTTAGAAATTACTTATATCTGCTCAGTAAGAGCTTGATGGGCCTTTGCAAATCCCAGGCGGCATTTGCTTTCGTGATTTCTTCTGTTTTGGAAGAAGAGGGGATGCGCCAAATGGCCTGTACTTTTGCATAAAGCGCAAGAAGGGCCTCTCTGTGGAAATAATACTGAAAATCTTCCCGATTGATTTTTTCGAGACCCAAATAATGATCGATAAATATCTTAAGGTATTTCAAGTCAGGGAAAAATTTTAGATCCATACAGGTTTTCAAGATATCATGACATAGCCTCAAGTGGAGTTCAAGGATCACGGGATGCTCAAACTTACTTACAGTAATTTTGGCTAGGCATTGGATGATCTGATTCATTGTATGAATCTTGTTGTGGCCGATTTCAAGAAGGCAAATACTCTTTAATTGATGCAGTTTAATAATTTTATTTTCTGTTACAGAAATAAATTCGAAATTTTTAAGAGAACAGCGCCAGAAACAATATTCGGAAAAGTTGTTACACCAATCTACCTTGAGCTTTTCCAGCTGCTTGATGACTTCTCTAATCTGACCCAATTCCATGAACCTGACTAGTAAATCTTTCTGCTTGGATACAATGATTTCAGAAAATCGGACGGCCTCGATCTTCAACCTTTCCATTAAATCAAAGGCTTTATCCAAATTTTTCATTTTCAAAATGACATCCGTAAAAATTGAAACAAATCCTTTATCAATTCCAATAACAGAATCCCATTCATCTATTGCTAATGAATAATGCTTAAAACTCAATAATCTAAAAATTTGTCCCATAAGTCCGCACAAATTGAGAATGTTTGGACCCTCCGTCATATAATCCATTTGTAACTTGCCTATTATGAGTTGGCAAATATAAGCCATGAGATAATTGGGAAAAGCCTTTTCTCTAAGCCTTGTTTGTAAACTATATAATTCAGAAAGCGTCATTTCATTGATTTTTAGATCCTCTGAAACGAAGCTGATGACTGTCCGCTCTAAATCGTGCAATGTCTGAGCAGTAGTGATTTTTTCTGATGCTGCTTTGTTGAGAGCCTCTTCACAGCTTGGCATGCAAATCTTAATCATCCCTTCCAACAAACGGAGTTCATTGGATTGATAAAAGCCCATGATACCGTGAGACCAGCGCCTACAAACAGAAGCTAAATCGAGCATAGTTTGATGATCGAGACAATCAAAGAGATGTAAGAAAATGACATACAGATCATTGTCTGTGAGATCCAACACCGAAAATTCTTTTTTCGAGGATTTAACAGTGCCTGTGTACGCTTTGATGATGGGCAGCACAGTTTCTGTAACTTCATTTTTTTTTATTTCGAAATATACTGCTGTGCCCTTGCTCGGCATAGCACCCACACGGTTGATCATCCATCAAAGCCAATTAAAAATAATGAGACGGATGTTATAGTAAAATATCTTTTTGATTACAAGACCAAAACAAAATAATATCTTTATGATACAAGAACGAGGATAATCGAGAGAACAAGCCTCCAGAAAGAAAAAGCGAACGAGTGCTATCATCCTCCCTGCTAGAAAATAAATGTACTTTATCACTCTCGAATTTAGGATGTTACAATCATTCAACACGAAGAGGCAAAGACACAAAGAAAAGAGAATAAAAAAGGTAGCACCTTTCGGCTTTCAATCTCTTTGTACCTTTGCGTCTTTGTGTTGAATTTGCACGAAGGTTTTATACAAAAAAAACTAGCTGCCGAGCGAAGTGTTGTATTGCTTTTGGTCGAGGAGGGAGTCGAGCTCTTTTGGATTTACAAGAGTGACTTCAAATAGCCAGCCATCTGATTCGGCAGAGCTGTTAACGAGCTGCGGGTTGTCTTTGAGTTGTTCGTTGATGGCGGTGACTTTTCCTGAAACGGGGGAATAGATATCGACAGCAGCTTTTGTTGATTCGAGAACAACGGCGAGATCGTGGGCTTTTAAAGTGCTGTTGAGCTTTGGGAGCTCGACATAGACAATTTCGCCCAGTTCTTTTTGGGCATAATCGGAAATGCCCACTTTAGCACTTTCCCCTTCAACTTTTACCCATTCGTGCGTCTCGCTAAATCTCATTATCCCTCATTTTAATAGTTTCAAGCTGGCCCATAAAGAGGGTTGATTCTCTATGGGAAAATCAGCATCGCTTGCAGAAAAAAGCTGATGCCGATCACCTGTCCGATTAATGCGGTAGGTAAAACCAAGCCGATCAAATTGAAGCGGATCATAGCCATTCAGACATTCTGAGGGAATGAAAATGTTAACAACGGTATTTTTTTTGCTGGCAATCCCCTTTACTTCCAATTGAGAGGCCTCACAAAGAGGGTGGGCATCATCTGCGCGCATGCGCGTGATCTCACCCGCTTCAATTGTTTCACCATCAGAGTGCAAGGGAGCCGGCAAAAAAAAGAAATGGTGGCAAAACCGTGTCACATAACCTGTTGTTTTGACATCGCGCGTGTCAAAAAAAAGCTCAATGGAATCGGCTTCTCCAATATTGGGAAAATCGGGCTGATCAAACTTGCCATTCACATCGACCTGAACGTGGATCCCCTTGGGATTCCATCCAATTGCAACATCGGCAAAGGCTTTGCTCTCATAGAACTGAGACAGGTCAGGAAGATGGTGTTTTTTTTCCAGATTTTTGTCTTTAGTTTGATGGCAATCAAACTGAAACGCAAAAAAGTGTACCGGATCTAAAGGAACAATTTCTTCTAACATAAGGATTGAAATTTTATTTTTAGTCGCTGAGCTCTCCTGGCGTACGGCGATTCTTCGCCGCCCTTAAATTGATAAAAGAGATTTCCCAGCAATATGGTCAATCATTCGAAGCTCTCCAAGCCAAATAAACTTATCGACTATTGAAGGGCGGCGAAAAATCGCCGCACTCCAAGGAAGCTTTATACCTTCTTGCTCAAAATGGACTCAAAGTAGCGGAGGCGAGCTTCTTTAGAGAGGAGCTCCTGCAGGAGAATGAGCTTTTCTACTGGCACACTCTTGTCGGTTTTCTTCTCAAGAAAGCGGTAAAAATAGGCCCCTTCAACAGTGTTGATCTGAACTTTTGAGCTAGATCCCACCTCTAAATTAAGCACATCGTTTATGGCAATAAAGCTGGGCTCTGAGCGGCTGATCGTTCTCTGTTTTTTCTCAAACTGGAATTGTGCTCCTAGCGTGCCTGTGATGGCCTTCTCTTTATGCTCATCCATGAACTTTGCAAAGCGGTAGGCAAAAGCCTCGGTCTTATAACGGGAAGGGCAGGCCTCCACAACAGCCTTAACAAGCTCATCAGCTTTTAGGCTGCCGCTCAATTTATCCAGCACATTAGCTTTGAGCGCCTCTTTGTAGCTCAAAATCTGCTTTTCATCACGTTGGTTTACCAAAATGCGGTAAAAATGCACACCGTCTTGTGTGTAGCCCACAAGCTCATCCTCTTTGTCCAAATCAGCAATGAAACGGGCCACATCCGTGATGCCAGCGAACGGCTTGTCACTTTTTGTCCCTAAAAATACCTCTTTTTCTTGCAAATCCGATTGTAGAAGAGCAACTGTAATCCACTCAGGATGGGCATCAACAATTTGTTTCCTTACAAAAGTGTCTACAAGCTTCCGTCCCTTACGATCCATTGCTTCCAGAATTTCGAAAGGGGTCCCTGTTTTTTGAGCAAGTTCCGGGAATTGTTTTTGCAACTTTTGCCAATTTTCTGAGTCACATTCCCACTGGAGAGTCTCTTTAACCCCAACTTTAGATTGTAAGCCCCTTTTGGAAATTTCTGTGTAGTAAAGATCATATCTTTTGCAAACCAGTTCAGCTGCCCGTTTCTCGACAGCTTCCAGAGAATCATATTCAAGAGGTATGCTCAAAGGTGAAGTCTTTTTTTGACCAACCGCTGCCAGATACGTTTCAAATCGTTTCAAATCATCCATCGATTTGAAGCGATACTCTGGAGCCAACTGCGTTGTCTCGACCAAAGCATTTTCATAAGCAAAGCTGTAAAAAGGGGCTGTCGCCATCGTGTCGACAAGGCCGCTGCCATCTCCGACTGCGTGCAAAAGCCGTCTAAAAAGGGTGACATCTTCCCAAATTTTAAGAGCTGTTTCTTCGCGCATGCCCATTTGTTTGAGGTAAAACTGAAAAAGCCCATAGCCATCATTTGCAGGGATTTGACCCGAATCTTTCATCGCATTATAGACTTGGGTGGACCTTAAGATAAGATCTGCCAGTAGTTCACTTTTAGTCACTTTGTAGCCACTTTTGCGGGCAATTTGAGCTGTGCTGATGATCGTTTCAGAGATCGCATCGACAAAATTGGCTCCAAACCAATCTGTCAGATCGTAATAGGCGAAAAGGGCGTTATCTTCCCGAGCAAGGCGTGGATCGGGCGGAAGGTGCGGATTATTTCTTTCCTGGTAGCGGATGACCTGAGAAAAGAATGCAGGAGGGCACTTTTTCTGTGCTAAAAATAGCTCGCATCTTTCCTTAAATTGCCCTTTTCCTTCCTGGTGAGCCTTCAGTTTAACTGGAAGATCGGGAGCAAACATCGACCACAAGCTATTTGCTGAAAGAGTGGGCAAATAGGGGTGTGTGTAGGGTTGATACTCTTTTTCCCGCTCCAATTTTTCTTCAAAATCTTTTTGAAACCGCTCCGGAGAGGATGCCACGATCAAATCGGCCATTCCTGTTTCCAAAAACTCCTTTGAAATGACACTGTCATTGAGAAAATTGGCTTCAAAAAGCTGCTTAGTGCTCATCCACTCTTCGGAATTGAGAAAACGGGACATTTGCATTGTGTAGCTTTGCGGCTCTTCTCCTCCCCCTTTGCTATTGTGAATAGCTGGGGCAATTGCCTGGTAGGTTCCAAAAAATACAAAGCTCAACACAACAACGATCGTCGTGAACAGAAAAACAATTTTTTGATATCTTCGAAAAAAATGGAGCATAGAGTTTATCTTCTAACTTTTTTGTACGATTGCCAGATTATACACCATGAGCAAATAACGGGAAGCTCAGATTTTTTCCGCGCTTCCCCTGCCTGTGCCTGTGCCCGCCCGTTAACCGGGTTAGGGGCGGGCACGGGCACGGGTTTTATAATAACCCATGAAAGCGCTTCTGCATTTCGCCCAGCGAAACCTTCAGCGGATCAAAATACCACGCGCAGGCCTCTTTGGGCAAAACTTCCCTAGAATACATCAAATCTCTTTCAAGCACACGTCTTAAGTCGGAAGCAATCTCTTCAGAATCCATCTCAACAATCAGCTCGTAATCACCCATATGGCTCCGGTATCCCAAATTGTAGCTGCCAACCACACACTTTTTTCCATCAATGATCATCATTTTTTTGTGATAAAGGACATCTTTGAGATGGTACTCAAAGATTCGGGTATTCAAAAGAGGCTGTCTATCCATCGTCCAAGCATCCCAAAAATGGTAAGTTTTCCCATAAAATAGGGGGACATAATGGATCCGGTTGGCCCAACAAAAAAACTGTGTATATTGAGGGGCAATTTCGCTGACTCCATTTGTGATAAAGTTGAGCTTCACTCCCCGGTTAATGGCAGCTAAAAGGGCATCCAAAATGGGCTCTACAGGACACGAGTAGAGATTGCCAATGAAGATTTCTTCTTTCGCCTCCTCAATGAGTTTCACGTAGGCAAGAGTAATGGCGTTTTGCTTTTGATGAGGGCCCCCGCCAATTAACTTCATATTTTCCGAGCTCAAAAGACGTTTCTCGCTCAAGTTCTCAAATCGGTCAGCACACCCTCTTTGGGTGATCTCAAAATAGTGATTTTTTTCGAATTTTGTGACATCTTTTTCAAAAATCCCTGTCCGATCGTAGTTCTCCCACAGCGCATATTGCTGGTGAAACATTTTTCTTAAGTTTTGGGCAAAAGAACCTTTCCCCACAATGTCCTGATCTCGCATTCCGGCAGGGAGCGAATCTGCAAGTGTGGAGAGCTTATTGTTATTTCTTGGTGGGGTATAACTGCCATCTGTACATTGGGACTGATCGAGATTGGTCCCCCCCACTGAAAAATAGGTTTCGTCGACAATAAACATTTTACAATGATTATCGATGCCCGCGATATCTGGAGTGAGCGTCGGAACGGTGACATTGAGCTGAAAATGAAAACGGCCTGGGTATTTGGCTCTTAAAAGCTCAATATATTCCCAATCTTCTTTCTCTAAAAGAATCGCTGCTGTCAGTATATAAGCGTGAAGCTGTGAAGCTTCGCTTAATCTCACATCGAGGGCAGCAAAGAGTCTCTGGGCAATCGTTCCCCCTAAAAAACAGGCATTCACTTCAACCGATTGTTCAGCAAAACTGACAAATTCAAGATCCCACTCGAACATCTCAAGGCCATTGTCAACGACAAGAATTTGATTATCTTCTTGATTCGCAAAAAGACAAGGAGCACAGATCAGTAAAAAGAATAAGACTAGTTTTTTCACATAAACCCGCTAAATCTTTTCTGCATTGTCCCATAACAGGAAAGGAAAGGATCAAAATACCATTCACAGGCCTCTTGGGGGGATATTTGACGCGAAAATTTCAAATCTCTTTGGAAAACTTTGTACACATCACCAGTAACTTCAGGAGAATCGATGACACAAACCAGCTCATAATCGCCATAGGCGCTTTTCACGCTGAAATTATAGCTTCCAACGAGAGCAATTTTGCGATCAACGAGCATCACTTTTTTGTGCAAGTACACCTGATCTACATTATATTCAAAGATTTGCGTATTTTTGGGTACCATTTTCTTTATAGAGCAAATATCCCAAAAATGAAAGGTGTCCCCATAAAACAAGGGGACATAGGACATTCTATTGCCCCAAACAAAGCACAAAGCTCCATCGGGGCTTTTTTCAGAAATTCCATTTGTGACTAAAGTGATTTTGACTCCCCGCCTTGCCGCATCCATAAGAGCTTCAAGAATGGGGTCTATCGGGAGAAAATAGAGATGCTCAAGAATAATTTCTTCTTTTGCTTCCCGGATCAAACTCAGGTATTTTTCTGTGACTTTGTTGTTTTTTTGATGAGGGCCGCCAAGAAATATCTCAACTTTCCCAGGTTTGAGCTCCCTTATCCTATTGGAATGCTCAAAAAGGGGAGCAAAGGGTGTGGCATTCACTTCAAAA
Source organism: uncultured bacterium (assembly GCA_964588495.1). Taxonomy (GTDB): domain Bacteria; phylum Chlamydiota; class Chlamydiia; order Chlamydiales; family JAAKFR01; genus CAVPKN01. The sequence continues at coordinate 63,969 of CAZPPS010000010.1, read as the reverse complement.
TAATGGTTATAGCTTAAGGATTTTTTAGGATCTGTGTACAAGATCAGGTTTTTTTCGTAGTTCTCCCAAATGGAGAATAGATCAAAAAATAAGTGTCTTAAATCTTTGGCAAGGGGGCCAGCTCCCACAATATCTTGATCGCGCATGGCCTCAGAGAGCAAATTCGCAGCTGTTTTTGTATTTTTCGTCGGTTTTTTGGGGTTGAATGTCCCCTCAGAACAATGCCGCTCTTCGAGATTAGTCCCCCCTGCGGAAAAATAATGTTCATCGACGACAAACATTTTGACGTGATTGTCGATTGTGGTCACTTCTGTAGAAAATAAAGGGACTTGGACAGCAAGCACAAAATGAAAATTATCGGGATAGTTTAAACGTAAAGAATGAACAAGATCCCAATCTTCTTCTTCCATAAAGACAGCAGAAGCTAACATATGAACTTGGAGTGTAGAAACTTCTGACAAGCGCTTCTCAACGGCTTTGAGTAGTATCTGGGCAATATCGCCCCCAAAAAAGCAGGGAAGCATCTCCACAGATTGCTCCGCATTTTTGAGAAAATCCAAATCCCATGCGAGCATTTCGAGGCCATTTTCACACACAATCACCCGGTTGTCTTCCGCAGATACCGGACGAAACGCTAAAAAGAACAAACATGTGCAAAAAAGAAATCTTTTGAGGTAGTTGCAAAACTGCTTTGCCCGGAAAAATTGATGATTTTGAGGCCAGTTGCAAGTGGCAGCAAAGCTGCCACGTTCCATTTGACGAGGGCGGCCTTCGTTGAGCCGGCCGAGGAGAATGGATGCAAATGGCCTCAAAAGAGCGATTTTGCCGGGTAAATGAGTTTTGCAATTGCCTCTTTTAACCATCATATGCATCTGAAAAAGCTTGCATTAACAATTGACGCAGCTCCTGTCTTGCTTTTTTGAGCTGTTCTTCGTTCCAGCCAGAGCCAAGAAGTGTAAAGCTATTTTGTTTCATACCCTCAAGCACTTGAGATCCACCCGCTAACACTTCAACCAAGAAGCTTTCAGGTAAAAAACCCATGGCAATCGATCCTTGATGTAAAAAACCATCTCGCGTCTTTCTTTGAGCGGCTCCCCCAATTTTTTTTCCCTGAATCATGACATCGTACTTGGTCGGTTTCGCCATGCAAAAACTGCGGCATTGCTGATCTAAAGGAATGGGCTCTTCTGGTAAAAGTTCAGCGGGTTTACCGATCATTTTCTGGATAGCCCAAATGACGCGGTTATTAATAAATGCGTAATTATCAAGAGGATTTGATGAAAACCAGGGAGAGGTTGCGGGGACTAAAACAGAGAAGGCCAAATCACAGTTGTGAAAAATAATCCCTCCGCCAGTCGGCCTTTTTGCCAAATCGAGATGATATTTTCTTACACCTTCCATATTTAAAAAGTTCTCAGGATCAATAAAATGACCATAAGTGGCCGCATCATGATCCCAATCATAAAGGTGTAAAATTCCCTCTTTTTCTTCCTGCAAATCAAATAGAAGGGCCGCATCCAGCTCCATATTTGCAGCAGCTGAGCGAGATCCCGTATCGAGAATATTCCAATCCATAACCCTTCCATTTGTCACTTGAGTTTTGTTTTTTCTCACAGAAAAATAACCCAAACTCAGGTTCAGGAGAAAAAGATTAACAAAAAATTAACATTAAAAACAACTGGAATATATTTGTTTGTCTCTGTGTTGCTTAAAAAATGAGTTGAATTAACCCCTTTTTAAAAGTTAAGATTGGTCTAGCACTAATATTGATTTTAACGTATACGCTACCACAAGAGGATGTTTATAGAGTCAGCGACAAGTTGATTTTTGATGTTTTTTTTTGCCTGTTTGCTTGGTTCTTGCGAGTGACATAGTAGAAATACTTGACCGAGCTAGAACAATCTAACAGGCAAAAAAAGCGCAAAAAGCAATGTCGATGATTTTGTAAACATCCTCGAAAGCTCGAACCACGGAAAAGACCTATGTTTGATAAGTTCACAAATCGCGCAAAACAAGTCATCAAGCTGGCAAAAAAAGAAGCCCAAAGACTCAATCACAATTATTTAGGAACCGAACACCTACTTTTAGGCTTATTGAAATTGGGCCAAGGAGTTGCAGTCAATGTCCTGCGCAATCTTGGCCTCGATTTTGAAACTGTCCGGCAGGAAGTTGAACGTTTAGTTGGCTATGGTCCTGAAATTCAGGTCTATGGAGATCCTGCTCTCACGGGGAGAGTCAAAAAAGTTTTTGAATTTGCCAACGAAGAAGCTGCCAATCTCGGCCATAATTATGTGGGGACAGAGCATCTCCTGTTAGGACTTTTGCGTCAGACAGATGGCGTAGGCGCTCAAGTATTGGAAAACCTCAATGTCGACCTTCAAGAGGTACGCAAAGAAGTTCTTAGAGAGCTTGAAACCTTTAATTTACAGCTTCCCCCCAGCTCATCGGGCGGCGGAGGCTCTTCTGCCAAAAATCAAGAAAAATCGTCAGAAAAACTGCCGGCATTGCGCGCTTATGGTTACGATCTGACTGAAATGAGCCGTGAAGGGAAGCTCGATCCTGTCATCGGAAGATCCTCAGAGGTTGAAAGACTGATCCTCATTTTGTGCCGCAGACGGAAAAATAATCCCGTTTTGATCGGAGAAGCAGGGGTTGGAAAAACGGCGATTGTGGAAGGACTTGCCCAAAGAATTGTCAAGGGTGAAGTTCCCGACAATTTGAGAAAGAAAAAGCTCATCACACTCGATTTAGCTCTTATGATCGCTGGAACCAAATACCGAGGCCAGTTCGAAGAGCGGATCAAAGCGGTCATGGATGAGATCAAAAAGCATGGAAACATTCTCCTTTTTATCGATGAGCTGCACACAATCGTGGGCGCCGGAGCTGCTGAAGGGGCTATCGATGCCTCCAATATTTTAAAACCTGCACTCTCAAGAGGTGAGCTTCAGTGTATTGGCGCCACAACAATTGACGAATATAGAAAACACATTGAAAAGGATGCCGCTTTAGAGCGCCGTTTCCAAAAAATTCTCGTGCAGCCGCCTAGCGTGGATGACACGATCGAAATTTTGCGCGGTTTGAAGAAAAAATACGAAGAGCACCACAATGTGACTATCACAGATGAAGCGCTGCAAGCTGCTGCGATTTTGTCTGATAGATATGTTTACGGCCGTTTCTTACCCGATAAGGCGATCGATCTGCTCGATGAAGCAGGCGCCCGTATGCGCATAGCAACAATGAATCAACCTTCTGATATTGCAAATCTTGAAGCCCAAATTGAAGAGACGCGTCAGGCCAAAGAGAAGGCGATCAGCACGCAAGAGTATGAAAAAGCAGCACGGCTGCGCGATGATGAGAAAAAGCTGAGAGAAAAGCTCCAAACGATCCGCTCAGAGTGGGAAACGCACAAAGACGAGCATCAAGTCCCAGTAGATGAGGATGCAGTCGCTCTTGTTGTCTCATCTCAAACAGGAATTCCTGTCACTCAATTGACGGAAGAAGAGACCCAAAAATTGATGAAGATGGAAGAGACGCTCCGCTCTCAGATTATTGGCCAAGACGAAGCGGTCGATGCTGTTTGTAGAGCAATCCGAAGAGGGCGCACGGGAATTAAAGATCCAAACCGTCCAACCGGCTCTTTCCTCTTTTTAGGCCCCACAGGGGTTGGTAAAACGCACTTGGCACGCCTTCTTGCCCAGCACATGTATGGGGGCGAAGATGCGCTCATCCAAGTCGACATGTCTGAGTACATGGAAAAATTTGCGGTCAGTCGTATGACCGGCTCCCCTCCAGGCTATGTTGGCCATGAAGAGGGTGGCCAGCTCACGGAGCGTGTCCGCCAGCGTCCTTATTGTGTCGTCTTATTCGATGAGATTGAAAAAGCCCACCCAGATGTGATGGATCTGCTCCTCCAGATCCTTGAAGATGGAAGGCTTACCGATTCTTTTGGAAGAAAAGTGGATTTCCGCCATGCGATTGTGATCATGACCTCCAACTTGGGAGCCGATCTGATCCGCAAATCCAGCGACATTGGTTTCTCTGGAAGAACAGGACTGCCAGAGTTTAAGGTGATCAAAGAGAAGATCGAAGGGGCGATGAAAAAGCACCTGAAGCCTGAGTTTATCAATAGACTCGATGGAACGGTCATCTTTAAGCCGCTCGACGAGGCAGGACTTTCTGAAATTGTCCATCTGGAACTCGAAAAAGTGAAAAAGCGTTTGGCTAAATACCACATTTTTATCGAGATGACAGAAGATGCAATCCATCATCTCGTTAAAGTCGGACACGTCCCTGAGATGGGAGCACGTCCTTTACGCCGTGCGCTCGAGCAGTATGTGGAAGATCCCCTCGCCGAAAAGCTGATCTTGCAGCCTGGCCAGGCCAAGAAGTACCGCATCAGCGTCAAAGATGAAAAACTCATCTTCGACGAGCTGGAAATCCCAGCAGCGCCTGCCCCTGCTGCCTAAAAAAAGCCCGGAGTCATCTCCGGGCTCTTATATTTCTAACGCACTTTTTTTAAAAAATATTTAAACGCAAAGAAGCAAGAGATTGTCGCAGAGACAACAACAGAAAGTAGTGTTGTTGATTGTGCAATGGACAGAAAATCTTTTGGAGCAAGTTCAAGGACGCATAAAAGTCACAATAGCTGATGGGGCCGACGATCCAGCTGATAAAGGTACTGGTAGCGACGGCTTGCTCTACACACAATAGTCACTGTTAGGAAGTTCCCAATCACCACCGGCCACTTTTTCCAAATCTTTCTCTGCGAGTTGTCCAGCAGGTTTTTGGGGAATCACTAAATTGAAAACCTCGGATGTGTTTTCATGGACCTGGATTTTTTTACCCTCAGGAATTTTGATCCCATTTTGTTTTAAAACAGCTTCAGGGTTTTTGAAGAGCTCCTCTTTAAATTTGGGATCGCTCCAGCATTTAGCAATGATTTTAGCAAAATCTTTTTCTTGCGCCATTATTTTTCCCCTTTAAGATATAAAATATACAGATAATTTTAATCGAAATATCTGACAAGCAAAATCGTGCGATCCAGACTCTCAACCTTAATTGATAAGGGCACCACCGAGGCAGAGGGAGCCTTGATAGAAGACGATCGATTGGCGGGAGGTTATGGCTTTTTGCGGGGAATGGAAGCGCACTTGGATTCCGCTATCGTGTTGGAAGACTGTGCAGGGAACATCAGCGGTTCTATAGCGCACTTTTGCGGTGCATTCTAGAGGAAATGTGGGACAACTTCCGACCCAGCTCACATCAGAGGCTGTGAGCTCTTCTTTGTAAAGCTCTTCGTGGTGATCTCCCCGTTCGACAATGACCACATTGCGGGGGACATCTTTGCCCATCACATACCACGCATCACCAGCGCCACCAAGACCTAGCCCTTTTCGTTGGCCAATCGTGTAAAAAGCAATCCCGTCGTGCTTACCCACAACCGTACCGTCTAGTCTTTCAAAATTGCCGGGATTACTGGGAATATACTGATTTAAAAATGTTTTAAAATCTCTTTTTCCGATGAAACAGATACCCGTGCTATCTTTTTTTTGGGCAGTTGAAAGGTTATGTTTGGCCGCAAGCTCTCGCACCTCTTTTTTGGAAAGATCTCCGATAGGAAACAGGACTTTTTTTAAAATCTCGCTTTTGAGTGTATATAAAAAATAGCTCTGGTCTTTGTCTGGATCGACTCCCCTTCCAAGCCACCATTCGCTATTATGAAAAGATTTGGTGCAATAGTGGCCCGTTGCCAGAAAATCGGCCCCCAGCTCCATCGCTTTTTCAAAAAAGACTTTAAATTTGATCTCCCGATTGCACAAAATGTCGGGATTGGGAGTGTAGCCTGCTCGATATTCGTCGAGACACTTGGAAAAAACTTTATCCCAATAATGTTTTGAAAAATTGACCGAATAGTGAGGAATGTCGAGCTGCTGACAAACTGAAACGACATCTTCATAGTCCTTTTCTGCTGGACAAGGGCCCTCCTCTTCCCAGTTTTTCATGAAAAGGCCAATCACCCGGTAGCCCTGTTTTTTAAGCAAAAGGGCTGTGACCGATGAGTCGACTCCTCCGGACATTCCGACGATTACTGTTTGCATCCCAATATTTTGCACTATTAAGAAAAGAAAATCTATTATTTTTTCCGTGCGTGACCGTGACCGTCCCGAGTTCTGTGCTCGTGGGTAATAAAAGGCAAAGAAGCAAAGTCACAAAGACGCAAAGAAAAAGAAAAAAATTTTCTCTCTGTTCTCTGTGTCCTCTGTGGTTTAATAAATTTCCACAGGCTTTAGGATCAAAATGTTGCGGTAAATTAAAAAACCACAGAGGACAGAGAGAAGGCAAAAAACATAAAATATATCTTTGCGTCTTAGTGACTTTGCTTCCTGTGCGTTGAATTTCCCACAGCCATGAAACACGAGGGCTTCCGAGATATTGTATCTAAAAAAAGGCCTTAAGCCTAAAATAGATAACCAAAAAAAGGACAGATTATGACTGTTGGTTTCATAATTGAATACAGAAACCCAGGAAACATTACGTGGAAAGCCCGACAAATTGGAGCAGTTGCCGGTTTCGTCGTCGGTTACCTGGCTACTCAGGTTTGGAAAAAGGTTTCTCCTGGAACCTCAGGCACGATGACAGAAGGGATTGTTTGCGCCGCAATCGGACTCCTTGTCGTATATGTAGTGACCGCCGTCGCAAGAAACCTTATTACTCGGTGTGTTCGTCCATCTCATGGAAATTAAAATTTTGTTTCTTAAAAAGAACATTATACCACGATGAATGGGAAAATGGAGTACCATTTATGACTATTTCAGCAATATTTCAAGATTCTTCTAAGGCCAGTCTATTAGTGGGAGTTGGAAGTGGTGTAGTCACAGCTCTAGTTTCTTCTTTCGTCTCTGCTGCATTAGCGTGTCGTCCACATATGGACGGTGAGTGTTGGTTCTATATAGGCTTCCCCATTGGTATCGCAGTTGGTATCGGGGTTGGCTTCATTGCCGGATTATTGGCGGCATTTATTGTGTTCTATAAAACGACGCGTTCTGAAGAATCTAAAGCACTCGTTATTCAATAACAAAATTTTAAGCGCCTACAAAATAAGCGCTTAAAATTATCACTCTCTATTTTTGAGCGTGGGCTTCGTGTGTGACGCCAAGCTGCTCCAAAAGACCGCAACGGTCCCAGATTTGCCAGGCTTCAACCAGTTTGTTGTTTTCAAAGCGCCAAATGCTGATTCCGCTGATTGTGATCTCTTTGTTTGTAGGAGCCACTCCTTGGTATTCCCCTTTTTGGGTTCCAGTGGTTGTCCAGCGCACAACTGCCTGATCTTCTGTGCATAAAATGCTGTCGATCTTCGTTTTTTTATTTGGAAAAGCTTTGATATAGTCTGCTTCTCTTGCTGTAAATACATCAAAATCTTTATCCACTCCATTCCACGTAATATCTCGATAATTCACTTTAGAATCGACGATTGCATCAAATCCGTTTTGATCATTTTGATTGAAACAATCGACTAGTTTACGCGCAAGATCTTCTGTGTTTTGATCCATAAATCCCCCTGGTTTAGTCTTTTAATGTATCAAATAATTATTTGACTGTCAAGATAGAAACGGGGTAACCAGAGAGTCTTTTTTACAATTGAGGGGCGGCGAAAAAAGCCCCAATCCAGGAAGGTTTAGTTGCTCAAGGAGCTTTCCCAGTGCTTTACAAATTCTAAAAGGCGCTCTTTTGAAGGTTTGGTCCTAAAAAAGGCACGCGTTTTTTCATTGTTATTTAAGTGAGCCAATTTGGCCAAAAGATTTAAGTGATGCCGATCATCGCAAGCAAAGAGGAAGAAAAGGGTGTGGACAGGCTCTCCGTCTAAGGCGCCATAATCGATGGGCTGTTGGGGATAGACAACTTCCATGACATCGTAGTGTGTATTTAACAAAAAATCGCGGGTATGAGGGACGCCGATGCCGTGACCCAAGGTTGTGGGCATCATTTTTTCCCGGTCGAGAAATAAATCTGTCAGAACCTCTGCATCCAAATCAAAACGGGTTGCCATCCGCTCCATCGTTTGGCAGATGATGGCCTCTTTAGAGTTGGCTGTGATTTCAGAGATCACTTCGCCTCTATAAATGGCGCGGTAAAGACTGAACTGGAGATTGTTGCCCTGCCGCACCGTTTCATCTTTGATCTCGTCCGTTGGCTCTTCAGAAAAAGCGGCATCTAATTTGTGCTGGATCAGCCAATCTTCGATCTCAGAGCGGCTGAAACGGTACTGCCGGTTCAAGCGATACGCAGGAATTTTTCCCTCGCTGATCCACCTTCTGAGTGTTGTTTCAGAAATATTTAATAATTCAGCAACATCTTTTATTTTTAGATCCATGTGTACCTCAAATCCCTCTGAAAAGGGCAATGATCTCTTCGGGTTTACTCAATTGCAACATTTTTTTTCGCCGCTCTTCGTCTTTGATTGCCAAAGTGAGGCGAGAGAGCAATTGTAAATATTCTGTCTGTTTATCATCAGGCCCTCCAATCATAAATACGAGCCTGACGGGCACTCCATCAAGGGCATCCCAGGGAATTCCTTTTTGGTGAATGCCGATTGCAATAAAAAAAGTAGGATAGCCGCTCAATTTAGCGTGCGGAACGGCAACTCCCATCCCAATTCCTGTGGAAACAATTTTTTCCCGCTCTAAAATCGCCTGATAAAACGCATCTTTATCCAAAAGCTTTTCCTCAGAGTCGAGCAGCTCTACCAAAGTTCTTAAAGCAGCATCGCGCTCATCGACGTTAAGGTGTTTGACCAACTTGGGGTTGAGATATTTTGAAATCAAAAATGTGTTCTGACTCGGTCTTTCCTGATTGGGTTTTGCAGCCGTCACTAATTGACTCCTGTATGGCCAAAGCCTTGAGCGCCTCGCACGGTTTCTGTCAACGCATCCACTTTTACAAAACGGGCCTGCAAAACAGGAGAGACAATGAGCTGCGCAATGCGCATGCCAGAAGTGACTATGAAGTCCTGATGCCCATGATTGATTAAAATCACCTGAATTTCTCCCCGATAATCGGAATCAATTGTCCCAGGAGTATTTAAAACGGTCACCTGATTTTTCAGAGCCAGGCCACTTCTCGGGCGCACCTGAATTTCAAAACCGACGGGGATTTCAAACCGAAGACCTGTCGGAACAAGGGCAGATTTGCCTGGCGGGATCACTAAAGGTTGATCGACTCTAGCACGGATATCTGCCCCTGCAGCTTCCTCTGAAGCATAGTAAGGGACATCTCCATCTTCTGTAAGCACGAGGATTTCAACGTCTTCCATGAATTTATCCCACTATTAGAATTTGAATAATTTGATTTTTGATAGAAATCGACTATTACTTATTCGGCTTCTTCTGTCAATAAAAACAATTCTTGCAATTTCTCAGAGGGCAGCTGTTTGGCGCGGGCTGCATGCAAAGTGACAAATTCACGAGCATTGGCCGTGAAAAAATAGAGAAACTGAACAAGTCGTGACCGGAGCTCTTTACGAGGGACCACGCAATCGAGCATACCGAGTTTTAATAAAAACTCTGATTTTTGAGCACCCGGAGGCAGTTTTTGACGGATCACCTGTTCGACAACGCGTGGACCTGCAAAACCAATTAAGGCATCAGGCTCTGCAACGATGACATCTCCTAAAGTTGCAAAAGAGGCTGTCACACCCCCCAAAGTGGGGTTTGTTAAAACGGAAATGAAAGGAAGTTTGGCTTCATGAAGCCTTGCAAGAGCAGCTGACGTTTTTGCCATCTGCATCAGCGAGAGAATCGATTCCTGCATGCGGGCACCGCCAGAGGCTGAGACCACAATCAGAGGGATTTTCTTTTCAATCGCATACTCGATCAGCCGGGTGAGCCTTTCACCCACAACTGAGCCCATCGACCCTGCCATAAAATTAAAGTCTAAAACGCCGAGCGCTGCCGCATATCCATCGAGTGTGCAGCTTCCCACAATAATAGCTTCGCTTCCATCAGATTTTTCTTCGGCTTTTTTCAGACGTTCTGTGTATTTCTCAGTATCTGCAAACTCTAGAGGGTCTAATGAGCGGAGCTCATCAAACATTTCGACAAAAGAGTCTTTATCAACCAAGCTCTCGATCCGTTCGACGGCCGAGAGTCTGTAGTGATAGTCGCATTTGGGACAGCAGTTGAGATTCTGCATCAGCTCTTTGGTGTGGATCATTTCCTGGCAATGAGTACATTTTAGCCAGCCGCTAAATCCATCAGCTTTGACAGTTTCAACCTTTATTTTAGGCTTGTCACGAGAGAATAAACGCATGATGAACCTATCCCACTATTTGAATAATATGATTTTTGATGGATTTTTTTGCAGATTTTACAAATGCTGCTAAGCGCATACTTGAATAAGTAGACCAAGCAGCTGTTGTAGAATGTGCAAAAAAAGGCGCAAAAAGCATTTTTTGCGAATAGTGGGATAGGTTCATGTCATCTATTATAAGTTATTTGGTGCATGTAGCGCAAGCTTTAGTACAATTATTATACCTTTCGGCTACGTTTGCCCAGTTAACAACCTGCCAAATCGCTTTTAAATAATCGGGGCGCGCGTTCTTATACTGCAGATAATAAGCATGCTCCCACACATCAATTCCAAGCAGAGGGATAAAGCCCGCTGTTCCCTCGAGAGGATCTTGGTTAGATAGTGTGTAGGTTAAAATTTGTTTTGTAGAAGGGCAAAACCCAAGCCAGCACCAACCAGAACCTTGAATGGCTGCTGCTTTTGCATTGAATTTTTCAATGAATGCCTCAAAAGAACCCCATTTTTCTTTAATCGCATTGGCCAGCTCACCAGTTGGTGGTGTGCCTCCCCCTTTACTTACAGGAGCCAGATTGGTCCAGAAAATACTGTGGTTGATATGTCCTCCCCCATTGAAGCGGATAGCAGGCTGCAATTGGATCATCGCATTGAGATCTTCCTTGTTTTGAGCCTCTTCATATTTTTCCAAAGCGGCATTCAGGTTGTTGACATACGCCTGATGGTGTTTCTTGTGATGCAGCTCCATGATGTCACCGCTGATCACAGGCTCGAGATCCTTATATCCATAAGGCAATTCTGGAAGAGTAAATTTTTTAGCCATAGCTTAGTCTCCTGTTACTTTCGCCTTAGAATAGGAGAGCCACCAAAATTTGACCAGCTCTTTGTGTTTCTAAACGCAAAGCGAGACCATGTATTCTGTCCTCCACGTAGAGATAACAAAAAAAAATCTTTTTCTGTGTTCTCTGTGTGCTCTGTGGTTATTTTTTTATCTCGCACACTTTTTATAAAAAAGCTTTTTGGGAATTTATAAAACCACAGAGCACACAGAGAACACAGAAAAAGAAAAAATTTACCCTTTGTGTTTTCGCGACTTTGCGACTTTGTGTTTAAAACGCGGAGTTAGTCATCTTTGCAGGCGAAGACGAGCAGAGTGACGAGGTAGACGATGCCGACAGTTAAGAGGCTCCCGAAGATGAAGAAAGTTTGTTCGCAGCAAGAAAGAGCTGAAAACCAGTTGGAGAGACGGTCTGCGGCAGGGCAGCAGCTATCAGAATCTTCTGCCGGGCGTTTTGCTGAGGAGACTGTATCTAGGCTAGAATATCCACTTTTCTCTCTATTAGTAAGTTTCGTGGTTTCTTTGGGAACTGTAGTAAAAGTAGTTCCCTGACTTGAAATAGAATTGATTTCAGATTTTCCCATGGTCATAATTATAAGGATTTAGGATAAATTCTTCCATTCTTTTTTGCGTGATGGGGCCAATGGCACGGCATTTTTCTAATGGAGGCTTGATTGGGACTCGTTCGAAGAAGGCAGAAACTGTCGAAGGACTAGTAAAAATAATTTCCTCGAAGGTTTCTAGGTCGGGAATGGGGATCGGATTGGGAACGGTGTCGTAGAGATCGAGCGTTGTAAAAGGAATTTTTTTAGCGATTAGATAGTCAGAGATGACTGTCCGACCTTGAGCAGATCTTGGGAAGAAAAGGTGAGAAGGTTTTTGCGGCATCTTTTCTATAAGATCCACAATTCCTTCAGCTGTTTCATCGGTTGCAACATAGCTGGCTTTGAGATTTGCTTTCTGAAGCTCTTGGGCGGTTTGCCTGCCCACGCAAATGTAATCTAGATGAGGAATTCTTTTGGCGTATTCCAAATAAATAGAAACAGCCGTGCGGCTTGTGAAAAGGACATGTGAGAAGGTGTCCAACTTCTCAAAAGCCTCTTGGATTGGGCCTGCAAAGGGGCGTGGGACAATTTTGATGATGGGCAAATGGACAAGCTCACCATCGGTTATAAAATTGTCTATCCTTAAACCTAAATAGAGGACCTTGCGTTTCAATTCACGTTTTGGCATCTTTCTTCATCAACCCTTAAACACGAGGTAAAATATGTCAGATCCCAATAATGTTGCTATCCCAAAAAGCTGCTGGGCCGAATGCACTGCAAGCAAATGGTATCCAAAAAACTGGGATGTGAGTCCCAAAATCGTCGTACAAGCTGCTGCCATTACGCTGTTTGTGTGTGCCGCACTCGCCACCTTTTCTGCCCTAATGGTCAATTATCCCCAAGTTTCAGGCGCCTTCTTTACCCTCTTTGGCGTTGCGGGCGCAGGAAGCATCATTCTCTTGATCATCGGCATTGTGAAAATGTGGCAAAAGGAGAAAGAGTACGAAGGTTTCAATGAATTTTTGGATTCAGTCACTGACACAAGTGAATTAAAAAGTACCTTGTTGAACAAATTCGATTCCAGAACTCCCCCACAAGTTTTATCAAATGAAGCTAGCAAGCTAGGTCAGCAGGTGACCGATGGGCTAAATAAATTAAACCCATTCATCAACAACAATAACAATAACACCTAGCAATAATTTCAAGTATTTCCCTATCGTGGGCGCAGGCAGTGATCGCAAGTTTTCCTTGTAAAGGAGCTGTCTCGCCCGGAAGGGTGATCCGGTTGAGATGGGTCAGGCCCAAACGAATGAGCGCCGCCTCAGCAATCACAACCCCATCAATTTTTCGGCTTTCGAGCTGAGCCAGTCTTTCGCCAATAGTGCCTCTAATGTCTACAAAGCGGGCGCTTGGGAAAAGTTTTCGCACACACTCTTCACGCCGTACAGAAGATGTGGCCACAATTCCTTTTTCAGGAAGAGTGGTTTGGCCCTCAGGGAACACTAGAGAGTCTGAGGGGTCGACACCTTTTGTTAAAGCAGCCAAAACAATCCCTTCCGGAAGTGGATCTGGAAGATCTTTTGCTGAATGGATCGCGATCCGACATTCCCCTTTCAAAAGCATCTGGTCGATGTCACGGGTAAAAAAATCGGTCTTATCGAGGGAGCGCAAAGATGTGATTTTGTCCCGATCACCGACTGTTTCTACGAAAATAGGCTTGAAAACCACATGTGGATGCACTTTTTTGAGCTCTTCATACACTTCCTCCACTTGTTTTCTGGATAAAGGAGAGTTTCTTGCTCCCACCGCGATTTCAAAGGATGAGGGCATGGATCGCTTCCTCCACACGTTCAATTCCGAGCACTTCAATGGGCATGTTGGGCTCCAGATTCCGTTTTGGGATCACAGCTTTTTTAAAGCCCATGTGACTGGCCTCTTTCAAACGTTCCTGGATCCGTCCAATGCTGCGCACTTCCCCTCCAAGGCCCACTTCCCCAATCACCACTGTGTCAGGATCGACTCGGCGGTTGGTGAGCGATGAGGCAACTGCCAAAATCACTCCCAAATCGATCGCGGGCTCGACGATTTTTAATCCGCCAGCAATCGAGACAAAGACATCGCGGTTATGGAGTTGATAACCCACACGCTTTTCTAAAACAGCCAAAAGAAGGGCTAAACGGTTCGGATCAAGCCCTGCGCATCTTCTCGAAGGGGTTGCATACACTGTGTCTGTGACGAGCGCCTGAACTTCGACCAAAATCGGACGCGTCCCTTCCACTGTGGGGATCACCACAGAACCAGAGGATTCGCGCATCCTCTCTTCCAAGAAAATCTGGGAAGGATTTGTCACTTCTGCGAGCCCCCGCTCCTGCATTTGGAAAACAGCGATCTCATCGGAGGAGCCAAAGCGGTTTTTGACAACGCGCATCATTCTGTAATTGTGTTGCCGGTCCCCTTCAAAGTACAAAACCGTGTCGACAAGGTGCTCTAAAACGCGCGGACCTGCAATTTCCCCCGATTTGGTGACATGGCCAATTAAAAAAATCGAGATCCCTTTCCCTTTTGCAAGATGCATCAGCTCTGTGGCAGTTTCGCGAACCTGAGAAACAGAACCGGGAGCCGAAGGAATTTCACTTTTGTAGATAATCTGGATCGAATCGATGATGACAATATCGGGAGCGATCTGCTCAATCTGATTTTTAATAAGAGAAAAATTAGTCTCAGAAAGAAGGAGAAGGTTGTCGCTGGAAACATCAATTCTTTTGGCCCGCATGGACGTTTGAGCCACCGATTCTTCGCCGCACACATAAAGAACTGTGAGCCCTTGTTTGGCACACGCATGGGAAGCCTGCAAAAGAAGGGTTGATTTCCCAATTCCTGGATCGCCCCCCACAAGCATTAAAGATCCAGGGACAATGCCTCCTCCCAAGAGGCGGTCAAATTCCCCCATTTGAGTCTGGATGCGGGGCGTTTTTTCGAGCTGTACTTCCCCAACGCGCACCGGTTTTGAAGGTAAGGCCGAAGCCGAACTAAAACGGGAAGAGACAGACTCAATAGAAATTTCTTCATGGAATGTGTTCCATTTGGAACATTGTGCACACTGTCCAGACCATTTTGTCTGGGAGTGTCCACACTCAGCGCAACACCACACAACTTTTTGCTTAGTTACCATCGAAACTCTCGAGTTTTAGAAGGGCATTTTTGGCCGATTCGATTTGGGCCTCTTTTTTAGAAGATCCCTCCCCTTCTGCCCATTTTTCTTCATTGATCCACACAGCGATGCGAAAGATTTTTTTATGCGCAGGTCCCGATTCTTCAATCACTTGATACGTCGGCGTCTCTTGAAATTTTTTCTGTGTGTAGTCTTGAAGCTCGGCCTTCCAGTTCCTCAAAGGATTTGCCACCATTTTTTTCACTTCGTCTTTAAAGTGGCTAAAGAAAAAATTGTGAACAGCCACAAGCCCTTGGTCGAGATACAAAGCCCCAATGAGCGCTTCAAAAAGATCGGCAAGGATCGACTCCCGCCCTTTTCCCTGATTCATCTGCTCCCCTTTTCCGAGAAGGAGCCAAGGGGCAATCTCCAGTTTTTGGACGTAGCCAGCGCACGCGGGGGCATCGACGAGCTGTGAACGGATTGTGGATAAAGAGCCCTCATCGAGCCTGGGATACTCTCTAAAAAGGTATTCTGCGACAAGGAGCCCCAAAACAGAATCACCTAAAAATTCAAATCTTTCATTGTGTCCGGCCACATCCTCCCGATTTTCATTCCAAAAAGAGCGGTGCATAAAGGCCTGGACGAGCAAATCTTTATTTTGAAAGCTGAGATTTAACTTCTCTTCAACAGCTTTGACGGGAAAAAAATCGTTCTTCATAGGTTTTGATAATAATCACATTCTTCCTAAAAGTCCAAAACAAGTATACTCTCTGCATGCGTTTTACCGTTTCCAAAGAACAACAGAAATTTTTCAACATCAATGGGTATCTTGAAGTCGAAGAACTTCTTGAAAAACCAGAAGCCAAAGGTTTGGCAACAGAGATTAAAAATGTCCATTTAAAAAGCCCTGGTTATCCCCAGGACAACCTTTTTAGATCCATTCCCCGTATCCTCAATCTGATCAAAAAAAATGGCTGGGGACATGTGTGCGCCGATCTTTTATACAAAAAGCAGCTCCGGATTTTTTCCGACCATTTCTACGAAACACTTCCAGAAACAGTAGAATTTGAAGAAGAAGATTGCGCTCTCCTTGTAGATTTGAACAAACGGACAGGATGCTTTTTTAAAAATTACGAGCGCGTCAAAAGCCTCTTTGCCCCTTCTGAACACGGCTATTTTCTCGTTGTCTTTACAACGCGGTTTCTACCAAATGGCCTCAACCCTATTGTGATCACTCTATGATCGATCGTGAAGCTGTTGTCATCGGAATCATCTGCGTTATTTTCCTGGGACTGTTTGTGGTTGCAGGTATGCGTGACATTCGCCGCAGGAAAGATGAAGAATGAGCAGTTGGTATTCTGAGGGTCTAAAATTCAAGTGTACAGGTTGCGGCAAATGCTGCACGGGGGCCCCTGGCTATGTGTGGGTCAATGAAAAAGAAATGCAAGAGATGGCCGATTTTCTGCAAATGCCCCTCAAAACTTTCATACAAAGATATGTGCGCAGAGTTGGAAATCGTTTTTCTTTAGTTGAGATGAAACAAACCTTCGACTGCATCTTTTTAAAAGATAAAAAGTGTGAAGTGTATGGCGCCCGTCCGATTCAGTGCCGCACCTACCCTTTTTGGCCCCAAAATTTAAAATCTTCCGAGTCTTGGAATGAAACTGCCAAAGAATGTGAAGGGATAAACGAGGAAGTTCCTTGTGTCCCTTTTGAAACCATAGAAGAGAACCGGCTACGCAGTGAAAAAAAAGATAGCTGAGAGAACGCTTTTAATCGGAGCAGGAAAAGGGGGCGTTGGCAAATCCACTTTGACTGTGAACTTAAGTGTTGCGATGGCCCTCAAAGGCTTTAAAGTGGGCATTCTCGATGCCGATCTTTATGGTCCTTCCTTGCCCATCCTGATGGGTCTGCGCAATCTCTCTCCAAAAATCGAAGCCGATGGCTCATGCCTCCCCTTTCACAAATTCAACGTGCACAGCGCCTCCATGGGCTTTTTTCTGGAAGAAGAAAAATCGGTTGTGTGGCGCGGACCCATGCTCCACAAAATGCTCGACAAAATGCTTACCCAAATCAAATGGCCAGAGCTCGATTACCTTTTTGTCGATCTTCCTCCGGGCACAGGAGATGTCCCCCTCTCTCTTGAAAATCTCCTTCATGTTGATGGCGCTCTGGTTGTGACAACACCACAAGAAGTCGCCTTTTTGGATGTTCAAAAAGCTGTCCACGCTTTCGATCTTCTCAAAATCAAAACCCTTGGCCTCATCGAAAACATGGTGGGCCCTCCTTTTGGCAAAAGCCGGGGAAACATTTTTTCGGAAAGACTTTCCGTCCCTCTTCTCGGCACCGTCGCCTTAAATTCCAGAATCTGTGAAGGAGGCGATGAGGGCCTTCCTTTTGCATTTACCGAATCGAATGAGAAGCTCTTTGCCCCTCTTGCAGACAATCTCCACGCCCTTTATGGTTAAAAAAAACTAAGGGGACTGGAATGGTGCAAGCAGTTGTAGATCGAAAGACACAAAAGAATATCGACACGTGGCTGGAAGGCGATTACGATGAAACCTCCAAAAACGAGATCCGCCGCCTTCAAAAAGAAAACCCTGAAGAACTGGTCGATGCGTTCTACAAGCAGATGAGCTTTGGAACGGGCGGTTTGCGCGGTATTATGGGCGTTGGGACCAACCGGATGAACCCTTACACCGTGCGCGCTGCCACCCAAGGCCTTGCCAACTACATCAACCAACAACCTCTTCAACATGCAAATCGTTCTGTTTTTATTGGCTTTGACTGCCGCAACAACTCACGTGCATTTGCCGAAGAAGCTGCAAAAGTGTTTGCTGCTAATGGGATCGAAGTTTTTCTCTATAAAGAGCTCCGTCCTGTCGCCAACATTTCATTTGGGGTGCTCCACAAAAAGTGCATCGCAGGGATTTTGATCACAGCGTCTCATAATCCCCCCAAATATAATGGCTACAAAGTCTATTGGTCCTACGGCGGACAGGTCCTTCCTCCACATGATCAGAATATCATCGACGAAGTGGAAAAAGTCACAAAACTCTCGCAAATCAAGACCACAACTCTCCAAAATGCGCTGATCCATGAAGTGGATGAAGAGATTGATGCGGCTTACTTAAAAGCGATCAAAGAGTGGCAGCTTCAAGCTGAAGATGATCAAGCCAATGGCAAAAAACTTCACATCGTTTACTCAAGCCTTCATGGAAGCGGCATCACCATGATCCCCCGCGCCCTCAAAGAGTGGGGTTTTTCGAATGTCACACTCGTCGAGAGCCAAAGCAAACCTGACGGCAATTTTCCCACAGTCAAATCCCCAAATCCCGAAGAACATTCTGCCCTCAAGCTAGGAATTGAAGAGCTTGAGAAAGTCAACGGCGACTTATTGATAGCGACAGATCCGGACACAGATAGACTCGGAGTTGTTGTGATGCATAAGGGCAAACCCTTTTTCTTCGATGGCAATCAAGTGGCCTGCCTGCTCCTCGAATTTGTCTGCAGAGCGCTCACGGAATCCAAAAAATTGCCTCAAAAGCCCATGTGCATCAAAACCATTGTCACCTCTGAGCTCTTCAAAAAAATCGCCGAGAACTACAATGTCGGATGTCTCGATGTTTTGACCGGCTTTAAATATGTGGGCGAGAAGATTCACCAATGGGAAGAGGAAAAAAATGCGTTGACTGCCAGACACAACTTCATTTTCGGGGCAGAAGAGAGCTACGGCTACCTTCTCGGAACCCACGTAAGGGATAAAGACGCGATTATCTCTGCCGCCGCTCTCTGTGAAGCAGCTCTTCAGCAAAAACTGTTTAATGAAACGCTTGTCGATCTTCTCTTTGAAATCTACCGAGCCTACGGAGTTTACCGAGAAAAGCTCCTCTCTTTAACCTATGAGGGTAAAGAAGGGGCTGACAAAATGGAGGAGATGATGAAAAATTTACGCAAACACCCTCCCAAAACGATCGCAGATATTCCCGTTCTAACTCTGGAAGATTATCTCCACCACACATCTCTCAATTTAGCCACCGGACACAAAGAGCCCCTTCTCCTTCCCAAATCAGACGTCCTCCGCTTCTGGCTCGAAGATGGGACAAAAATCGTCGTCCGCCCCTCCGGAACCGAACCCAAAATCAAAATCTACGGCGCCCTCACCGAAAAGCACAACCTCCCAGATTCCCATGCCGTCGAAAAAGCCATCGCCTCCTGCGACAAACGGCTCGACGTGCTCTTAGGCAGCCTAAAAAAACTGTTAATTTAGCAAAAATAGTTAATAAATCGATAATAGATATTCAATTTTTTTATATTGATTTTTAATAATTTAATCTATATAATCAGTGCCTAAATCAAAGGATAATCATGGGCGATTCAATTACTAATTATATTGGGAAATTTCTCGATCCCCTGGAATTCTCTGGATGTCGGGAATGGGGCGACAACACCGACACAAAAATTGCGACTACTGTTGCAAGTTTTGTTTTTGGAGCTATAACAGCAGGTCTTTTCCATGGTTTATTTGCTTTGTGTTCCTACTGTACGCCAAACGATGGCCAACCTTCCAGAAATGAGAATCTTCCCTTTGTACCCGATTACCAAAGCCTCCGTAGTGATTCTGCTCCAATAAATGCCACAAAACCACCAGAAAATCCTGAAACAGTAACAATAGAACTCCCAAATACAACAGAAAAGAAAGCGGAAGATAAAAGGAATGAGTTAACTCTAAAGCAAAAAGATTTGGTATCGAAAAACGAGAATTTCAATAGAGACTTGGAAGCTAAGCAGAACGCTATCCTTATACAGCAGCGGCATATGCAAGATGACACTGACATGATTACTTTATTTCAAGAACAGATTGATAAAAACAGAGAAGAGTTGGATACATTAAAAAACCCTGATGCAGTAAAGAGGTTTCTTGATAAGCGTGTCATTTTCAATGCCGATACCAAGGCCGAAATCATCAAAGAAAGAAGACAAAAGTTTTTAGAAACACATAAAAGTACCCTAAATACTAACATAGTCAAGCTCAGAGTACAGATTAGCGATTTAACTCAAAATACAGAGCAGTATCGGTTAGAAATTGAGACTCTAAAAGCAGAAAGTGCCGAAATATCGCAATCAATCAAGGATAATAAGTCAGGATTGGAAGCTTTAAACTGGGAAATTAAATCCTTAGGCTTTTCTCAGGCTCATTAGCTCAGTCAACTAAAGGATGATTTGTAAGAAAATCACAAAATTTAGGAGAACTGGGAACTAATCTTATCCTCCTGGACGCCGCAAAAAAATCTTAACCTAACCTGAGTTTTGGGTTCTTAACCTTTCTGGAGTGCGGCGCTCTTCTATGGGCAAAAAATTCGGAGGGGAACTCAATGTTTGGGAGACGTCTGCCCAACCCAAAAGGTCTTTTCACCAATTGAAGGGCGACGAAGAATCGCCACACTCCAGGAAGGCTTTGCAAACAACTAGTCGCTTTTTTTGCCTTTGTAGGCGTCCTGGAGCTCCTGAAAATATTGCTCTTCATTAATCAGATTTAATATTTTTCGAATGTCGATGCGTGAAATTTGGATTTGAGGAGACATTGGAACGTTGTTCTTTATAAAATAGACGGGCGTTTGCTTTTGTTTACCTCTGACAACCTGATTTGAATCACCCCCGTTTGAAATGAGACCGTGATTTTTGTACAGATCATCATTGAGAGCCTTTAAAAACGGAGACTCTTGACCCACCTGTTTAATGCTGCAATCCAGAATTTTAATCGTTTGCCAAGGATCATTTTCAATGTTGGCATGCACGGTTATCATCGCTTTCAATTGCAGCCCATGTCTCTCATTAAATACTTTCAAATAATCATTGATGATGGACACCATTTTCCCAAGGGGCAGGCAGTATTTGATCGTATCCTTCCTAAAGAGTTCGTCAAAAAGATAAGTTTTTAATTCTTTGGCAGCTGCTGGCAATTCAACTTCTGAATGGGCTCGGACACGATCAGGCGCTGCTGCATCTTTTGTACAACGCACACCAAGGATGATCAATCCAATCCCAATGGGAATACCTGCAAGAAAGCCTAAAGAGGAATAGCCTAAATGAGAAAAGAGAACTCCTGCCGCCACAGCACTTCCGATGATGCAAAGGATGCCAAGACCTATGAGAGTGGTCTTGCATACGATCGGCATACAGGATTCCTCTGTAGGTTGCGATCGTTGTACAAAATTTGTTCCCAACACACCAGCGGATTGACTCATTTATTAATCCTGTGAAAATAGATAACTTTAATGATATCTAAAATAAAAAATTTTGTAAAATCAATTTATTATTAAGAAAGCTTGTTATTATCGAAAATGGGGAAAATCGATAATAACAAGCGAGAAATCGGCCTATTTCAGGTCGATATTTTCGTAGGGAAGTGCGTTCACGACGGTTTTTTGGTCCGCGAGGTAGGTTGTGGCCCACCACATGGCTGTAAAGTCTGAACCCCACTTGTTAATCCCTTTCTGGAGGTTGTTGAAGTAGGGGGGAATTGGGTTAACGTTTGGGCTTGTGAAACGCTCTCCTTGTCCCTTGTAGTCGGGGGTTTGGAAAGTGTAGGCGATAAAAGCTTGTGGCTGAGAAGAATGGCACGCATCGTCCCAACGCATCACAGTCACCGGAATGAGGTTATAGCCCACTTCCCGTTTTGTCAAAATCTGCAAATCTTCAATAGGAAGATCAAAAAGAACACCATTGACAACAGCATCTTTTTTGTAGAAACAGTTCAATATGGCAAGATCATTCTCACGGGCAAGAGGGCCAAAGCCGCCAGCAACTGTTTCTGCTTGCATTGCTCGGTTAAAAGTACGCTGAATCCCAAAAGCGATCGCGGGTGTTTGGGTGGCAGCCCCTTGAACTGAGATAGCTTTAACGGCTGCAGATTCCATATCAATCATGCTGCTATACGCGAAAAAAGGGATTGTTTCTCGGACGCCATAAATTTCTTCCAAATCATCAATGGAAATTGGGTAAGCTTTGGGAATCGGGCACGTTGTGACAAGATCATTGGCGTGTCTTACCAGCTCAATGTGTCGCTCCGCGTTCCAGGGAGTGCCACTTGCGCTGCTGATGGCAGATTCCCGATATTTTTCGTAACAGTTCTCTTCCGCTTGCACAGAACCGCAAGCCACGGCAGCAACGGCTGCTAATAAACAAAATTTTTTCAATGATTGCATAAATACCTCATGCGTTTTTACCTAAAACAAAAGATGTTAATCACTTAATATAATTTGTTCCAATAAATAAGAATCTATTACTTGCCGATCAGATAATTTTCGCATGTAAAGACCTGGAGCTGCTTAATTTACTATAAATTCTTAGGAGAAAATTTTGATGAGCTAAATATTTCTTGAATAAAGTCGTGCTTTCAGTATAGATTAATACCCGATAAATTTTTTATCATTAAAATATTAACACACAAAGGGCTTTCTTATGTCTCAAGCGCCAGAAGCTTATCGTTTTACATCTAATATTGCTTATCATGAAAATGCTTGCCAAGGCTATTCCGATTCTTCCATTGGCTTTTCAAAAAAATCACTAAATGTGTCCCAACTAAAAGAGCTAACTCGCATATTCACTAACGATACTACTTATAGCCCAACTGACATGATCGAGACCACTGTGCGCAAAATTCGAGGGTTTACCCAAGCTCTTGAATGTGTATTGGCCATGAATGGCACCCATGGCAAACATCTGAATTCTTTAGCTAAAGTGTTCTGGATGATGTACAACACAAACAATCAAACATTGATGCAATCCCTTAAAAAGCCAGATGGCTATGTCAGCCGCCTTTTTTCAAATGAAAGCTGGACAGAATGGACCAATTCTTCAAGCAACTTGGGACGTGTAGCTTGTGTGTTTACCAATTATGCTTTAAATAAGCATCCGCTTTATCAGATTAAGTCTCAGATACAGCAAATAGATTCAGAAACATTGCTACAAGCGAATAAGGAAGCTAAAAAAACACTTAAAAAACTGGGCTCTTTGGATGTCGAAAGATCTGAAGGCGAGGGTTCCATCTATAGTTGCGAAACTTGCGACCCATTCCTTCAGCAAATATTTGAGGTTTCACCCAGGGTTGTGAAGGGTCAAGTGAAGAATATGTTTGGATCTATTCCAGAGCTTGAAAGAAAAGTACAAATCTTTTGTAAACTCCAAGAACCTAACTTATTGCTCCTGTTCTCTAAAAAAGAAATCACCTATATAAAGCACTACTTTAAGGAACTCACTCTCTCCTTTTCGCCTCCATCCGACGAATACGTCCTCTATGGAAACGCGTGTTGTGATAATTTAGTCCCCAATAAATCTCCTATGAATCGAGCACCCTCTTATGACATTCAGGAAATGTTTGACTTTAAGGAATTAAAGCATTTATTCCGCCACAAAGAGGCTTTTGAGTTGCAGGAAGAGAAATTTTTATTCTTGAAGTCTAAAAATAAAATGGAAAAAGAAATCGCCCTTAAGGAGCATGAACTCAGCGCTTACCGTCTTACGCAAACCTATTGTCAGAAATTTGAGGGAGATCAAAAATCAATTAGCACGCTGAACCTGGAAGAACGTGCAATTCTTGATAAGTTGATCAAAGACCAGAAAGCAGTAGATGCTGAGATCGGCGTCTGTATTCACAATCAATACAATGCCAGAGAACGTTTATTTGGCTCTCCTCTCAATTTCTTTAATCTACCAGAAGATAGTCAGCTCTTTGAGATCACTGAAGAAGAACTGGAACAAAAGCGAGGCCCTATCCTTCAAGAGGTCAAGGATCTCGAAACGACAATCCAACAGAAACGGGAAAGCCACCTTAGTTTCCATGAAGCAATCCATGCAAGTGGTAAAAAAATCGAGTTTTTAACTCTCTGTCAGGAGCACGGCGTGGAATCTGCAAGAAAGATCATGTTAGCCGATCTCGAAAAACTTGTGCAAAAAACGGAATACAGCTTGCAAAAGCTGAAGACAGATAGAGACCTGGCAGAGGTGGGGCTCATGTTCCAAGCGAAAAAAACCACCTAACACTTTAAACACAAAGAGAGAGAGGCTATCTTCTCTCTGTTTCCTGTCTAGGCTTGAGGATTTTTTGTATAAAAGTTGCGTTTTAATCCAACACGAAGACACAAAGACGCAAAGACACAAAGAGATAGGGTTATTTATGTCCCCCTCTCTGTGTACTCTCTGATCTCTGTGGTTTTTTTATTTTTCCATACACGCTTGTGATAAAATGCTTTTCGGGAATTTATGAAACCACAGAGGACACCGAGAGAGGAAAAATTTCCCTCTCTTTGTGTCTTTGTATCTTCGTGTTTTTGTGTTGAGTTTACACGGAACTTTTTCTACAAAAGTCCAAAAATAATCTCTCTTTGTTACCGACTAATCTTGTTTGCGGGGAGGTCTTGGGGATCTATCAGATGTGGATGCAGAGCGCGAAGGGGGCTTTCTGAGCCAATCAGGCTCTTTGTGCAGCATTTTGAAGAGCTGGCTTGCTTGAGACAAGTCGCGGGAAGTGACAAGTGTGACGCAAGTCCCAATCCGTCCCGACCTACCGGTCCGTCCTGCACGGTGCAGGTAGGTTTCATTGTCGAAGGGGAAATGGTAGTTAAAGACGTGGGAGACGTTTGAAAAATCAAGCCCTCTTGCTGCAATGTCTGTTGCAATCAGGTAACGGATTTTTCCTTTCATGAATTTATTGGTGACAATTGTCCGGATGTTCTGTTCAAGGCCACCGTGGAGGTAATCAACACCTGAGAGCTTCGATTTAAAGGCATAGTAGAGCTCTTCGACTTCCCGTCTTGAATTGACAAAGACAAGGCACTGTTTGGGATCGGTTTCCTGAAGAAGGGTTAATAGCTCTTCTCTGCGCTGTTTAGGCTGCGGACAAAAAAGAAATTGATGCGTGAGCGAGTCGGGAGTTGATTGTTCTGAAATCAGAGAGATCTCAAGCGGCTGTTGCATGTGGTTTTTTGCAATCGAACGGATCTGTTTGGGCATGGTTGCCGAAAATAGAAGAGTTTGATGGGCGTGGTTCAGACATTGGATAATAAATTCCAAGTCCTCATAAAAACCCATCCCGAGCATTTGATCGGCCTCATCGAGAACAAGTGTCTCAACTTGTGTCAAATTAATGGCCCGGGCGTAGATAAAATCGATCAATCTGCCTGGTGTTGCAATCAAAACTTGCACACCATCTTTGAGCTTGGCACGCTGCATCTGCATGTCTTCCCCTCCAAAGAGGGCAAAAGCTTTGACCTGCTTGACGCGTCCAATTTTTTGGGCCTCGGTCGCGTATTGAAGGGCAAGCTCCCGCGTCGGAACCACAATCAGCGCCTGTACGTGGATATTTTTGGGATCCACTTTGTGGCAAATGGGGATACAGCAAGCAGCTGTTTTTCCCGAGCCTGTTTCAGCCAAAGCAATCAGATCTTTTCCCTCAATAATCAAGGGGATGGTGTTTTGCTGAATGGGAGTGGGAGTTAAATAACCCATTTCCCGGATGGCATCGAGAACCAAAGGGTCTAAATTCAAAGATTCAAAATTATTTACGTTCTCTGTTTGATCTGCTTCCATATAATTTTTTCGATAAGTGAATTGGGTACCAAGTATTTTGCAAACCAAGAGAGTACCCGATACTGCCAATTGAAAATATGCTTTTTTTTCCTTTTCTCAATTTGCCGCCAAATTTCTTCTGCCGCAAATTGGGGGGTCATGACCACACTTCCCAGGTTGTTCACCTGTTTTTTTGCCGCCCGGTTTGTAAAATCAGTAGCCACCATTCCAGGACAGCTTGCGAGTATAGAGATCCCTTTTACCCGCACTTCAACATCTAAAGCCTGAGAGGCTTTTGTCAAAAAAGCCTTTGTCGCTCCATAAACGCTTTCCCCTGGACAGGGAAATTCGCCCGCCACAGAGGAGACATTCAGGATCACCCCTTTTTTTCCTGCTCTAACCAAGGCACGCGCTGCTTCCAGTGTAATCTCAAGGGCCGCCATCACATTTACCTCAACCATGGCAAGCTGCTCTTCTACGGAGATTGTCAAAAGATCGCCCATAAAGCCAAAACCTGCGCAGTTAATCACCAAATCGGGCGTTTTCTGGCGGATTGTCTCAATGATTTTTTTTCTCTCTTCACGATTTTGAAGATCGACTACGAGGATTTGCTCGGCTTTTAATTTTTCAAGGCGCTCTTGATTTCTTCCCGACACAATCAAAGAGATCCCTTTTTGAGTTAAAAGGTGGGCAAGTGCCTCCCCAATTCCAGAGCTGGCCCCAGTAATTAAGGCCCTTTCAAATTTCATCCCTCTTCTCCAGGATGGTGGGGCGGATATTTAATCCTTGGATGACTGGCGGCCAAAAGCGTTTTGATCAAGGTTTGTTTGACAATTCCCAGCTCTTCAAAGGTCAAAAGGGATTCATCAAATTGCCCATCTTCCATTTTGTGAGCGATCAGCTTATCAACAAGATCTGTCACAGTCTCTTCATTGAAAATATCTAAACAGCGCGATGCAGCTTCGAGCGTGTCAGAAATCATGATGATGGTCGATTCTTTGGTGCGTGGCTTAGGACCGCTATAGCGGAAATCTTTTTCATCGATTTTGCTCCGGTCCCGTCCCAGCAGCTCCACTTGTTTGTGGTAAAAGTAATAGACAAGGGTGGTGCCGTGATGTTCCTTGATCACGTCGATAAACTGCTCCGGAAGCCCCACTTTGCGCGCCAAAGCCACCCCTTCTGAAACGTGGGCTACAATGACCTGCGCAGACTCTAAAGGGGTCAACAATTGGTGCATGTCCATTCCCCCAAGCTGGTTTTCGGTAAAATATTGGGGATTTGTCAATTTGCCAATGTCATGGTATTGAGTGGCGACTCTACAAAAAAGGCCGTTGGCTCCAATTGCCCCCGCAGCCGACTCTGAAAGGTGTCCGACAACCATCGAGTGCTGATAGGTTCCAGGAGCCTCAATAGTTAGCCGCCGCAAAGTCTCGTTGCTGGGGTCCATAAACTCCATCAACGTAATGTCTGTCATGATCTGGAATATCGACTCTAAAATCGGAAGAAGACCCACAACAGCCACTGCTGTAAAGAGCATAAACAGAAAAGTACTTGTCAGATCGCTCAAAAAGGCTAGAGAAAAGGCTGTGTTGCCATAAAGATCGAAAGCTAAAAGAACCACAATGGCGGCAAGCCAGGCTTTCCCACACACAATGAAAACATCTTTTCTTCGGCGCAGTTTCTGCCCTGTCATAATCGCAATCATCGCTGTGATGATGTTGATGATTAAGAAAGGAATAGGGTCGACAGCAAGGGCCAAAGCATAAATGACCGCTAAAAAGATGCTCGCAAAAGCTGCGATCCGGATATTGAGAAGGCTTGCAATTAAAATGGCTGCAAAAGGGACAAAGAGGGGAAATTGGACATTGTCGATCATGTGAGTGGGGTTCTTGAGGAGGAAAACTTCCACAGTTTTAGCAAGGAACAGCGATAAAACCAAAATCGTCGCAAGAAGGGCCAGCTTTCTGTTGGAATAGAAGATGTCCCGATGATTTTCTTTGATGAAAATCCCAACCACTCCCACAAAAAGGAGGGTCATCAGTAAAGAACCTGCAATGGTGATCGGATCGAGCAAATTCCTTTTCTGATTGAGCTTTTCTTTCATCGCCTGCAGCATCGCAATATGGCGGAGCTGCACTTTTTCCCCCTGATCTAAAATCCGCTCTCCAGCCCTCACACGGGTAAATTTTTCAGGAATTTTAGACTGAGCAATTTTGCGCAGCGTATATTCCATCCCCTGATCCATTTCAAAATTCCACATAAAGGGCTCAAAATAGTGCAAAATGAAGCTCGCAACAGGTTGTGGAATCTGATTTTCTGTAAAGACCGTTTTGCCAAAATTGGACCAGAACTGAATCGGGAGGCGTACAGCCTCTTTTGAAGGGAGAAATGGAAAGACAAAGCGGGCAGAGATGGGAAGCTCGGCAGCTGGGAGATTATCGATGCGCAATATGGTTTTGATATCGGTAAACCGGCTTTGTAAAAGACCATCTGTAAAGATGCTGAGGGCTAAAGCGACATCTTTAAAATTATATTCCTTACTCAGCTCTTCCCATTTCTTGCTTCCTTGCTCGTTTTGCGTAATGTATTTTTGAAATTCTGTGGCCCGCTGATTGACCTGATCTTCTTTGACCCGCCAGATGTTGCCAATCTCGTTGGCAGCTTCCTGCCTTAAAATAATGGTGGCCTCTTCATCTGGGAAGGCAAAATCGACTTGGGCTACCACATAGCTCTTCGCTTCACTGCCCAGTTCTAAAATTTCTATGTAGGTTTCTCGAAAATGGAGAAAAAAAAAGAGGCAAAGGGAGAATATGCCGCCTATGATGAGGCGTATGGTAATGCTTTTATCAAAATAACTTTGTGCTCGCGAAAATCGAAACTCTGCAATCTCTTCGTCTGCGTTTGAGTCTGAATTTTCTGAAGGAATATCATTCATATGACCTATCCTGTAGAATAGAGGACCCTCCTCTTTTTAGCAATTGAGGAAAAACAAATGCTTGACCGAGCACTAGGTAAGAAGGTTTAATATTTAAGCTATGAGTGAATACAAGGTTCTTGCCCGTAAATACCGTCCCCAACTTTTTCACGACGTGATCGCCCAATCGGTGATTGTGGCGACTTTAAAAAATGCCATTGTCAAGGAACGGACTGCCCATGCCTATCTTTTTTGTGGCTGCCGGGGAACAGGTAAAACAACGCTGGCCCGCCTATTTGCAAAGGCTTTGAATTGTAAAGCCCTCTCTTCTGAAACTGAGCCTTGCAACAACTGCCCCTCTTGCCGTGACATTGCAGCTGGCCACTCCATTGACGTTTTAGAAATTGATGGCGCTTCCCACCGGGGAATTGAAGATATCCGGCAAATCAACGAAACCATTGGATTTGCCCCTACAAGCTCCCGCTATAAAATTTATCTCATCGATGAGGTTCATATGTTGACAAAAGAGGCCTTCAATGCCCTTTTGAAGACCCTGGAAGAGCCCCCACCGCACGTCAAATTTTTCTTCTGCACAACAGAGCCCCATAAAATTCCTCCAACCATTTTAAGCCGGTGCCAAAGATTTAATTTACGTAGAATCCCCACTGACAAAATGGCAGACAAGCTCCTTGCGATCACACAAGATAGTGGAGCTACTGCCGAACGAGAAGCTTTAGAAACGCTCGCAGAGATGTCTGAAGGGAGTTTGCGCGATGCCCTCTCTTTATTGGATCAGATTCTCGCATTTGAACAAAAAAAAATCACAACCAAGACTGTAGCCGAAAGTTTAGGGCTCCCTTCCAAAGATCTCCTCTTTTCTCTAACCGATGAGGGGGCCAAGAATAACCTGACAGCTGCTTTCACAATCGCTGAAGAGCTTTTTTCCTCTGGAAAAAACCTCTCCTTTTTTCTCGAAGAGCTGATCACCCACTTCCGCAAGCTGCTCCTGATTAAAAATGGGATTAAGCCTACAGGCCAAGCAAGCAAAATCTATGAAGCAAAAGCCCCTCTCTACCGTTTAGAGCAGCTGATTCACATTCTGGAACTGATTACTGACACACAAAGCACCCTTAAAAACGCCACATCAGAGCGGACAGCTCTTGAGATGCTTTTGTTAAAAATTTTGCGCACACACGCACATGTCTCTTTGGAAAGCCTTGTAGAAAGGTTGATCTCTTTAGAAAAAGGGGTGACAACAACCGCTCCTGTAGCCCCCTCACCGCCCCCTCGACAAGAAAGGGCATCCATTACTGAAGATCCCACACCAAAGCCAGAAGAGCTGCCAAAACTAAAACCTAAACCAATCGAAGAAAAACCAAAGCCGGCACCTGCCAAACCCTTGCAAGCTGTCCCCGTTCAGGAGCAGAGTCGCTTTGACACAATTGTCCGTTTTGCGGCAAAAGAATTAAACGCAACTTTAGAGTCAAATCCGTCCAAACTGGACTCATTCAAACTGGGCTCATTGGAACATAAATAGAAGGAGTAATCACATGGGAAGCGGTTTCGCAAAGCGAAAAAAAGAAGCCAAGATGATGCAGGCAAAATTCAAAGAGATGCAAGATAAGCTCAAAGATGAAAAAGCCACAGGAATTGCAGGCAACGGCCTTGTTTCCATCACTCTCAACGGCGATAACGAAATAATCGACATCAAAATCAAACCCGAATGTGTCGACCCGGAAGATGTGGAAGGGCTCCAGGACCTCATCAGAGCAGCTCACAACGACGCTGTCAAACAGCTTGAAAAGAACTCCATGTCCGACATGGGCCTTCCTCCAGGCATGCCTTTCGGCAATTTTTAACACGCCCGTGAGCGTGCCCGACCTGAGCTTCCGTTTTTTTAACACAAAGACGCAAAGACACGAAGAGACCTATATATTTTTTTCTTTGTGCCTTTGTGTCTTTGTGTTAAAAAAAACGGAAGCTCAGGTCGGTAACGGTATCAAATGAAAAAAAGGCTCTATGTTTACACGAGCAATCCTTCTAGCTCTTTTGTTTTTGACAACAAGCCCCTTGAAAGCGACCATTTATCTAGAGCCCTCGCCCAATTTCAAGCCAAAAATTGCCGTCGCTTGCCTCTACATCGAATATAATGATAAAGACCATTTCACCTACCACACCTACCGTGTTCACTTTGATGGGGATCCAAGCGCTGTAAAAATCAACTTTAAAGAGCATAAAGGCTTTACCTGGGTGACTCCCCAAGATGCTCTCAAATATGAACTCATCGAAGATGAAGATGCCTGTTTTAAACTTCACTATGGTTTGCAATGAAAGTTCCTGAGCATGATTATTTAAAAGACCCCGATTTTCCTTTGGTTCGAGAAAATTATATTGTTCTTTCAGGATCCTCTGGAGGAGGAAAATCGAGCCTTTTAAAAGAAATGTTAGATCGGGGTTATGAAGTCGCAAGAGAGCCGGGCAGACAAATCATCAAAGAGCAAAAGGCCATTGATGGAGATGCTGTTCCAGAAAAAAATTTGGATAAATTCCTCGACATAGCACTTTCTCGCTATCTTCATAAATTCGTCTCCTTGATGGAACATCAGGGCTTGATTTTTTTTGATAGGGGCATCGTTGATGCCATTCAGGTCAATCGCCCACAACCCCAATATTTCGAGCTCGCTGCCGAAAGATTTAGATATTGCCCAAAAGTCTTTGTAGCGCCCCCCTGGAAAGAGATTTTTGAAAATGACGAGGTGCGGCAACACGATTTTGAAGCTGCGATCAAAGAATACAACGAGACAGTGATCAAATATAAAATGTGTGGCTACGAGATTGTCGTGCTGCCCAAAGTTTCCGTTAAGGAACGCGCCGATTTCATATTAGAAACTCTCTCTCTGCATCAAAGGTAACAGGCTTAGGTTGCTTAAGTTAACCTTCCAGGAGTGCGGCGATTATTCGCCGCCCTTCAATCGGATAAAAATCCGGTGAGAGTTGACTCTGTATACCCTAAAAGGCCTTTTTGTCCACTGAAGGTCTGCGAATAATCGCCGCACTCCTGTAAAGTATAGTGCCTAGACAGGTATTACTTAATCCAATGATCAAGTTTATCACTGAATGACGAACCGATGCCTTGACTTTTCTCTTTGCAATCGCAGCTGATCTTAGCACTTGTTTGCAAAGCCATTGCGATGGTGTAGACAATGCCTGCTCCTAATAATCCATAGGCTATTCCAACTCCTACTGGAATCACATTGAGCGCTCCGAGCAATCCGATTACCAAAAGGGCTGCTGCAGTAACCCAATCCAATCCAAAGGATGCTTGTTTTAGACGTGGGGAAAATTCTGTCTCACATGCTTTAGTACACATTGCTGTTACTTTCTGAATAATCATAGTGACCTCCTATAGGCGTTTGCTTTTAAAAAGAGATGATTAAGAATAAAATCTTTCTTGTCAATCGGCGTGAATTTTTTGGTAGGCCTTTTCAAGGAGAGCCGTAATTTCAAGAGGTGTTGTGCATTGCAGAGCTTCGAAGGCCAGTTGCTGGGCTTCAATGATCGAAAGATGGCGGATCACATTTTTAATCACAGGGATTGAAGGACTTGAGACGGAAAGTTCATGTACTCCAAGTCCTAAAAGAAGAGGTGTAAATTTGGGATCGGCTGCAATTTCGCCGCAGACCGAAACCGATTTGTTGGCTTTAATGCCTGCGTCGACCACAATTTTAATCATTTTGACGATGCTGGGATGCGCTGGCAAATAAAGATAGCTCATCGACGGATTATCCCTGTCAACTGCCAAGGTATATTGGACAAGATCATTGGTTCCAATTGAGAGAAAATCGCATTCCTGTAGAAGCGTGTCCACTGTCATGACAGCAGAAGGGATTTCGATCATGCAACCAATCGGAATGTTGCGGGCAAACGGAACGCCTGATCTCAAGAGTTCTTTCTTGGCCACTTCAACCACTTCTTTGGCTTCACGGAGCTCTAAAATTCCGGAGATCATCGGAAAGAGAATCCCCACCTCGCCAAAGGCGCTGGCTCTTAAAATCGCACGGATTTGTGTTTTGAAAACAGCCTTGTCTTTGAGCATCAGGCGGATTGCGCGGCAGCCTAAGTAAGGATTTTTCTCGTAGCGGTTCATGTGGAAATTGCCGAGCTTATCCCCTCCTAAATCGAAGGTCCGGATCACAGAAGGGTGACCTTCCACTTTTTCAGTGAGACTCCTGTAAGATAAAAACTGTTCTTCTTCAGAAGGAAAAGCATCACGTGCAATAAAAAGGTATTCGGAGCGAAAAAGTCCCACTCCTTCCCCACCAAAGTCATTGAGAGTGTCAAGCTCTGTCATTTCAATGTTGCCAGACAAGCGGACTTTATAGCCGTCCATTGTCTCTGCCGGCAAAATGCCCGTGCTCTGCAAACATTTTGTCTTGATCTGTTGCTTTTTCTGCTCTTCTTTATAGTAAACAATGGTTTCTTTGCTGGGATTGATAATCACCTGTCCAGAGCACCCATCCACAATAACGCGTGGGGGCACAGAAACTGTAAGATCGGGGAAATCCACATTCGAAACAAAAGGAATCCCTTTTGCCCGCGCCATAATGGCCACATGGGAAGTTTCAGCTCCCGTTCTTGTGACAAACGCTTCGATCACATCTGTATTTGCCTCTGCAGTGTCTGAAGGCAAAAGTTCATGTGCAAAAACGATCGATCTTAAATTAAGCTGCCCAAGGGTACATCTTTCATGTTTGCGCAAATGTCCAATAATGCGGCGTGAGATATCTTGAAAATCCTTGAGTCTTTCTCTAAAAAATTCATCGGGGATTTTGTTGAATTTCTTTTCATATTCCCCAAGGACAGTTTTGAAGACATATTCTGTGTTTTTGCCTCTAACCCGAATGGCCTCTTCCATCTCGACAGTCATCAGAGGATCGCGCATGATCTCAAGGTGGGAGCCTAAAATGGCCGCAGCTTCATTTCCACCTTCTTTTTGAAGCCTGTGTTGCAAAGACATAAGATCTGTGCGCGAGTTGGTAAGAGCGCTATAATAACGGTCGACTTCCTTCTCAATCTCATGATCAGGAACGTGAAACTCGGGAACATTTTCTTCTGCCACGGTAAAAAAGAAAGGGGGACCGATGGCAATCCCAGGACAAATTGGGTACCCTTTTAAACAAAACTCTCCATGTGCGTCATTAGTTTCTGTCACTTCAGCACATGCCTCCCCTCTTTTTTCACAACATGCTGCCCTTCACCAAAACCGCTTTCAAACACCTCCAAAAGACGATCCATCGTGCATTCAGCATCATCCCCTTTCACTTGAATCGTAATCTGAGCGTTCTTAGGAGCTGCAAGTATGAGGATGCTCAAAATGCTTTTGGCATTGATTGTCTCTTTCTTATAGGTAAAAAGAACCTCACTTTTGGCATCCTGCAAAAGTTGAACAATCATCGTCGCAGGACGTGTGTGAATACCGAGCTTATTTTTCACGCGGACTTTTTGAATCAATTGCTGCATTGCCACAAACTCCCTTTTCTTTCGATCTTTGTCATCTGCTTTGATCGCAATCTCAACACGAGTGTCTCTAAAAAAAGGACAACATCCCGTCCTGCAGTCACTGGCAAATTTTGAAAGGGAATGTCCACATCCAAAAAAGTCACCGTTTCTTCAAGACTTGTGTCCGATTGGTAAAATTGATTATCATTCCACACTTCCAACTTGACTACAAGATCAAGATTTTTCTTTTCCTGAACAGCTGACATCCCGTAAAGCTCGGCAATGTTGATCACACCCATCCCTTTGAGTTCGAGAAAAAAGCGGGAGGCGTCATAGCCACTTGCTTCTAGCATCTCTTCACTCTGCTTAGAGAGCTTGACAACATCATCTGCAATAAGACGATGCCCCCTCCGGACAAGGCCTAAAGCAGCTTCACTTTTGCCAATTGAGGGCTCTCCCATAATTAAGAGCCCCATTCCAAACACATCGACACAAGATCCATGAACGCTGACTACAGATGCCAATCTTCCTCCAAATAAAATTTCAGCCAATCGGTAAACGTTGGAAAAGCCTGATTTTCCTTCAGCAAATAAGGATCGCTCACATCACTAATGGTGCGCTCATATTCAGAAAAAAAGACATTTCCCACCTCTTCTTTGGGATACCAATCGGTATAAAAGCATTGGTAGCAGTGAAGAACAGAAGACTCATAAAAAGGGACCAAACTTTCTGATTCGACAGCATTGCCATCGGTGTTTACAACAATCTCATTGGATAAAAGCTGCTGAAATTTTTGATAGGCTCTTGCCATGTCACGCGATTTGATCATGCCGGTGTCTGTGTATTTGCTAAAACCATCATGAATTTCCAAAAAAGCCAGATAATCGAGAGGAAAACTTAAATTACCAAATTTTTGTGACAAGTTATGTGTGGTCACAACGCTTGCAGGTGGCTCTCCCTGAAAAAAACCAGCCCCGTCTTTAAGGGTATAGACCATATGGACATCAAACGGGCCCTCTTTTTTGGCCTGCACAGCAAAAATCCCGATGTCCTCGAGATGGGTGAAAAAATTTTCGAAAATCCCTGCTTCTACATAGGGAAACTTGGATTGCCAAAATTCATGGGTAAATTCGATCCGATACTCAGAGCTTAAGCGTGCAAGCTCCCACCAACCACGTGGCAAGAGAGGAGCCATTTCAGAGATTAAGTCCCACTCCAGACCTTTTGCAGTGTGGAGAGCAATCACTTGGTTAAAATCAGGAAATTGTTCGCTCATAGAGAACCAATAGTTGTACGCATACGCTCTCAAAATTTTAATGCAAATCTACACAAAAACAGCTAATTTTTCCAAACAAAGCGAATTTTGAAAGAGGTCTAATTTCTTGAAAACATGAAAGCGTCTATCGATAAGTTCTGGGAAAAGTATCCGGCTCTCTTTTATGGAATCACATTTTATTCCGGTTTTTTATTTGCACTTTCGAGTAGCTGGGCCCTAGTTCCCCTTAGTTTTCTTTTGCTCTACCAAAAAAAAGTATTTCAAACCTCTATTCTGTTTTTACTCCCCTCTTGCCTAATCTACCAAATGTATACATTTCCGCCCAAATCGAGCCGGGTTGAGGGTCTTTTCTACATCGATTCCTGCAAAAAAACTGAAAGATTTGGAGAGGGTTATAACTACGGAGGAGTTTTGAAAACAAAAGAGGGAAAAATTGCGTGTTGCACATTTTCCAAAACACATTACCCGCCAAACGCCGTTTATCACGTTGAGGGTACAGTGAAGCCACTTCGTACAAAAGAGTTCTATACCCTCAAAACTACAGGAAGCTGGCACGTTGTTAAAAAAAGAATCTCTTTAGTGGCTCTCCGTGGATCTGCCAAAGAGTATGCCAAGAAATACATTGAGCAGCACATTGCGCAAAAACGGGCCGCTTCGTTTCTGCAGGGCATGTCGATGGGGCAAATGGATGACAAAATGCTTCAGCTTGAATTTAACCGTTTGGGCCTTTCCCATCTCATGGCCATTTCTGGGCTCCATTTTTCCCTCATAGCCCTCGCTCTTCATCTCGTGTTGCGCCTTTTTTTGCCCCACAAAGTAGAATCGGTCTGCCTGATGGTGCTTTTAACGCTCTATCTGCTTTTTATTGGCGATACACCCTCGATTGTCAGAACCTGGATCACTGTGATGGTTTTTTTGCTGGGCAATCTTTTTGAAAAAAGGACGTCGGCTCTCAATTCTTTGGGAGTGGCCCTTCTTCTTTCCCTTCTTTGGAATCCCTTGTCAGCGACATCTTTAAGCTTTCAGCTCAGTTTTTTGGCAACGGCCGGCATTTTATTTTTCCATGCCCCCTTAGAAAGGTTTTTTTCTTTGCTGATCCCCAAATATGATCTTAAAATCGCAGCTTCCAAATCTTTGCTTTGGCAACATAGCTATATCGCTTGTTCTTTTTTTCGGAGCTCATTAACACTCACCTGCGCTGTCCACGTCACGATTGTGGCGTTGATCTTGCAAACTTTCCATACCATTTCTCTCAACAGCCTCGTCTACAACTTGTTTTTTCCTTTTTTGGCATCCCTTGCCCTCCTTTTTTTTATGGCAAGCATCCCGCTGGGGCATTGGGCACATGTGTTGAATGGTTACTATTGCGACTGGATTTTACGGATACCCGAATCTCCCCCCCTTCTCTTCAAAGGGCTCTACGTCGAACAAATCCCAGCCTGGCTGAGCTCCCTTCTTCTAACAGCTCTTTTGATTGCGGCAGTAAGCATCAAAATAAAGGAGAGTCGCGATCGTCTTGCCGTCCGAGATCTCCCCCTCTTTGATCATCTGTAACGCCTCAGAAAATTTGAGCTCAACGGTTGTGATTTTCTCCGTCTCATCGAGATTTTGCCCCACAAATGTCAAATCCTCAGCTAAAAAGGCATAGATGATCTCATTGCAAAAACCAGGCGAGGTGTAAAAATCGAAAAGATGGGTGATTTTTTTCGCTTGATACCCGGTCTCTTCCTCAAGTTCACGCGCAGCGCATTCCAAAGTGTCTTCCACCTCCAAAGTCCCAGCTGGAAGCTCTAACAAAGTTTTTTGGACCACATACCTCTCATTTTTGATCAAAACAACGGTCTCTGCATCCAAAAATGGGAGAATCACGACAGCTCCTGGATGAGACACCACTTCCCGCTTAATCACCCCACCCCTCGGATGATCAGCCTCTACAGAGAGCACATCGATGCGCTTTCCCTTAAACAAAACTTTTGGATTTCTATATTGATACATAATATTTTATTCTTTATAAACTCTTGATCATTAATATTGCATATTGTAAAATTTTAATAAAGGAGTTAGCAAATGTTTACATATGTTACTATTGGCGCTGGTGGTTCCGAAAAAAATATCGTAAAAGATTATGGCAACGAAGAAACTGACTACAACAAACCAGCACTGCATTTAAAACTAGCTTTGGCAGCAGACTTGATCGCAGGCTTGGCCCTTTTAGTTATTGGCTCTCTTGTCGCTGCTAACATCATCACCATTGGAAACGCAGCGGCAGCCCCTGCCATGATCGCAATAGGCGCCTTCCAGCTCTCTCCCCTCTTCTTCGGCTCCCTCTTTGCCTGCATGAAAAACCACCACTTAGTGCCTGCTCTACGCGTCCTCGGCCTTACCGGCTAAACTTGCTAACAGGATGAACAGGATCACGTGGTGGCGAGATACCCAAGATAAAAGGATAAGAGCGATAAAGCTACTTGCCGCAAACAAATAATAACGCAAAGACACAAAGGCGAAAAGAAAAAATTATACTTTTTTGTTCTCTTTGTGTCTTTGCTGTCTTTGCGTTCCAATTAATTTCGAGTAATAAAAATGTGGCCTAAAATCATTTTTAGGCCCATTTTTTTATCATTCTTATCTTTTTATCGTTAACTTTTCACGCAACTTTATCCCGATCTCAACCGTTAGTACTTGTACAAGGCACGGATCTCAGCCTCCAAATCGCTCACCTGCGGCAAAACCTCGTTCTCCAGAGATTTGCTGTAAGGAACCGGACTCTCAAAACTTCCCACACGGCGAATCGGAGCATCCAAATATTCGAAGGCATACTCGCTCACACGAGCTGCAATTTCAGCTCCGAAACCACAGCTTTTGGGAGCTTCGTGTGCAATAAGGAGCTTTCCTGTTTTTTGAACAGAATTGATGATGGCTGCGCTATCCAATGGGACAAGTGTACGTAAATCGATCACTTCAACTGAAATCCCTTCCTGGGAGAGCTTGTCGGCGATTTCTGTGGCCATTACAACCATCATCCCCCAGCAAATGACAGTCAGATCGGTCCCTGAACGGACACAGTTAGCCTGTCCAAACGGAATCAGGTAATCTTTGGAAGGTTCGACGCGTGCGCAG
The DNA here is from genome assembly GCA_964588495.1 of uncultured bacterium. Lineage (GTDB taxonomy): Bacteria > Chlamydiota > Chlamydiia > Chlamydiales > JAAKFR01 > CAVPKN01. The sequence continues at coordinate 25,758 of CAZPPS010000010.1, read as the reverse complement.
AACTTCTGTTGCCGGTAAAGACCTTTGTGTTCGAGGAAGACGACCGGGTTAGGATCGCGGATGGCTGTTTTTAAAAGCCCTTTGGCGTCGGCGGCGTTGCTTGGGATGACAACTTTGAGTCCTGGACAATGGGCCATAAAGCCTTCGATGCTCTGAGAATGGTAAGGGCCTCCCTGGATATAGCCTCCATAGGGCATCCGGATGACAATAGGCACTTCCCATTCACCGTTTGAGCGGTAGTAGATGCTCGCTGCTTCGTTGAAAAGCTGATTGATCCCTGTCCACAGATAATCGGCAAACTGAATCTCAGCCACAGGCTTGTGAATGCCGTCGAAAGCTAAGCCAATGGCCAAACCTACAATTGTGGATTCTGCAAGGGGCGTATTAAAACAACGCTCTTTGCCAAACTTGTCTGTGAGTCCTCGTGTAATACCAAAAACTCCCCCCTTGCCATGAGCCACATCTTGCCCAAAAACGACAACATGAGGGTCGTGCTCCATCTCTTCTACGAGCGCGTGATTGACAGCGTCCATGATGACAATTTTTTCCCCTTCAGGCTCCGCTGCGGGTAAAAGGGAAGTAGGAGGGGTGAAAGGGGCAAATACGTGGAATCGGCTGCTCCCTTTTTCAGGGAACGGCATTTTTTCTCCCTCAAGAGCCGCTTCTTCAACTTCTTCAAAGGCCTCTTTTTTAATTTGGGAGATCCTGTCTAGCGTCAAATGTCCGTTTGTGCTCAGCCACTCTTCAAAAATAGGAATCGGATCGCGCACGAGGGCGTGATTTTCAAGCTCATCGGTTAAATATTTTTTGGGATTATCGCTATTGCTATGAGCTGCAAGACGGGGCACATGAGCCATCAAAAGAGTGGGTCCCAGCTGCTGCCGCCCTCTCGCTACAGCAACTTCCATGGCACGGGCCAGTTCTGAAAAATCGGTGCCGTCTACTTCTTCGACATGGAGGCCATGATAGCCACGCGCTACATCACAAATATTGCCGCCCGCTGTTTGCTCCGCAATGGGGACAGAAATGGCCCATCCATTATTTTGGACCACAAAAATTACAGGAAGCTGATGGATCGCAGAAAAATTGAGCGCTTCATGGAAATCTCCCTGAGAGGTAGCCCCATCGCCACAAGAGACATAAACAACCTCATCTTTGCCCAAATTTTTAATCGCAAGGGCCTTGCCAGCAGCATGCAAAAGTTGCGAGCCTACAACGCTGGATTGACAAACCACTCTTCTTTCTTTGTCTGAATAGTGGTGAGGCATCATCCGCCCACCAGAGTGATTTTTTGTCGCTCTTCCCAGGAACACTCCAAAAAGCTCTTTCAGCTCACACCCAATCCCTAAAGCAAAACCTTGATCACGGTAATAGGGAAGAGACCAGTCCTTGCCCGAAATCAAGCTCTGCGCACACACAACGCCCACAAGCTCATGTCCTGCTGCCGAAAGCTGGAAGGTTCCCCCCTTATTCTGCTTGGCGAGCTTGGCCATTTTTTCATCAGCAAACCGGGAAAGATGCAGAAGACGGAGCGTTTTCTCTAACTGCTGTGATGTCTGGGATAAAAGTGATAATTTTTTCATAATAACCTCTAACAAGATAAGAAGGATCGCCTTGCGACATGATAAGATATTTTACTCGATACTGCGTTTTAAATTAACGATAAAATCCATAAACGCAAGAGAGCTTGATATAAAAGATATGCTTGATATGCATGATAAAAAAAAGACGCAGAGAAAAAATTCTACTATTTTTCCTCTCTCCTGCGCCTCTAGCGACTCTGCGTTTCATTTATTTTAGATCACAACACGAACAAAATAGAACTTGTATGCAGGATACATCTGATATGCTGGAAAGAAATATAAAAATTATAATTTTCTTTCTCTATCTTGCATATCAAGCATATCCTTTATATCATGCTCGTTACGCAACTTTGACACTCAATCCGACACTCTCATCTCATCTATCGGGGCACTAGAGGGGATGGTCCTTGAAGAAGGATTTGAGCTTTTCCATGAAGCTTCTTTTATTGGGATGGTTATCAATGCCCTCAGTTTTACCAAACTCGCCCAACATCTCTTTTTGTTTGGGAGTCAAATGGGTCGGAGTTTCAACGATAATTTTGACCAGCATATCCCCTTTGCCACGTCCGTGGACATTGGGAAATCCTTTTCCTTTAATGCGGAGTTCTTTGCCGCTTTGGACCCCTTCAGGGATGGTCAACCGGCACGTCTCTTCAAGAGTCGGGATATCTTTTTTTGTTCCTAAAGCAGCTTCAGAAAAACCAATCGGCAAGCTTAAGAGGATATCGTCCCCTTCCCGTTCAAATACAGGATGGTTATCTACATTGATGAAGACATAAAGGTCTCCAGGAGGGCCTCCTGCATCGCCCGCATCTCCATAACCGGTCATTTTAAGACGCATTCCTGTGTCTACGCCCGCTGGAATGTGCACTTTGACATGCTGCTTTTCACGGACACGTCCCTGACCCTTACAATCTTTGCAAGGATTGGTGATAATTTTCCCCTCTCCACCACACTGTGGGCAGGGGGATGACATACTGAAAAAGCCTCTGCTTTGAAAAATCTGGCCCTGACCTTCGCAACGTGGGCAGGTCTTGACACTGTCAGAAGAGGCAGCTCCAGAGCCTTGGCAGGTGGCACATGTCATGTAGTTTGTAATGGCAAGTTCTTTTTCAACACCTTTAGCAGCTTCTTCAAAAGAGATCCGGATCGTCGCTTTTTTACTTGCCCCTTGCCGCGCACGTGAACCTTCGCCACGTCCTCCTCCCATGCCTCCAAAGAGGGAATCGAAGATAGACTCACCCCCACCGCCACCTCCAAAAGCGTCCATGAAGGTGCGTAGAGCATCTTCCATAGAGCCGAAACCGGCAGGACCTGCTCCTTGAGCTCCTGCAAAGACACCTTCTTTGCCGTAACGGTCATACATCTCTTTACGCTTGGGGTCGCTTAAAACCTCATAAGCCTCAGAGACCTCTTTAAAATGGGCTTCAGCATCGGGATTGCCAGGGTTTTTGTCGGGGTGAAATTTCAAAGCCTTCTGACGATAGGCTTTTTTAATCTCATCAGCGCTCGCCCCTTTGGCTAGCCCCAGGATTTCGTAATAATCCATCTGCTTTTGCTCTCTCATCGGTTACGGTACTTGGCGGCTGCTTTTGATTTGGCTCTTTTTCTAACAGAAGGCTTATCATAATAGCGGTGCGATTTGGCAACCTTCATGACACCTTCTTTATCAAGTTTTTTCTTCAATGCTCTGAGAGCCTTTTCGATTGTCTCTCCAATTCGAACTTTTACACTGGACATACTTTATGGTTCCTTATCTGGTTCTTGTACAAGAAAAGTAGTGATTTTAACAATTATCCGATTACCTTTCAACCTTTGAAATCCCGCAGGCGTTTCAGGTTCTATTTTCAATATTAAATAAAAGTTTCCTACTTGGTAAATAATATCAAATATTCTAAAATAGTACACGTTAGCGTGTGAAAAAGCCATAAATAATGCATATTTTTAATAATCTATTTAATTTTACATCCCCTCCTCTCGATACGACCGCTATAGCAATTCCTGTTATTCAACCTGAAAAAAAGAATATCAATAGCATCATAGAGCAGGCCAAGAGCTGGCCTGAAATTTCCACACACCAATTTGCCCTCCGTTTTCTCAAAGCCTACATCAATAATACTACCTTTGAAGGAAGCACACCCCAAAAAAGCATTTTTTATTGGATGCCGCTCCTTGAGCTTTGGCTTCAAGAAAAAGAGCTCTTAATCCCCATCAATATTCCAAAGTCCATTTTACAGGAACTCCATCAGGCCCTAGAAAGCTACAACACACAAATCGATTACGAATTAGCAGAAGATATTTTAAAAACCATTCGAAAAGATCTCTCTTTGCGAGGCTATGCCTATTCCTGTTTAGGCTACAAAGGGGGCTCTTTTAATCAAGGACATGCCATTTCCCTCAGAATCGATCACAATCCGTCTGCCAAAGAGGTCACTGTCCATTTTCTTAATCTGGGAGGCGGTCTTCACGACCTCCATCTACAGATGATTTGGGATCCTCATTATTCTCGTCACCATTTTAGAAGTTTTCCCATCACCTTTTCTGAAGCCAAATTTTTTGGCAAAGAGGGGATCGATCTTTTTCAAAGGCAAATCACATTGAGAAGAGAATCCTCAGATTTCAACGCTTATTCATCGCACGATGTTTATTGTGCTTTTTATGCGGCAGGCAAAGTTTCACCCTCATTTGAAGCCGATCTGAATTTACGCTCTAAAAAACCTCAGATTTCCTATACCTGCGCCGATATGGCAATCGAGCTTGTCATTCGAGATTTTCTCATTGAAAAAAAGGTCGCAAAAAACGACATCTCCCGCTTTTTTTTAAACGAGAAGCTCTACAGTTTATTGAGCTTTTATCACCTCGAAAAAGAATCTCAAGATGATTGGATCATGCTAAGCAAGGGGCTGCAGGAATTTTCTCTTTCTGCACTTAAAAGGGGAGAAAAAAAATATTTAAACGAGCATGAGCTTGAGCTATGTAGCGATGTTGTCAATTTTCTGACACCACCCCCTTTTGAAAATGTACTTGAGAACCCTACCCTAGAAATCGGAACCCATTTTGATTTTTTCGACACAAAGCCCATTGTCGAAAATACTGATATACGCAAGTTACAAACACTTAAAACTGAAACAACTTTTCATACCCTCACGTCTGATTCATTTGAAACACTTTGTCACAGGGCTTTTGAGATTGGAAACTCTGACTTGCCCTTTCACAAGAAATCGATTCTGATGCATTCTATTTATATCAAGCTTGACACACGCATGCGGGCCAAATACCCGCAGCTTAAAGGTTTTTCTCCCCCGTTTGCCCTCCACTTTTCAAAACTGCAGTTCTCCTTTATCCCAAAAGGAGAAGATGCTGTTTGCTGGAGCCAAATTTGCAGCCATTTTGACAAATTAAAACAGACACATAAAACCACTCTTTTTGCCTTCCATGAACCTTCTCGCAAACGGTGTTTGCGCAAAGGGGAAAAAAAGCTTACTGAAGATGAAAACACCCAAGATCCAACAGCTTCCTATTTAAAGTTTTTAAGACAATTTGGTCCATCCCATGAGTACCCTTTTTTATGGGAAAGCAAGCTGCCGCAAGATTTTTACTATTATCAATATTTGGCTCAAATGTGTTGGTCGCTCTATTTGGGGGGCCACATTGTTTCGGTAGGAAAGCCTTTGTGCGAGCTTGAGCAGGATACCAAAGGGGATTATTATATCAGTTATCTAGAGACCCATTTGAATAGTAAATGGGGTCTATCATTTGCCCCTGGTGCCCTATTTGACAGAAAAGAAAACAATCAGAATGACCTTAAAATCCAAAATGAAAATCAAATCTACTGCAGACCCCTAAAGCGCATCAAACAAGATTGGGTCCGCATAGGTCTTCACCCCTCACTTCAAATCACTTCTCTCATTCAATGGGTGCTTGCAAATCTCGATTTGGTAGCAAACACAACCGTTAAAGAGCATATCGAAAAAACCCTCTTTACTGCGGATGCTCTTCTTATCCAAAGGCTAAAAGAAAATCCTCTTCTAAAGGAAAGATGCCGTTTTCTGGTAAATGAAGGAATTAATTTTCACTCACAAAATCTGAAAGAGCTTTTATTTTTCATCCGGATCGGGATTTTAATTGAAACCCACATTGAAAAGGCCGGATTTCAAATAGAAAAAGGACTCCTAAAGCAGTATGAAGAGATCCTTTTGAGTCGTATCATTAAAAAAAAGGATCTCAGCACTCTCTATTCCCATCTGCTTTTTCTCTATAGCGTCGATCTTCCTTCTGACCTCTTATCTTTAAAAGAGTGGGTAAAAGGGGGCTTTTGGATCAACTATCATCCAAATGATGACAAAGAGACTCCAAAGTGGCTTTTGGAAGGTATTTATTACCCCACTGGGATAATAAATAAGTTTCCTCAAGATCAACAATGGCAAAGCGACCTTTCTTCTGAACTCTCCTCCGAGCTTTCTTTTCTGCATCGAGGCCAAGTCGATCACTATACTTTTGATCTTGAAAACTGTCTTGTCTTACGCAACCAAAAAGAAATACTCATCCCAGGTCAGCAGGTCCTATGGATCCCGCGTGGATATGAAAAAGTCTTTTGTCGCAGTAATATTAGAAAAACATTCACAATCGAAGACAAAGAGTTCTCTTACCTCAAAACAGAGTCTCCAAACCCTCTCTTCAAATGCCTTTTTATAAAATCTGCAGATGAAAACACAAGCAATCCGTCGACGCTGATTTCAAATGGGCGAATCAACATATTGGAAGTGGGCCCTTCAGGCACGACCACCATCATAAAATTTCTAAATAGAGAACCGACCAATTTTTTTTCTCGATTTAGTCGTCAAGATGAATTTGTTGTTACAGATGAAAACACAGACACTCCATGGGCGCTGATTTCAGACGGGCAAGTCCACAAAGTGGACCCTTCAGGCAAGATCCTCCCCTTGAAATTGTTAAATGCAAAGAAGACCAATTTTTTTTCCCGGCTTGGAATTAAAGATGAAGATGTTGTGTGTTGGATCAATAACAAAAAGCAGATTCATTCCCTTGATATCTTGTCTCTCAAACTGCAATTTCAAGGAGAAAATCATAAGGGCCGATGGGTAGTGTCTTCGCTTAACTATCCGGGATTTTTTATCGCCTCTGATCAAACCTTAAGCTCTTTGCCCACATTTGATGGAGCCCTTGTTCTTGAAAATGATGCTGCTGAAAAAATTGTGATCATCGCCTCCAATAGCCTTTCACAGAGCGATTCCAACTTTTTTTCCCAGGTTTTTTTAAGTTACCAGAAACTTCAAGTAAAAGTTCCCTACTTTCTTTACCGGACAGAATCCCTTAAACCTGAAAGTCCCGAAGGGCATCTTTTTTTAGCCCATCTGCTGGCAAGTTTTAGGAATTTTGAAGAGGCGCTAAAAATTCTTAAAAACTGGCGCTGCCACCATTACTGCACCGATTTTTTTCAAAGTTTTTGTTTTTTGCCCGATCAGTCACCTGAAGGGTTAGCTTTCTATCTCCATTTAGGAATTGCTTTTTTTCAAAACCAAACCCAGATTCTACAAAAAGGCTTTTCACGGGAAAAGTTAAAATCGGACAACCCATTTTTTACATGGATCAGCGACCGTTATTGCGATTATTTGCGTCTTGCAGGGCCCGTTTACCCCAAAATTCCTGAATATATCCGGCCAAAGCCAGATGAAGAGCTTTTCCTTTTAGAAGCTTTAGAGGACATCGACACGCTTCCTTATATTTTGGCAGTCAGAAAAAAACTTGTGAGCTCCAAAAGTGTACTGCAAGAAAAATTTCCGATAAGCTTCCAGCTTTTTCCTAAGACTATCTACACTTTGAATTTACATTATTATCGGGTTGTAAGTGGCCCTGCATTTAATCCCCACTTTGTGAGAATGACTCTTTGTGATATTATGTATCACTTTATAGAGCTTTATGAGAGGGCAAAATCAGGACTCTATATTCTGGATCTTTTTTATCTTGCCCGCAGCGCACATGGAAATGATAAAGACGAGATTTTAGCCTATACCAAGCTTCTCTACATCATCCACAAGCATCCCGAGCACTTTCCCCCTTTTACCTCCGATGAGCTGGAAACAAACTCAGCTGTCTTTTTAAAAATTGTTGAAATAGCAAAGACTTTTGAAAAGACAACTCCCTTTACCGAGAGCATTTTTATCATGTATTGGGATAGAAAAATGCTCACTCTTCCCGAGCCTCCAAAATTACAGCCTATAAAATGGGAATTTTCTTCGGAACATGTCCAAAGGTTAAGTTTCGATCCTCAATTTCTGGAAATAAAGCCTCACGAGCTTCAAACGCTCAAAAGTCAAATCGAAGAGAAAGCCAATTCCATCCCACCTGATCTTTTTAAGCTCAATTTGCGAAAAAAGGGGAAAAATCTTCCTCTCATCACAGTTGAGGGGATTTTGACGCAAGCTGCCGAAAGGCAAAATCTCAATATTTTGAGAGAGGCAAATCCTTCGTTATCGGAAAGTGTGATTAAAGAACTGATCATAGAAACACTCCGTTACCATATTCTCAACTGCCATCTCAAAAAATCGAAAGATCTAGCCCTTTTGGGAACAATCGACCCCATCCAAAATCCTGAATTTCTCATTTTCCAATCACGTACGGAATTGATCGCTAAAAGGGCTCAGCTTGAGCTGATCAGCTGGCTGCAAAATAAAACAAATTGCCTCTTTGAGCTAGAAGCTGGAGGGGGAAAAGGGACATTTCTGATTCCATTTTTGCAAAAACAGGCGCGAAAAAAAGGGCTGACGCCTGTCAGCATTTCACCTCCTGGCCTCTATAAAGTGGATTTAAAAAAGCAGCAAATCATCCTCAAAAAAGGGTATGGGATGTCTTTGCAGGCTTTTGAGGTCGCCTTAAAAACAGAGACGAGCGCGGATGATTTGAAGCAGGTTTTTGAAAAGCTTGAAGAGTATCTTGTTTCGGATAGCCTCAAAATAATCCCCGAAGTCTATTACTCTATTTATCTGAAATACCAGCTCGCCTTGGAGAACGGCGATTGTGAAAAAGTCCGTTATTTGAGTCTGATTCTCCATCTTTTTGAGGAAAAATGTTTGGTTTTAGTCGATGAGGGAAGGGTCAATCTAAGTCCTTTGATGCAGGCAAAAATAGGGATTGGCACAAAACGGTCACTTCCTGAGTGTGACATCAAAATCTTCACATTGATTTACAAGTTTTTGGTCGATCCAGAGTCTGTCTTAAGCGATGGACGCAAAGTCTTGGATGTTGCCCAAATCCTTCAGAATAAGCAAGCGATGATGTCTGAATCTGAAAAAGAGTGTGTCCGCTTTTTTTTGATTCAAAAACTGGTGGAGCACCCTTTTTTAAATATCCCGCAGGAAGAGCAACTAGCTATTAAAAATTGGTGGCACAACCCAAAGGCTTTAAAGTCTAAATGGCTCGAGGGGGAAGAGCACAAAAAAACAGCCAAAGCACGAATGATATTTTTAGCACGCCACTATTTTTTGCATTTTTACGAATTTGCGATGCAAACCGTTGGACGGATGAATCACCAAAAAAGTAGAGATGGAATTGAAATGCCAGCCCATCGAAGAAAGTCGAGCGAGGCCTATTTTGAAGAACCATATATTGCTTTAATTTTGACCATTCAAGGGACCCTTCAAAGAAATCCATGGGCCGATCTGAAGGCAATTTTTGACGATCTTGAAAATGTAGTTCTTCCCAAATTGACTTTTTGTTCAAGCCAGCTCGTAGCAACTCCACAACATCTTCTTAAAGGGTTTAAAGATACGACTGTCTGTTCAGCCTATTTAGGGCCCAAGGAAATTTATGGGAAATTTGAACATTCCAAATATAATTCCGATTTTATTCCTAGGGTAATTGATGTGCTGACAGAAGAGCGGAACAGTCAAATGATCAACATTGCCTCTTTTTTTGACCCTTTTGGACTGTTTTTAAAGCTATGGAAACAGGACTCTAAAATTTTTGATCAATTGGGGATGATCATTGATGTTGGGGGCATGCTCAGAGATTTTGAAAGTATTCAGATCGCACAAGACTTTTTTACTTTCCTTGAAGATGAGGAAGTGACCCTTTCCTATGACGGGATTGTCTTTTTTAAAGAAGATGAGCTCATGATTTGGTTCACAGGCGGTGACGAGCCGGTGGCCATCCCTGAAGGTGATCTGGTAGTAGGACTCAAAGTTTTGGGCTATCAATGGGAAGATCTAAATCTTTTGACCTTTGTAGATCCTGTCCACGCAGTTGGTTTCGACGCTTTGCAAAAAGAAAATGCAAGGGGACTTCTTCTCATCGGAGAGCTCTTAACCATCGGCGATTTGGCTCAGGGCGCTACGCGCCTAAGAGGACTTTTGCATAAAAAGGCAAGCATTGCGGCCTGGATCATCGATAGCAGATTGAGCGCCCAAATTGAAGAAGATATGAATTGTGTGTGCACACCAAAATCGTTGATTCGATGGACACAAAAGAATGAAATCGAAGTGCAAGAAAATGAGCTGATTTCAAGCGCCTATCAACAAATCGATATTCTTGTCCAAAAACCCGCCAGAACGGCTCTCAAAGGTACATTGCATGACCCAAAGGCTCAAATCAAGCTTTGGCAACGGAATTATCGAAAAGGATTTATTAAACAGTTTATCAATGACCCCTTAGTCCGGTTTGGGCGTGAAGAATCTTTCGAAAAAACCTCCGTTGTTTTGGCCCGCTATGCCCAGGAAGAATATAAAAAATATGGCTACCAAAAATCTTGGAGTGAAGCGGTAGATTTGCACGCCGCACTTAAAGAGCTCATTTTAACCTTTCAAAAAAGCATCAAAGAACTTGCCACTTATCGTGTTGCTGGAGAACAGATGCAGCTTTATTGCCAGGAAGAAGAAGTTGAAGAGCAGCAAACCGTAACAACCAATGGCTTAATTCCCGAAACGATGCTCCCCATAGATGAAAATTTTAGCCTCGAGGAGCTCTTCTCAGCCAATTTTTCAACCCCAGCATGCAAACTCTTTAATTCGAGCTTTTTTACTGAAAATCTATTTTTGTCTCATAAATTTATCAACACAGCAAAAGCCAGCAGAGTCTCATTAAAACAAAAATTCCTAAAACCTTCCCTGTATTTTCTGGTAGCTCATAGTCAAACTAACTTTATTGCCTGCGTTGTGAGCGATAGGGAAGCGGCTTATTTCCAAAAACAGCTCCCAAGTTGCCGTAAAGGAGCCCTTTTCACAGCAGATGGAGCTCTTGCTCAAAACGGGTTTCCGGAGGAAGTTTTTAAGAAGCTGATCGGCTCAGAGTGGTTTGAAGATATAGTGTGCGATCTGGCTTTTCTTGTCGGGACTATCAAAAAGGGTGAGAGGATGAATAAGCGTGTAAACAACTGCGAAAACTTCCAGCAACTTTGGCAGGAGATCCAAGACGCCCAACCAAAGGGTTAAGATCCGGCGAGTTATTTTTTTCTATTATTGTACCGTTTGTAGTGCCACTTGATATAAAAAAACAAAATAATTGCTGAGATAATGGCGAGCAATACGATCACAACATCTGCTTTTCCAAGCTGTTCGTAACACTCAAGACAATAGCTTCCTACAAAATAGCCCAGAGACAAAAATAGGGATACCCACAAAAAGGCTCCTGTATAGGCATAGAGGGCAAAATGGGAATATTTCATATACGTGGTCCCCGCAATGAGCCCCGTCAAATGGCGTACGCCTGGTATGAAATAGCCCACAATGAGGAGCCATTTGCCGAGCTTTTCAAACCAGCGGTGGGCATGGTTTAGGGCGACATCTGTAATGCCGACCCATTTGCCATAGCGCAAAATCAGAAAATTTCCCGCTGTGCGCCCTACAACATAGCTCATGGTAATGCCACACATAGCCCCCGCATAGGCAAAAAGCACTGTGGGAGGGATTTGAAGGATCCCTTTGCGCATCAAAATACCTGCGATGACCATCAAAGTCTCTTCAGGAACCGGCAGAGCCAATATTCCTAAAGACATCAAGATAAATAAAACGACACTCCCATAGGTGGTAATCCAGTTTACTAAGACGGTGACATCGGGAATCAGGCTCATCAACATAAAAATAGATTGTATAGGATTAGCAGGGAGATTTCATCAAAAAAACAATTTGCGTACCTAAGAGAAATTCAACACAAAGACACGAAAATACAAAGACACAAAGAGATAGGAAAAATCAAAAAAATAGGGTTTCTACAATTTTACCATATTTTTTTCTTTGTGCCTTAGTGTCTTCGTGTCTTCGTGTTGAATTACTCTCAGAGACGGAGACGGTCAGGCACGCGAGGGCAGATATTCGGGTGTTCTTAGGTAAGTCAATTGAATATCAGTGCTGTAGCTCCCCTCTCTGAATTTTTGGGCAACGCGCTTTGCCAAATACTCAGAATCAGGATAGCTGATATGAGGCCCCGCTTGCACAGGATAAGAGGCGGTATAAGCAGAAATTTCTTCACTGGGAACAAACTGGGGAGCTTGTTCGAAAACAATATTCCCCTCTTTTTTTTGCTGCAATAAGACATAGGCGCCTCCGATACGGGCGTCGATCAGAGAGGCAAACTGCCCCTCTTCATGTGAAATAAAACCTTCAAGCGATGAAAAGCTCACGATGGGCAAATTCCTAGGGAAAGCAAGTCCCAAAACCGCAGCCGCCCCAACACGGATTCCCGTATAGGAACCAGGGCCTGTAGCAATCGCGAGAAGTTCAATCACACTAGAATTCAAATTTAACTTTTCTAACCCTTCCTGAATCAGGCTCATCAAAAGTCGAGAGCTATGAATCCCAGAAGGCAAAAATAAATTTAAAAGGACTTTTTCGCCGGAAGTAAAGACTATCAACGACTTATCAGTACTTGTATCAATTATTACTGTAAACAATTCTTTTATTCTTTATATACAAAATAAAATCATATGCTATTTACAAGATTGAATAAAAGTGAAAGTTTTTGCTTCCCTTGCATGTTTGAAAGGGTTTTGTTACACTTTGCCGTAATTAAACTTAGGGAAAACATTGAGAAAACGAAAAGAAGAACAAGAAACCTTTGAAGCTGAATTGGAAACGGCGCTCGAAGACGCCTTCGACTCTGCCAGCGAATCAACGTCTCCCGATCTTCCTGATGATATATTTGTCTTGCCGCTTAATCGCAGGCCCTTTTTTCCTGGAATGGCAGCCCCCATTGTCATTGAGCCGGGCCCCTTCTATGAGGTTCTCAAACTGATTTCCAAACAAGAAGCCAAATATGTTGGCCTTGTTTTAACCAAAAAAGAAAACGCCAATATTTACAAAGTGGGCTTTCCAGGGCTTTATAAAGTGGGTGTGATCGCACGCGTTTTACGCATCATCCCTATGGAAGGGGGCGGCGCGCAGGTTATTCTCAATATGGAAGAGCGGATCGAAATTGTTGATGCCGTTCAAGACAAATATTTGCGTGCAAAAGTCCGCTACCATCCAGAATCTCACATCATTTCTGAAGAGTTAAAAGCCTATTCGATCAATATCATTTCTGTGATCAAAGAGCTTTTAAAGCTCAATCCCCTCTTTAAAGAAGAGCTGCAGATCTTTTTGGGCCATTCCGATTTTACAGAACCTGGCAAACTTGCCGATTTTGCTGTGGCTTTAACGACTGCCACCCGCGAAGAGCTCCAAGAGGTTTTGGAAGCCTTTGATATGGAATCCAGAATCACTAAAGCGCTGGCTCTTTTGAAAAAAGAGCTCGATTTAAGCCGCCTTCAGAGCAGCATCAACCAAAAAATCGAAGCGACGATTACCAAAAGCCAGAAAGAGTACTTTTTAAAGGAACAGCTCAAAACGATCCGAAAAGAGCTGGGGCTTGAAAAAGAAGAAAAATCGATCGACAATGAGAAATTTGAATCGCGCATTAAAAAGCTCGAAGTGCCACAACAAGCAATGACCACCATCCAAGAAGAGATGGAGAAATTGCAAACACTCGACTCCACTTCTGCTGAATATACCGTTTGCCGCAACTATCTGGATTGGCTCACAATTATCCCTTGGGGTCTTTTTAGCAAAGAAAGACACGATTTGGTGAAAGCCGAAGCCATTCTTAACAAGGACCACTACGGACTTGAGGAAATCAAGCAACGCATTCTCGAGCTGATCAGCGTTGGAAAATTGACCGGCGGCCTCAAGGGGAGCATCATTTGCCTTGTCGGCCCTCCAGGGGTTGGTAAAACAAGTATTGGCAAAAGCATTGCCCGTGCCCTCAACCGGAAGTTTTTCCGCTTTTCTGTAGGAGGCATGCGTGACGAGGCAGAAATTAAAGGGCATAGAAGAACCTATATTGGAGCGATGCCTGGAAAATTGGTTCAGGCTCTGAAGCAAACTCAAACGATGAATCCCGTGATCATGATCGATGAAGTGGACAAAATGGGGATGAGCTATCACGGCGATCCTGCGTCTGCTTTACTCGAAGTGTTAGATCCTGAGCAAAACCGGGACTTTTTAGACCATTACCTCGATGTCCGTGTTGATTTATCCAATATTCTCTTTATCGTGACAGCCAACATGATCGACACCATACCAGAGCCTCTTCTCGACAGAATGGAGGTCTTAAGGCTTTCTGGCTACATTCTAGAAGAAAAGCTTCAGATCGCCAAGAAATATCTCCTTCCAAGAGCGCGCAAGCAAATGGGGTTGAGTATTAATGATATTACGTTCAATCTCGATGCTCTGCGGACGATTATCAATGGGTATGCTAGAGAAGCAGGCGTGCGAAGCCTGGAGAATTTTCTTAAAAAAATCCTCCGCAAAGTCGCTCTTGAAGTTGTCAGAGAAAGGGAGAAAGGAAAGCGTAAAAAAGAGCTGAAACACGCGATCAACAAAAATAACCTCACAGAATATCTTGGGAAGCCGATTTACTTAAGCGACCGCTTTTATGAAAGGACGCCTGTGGGCGTGGCAACAGGCCTTGCATGGACCTCTCACGGAGGGGCTACCCTTTATATCGAAGCAATTAAAGTGGCCGCAGATCGTACGGACATGACCTTAACGGGTCAGGCAGGCGATGTGATGAAAGAATCGTCTCAAATTGCGTGGAGCTATCTCCATAGCGCCATCTACAAGTACGCTCCGGGACACACTTTCTTCGAAAAATCGCACGTGCATATCCATATTCCAGAAGGTGCGACCCCTAAAGATGGCCCTTCTGCAGGAACTACGATGGTAACCGCTCTTATTTCCCTTCTTTTGGATACTCCGATTCTCGATAATTTGGGAATGACTGGGGAAATTACCCTAACAGGACGGATCTTGGGAGTCGGCGGTATTCGCGAAAAATTGATTGCTGCCAGAAGATCGGGCTTAACAGAGCTGATTTTCCCAAAAGATAACCAGCGGGACTACGACGAGCTCCCCGACTATTTGAAGGTAGATCTGAAAGTGCATTTTGTCGATCACTACGATGAAATTTTCCATATTGCTTTCCAAGAATAGGATTCAAAAATGAGCTGGAAAGAATACAGCCAAAGCAAAATCATCCCCCCCGAATACCTTGAAGAAAGAATTCGGGAATTGCGCGCACAAAATAAAAGGATCGCCACACTCAATGGCTCTTTTGATCTTTTGCATGCTGGCCATATGTACATGATCTATGAGGCCTCAAAAAGGGCCGATATTTTAATTGTCGCCGTCAATAGCGACACATCGGTTAAAGCCTACAAAAGTGCAAAACGCCCCATTATTACCTTGCAGCACCGCCTGGAGATGCTTTCGGCTTTAACGTTTATCGACTATCTCACCTGGTTTGATGAGACAGACCCAAGAGCAATTTTGGAAAAAATCAAGCCGGATGTTCATGTCAATGGGATCGAGTATGGGGAAAATTGCATTGAATCTGAAGTTGTCAAAAAAAACGGCGGAAAATTGCATCTTGTCGATCGGATCGAGGGTTTATCCACCTCGGATGTCATTGCAAAGGTACAGACATGCGACTGATCTGTACAATCCCTGAAAAAGAAGGGATCAATCCTCAAGCATTTTCCTATTATCTGACAAACCAGGGGATTGAAAATAGCTGTGAAGAGGCAAAAGAGGGAGGGAAGACAGTATTTCGCCTCTGGATTGTTGACGAAGATCTTGTTGAGCAGGCCCTTGAGACTTATGCGCACTAGGAGAAAAACCCAGAAGATCCCCGATTCAAAGCCCACCCCCATTTTACAAATCCCCTCCAAAAAAAGAGCTTCGAACAAAAAGCCAACTTTTCTGAAAATTCGGACCAGGGGCCTTCAAGAAAAGCACGCTTCTTAACCTCCTCACCCTACGGACCCATTACCATCCTGATCTTGTTGGCTTGCATTCTACTGTTCATATTTGATCATTTCCATAAAGACACCCCCAAAAATCACCAAATCAAGGGCGTTATCCAGGCCCCTTTTTTCACGAAAACCGAAAAAAAACTCCTTTTCGACTATCCCCACTATTTTGAGCTGCGCGATCAGCTCTACAAAATCTATACTCCTGAAGCGCCAAGCATTGAATCGCAAAACTTGATCAACCAAATTCAGAATACCAATGTCTGGATCGGCCTCTATGACATTTTACTCAACTTCAGGGATAGAGATGCCCTCAAAGGATACACAGGCCCTCTTTTTGAAAAAATCCGTGCAGGGGAAATCTGGCGCCTGATCACGCCAGTGTTCATGCATCTCGACTTTTTGCATATTTTCTTTAACTTGTTTTGGTTGATGATTTTAGGACATCAAATTGAATTCCGCTTAGGCAAATCCCGCTACCTTTTACTCATCCTCATCACGGGAATATTCGCAAACATAGCCCAATATTTTGTGAGCGGTCCTTTTTTTCTCGGTCTTTCAGGAGTCATCATGGGGATGGCAGCCTTCATCTGGGCAAGACAACAACGGGCCCCTTGGGAAGGCTATCTGTTAAACCGTTTTACCCTCGTATTCCTCATCGTTTTCGTCCTCGGAACGTTCGTCCTCCAGCTCGTCCTCTTCTTCCTCCAACTCGCGGGCACGCTTACCCTCACCCTCGGCATGGCAAACACGGCCCATATCACCGGCGCCATCGTTGGCTATTTGCTGGGATGCCTCCCCTTCTTCGCAACCCGCCCCTCTACACGCCACTAACCAAGATGCAATTATCCTGCTTATCTTACGCAAGCTGAGCCAAGTCTTGATCTTAAACTTTTTTTCTTCTCACACATTTCGCTAGAAATGGCGCCTTTTCGGAATTAAACTCCGAGTTTGTCGAGAATTTTCGGAGTAAGACTCCAAAAAAATCACTAAATCCTAAATTTACTCCGAAATAATCAAATTTATCTAGTTTTTTATGACTTTTTCGGAGTATACTCCGAAAAAAGCAAGAAAATCCGGAGTAGAAAATGTTAGGCCGTTTCCGTGAATTGACTCAAAAGCAAAGCTTTTTTCTTTTTGGCGCAAGAGGCACAGGCAAAAGCACTTTGCTCAAAGAACGCTATGATAAAAGCCAAGTCCTGTGGCTGGATCTTTTGGATTCTAATCTAGAAGAACGATTTTCTCAGCACCCTGAGGAGCTTTATGCCATTGTAAAAGCCCTGCCAAAGGAAACCGGTTATGTCATCATCGACGAAATTCAAAAAGTCCCAAAGTTACTTGATGAAGTCCATAGGCTGATTGAAGAGACCGATAAACTATTTGTCCTTACAGGTTCGAGTGCACGCAAGCTCAAATATGGAGGCGCCAATCTGCTCGCTGGACGGTCCTTTGTTTATCATCTCTATCCCTTATCTTGCTTTGAATTGAAAAATCAATTTGATCTAAACGAAGCCCTTCATTGGGGAACGCTGCCCAAAATTTTTAGCCTCGATGACTCTGAAGATAAAAGTGCCTTTTTGCGCTCTTACTGTGATACCTATCTCAAAGAAGAGATTTGGAGCGAGCGGATCATCCGTAAGTTGCAACCCTTTCGCAGGTTTTTAGAAGTGGCTGCCCAATGCAACGGGAAAATTATCAATTATTCAAATATCGCGCGGGATGTGGGCGTCGATGACAAAACAATTAAAGAATATTTCCATATTCTTGAAGATACAATGATTGGATTCTTTCTTGAATCGTATCACAATTCTTTCCGCAAAAGATTAGTTGAGAAACCCAAATTTTATTTTTTCGATACTGGAGTTGTCCGTAGTCTCACAAGACGCTTAAGCTTGCCGCTCACTCCTAAAACAGCTGCCTATGGAGAGGTTTTTGAACATTTCATTTTGTTAGAATTTGTCCGCTTAGCCAGTTATTTTCAACCCGATTATCGATTTTCTTATATCCGAACCGTGGGAGATGTCGAAATTGATTTGGTTGTTGAAAGACCAGGACGTCCTCTTCTTTGTATTGAAATTAAAAGTAGCGACAACATTGTGGAACAAGACATTAGTTCTTTCAACAAATTGACAAAGGATATCGAAAATTGTGAGTCCATTGTTTTGAGCCAAGACCGCTTTGTGAAACAATATGCCCATACAGTGTGCTATCCCTGGCATGAAGGACTTATCTCTATTTTTCCAGAACTTAAAAAGGTTAATGATTGATTTTTAACAATCTAACTGAGATATTGATCGTGTTATGAGTGTCAAACCAATAGATAGCAGCAGTTCTTTTGAAGAGTCGAGTGGTTCGGAGGAAATCTTCATCCCTAGAGGGCAACTCAATGGGAGAGCCTATAAGCATCTCGATGGACTACAGTGGGCAACGCGTATTTTCGCCTGTTTGACGGTCGTTGCCTTTCTTGGGACCATTGCGGCCATCGGTTTAATTCAGGCGCGGATGATCCCCCCTTTGACACCTCTTTATGTTTTTAGCGGCTGTTTGGTTTCTTTAGTGGCTATGGGAATTTTTCATTGTTGCCAACAGCGCATTGCCACTAATAACGGAATCGATCTTGAGGTCTACCATAAGAAAAAAGAAGAAGAGGGCTCTTTAATGGACATGATTTTGCCCGATTGGTTCGATTGCCCTAAGCACAAGAAGGACTCTTTGCTCGAAAAACTTGACAAGGCCTCAAAAAAAGAGAAAAAAGATTGAACCTGGCTAAAAAATCAGTATACGATGAGTTCTAAGAGATTGTTGATGAGATTTGTAAAGCGCCAGCGAGAGCGCGAGGAGGCAAATATTGGAAATAATATAGCCGACGAACGCTCTTACAAAGCTCGCAACAAGATCTTTGAAATCATCGGCAATGATTTTTTTTGCCAGGTTCCAAGTAATACTTCACATTTCAACTCTGTTTAAGTATTCTTATCACCTCTTATGTCTGTACGTGACCTCATTATATTAGGCTCTTCAAGTCAACAACCTACGCGCAAACGAAATCATGGCGCTTACCTCTTCCGCTGGAATGAGGAAGGACTCCTTTTTGATCCGGGCGAGGGGACTCAAAGACAATTTATCTATGCCAATGTGGCTCCAACGTGTGTCACCCGTATTTTTGTGAGCCATTTCCATGGCGATCATTGTTTGGGGCTAGGATCGATGCTCATGCGGCTCAATCTCGACAAAGTGACCCATCCCGTCCATTGTTACTACCCAGCGAGCGGCAAAAAATACTTTGACAGACTCCGTTACGGAACCATTTACCACGAAACTATCCAGGTTGTGGAACATCCGGTCTCTAAAGAGGGGCTTGTCGTTGAAGATGAAAATTTCCGGATCGAAGCGGTCTTTTTAGATCATGGCGTTGACAATCTTGGCTGGCGCATCACAGAACCTGACAGACGCAAATTTGATGGCCAAAAGCTAAAAAGCTTAGGCGTGGTTGGACCCAAAGTGAAAGAGCTCGAAGAGAAAGGGGAAATCATGGTGGATGGAAAGTTGATCCGCCTCGACGATGTGAGCTGGATTAAATATGGAGACAGTATCGCAATCGTCAGCGACACAAAACCGTGCGCCAACGCCGTGTCCATTGCCAAAGGAGCCAAAATTTTGCTCTGCGAAAGCACCTACCTTGAAGAGCATCGCACCCTGGCCGAAAAGCATTACCATTTGACTGCCAAACAGGCAGCTGCCATTGCCAAAGAGGCGGGCGTCGAAAAATTGATCCTCACCCACTTTTCAGCTCGCTATTTAAGCGCCCGCGACTTCGAAAACGAAGCCCGTACGGTATTCCCCAACACCGAAGCTGCCGAAGATTTTAAAGTCTTCCTTATTCCACGAAATTAGAACTAACGCTAAACTTCGAAAACGCTCCTGGCAGTAGCGCGATTATTCGCTGCACTCCAGGATCATTAAAACTCTATGATTAAAGCAGCTTACGAATTCCTCAACTATCTCAGAGTCGTCAAAAACGCCTCAGAACATACCATACGCAACTATTCCATCGATTTAAACACGCTGAAAACCTTTCTCGAAGTCGAAATCTTGAAAGCTCCCCCTTCAGAAAAAATCAGCTACATCGAAACTTTCGTCCCATCTATATCCGATCTCCCACTCTCCCTCATCGACCGGAAAATCCTCCGCAGATTTCTGGCTTCCATGCATGAAGCGCAAACTCAAAAAAGAACCGTCGTCAGAAGGCTTTCTTCGCTAAGGACCTTCTTCAAATACTGCGTCACCAATAAGCTCATGCCCCTTAACCCCGCAGAGGATCTCCAGAGCCCCAAACTCGATAAACGGATTCCCGTTTCTTTGAATTACTCTCAGGTTGAGCGCCTCTTCGACCAACCCGATACGGAAGATTACCTGGGATTTCGTGACCGCTGCATCCTTGAGCTTTTTTATAGCTCAGGGCTACGCGTGAGCGAACTTGTGGCTTTAAATCGGAAAGACTTTGACCCAAAATCACTCCTTGTCAAACTCAAGGGGAAAGGCAAAAAAGAAAGAATCGTCCCCATCACAAAAAACGCTGCAGACTGGATCTCAAACTACCTCAATCATCCAGAGCGGTACCAAGAAACAGACGGACACCTTGCCGAAAATGACCCTCAAGCGATCTTTCTCAACCGACTCGGCACCCGGCTTACAACGCGTTCGGTGGATAGAAAATTCGATAAATATCTGAAAGCAAGCGGCCTTGCAGGCAAAGTAACTCCACACACAATCCGCCACACCATTGCCACGCATTGGCTAGAAAACGGCATGGACCTCAAAATGATCCAGATGCTACTCGGTCACAGCTCCCTTGCCACAACCACCATCTATACCCACGTCTCCCCCAAGCTCAAAAAGGAGATCTACGACCAAACCCACCCCAGAGCCTAAACCCTCCTTGGAGTGCGGCGATTCTTCGCCGCTCTTCAATTGACGAACAGACTGTGTGCCGATTGAAAGCGGCGAAGAATCGCGCTACTGCCAGGAAGGTTACCCCGTTTGACTCGCATAAAAAACAATCCTATCCCCAAGATTCTCTCTCGAAACCGCCTCTTGAGTATACTCAGAACCCTTGCGCATGAGAATGTAATGCATACCCTCTATCTCTACAACTTGGACCTGATTTTCATTAACCAAAGTACAGGCATAACGCCGAAGGCGCACATCTAATTTTTCGATAGCTTCTAAAAATTTATCGCTATCGTCATCTGTCACTTTTGGTTTTGGCTCCCTGCTAGCCTTACGTTCCTCTATCATCTGTTGGAGAACGTTCACCTTTTCCTGCCTCTCTTTTTCAATCGATTCCAAACGTTTTTTTTGTTCTTCAACCTCTTGCAGCTTTGTCTCTAACTGATGCTCCTTCGATTGATATTGTGCCTTGGCTTGTTTAAGCTCCTCGAGTCCCTTTTCTATCTCCTTTTTTCGGGCCTCAAACGCAAGCTTGGCTATCTCATCTTTAATCTCAAGCTGAAGCTTAAGTTTACCCACTTCAAGTTTATGTGCTTTTGTATCCTCTGCATGCTGAAGCTTCAATTGACTCAACTCTTGCTCCAAAGCTTGTGTATCAGCAGGAAGCTCTTTTACCTCACTATCAATCTTCTGGTAATACTCTTCTTTCCTACAGTAATGCTCGCCCAACAAAATCGAGACCGCAATCACCGTCACAATCGCAGAAAAAGCGCCCGCTCCGCCCCCAATCGTAAATGTCAAATACCAAACATCTGATAATGTAGCCGAATGCCAGCTATAAACTCCAAAAGCTGTCAACGCTGCAAAAAAACCCACAGCAAAGCCTGCAACTGCAAGAGTTACCCACAGCTCCACCTCCTGACATTTTTCCTCAGCTCTTAACTGTTGGTGCGTCCTCTGAATGGCCATAACAAAAAATCCCTCAACTAAAGTAAAGAATTATAGACTCTCCCGATTAAAATCACATAAAGACAAAAAAAACCCTCAGTTGTTTCCAACTGAGGGTCATAAGCGAGATTATTGATCATCGGGCATGACAATCTTTTCGATATGGTGTTCTCCTGTATGGGCGCTATATTCGGGCTTGTACAATTCTTGCATCAACTTATTAATTTCTATTTTTTTCGTGATATATATATTACCTTCTCGATCTTTCCTCACTATAAAAGCATCACTAGCCTTCTCATCTGAATCCGAATTACGGCGGTGGTATATTTTCAATTCTCCGGCATTCAAATTTTCAGCCAAGGCCATGTAGGGGTCTTTTACAACAATTCGCCGTGAGTCATTTGCAGACTTGTCTGCTTCATTGCCTTCAGGGCCTTTGTTTTCATTTCTCTCTGCATGCAATTTACCTCCTTCGCCTTTTTTTCCATTATTTTGATCGCCAGTCAATCTATTTTCTCGGTGATCATCAGGCCAAACCCAATCGCAATAGCCAGTAGTTGCCGAGCGGATGGCAATAATTCCCGCGGCGGTAAAAATGGTTACACCAGCTAACGCCCCACCACCTGCCGTCATGCCAATGGCGACCCCTTGTGGAATCACTGTAAGCCCCTGTGAAGCTGCGCCTGCTGCTTGATGTAGGTGCTGATATAAGCTCGCCCCACCCACGCCCGCAGTAGCCAAAAAAATGGCAGTTATTAAAGCACCACCAACTGCCACCGCAATATTAGTTTTGTCCCACTGGAGGAACGACTGCTGTCCCTCTGCCACCTTATTAGCCATAATTATCCCTCATTTTTTTTGATAATTTCTTTATTTAAAATTAATTATAAACTAGTATTATTAATTCATTATAAATTTGGAAAAATATGATTAAACAAAAAAACCCTCAGTTGCTTGTCACTGAGGGCCATAAAGACATTAATCATCTGCTATTTCGACAGCATCAGGGCGACCTACTGAATTAAAGCCAAAGTCTTTTAGCTGTTTAATTTGAGCATCTAACTCATTGAATTTTATGTTTTTAATAACAGCCAGTTTATTGTCCCTTTGTCTCATTACGATAAAGGCATCAGGTTTCCTATCATCAGTACTACGATAACGATGAAAAGCTTTCATTTGCATAGCTTGCAAACTTTCGCCTTTTGCCAGATACTGATCAGATCTTTCAGGGTTTGGCTGCTCTTCTTTTGGACCTTCTACTTCTTTTTCTTCCACTTTGCGGTGGATAAGAATCCCCGATGTGCCGCCAATGGTTGCAAGAGCTAGCGCTCCGCCGCCTGCTGTCATGCCAATGGCATAGCCTTCTGGAATTTTGGCCATAAACTGCAAAACTCCATTTGTTGTGTTGTGCAGATGTTGGAACAAACTCGCTCCACCCACGCCAGCGGTTGCTGCAAAGATTAGTGTTAATGCGGCACCGGCAAGGCCGATCGCTAGATTACTTTTATAAAATGGGACCTCTTGCCCCCCTCCAACTGGTTTACTCATAATTATCCCTCACCTTTGGTTGATAATTGTTTTATTTACACTTAATTATACAATTATAATATTAATTCGTTATAAAGAATAGAAAAAATTATTATTTTAAATAAAAAAACCTCAAATTTTTTAAATTTGAAGTTTTCTAAGTCGCCATTGAGATTCAAATGGCATGTCATTTAAAAGGCTCTAGAGATCATCGTCCTCTATAATCCCTGATGAGGCTCTTTCTTTTTCCCGCTCTTTTTTTGCAATTGCCAGCATAATAGTCCCGGCAACCGCACCTGTGAGTGCCAAAGGCACACCAACTTGAAGCATTATAACGACACCGCCTCCTGGAACCAGGGCAGGCAGGTTATGCATCTGTTGATACATGCTTATACCTCCCACAGTAGCCATACTTGCAGCTAAGATACCTACAGCCAAAAGCGTTATTCCAACCATAAGATACTTAGTCTGGGGCTTTATGTGGGGCGTTGGTGCTGACGTCCCGTAGTCGCCGTTAACTCCACCCATACTCATAATTATCTCCTATTTGTTATTGATAATGTTTTATCCTACAATGATTTTATAATAATTACGTTAATCCATAATAAAGAATTGAGAAACTTTCTACCTGCAATTTTTTGAAAAAGTGGATCGATATTGGCAAATTTGGTAAGCTTTGCGGCCTATGAGTATTGCATTAAATGAAATTTCTAAAAGTTATGGAACCCGCATCCTCTTTGATGGGGTCTCAATCACCTTTAATCCGGGCAACCGCTATGGTTTGACAGGCCCCAATGGCTCTGGGAAGTCCACATTGTTGAAAATCATCATGGGCTTTATCGATCCCACGAGCGGCTCCGTTTCTTTGCCGAGCAAGGTGGGGATTTTGCGGCAAAATATTGAAGACTTTCTGGACATGGTGGTGCTGGATGTGGTCATCATGGGCAGTAAGCGCCTTTGGGAGGCTCTACAGGAGCGGGATCGACTCTATGAGGGTGAGATGACCGATGCTGTGGGGATGCGTCTTGGAGAGCTTGAAGAGATCGTTGCCGATGAAGATGGTTATAGCGCTGAGGCAAATGCTGAAGAGCTGCTTGTAGGTTCTGGAGTTCCCAAAGAATACCATGCGCTCAAGATGCGGGCTATGCCCACGGATCTTCAGTTCCGCGCTCTTCTCTGTCAGGCCCTTTTTGGCAATCCTCAAGCCCTTCTTCTCGATGAACCGACAAACCACCTCGATTTGGAATCGATTGGCTGGCTGGAAGATTTCTTCCACAGCTACAAGGGCACGCTGATTGTGGTCTCTCACGACCGCCACTTCCTGAATGCTGTGACAACACATATTGCCGATATCGATTACGACACAATCATCATCTATCCCGGCAATTATGATGAGATGGTGGCCACGAAATCCTCTGTAAGGGAAAGAGCCGATCTCGATGCCAAGTCTAAAGAGAAAAAAATTGCCCAACTGCGTGAATTCGTCTCCCATTTTGGAGCCGGCACGCGGGCCTCTCAAGTACAATCCCGTCTTCGGGAAATTGAGCGGCTTCAGCCTCAAGATTTGAAAAAATCGAACATCCAACGCCCCTATATCCGCTTCCCAAGCCCCACAAAGGCCTCCGGTAAGATTGTCTGCACACTCGAAAACGTCTCAAAAAGCTACGACGACAACCATGTACTCAAGAATTTTTCTCTTGAGATCCAACAGGGGGACAAAATCGGGGTTATCGGCAACAACGGCCGGGGAAAAACGACGCTCTTGAAGTTGATCGCTCAGCAAATCAAACCCGATAGCGGTAAAGTGGAATATGGCCACCAGGTCATGCCCAGCTATTTTCCCCAAAACCACTCGGACATTCTCTCCAGGGAAGAGCAAAACACAGCCTTTGACTGGCTCAGAGCACGCAAAAAAGGCCTCTACGACCAAGACATCCGCAGCGCCCTTGGCAAATTATTGTTTGGTGGAGACGACGCCTTCAAAAACGTCCTTACTTTATCGGGGGGCGAAACTGCCCGTTTGATTTTGGCCGGTATGATGCTCGAAGAGCACAATTTCATCATTCTGGATGAGCCCAACGGCCACTTGGATTTGGAAGCTGTCTCAGCGTTAGGCTGGGGCTTAAACGAGTACAAGGGAACTGTCATTACAGTGAGCCACGACAGGGATTTGATCGAGCACTTCGCTACGAAGATCATCGCCTTCGAGAAAGATGGCATTCGGGTCTTTAACGGGAACCTATCTGCCTACTTCGAGAGCAAAAATTAACGTGCCCGTGTGCGTGCCCGTGCCCGATTTTTCGCCTGACAGGTACTACTGTCTTAGCATTGCGTAATTCAACACAAAGACACGAAGACACAAAGACACAAAGAGATAGAAATTATCTTTTCTCTGTGTACTCTGTCTCGACTTTAGGATTTTTTAAGCTGCCGCTGCTTGGAGAATTAGTTCTT
>CAZPPS010000009.1:9447-75529 GCA_964588495.1 uncultured bacterium | reverse complement strand
GACGGCAGACGTTGAAGAACAGTCTGTGATTGCACAGGCCTCAGGGCCGCTTGACGAGTTTAACATGTTCAAAGAGCCTATTTGCTGGGCGCGTTACAAAGGTGATTCTCTAGAAATTGAGACGAAGCTTTGTACACACATGGACGTTTCGCCCAAGCAGCTCGTTTCGATTGTAACCGGTCTGATTCCATTCCTTGAGCACGATGATGCTAACCGTGCTTTGATGGGCTCGAACATGCAAAGACAAGCAGTTCCTCTCTTGATTCCTGATGCTCCGATTGTGGGGACAGGTCTTGAGGCAAGATCAGCACGGGACTCAGGTGCTGTCATCATCGCTGAAGAAGATGGAAAAGTGGATTATGTCGATGGCCTTCAGATTGTCATTGCTTCAAAACAGAATCCTCTAGAGAAAAAGACCTATGAGCTGAAAAAATTCCTCCGTTCAAACGCAGGAACTAGCATCAACCAGGTCCCTCTTTGTGAAGTCGGAGATGAGATCCGAGCAGGGGACGTGATTGCTGATGGTCCGGCAACAGACAAAGGGGAAATTGCCCTGGGTAAAAACGTCCTTGTGGCCTTTATGCCCTGGTGTGGTTACAACTTTGAAGATGCGATCATCATCTCTGAAAAGCTTTTAAGAGAAGATGCCTACACATCGATCTACATTGAAGAATTTGAGCTCACTGCCCGCGATACAAAGCTTGGTAAGGAAGAGATCACACGGGATATTCCAAATGTCTCTGAGGAAGCGCTTGCCAATCTTGCAGATGACGGCATTATCCGCGTCGGAGCTGAGGTTAAGCCGGGTGATATTCTCGTTGGAAAAATCACACCGAAATCTGAGACAGAGCTTGCCCCTGAAGAGCGCCTTTTGAGAGCGATTTTTGGTGAAAAAGCAGCTGATGTTAAAGATGCATCTTTGACTGTACCTCCGGGAACTGAGGGTGTCGTGATGGATGTGAAAGTCTTCAGCCGCAGAGACAGATTGTCTAAAACAGATGACGAGCTTGTGGAAGAAGCCTCACACCTGAAAGATATTCAGAAAGAATACAAGCAGAAAATGGCAATTCTGAAGATGGAGCGGCACGAGAAATTGGGCGCCCTTCTTTTGAATGAAAAAGCGCCAGCTGCCATTATTCATAGACGTACGGCAGAAGAAATTGTCGCTCAAGGAACTGTCTTCACGCAAGAGATCATCGAAACTTTTGAACACGAAGAGCCGATTGATCTCATTATGCCTAATCAAGACATCTATGAGATGCTGAGATCGATCATGCGTGAATACGAGATTCAGTTGCAGAAACTGGAAATGAAACACCAAAAAGAGATTGAGCTTCTCCGTAAAGGGGACACCGATCTTGATCCAGGAGTGATCCGCCAGGTAAAAGTCTATATCGCCTCGAAGCGTAAACTGCAGGTCGGGGATAAAATGGCGGGACGTCACGGAAACAAAGGCGTTGTCTCCAAGATTGTCAATGAAGCTGACATGCCCTATATGCCAGATGGCCAAACGATTGAAATTATCCTCAATCCTTTGGGCGTACCTTCCAGGATGAACATTGGTCAGGTACTTGAAACTCACCTTGGATTTGCGGCGAGAAAAGCTGGAATCTATGTGAAGAGCCCCGTATTTGAAGGCTTCCCTGAAGAGAAGATCTGGCAGATGATGCGCGAGCAAAATCTTCCTGATGATGGAAAATCATGGCTCTACGACGGTCGCACAGGGGATCGCTTCGACAATAAGGTTGTGATCGGCTACATCTACATGTTGAAGCTGAGCCACCTTGTCGCAGACAAGATCCACGCCCGCTCAATTGGTCCTTACTCTCTTGTAACGCAGCAGCCTCTTGGCGGTAAAGCCCAGATGGGTGGTCAGCGATTCG
Organism: uncultured bacterium; assembly: GCA_964588495.1. Classification (GTDB taxonomy): domain Bacteria; phylum Chlamydiota; class Chlamydiia; order Chlamydiales; family JAAKFR01; genus CAVPKN01. The sequence goes on along the minus strand of CAZPPS010000009.1, from coordinate 73,646 downwards.
GGGAGATGGAAGTTTGGGCTCTTGAAGCTTATGGAGCTGCGCACGTCCTTCAGGAAATTTTGACTGTTAAATCAGACGACGTCTCCGGAAGAACGCGGATCTATGAGTCGATTGTAAAAGGAGAAAATCTCCTTAAGGCGGGAACACCTGAGTCCTTCAATGTCTTGATTAAAGAGATGCAAGGGCTTGCGCTAGATGTACGTCCTTTGACGGTAGAAGAAGACTAATAAAATTCTCTTCTCTGTGTGGTCTGTGTTCTCTGTGGTTTTAATTGCCATGGAGACCGCAAGCACACAGAGAGTATGAAAGAAGAAATAAATTTTCTAAGGAGTTAAGTGAATGTTTGAAGACGATTCACGGGAAAACCAGTTTGATAAACTGAAAATCGGTATTGCCTCTGATACTGTCATCCGCGACAAATGGTCTCGTGGGGAGATTAAAAAGCCAGAAACCATCAACTACCGGACATTTAAACCCGAAAAAGGGGGCCTTTTTTGCGAAAAAATCTTCGGCCCCACGAAGGATTGGGAATGTGCGTGTGGTAAATACAAGAAAATCAAGCACAAAGGGATTGTGTGCGACCGTTGCGGCGTTGAGGTAACCCTCTCTAAAGTACGCCGTGAGCGGATGGCACACATCGAGCTTGCAGTTCCTGTTGTCCATATCTGGTTTTTCAAGTCTATGCCATCGCGCATCGGCAATGTCTTAGGAATGACCTCATCAGATCTCGAACGTGTCATTTACTACGAAGAATATGTGGTCACAGATCCAGGTCAAACAGAACTGGAAAGAAAGCAATTACTCAATGACGCAGAGTATCGCGACGCTGTCGAAAAATGGGGCAAAGACGCTTTTACAGCCAAAATGGGCGGTGAAGCCATTTTTGATTTGCTCCGTTCTGAAGATCTGGCATCTCTGCTGCTCGATTTAAAAGAGAAACTGCGACGTACAAAATCCCAACAGGCTCGTATGAAGCTTGCCAAGAGGCTTAAAATTGTTGAGGGCTTTGTCTCCTCTACAAACAAGCCTGAATGGCTCGTGTTGCGCTCAGTACCGGTTATTCCACCCGACTTAAGACCGTTAGTACCTCTTGATGGGGGCCGTTTTGCGACCTCAGATTTGAACGATCTATACCGTCGCGTGATCAACCGTAACAACCGTCTGAAGGCAATTTTGAGACTCAAAACGCCTGAGGTGATTGTCCGCAACGAAAAAAGGATGCTCCAGGAAGCTGTTGATGCTCTTTTTGACAATGGCCGTCATGGTCATCCGGTGATGGGTGCGGGAAATCGTCCTCTGAAATCTCTTTCTGAAATGTTGAAAGGGAAAAATGGACGTTTTAGACAAAACCTTCTCGGTAAGCGTGTTGACTACTCAGGACGTTCCGTTATTATCGTTGGCCCTGAGCTGAAATTCAATCAGTGTGGTCTTCCAAAAGATATGGCCCTTGAGCTTTTTGAGCCCTTCATTGTGAAACGGCTCAAGGATTTGGGACATGTTTACACCATCCGCTCTGCTAAGAAAATGATTCAAAGGGGAGCTGAAGAGGTCTGGGATGTCCTCGAAGAGATTATCAAAGGCCACCCCGTCTTGCTAAACCGTGCGCCGACGCTGCACCGTCTCGGTATTCAGGCTTTTGAGCCTGTTTTGATCGAAGGTAAAGCGATCCGGATTCACCCGCTCGTCTGCTCAGCGTTTAACGCCGACTTCGACGGTGACCAGATGGCCGTTCACGTCCCCCTTTCTGTGGAAGCTCAATTAGAAGCCAAAATCTTGATGATGGCTCCTGATAATATTTTCCTTCCTTCTTCTGGAAAGCCTGTCGCGATCCCTTCAAAAGATATGACTTTGGGTCTTTATTATATGATGGCAGATCCGATCTATTTCCCCGAAGATCATGGGAAAAAGACAAAAGTATTTGGTGGCTCCGACGAAGTGCTGCTAGCTTTAGCTGCTGCTGATGGAATGGTGAAATTTGAAAATGACCGCCGCGATCAAATGGGTAGAGGTTTGCACGTCCATGAGAAGATCAAGGTACGTGTTGACAATCAAATCATTGAAACGACACCTGGACGCGTCCTTTTCAACACAATTGTTCCTAAAGAGCTCGGTTTCCAAAACTATAGTATGCCCAGCAAACGGATGAGTGAGTTGATCCTAGAGTGCTACAAAAAAGTAGGGCTGGAAGCGACTGTTAAATTCTTGGATGATTTGAAAGATTTGGGATTTGCACAAGCGACGAAAGCTGCAATCTCTATGGGTGTCAAAGACGTCCGCATTCCGGGAAGCAAATCTGCGATTATTGACGAAGCGCACAGTAAAGTAGCGATCGTTAAAAAGCAGTACGAAGACGGTATTATCACCAACGGTGAGCGTGAATCTAAAACCATTAGTATTTGGACAGAGGTTTCTGACTCTCTTTCTGATGCTCTTTTCAAAGAGATCAGCAAAGTGGATAACTCACGCCACAACCCACTCTTCTTGATGATTGACTCGGGAGCCCGTGGTAACAAATCTCAGCTCAAACAGCTTGGTGCTTTGCGCGGCTTGATGGCAAGACCGACAGGGGAAATTATTGAGTCTCCGATTACCTCTAACTTCCGTGAAGGGTTGTCCGTTCTTGAATACTCGATTTCTTCGCACGGTGCCCGTAAAGGTTTGGCCGATACAGCCCTTAAAACAGCTGACTCCGGTTATCTGACACGCCGTCTTGTGGATGTTGCCCAGGATGTGATCGTTACAGAAGTGGATTGTGGCACTTTGAACTACATTGAAGTTGCAGCGATCCGCCAGGGACAAGAAGAGCTTCTCCCATTGAAAGACCGTATTTTCGGAAGAACAGTTGCTTCTGAGCTTTATCAGCCAGGCGATAAGAGTAAACTTTTGGCGAAAGCAGGAGAGATTCTGAATGCGCGCATGGCGGAAGCGGTCGATGATGCGGGTATTGAAGTGGTCCGTATCCGTTCCGCTCTAACATGTGAAAGCAAACGGGGAATTTGTGCCAAGTGCTATGGCTTGAACCTTGCAAATGGCCGCCAAGTGGGTCTAGGTGAAGCTGTCGGTACAATTGCTGCTCAGTCGATTGGTGAACCAGGTACTCAGTTGACGATGAGAACGTTCCACTTGGGAGGTATTGCGTCAGCAGCCTTTACTCCCGAAATTTTTTCTGAAGCAGATGGAATTGCTATTTATCTTGATTTGAGAGTTGTCCAAGATCAGGAAGGTAATTGGCTGGTTCTTAACAAAAATGGTACTTTGCACGTTGTACGGGATGAGGGAAGAACCCTTGAAGAGTACAAAAAACTGCTCAGCACTAAATCGATAGAATCGCTGCAAACATGCTCATTGGAGCTTGGAGCTAAAATCCTTGTGGCAGATGGCGCGCGTGTGAAGCCTGGACAAAAGCTTGCAGAAATTGAGCTTCACAACATCCCAGTTATTTGCGACCGTCCAGGTTACGTCAAGTACGAGGACCTTGTCGAAGGGATCTCCACAGAAAAAGAAGTGAACAAGCAGACTGGCCTTGTCGAGCTGATTGTTAAACAACACCGCGGCGAGCTACACCCTCAAATCGCAATCTATTCAGATCCTGATTTAAAGGAACTTGTAGGAACTTACGCGATTCCTTCGGGCGCTGTTTTGTCTGTCGAGGAAAAAGAGAAGGTCGCTGCAGGTATGCTCCTTGCGAGATTGCCACGGGGCGCGATCAAAACAAAAGATATTACTGGGGGCTTGCCCCGTGTAGCTGAGCTTGTGGAAGCACGTAAGCCAAAAGATTCGGCAGAAATTGCCAAAATCGACGGTGTGGTGGACTTCCGTGGCGTACAGAAAAACAAGAGAATTGTGGTTGTGCGCGATGAAGGAACAGGAATGGAAGAAGAGCATCTGATTCCATTGACCAAACACCTCATCATCCAAAGAGGTGACAACGTCCTAAAAGGGCAGCAGCTCACAGACGGCCTTGTTGTCCCACACGAAATTCTCGAAATTTGCGGTGTGCGCGAGCTCCAAAAGTATCTGGTAAATGAAGTGCAGGAAGTCTACCGCCTCCAGGGTGTGGACATTAACGACAAGCACATCGAAATTATCGTCCGTCAGATGCTCCAGAAAGTGCGTGTCATCGACCCAGGTGATACAACATTGCTTTTTGGAGAAGAGGTGCACAAAAAGCAGTTCTACGAAGAGAACCATCGTACTCTCGAAGAAGGTGGAAAGCCTGCCCAGGCAACCCCTGTTCTTCTGGGTATCACCAAAGCCTCTTTGGGAACAGAGTCGTTCATCTCAGCAGCCTCCTTCCAGGACACAACACGTGTCTTGACAGACGCTGCCTGCGCTGGCAAAACCGACTACTTGATGGGCTTCAAAGAAAACGTCATCATGGGACACATGATCCCAGGTGGAACTGGCTTTGAAACTCACACCCGCGTCAAGGAATTCCTTGACCGCGAAGAAGAGGGTGAGCTCATCTTCGACTTCAGCTAAAATTTTTGGATTGCGGTGACTAGTCACCGCGTTTCAAAAAACTGACTTGTCAGTTTTCCTTGAAAAGCTCCAAGATTTTAAAGATGTACCTTTTAAGAGCCCGATTACTAAAAATCGGGCTCTTTGCATTTAGGTCGGTCGCAAGCTCATGTACGAAAATCGCCTCCTTTCTTAAAACAATCTTAATGCTATTCTGTTAAAATGACTATTTTGAATAAAAGTGAGCTGACACATGTCTATTCCCCCTGTTTCGAGTTGTAGCCCTGAGGTAGTCAAATATAGTTTGATTTCTGCTGGTACCCTCACGGCCATCTGCGCTGTTGCGTTTGCCATTATCGTTTGTGTTCAGCCTGCCTGGTTTAATCACGTGGGAACAATTGGAAGCTGCTGGCCGATGCTGACAGGAGCAGGTGGAGCTCTTTTAGTGGGAGCTGTCCTCATCGGCTATGGAATTTATCAGGCAAAGGGTCAAGCTCCCGATACCGATGAAACCGTTAATACCGACAAACCTGTTCTAAACAAGTCTAAACTACGAGAAAGAAAACCTTTTTACGAGCGATTAACTTTGATGGATCTTCTAGACAATCCTTCATTGTTGGACCAGATCGAGCAATCTCAAAGTTTGCCGCCAAGGCTAACAGAAATCCCTTCTAAGGAAATTCCCGAGGAAGAATTCGCAGCATCTGTCAAGACACATTTTCCTAAGCCAATCATGAGGTGTTCTATTGGCTCTATCGAGTTGATGCCTTTGAAACTGGCAGTGGTTGATAATGCTCAAAATGATGCTAAGATTAGAGAAGTTTTGACTAAAGATCGTCAATTATCAGAGGAAGCCATCGAGCAAAAGGTACAACATCTCAAGCAGCCCCTTCTTTTAATTTTGGTTGTAAATGACAATGGAAACCGTGCAAAACAGTGGTGTCCCGTCTACAATGTCTACCGTGACATCATTCCTACTTTTTTATTTAATTGGGATGGCGGAGCCATTCAACTTGACGGCGTCTATAATCATGACCCTGAAGCTGAGGCAAAAGAAGAAGAGGGCTTTAACAGACTCCAGGAACTTCTGTATGGCCGCCCTGCCACTGATTTCAACGGCATCGAATGGCAACGCGCGCAGTAATTTGCCAAAAAAATTTAAGAGCAATCTTTATGCGCTCCGATTAAACTTCTCTGAACAAAGGGAGTAAGTGTGGCAATTATCAATTCTCTCGACCCCAATGGCAAGTTTTGGGACATTTACAAACGCAATCAACAAGTTTAAGGCAAATATTTTGATACCAAGAGAGAGAAAGCCGGGAATAAGCATCCGATCGACATTTCGGCAATCATAGCGATCCTCACTATTTCTGGAATTGCCCTTGGCGTTGCTGCTTTAGGGATAACATGTTTACTTCAAAGCTGCCAAGTCATTTCAATACTTCCACCAGCACTTCAACTTAGCTTGCCAGCTTCGATCGCGATCGTTGCTGTCCCTATCGTCTCTGGCCTCATCCTAGTATCTATTCCTTCCTATAAGCTTCATGAGAAGCTTTCACTTCGAAACCATACGCTTAGACATTATAATGACGTGGAAGCTGCGTATACTAAAGAACTAGAGCGCCTAAGGTCAGTATCTAAAATAGACCCTAATGAGGTTATGGGAGATAGCGTGCATGCCCAAAAGCTGATAAATTGCAGTTATACACTTATGTACGATGCATGGGGTAAGGAGTCAGAAAACACATTCTACATCTACAAAGATAAAGAGGGCACATCATGGCAAACAACTAAGTGCAGTCGAAATGAATCGGATTTATTCAAAATCTACTTTGAGCACTACTTAAAATATACAGAGGTGTGAGCCGCTTAGACTTTCGAAATATTTGTGAATGCTCTCTTTTGCGAAGGAAAAAAATCAGCGAATTGTCTATCAAACGGTTAATCCTCCAAGTAATGTTTTTAATGAAACCTTTATACTGTTTTTGCTATCCTTATAGCAAACGATGAGGGGTTATGTCTATTTCTGACACTTACTATGACATTGATGGAGACTTTTACAATTATTACTCAGAAAATCAGAAAAGCGATGGGAAATATTTTGAAGATGCCCTTGAGGGGATCAAAAATGAATATCCTATCAATACCGTGGCAATTGTCTCTATCATCACCATCTCAGGCATAGCCCTCGCTATTGCTGCCTTAGGGATAACTTCCTTACTCCACCATTTTCATGTGATACACATACTACCAGCAGCGCTCCAATTGGGTCTTCCAGCTTCCATTTCATTGATAGCGGTTCCTCTGGCTTCAGGTCTTATTATTGTATCCATACCCTCTTACGTATTTCACAAAGACAGTGCCATGCGAAATGAAGCTTTCGAGTCCATGACTGAAGCAAAAGACCATTATAATGAAGCGCTGGCACGCGTAACCAGAGTGGAGAAACCCAACCAAAACGTTTTAGATTATATTTCCACAAAAATTCCGCAAGAGCTATCGGAATGCTGCCTGCAGATAAAGATGACTATCAGATTTGCTCAAATGACTTATGCTTTGGCAATCAAGGATAGACAGGGCCACTTGCTTCAAACGCCGCCTGTCAGTACGCCAGAAGAATTGCAGCCCTTCAGAACCTACTATGAGCATTGTCTAAAGTACACAGATGCGGAGGAGTTGGATGAGTTGCAAAACTTGGAGCCGCTTTCTGGTCTTGATGCGATTTCTTATGAAATTTCGAACATGAAAAATCAAAGCTTCTTGGAAATAACCCGTACACCCTTTAATGTTCAATATGCTGATTACATCTTTGTCATCAAGCTTCCTGAGGGCTCTGTGATGCAGAGAGCAAACTTGACTTATGACGCTTTAGTTTCATTTCGAAACTACTATCAGTACCATCTCGATTATGCAATGGGGGGTAAGTACGACCTTTCTACCAACAGGAATGGCTCAGTTTCTGTAGAAGAGCGTATTTAAGTTGCTGACAGCTAAGTTTTCTGGCAGTAGCGGCGCTCCTGCGCCGCCATTCAATCGGCAGAAAGATCTTTTTAGATACATTGTCCTAACAGGATTTTTATCCATAGCAGAGCGGCGAAGGATCGCCGCTACTGCCAGGAGAGGCTGAGCGCCTCATCGCTTACGTTCATTCGTTATTCTTAACAAAAAAACAAAATCCAGAACATGCGGCTGAATCCAGTATTTAATCTAAAATTATTATAAATTTAAAATTATATTTATAATTATATGTTATAATATTTTTGATTTTTAATACACAGGAGGATTTGATGTCTATTTATAAGAGTGCAGAAGTTAAAGCTACATTTTTTAATCAATTAGGGGCCGAAAACACACATTCGGCAGATAGTTTTGGTGCTAAAAAAGATGCCATCGATGCTAAACATCCACTGGGATGGGCAGTTGCCGGCATTTTCATGGGGTTGGCTTTGACAGGCGTTGGTTTTCTCGGTTTGACTGGAGGATTGTCTCATATTCCTAATGTGGTTCAACTTTTGCCCGAAGCATTTAAGAATTATTATGTGATGGGTGTCAATCTTGGAGTTGGTGTTGTTGGTGTTGGAATTTTGGGGCGTAGCGCTGTTGTTTGTGATGGCAATAGAGCACACAGGAATGAAAAGAAGGAGCCTATTGATGAGGCAGAACGTGGATTTGAGACAAGCTTTAGATTAGACTTATTTAATCATTCGCACTTCGAGACTAACGGGAAAAATTCTCTTACTTTTCATTTGCCTAGGGAAAAATGTTATCAAATTGAAGAGGATTTTATTGCAATTCGGGACTTTGATATGTCAGTAAAATCTACACAAAAATTGACTGCTGAGGAAAAAGGTAGGGTTGTAACCTATCTGCAATTGCAAGGTTTTAGGGAACATATAGCTGAAGAAGTAGGGAAGTAAGACCGTCCTTTCTAACGCCTCTTGGGGATTTCCGGTCGAACAGAAATGTTCGCAGGTAGATTCTACAAGAGGCTTTTTTTGCCTTGTCTCATTATATTTTTAAAAATTAATGTGATCTTAAAATTATATCTACACTGAAATGTTACTATAATATTAAATAATAACGGGATTGAGAAGTGTCGTTTATATGTACAGCAGATCTAATAAGACAGAAGGTTTTTCTAGATCAATTGCAGGCTGAAACTGAGGACAATTCCACCAAAAGTTTTCAAGCCCAAAGAGATGTCGTAGATGCCAAAAAACCCATTAGCTCTGCCCTATTTGTTATTTTAATGGGAACTGTTCTGACAGGGATGGGGTTATTAGGAGCGGCAGGTGCTCTGAATCATATTTATAAATGCATCCACTTGCCTGAATTCTTCGAGAAATATGCTGTGATTGGTGCGAATTTGTTGATGGGCATTGTGGGTGTTTCGATGTTGGGGTGTAGCTCAAAGAGATGTCATGAGATCGGAGAAAACCGAGATGCGGAGAAAATCCCTATTGATCAAGCTGAGGCTGCTTTTAAAGAAGAGTTCAAAAGTCTATTTCGTTATGACAACTTTGAAGCGGTTGAAAAAAGGGATTTGCCTGCTGAAATTAATAGTCAGATGTATATCGCTGGAAGCTATCAAATCCATAAAACTTTAAGTGTTGATAAGCGCGAAACGCATTTCATTGTTATCCGGGACTTTGATGTTTCCATAAAAAATGCCCGCGTTCTAAAAAGTACGATCACTTTGACCGACATTACAAAAGATAGGGTCGTACGGTATCTACAGATGCAAAGCTTTACCGAACTTCCTGTGAAGCGCAAAAAAGCTGGCCGTCTAAAGAGCTCTTGAGCTATTTCTTACCAGTATTGTTCTGCTGGATACGATTTTTGACGTACTGTTCCAGCTTGATGGTGTCCGCTGCAAATTTGCGGATCCCTTCTGCCAGTTTTTCAGTTGCCATGGCATCTTCGTTGAGGAGGAAGCGGAAGACTTTTTCGTCCACTTCGATTTTTTTGATGTCTTGATGGTGAGCGGTTTCGGGATTGAGTTTGCGCGGAACATCGCCCACTGTTGTTGAGAGGTTTTCGAGGAGTTTGGGAGCGATTGTTAGAAGATCGCAGCCTGCAAGTTCCAGGATTTCATCCGTATTACGGAAAGAAGCTCCCATGACCTGTGTTTTGTAGCCAAATTTCTTGTAGTAGTTGTAGATTTGCGTGACAGAGACAACTCCTGGGTCTTTTTCGGGAGCAAAACCTTCGACTTTATCGTGGGCTAGATGCCAGTCAAGGATCCGTCCGACAAAAGGGGAGATAAGAGTCGCTTTTGCTTCTGCACAGGCAATGGCTTGTACCAAACTGAACATCAACGTCATGTTGCAGTGGATACCCTCTTTTTCGAGGATCTTTGCAGCTTGCACACCTTCCCATGTGGAGGCTAGCTTGATAAGAACACGGCTTCTATCAATTCCTGCCGCTTCATAAAGACCTACAAGAGTGACAGCTTTAAGAACGCTTCCGGCTACATCAAAAGAGAGGCGCGCGTCCACTTCCGTAGAAACACGGCCTGGAACGATCTTTAAGATTTCGATACCAAAATTGACAAAGAGCTTGTCCATAATAAAATGGAGCAGGGTCTCTTCGTTAGAAGTTTTTTGCAGACCAAAACGGATGGCATCATCGATTAGGTATTGGTATTGTTCTTCTTGTGCAGCCTGAAAGATGAGCGAAGGGTTTGTAGTCGCATCGGTGGGCTCATATTTTTTAATGCTGTTGATATCGCCTGTATCGCTAACTACAATTGTCATCTGTTTGAGTTGATCGAGCTTGCTTGCCATTCGTTAACCTCTTCCTTTTTTATGAAATTTATCATATAATAAGTTTTTTGACAACCACTTACGTTCAAGGAGGGTATATGAGTTTTCTTCCACGCTGGAAAGCCCAATTTCCAACACCAAAAAGAGCAAGTGAATTATTGGGTTTAGGTAAATTCATTGAAAATGTGTTAGAGGATTTTAATCCTGGCCTATCAGGCTTGAGTATTTCAAGCGATGACAAAAATGTCTATGTTGAGGCTGCGGTTCCCGGTCTTTCTGCTAAAGATATTGATGTGTCGGTAGACAACAACAATATCCTTTGGATTAAAGGAAGTAAAAAGGAAGAAGAGGAAGATAAAAAAAGACAGTTTTACCGCCAGTCACAAACCAGTTTTTCTTATTGTGTTCCCCTCTGGGATGAAATTGATGCCTCTCAAGAGCCAGAAGCAGAGTGCAAAGATGGCGTCATGAAAATCATCTTCAATAAGCACAAGGATAGACAGGTAGAGGCTAAGAAGATTAAGGTTAAGGGAAGTTAGCGTTTTCCTTTTCCGTGTCCCCCTTTGCCCGAAAGTTAGATCGGGCAAGGGCAAGGGCAAAGACACTGATTTCGGCAATCTACATGTTGTTTTTTGCAGAATCTTTTGTTATAAGAGTCAGTTAACCGAAGGATTGATACGATGCAGAACGGACACAAATTACAGTTTCACTGTCAAGAATGTGATGCCCCCATTTTGTTTTCGGTGCTTGACCGGAAGCATTTTCATAAAATTGTTCCCTGCCCTAGTTGCAGGCGAAAATATGCCTTTGATGATGACACTTTGTTAAGACACCTGACCCAATTTGAAGCGTTATGCCATCAAATTTATGCCTCAGAAGAAATTCTGGGCAGCTCTGCCATTGCAATAGATGTGGGCAATCATCATGTGAAAGTGCCCTTCAATATATTGCTAACACGGTTAAGTTCTGTGCTTGACTTGAATATCAACGGCAAGAAAATGGAGATTTTGTTCAGGGTTGAGCCCCTGAAGGATGTCCCAGAATCGCTTATTGCCGGCTAAAGCACTTGTATTTGCGTGCAAAGTTTTCAGGGAAAAACTCGCTCATATAGCCGTTTAAACAGATTTTTACGTTTAGACCGTTGAGTAAAGAAGTGATGATAAAATCAGCGGCTTCTGGAGGCAGAAGCACCCTTTGCCCTCCCTGCATCACATGCGCGGTGTACAAATAGCGTATCCCCTCAATTTCTAAAGCGGCAGTGGGAGAGTTCAGAGATCCCGAACTAATATTGAGAAAAGCCAGTATCCCAAATTCACCTCTTAAAAGCTGCAGTTCAATTCCATTAAATGCCTCAGGGGAGCAATGGCTTAAAAGAGCCGAGTTAAACCGTGCGCAATCTGATTTGACATCGCTATAAAACCAACCTTTTCCTCTGCATCCTGTAAGGCTAAACACAAGGAGAAGCAGCGTTATAATACAGACAGCCTTCCTAGAGAGGTAGTTGCAAAACTGCTTTGCCCGGAAAAATTGATTATTTTGCGTCCAGTTGCAAGAGGCAGTAAAGCTGCCACGTTCCATTTGACGAGGGCGGCCTTCGTTGAGCTGGCCGAGGAAAATGGATGCAAATGGCTTCAAAAGAGCGATTTTGCCGGGCAAATGAGTTTTGGAACTGCCTCTGAAGGGCGGCGATCCTTCGCCGCTATGCAATAGGCATAAAGTCTTCTTGGCAATTGAAGAGCGGCGAAGAAAGGCCGCAATCCAGGAGAGTTTGTGTGCATGGGCTCGTAACATTTAATGAGCAACTGTTAATGGAAGGGAGCGGCGCCGTTGTTGGAGCTAATGATGATGGCAGCTCCTGTTGCCAGAACCACAATTCCAAGCCCTACCCAGATTAGTCTTACGCCGCAATTTGTGGCACACACTGCAGCTGGGGCACAGGGCTCTGGTTTTTTGCAAGCAGGCGTTGGAGGAGCAGGAGGAGGTGGCGTTTTTGCAGCGACACCTGGTGGTGGTGGAGGAACACGGCCGTTGGGAGCAGGGGCTGGTGGACCACCGTAGGAAAAACCAGGGCCTGCAGGAGGGGGTGGTGGAACAGGTGCCTCTTCAGGGGCAAGATTATTACCGGCAGCTCTTTCGCCACATCTGCAAGGAAAACTTCCACATTCAGGGCAGTAGCCGTGATTGTAGTTTTGATAATCAACAAAGGTATCTGAGGCAGCCCGTAAAGGGGAAATCCAAAAAGTCAAAAGTACAACAATTGCAGTCAGCCGTTTCATCCACTACTCCGAATAATTTTTCTTAAATCAGACTAATGAGAATGCGCATGTTCGGTTTTGCCGGCAAGCAAAATAATTGCACCAGCTGCGATCACAGCTGCAACAGCAACTCCAACGGCACATAATGAAACGCCGCAATTAGCGCCGCAAGCGGGAGCACAAGGTGGTCCGCAGGGAGCAGGATAAGGAGCGCAAGGCTCGCAATATGGAATAGAAGAATCAACCTGGCAAGTATTGGGACCGCAAGGGGCAGCAGCTGTCGCTTGAGATCCAGGAAAACCAAACATTACAGCTAAGATAATACAAAATACAGCAACCGTTTTTTTCATTCAAAGTCTCCTCGCACAGCTTGACAAAGGTTTTTGTACTTTTAACCGCGGGACTTTGAAGCGGCCAAAAGTACAAAAACTTTTGTTAAACTATAATGTCAGAAATGCTGCCTTTAGACAGCATCTCTGATAATATTTTCGATAACTGGTTAACGTATTTGTTACGTTTCAGTTCTTAGTGTCCGTGGTGACCACGGTTGTGTGATACAACAAAAGCTACGCCAACTGCAATTGCACCAGCAGCAACAATTAAAGGTATCCACGAAGTTCCACAGCAAGTTCCAGCAGCAGGTGCACATGGGGCGCATGGAGCGTCACAGGGTGCATAAGGTGCATAAGGTGCGCAAGGTGCTGCACAAGGTGCATCACAATATGTTGTTTGGCATGGTTCTCCACAAGGGGCACCACAAGAACCGTAAAGGCTTGGCGCTTTTGCAGCAAAAATCATCAAAACTACACACAATGTCGAAATCAATTTCTTCATAACGATCTCCTTTTGCACAGACATAACAAATTAATTATTTTTTTTGCAAGGTGCAAATTTTTGAATTTCTTTACGTGCCCGTGAGCGTGCCCCTGTCCGAAATTTCGGATCGGGCACGGGCACGTAGATTTCGATTTAAGTTATCTAATCGTAAAAGACTGAATCGCTTTAAAAAGCTGCGGAGACAGTGCGCTGAACTCTTCTTTGATACACGTTGTGGTCACAACATAGGCATGGCCATTGCGAATCATGACAGCCTGGATGAAGCGGACAATTCCCCATTGCATGGTGCGGTCAAGTTGCAAAATTTCGGCAGGACCGGCTGCCGTATTAATTTTGCCAAGCAGGGCGCATTTGGTCTCCGGTTGGCTTTCATGATAGGCTTTTGCCGATTTCACATAGTCTGCAAGATTTAAAGGTGTCTCTTCGCAAGCGACATTCATCGAGGGGTTGAAAGGATTTGCAGCTGTTGGTTTGCCGATGTAGATCAGTTTGATTTTTTGCGGCAGTTGCGCTTGATCTGTAATGCACTCCCAACCTTTAGGAGGAGATTGAATACTGACTTCTTCACCCTGCGCAACCGAGAAAAAAAGGGAGCTGCTTAGAAAAAATAAAATGAATTTAAACATTTAAAAACCCTTGATTTATAAACCTTATTTTGCCAAGCTTTCGCCCTTCGCTTAAAGTTTTGTTTCGGCAATTAAGCTTAAGCTGATATTTTCAATTTTTTAGATCCAATTCAAGTAAGGGCTCAGAATAATGGAGAATCTAGATACTGGCAAAGACAAAATCAAAAAGATCTGCGAGATCCTTAAAAATGAGACGATTCTGCCTGCTAAAGAAGAGGCTCAAAAAATTTTAGAGGTCGCAGAACAGGAAGCGCGGAATATCATTCGCGATGCAGAGTCAAAAGCTGCCGAAATGATCAGTCAGGCCAAGCAAAAAATGGGAAAAGAGCGCGAGTTATTTGAAAGCTCCATCACGCAAGCCTGCCGTCAGGGGCTTGAATCTTTACGACAGGAAATTGAACAGAAGCTTCTCAATTCGGAGCTCACAGATTGGTTAAAACAGCAAACTCCCGATCCAAATATTGCTGCCAAACTGATCTCAGCCCTTGTAGAAGCGGTCGAAAAAGAGGGGATTAGCGCAGATTTTTCAGCAGTTATCCCAGCAACAGTGCCTGCTGAAAAAGTAAATATCCTTTTGCTCAAAGGAATTATGGAAAAATTGCGGGAAAAATCAGTGGTTGTGGGAGAATTTAACGGCGGCGTGCAGTTAAAATTGCATGACCGGAATATGACGCTTGATTTAAGCGATGCCGCATTGAAAGAATTGATCGGACAGTATATCCGAAAAGATTTCCGTGAATTGCTATTTAAGGCGTAAACGAAATTAATGACTGAATACTACTTTCTTACAAGTTCATTTCCTCCTCTAGAGATTGGCCACATGCCCGCTTTAGGGTTTGAAGAGCTTAAAATCATTCTCGATACAAACCTCACAAGTAAAGACCTTTACCGAACACGCAAATTTCTTTCTTTGATCGATATGGAGAATTTGCGGGCACTTTGGGCAAAAGAGCCTTTGGATCCGCGCGGAAATCTCAATAAAGAGCAACTTGAGTTTGTGCTTAATGATCAGAAATGGCCTTGGGGAGATCCCTTGGAAGATTTTTTGATTGATTATCTCGATAAATATCACACAGATGAAGAACGGGTCGCTCACTTTGCAGAGCTTATGTCCCATTTTTTCAGCTATAAAATTGAAACAGAAACAGGTTTCATCAGAGATTTTTTTGCCTTCCAAAGAGATTTGCGCCTCGTGATGCTCGGTTTCAGATCCAAAAAAATGGATCGAGATGTCACAGTAGAATTACAATATGAGGATCCATCAGATCCCATTGTGGCCCAGATTTTAGCTCAAAAAGACACCCCGCTATATGAGCCTCCTTTTGAATATAAGGAGTTGAGACCCATTTTTGAGACATTTTCTGATTCCCCATTGGAATTGCATAAGGCACTTGTGGAATATCAATTTAATCACATTATTGAGCTTTGGGGTGGGGAAATTTTCAGTTTAGACCGTATTTTGAACTACATGGCCCGCCTTTTACTTGTGGAAAGGTGGCTTGAGCTGGATGTTCAAAAAGGAATTAATATTGTGGATACCATCGAAAAGGAAATCACATGAATCATGAGTCACAACATGCCAAAGGAGAGGTTGTCAAAGCTTTTGGAAACCTCCTCCAAGTTAAATTTGAGGGCAATGTCCGCCAGGGAGAGGTGGCTTATGTCGATCTTGAAGGTACACATCTAAAATCAGAAGTGATCGAAATTGTCGGCAATGAGGTCAAAATTCAGGTTTATGAAGATACTCGGGGGATCAAGCTGGGGACGCCGGTCAGGTTTACCGGTGATCTTTTGGAAGCAGAGCTTGGGCCTGGTCTTTTAAAATCTATTTTTGATGGTCTGCAGAATCGTCTGGAAGAGGTTGCCCAAATCTCCGGTCTTTATTTGCCTCGTGGCATTTATGTCCCACCCATTGATCGGGAAACTGAATGGGACTATCTTCCTTTTGCAAAAGTGGGGGACACACTGGAAAGAGGGGACACTCTTGGCACGACTATGGAAGGACGTTATGAGCACCATATCATGGTTCCTTTCTCGTTTTTTGGCAAAGTGACTCTGACATGGGCAATTTCTGCTGGAAAATACACTGTCGATACCATCATCGCCCGCGGCAAAACAGAATCTGGACAGGAAATTGCCTTTACAATGGTGCAGAAGTGGCCCATTAAAATGGGGCTTTTCCAAGGACTGAAAGTGAAGCCCTCACGGATGATGGATACAGGTTTGCGTACACTCGATACCCAAAACCCCATCATGAAGGGAGGAACTTTTTGCACTCCAGGCCCGTTTGGCGCAGGCAAAACAGTCATTCAGCACCACCTTTCTAAGTATGCAGCTGTAGACATTGTCATTGTGACAGCGTGCGGCGAGCGTGCCGGTGAGGTTGTGGAAATCTTGCGCGAATTTCCAGAGCTGATCGATCCACACACTGACGAGCCCTTAATTAACCGCACTTGCATTATCTGCAACACTTCTTCGATGCCTGTAGCTGCCCGTGAATCTTCCATTTATATGGGGATGACCATTGCAGAATATTACCGGCAAATGGGTCTCGATGTCCTTTTACTTGCTGACTCCACTTCCCGCTGGGCGCAGGCTTTAAGGGAAATGTCAGGAAGACTGGAAGAAATTCCGGGAGAAGAAGCTTTCCCCGCCTATCTTGCCTCCCGAATTGCCTCTTTTTATGAACGTGGCGGCAATGTTTCCCTTAAAAATGGTAAGAAAGGCTCTGTCACGATTTGTGGAGCCGTTTCTCCTGCAGGTGGAAGCTTTGAAGAGCCGGTCACACAGGCCACTCTGGCAGTTGTGGGCTCTTTCTGCGCCCTTTCACGGGCCCGTTCGGATGCGCGCCGCTATCCTGCCATTGATCAGCTTATTTCCTGGTCCAAATATGTGGATGATGTCGCACGGCAGCTTGAGACAGAAGCACCCGGATGGGGCGATATGGTGAGAAGGGCCGATGATTTTCTAAAATTGGGAGATGAGATTGGCAAGCGGATGGAAGTTGTGGGCGAGGAAGGGGTTTCTTTAGCTGACTTGATCATCCATCTAAAAGCAGAAGCCTACGATTTTTGCTATCTGCAGCAAAATGCTTTCGATAAAGTGGATTCTTATTGTCCGCTAGAAAGACAAATCCCCCTTTTCCGTTTGATCAACCACATTTTTGTGACACCTTTTGACTTTCAATCGCGCGATCGAGCTCGTGAATTTTTCCTCACGCTCCAGGGTAAGATTAAAACCTTGAACTCAACGCCCTTTGAATCAGAAGATTATGTAAAATTATTTGACACGATCCAAGAAAACATCGAAACGGCAAGAAAACTATGAAAAAAGTCTACGAAAGAATCAACGACATGCGCGGTAACTTGATTACCGTGACAGCAGACGATGTGAGTTTGGGAGAGCTTGCCCGTATTGACAGGAAGGGGGGCATCTCAACCTACGCTTCGGTTTTGCGCTTCGAAGGATCGGAAGTGACCCTTCAAGTCTTTGGAGGAACGCGCGGGATCTCAACCGGGGATAAAGTGGTTTTTCTTAAGCGGCAGATGCTCGCGACCTTTGGAAATTCCCTCTTAGGAAGGCGTCTCTCCGGGGCGGGTGTCCCCATTGACGGTGGCCCTCAAATTGAGGGTGAACAAATTCCGATTGCGATGCCCTCGTTTAATCCTGTGCGCCGTATTATTCCCAGACAGATGGTGCGCACCAATATTCCCATGATCGATGTTTTCAACTGTCTTGTGAAATCGCAAAAAATCCCCATTTTTTCAGTTGCGGGGGAGCCTTATAACAAGCTTCTCATGCGGATTGCCAACCAAACCGATGCGGAAGTGGTTGTGATTGCGGGAATGGGGCTGACCTTTGCCGATTACCAAGCCTTTATCGACAACGCAGAAGAGGCGGGCTCTATTTCAAAAACTGTGATGTTTATCCATAGAGCCACAGATCCTGCGGTGGAGTGTTTGCTGGCTCCTGATATGGCTTTGGCCTGTGCTGAAAAATTTGCAACAGAAGGAAAAGATGTTCTGGTCCTTCTCACAGACATGACAGCTTTTGCCGATGCCATCAAAGAAATTGCGATCACGATGGACCAAGTGCCTTCAAACAGAGGTTATCCTGGCTCTTTATATTCTGATCTTGCTTCCCGTTATGAAAAAGCGGTCGATATTGAGGGGAGCGGCTCCATTACTCTCATCAGTGTGACAACGATGCCAGGAGATGACGTCACACACCCAATTCCTGATAACACAGGCTACATCACGGAAGGACAATTTTATCTCCATGGAGGTTCTATTGATCCTTTTGGTT
Organism: uncultured bacterium; assembly: GCA_964588495.1. Lineage (GTDB taxonomy): Bacteria > Chlamydiota > Chlamydiia > Chlamydiales > JAAKFR01 > CAVPKN01. Next base: position 55,397 of record CAZPPS010000009.1, on the reverse strand, counting down.
CTCTTTCCCGTCTAAAACAGCAGGTGATTGGTAAAGTGACGCGTGAAGACCATGGCGATATCGCAAACGGATTGATTCGCCTCTATGCCGACTCTAAAAAGGCAAAAGAGCGGCAATCGATGGGTTTTAAGATTTCCCGTTGGGATGAAAAACTCCTCAACTTTTCCGGTCTTTTTGAAGAGAATATGATGAATCTTTCAGTGAATATCACCCTGGAAGAGGCCCTTGATTTGGGCTGGCGCCTTTTGTCTGAGTGTTTCCAACGGCATGAAGTGGGTTTAAAGCACGCTCTGATCGAAAAATATTGGCCAGGATAGCAATGAAGCTCACAAAAACAGAACTGCGTGTCCAACAGCTCCGTCTTTCTCAGCTTTCGAAGTATTTGCCTACACTTCAGCTGAAAAAGGCCATGCTGCAGCTCGAAGTCAATGAGGTGCGCTCTGAAATTCAAACGCTGGAAGATGAATTTCACCAATTCCGGTTGATTGTTTCCCATAGCAGCAGCCTTTTGAGTGAACAGGTGGGGCTCGATTTGACCCGTTCTGCCAAAATAAAAGAAATTGAAAAGCGGTATGAAAATATCGCAGGTGTGGATGTCCCTTTTTTTGAAAAGGTGGCTTTTGAGCCTTTTGACTACCCCCTTTTTACGTCGCCTGCCTGGCTCGATGCAGCAGTAGGCGATTTGCGCAAGCTCGCCATTGCCCGTGCTAAGGTCCTTGTGGCAGAAGAAAAGAAAAAGGCTCTAGAAAAAGAGCTGCGTGAGGTTTCCATTCGGGTGAATCTTTTTGAGAAAAACTTGATCCCGAAGGCACAACAACACATCAAGCGGATCAAGATTTTTTTGGGTGACCAGGAGCTGGCGGCTGTTGCGCAAGCCAAAGTTGCTAAAGCTAAAATCGAGATGCGCAAAAAACAAAAAAAACTCGCAGAAAAAGTAAGATGAGAGTCGACGTTAAAAAATATTTGGTGATTGGTCCGGAAAGTACCCGTGATGTCTTTTTTAGACGGGTACAGGAGCTTGGCATTGTCGAATTTTTAAGAAAAACGCCCACACCTCTAGAGACACCTCCCGAAATCCAGAATTTTATCGATGCCCTTCATGTTCTCCGTCAAATGGTTCCTGTGAAGCAGGAGCCTACAGACGATTATCTGTCTGCCAACGTGCTTGCAAGGCATGTTGTGGAGCGCTCTCACGAGCTTGAAAGATTGCGAGAACATGTCCGTATTGCGGAAAGCGAAATTTCGAGAGTGGCCATTTTTGGAGACTTTTCTGCAGCCGATCTTCATGAAACAGAAAGGCTCTCAGGGCGCATCATTCAGTTTTTTTTCTGCAAAAACACCGTAGATGCTGAGGCAGCCAAGAGACCGGAGGTCATCTTCGTAGGGGAAGCCCATGGAATGAATTACTTTGTGGCGATCAACAACGAGCGGAAACACTATGACAAACTGATCGAAATGTATGTCGAAAAGCCCATTGGCGAATGGAAAGAGGAGCTTGCCCATGCACGCCGGCACATCGATATGTATGAAACAGAGCTTGCAACCCTTGCCCATAAAAAAACACTTCTCAAGCAGGGCTTGATCAACACATTAAACCGTTATAATCTTGAAGATTCAAAAGAGAGAGTTCAAGCGGTTCTTGAAGGAGATGCTTTTGCAATTGAGGGATGGGTTCCCAAGAACAAGATTAAGCTTTTAGAGGGCTTGGCATCGGAGCTCAATCTTTATGTCGAGCCGATCTCTGTGGAAAAAACAGATAGGATCCCCACCCAACTGGAAAATGAGGGAGCTGCTCGCTTGGGAGAGGATCTCATTAATATCTATGACACTCCCTCGATTGCAGACCGGGACCCTTCGATTTGGGTATTGATTGCCTTTGGCCTCTTTTTTGCCATGATCATTGCAGATGCTGGCTATGGTCTGATCATGCTGGGAATCTCTATGTGGCTTTATTTTAAATATGGGAAGAAGAAAGGGGGATTTCTCAAACGTTTCACAACCCTTTCCATGGCCCTATCTGTGGGATGCATCATTTGGGGTTTAATGGTTCCCTCTTTTTTTGGCATTGAAATTGGCCCTGAAAATAAATTACAAGACGTTTCTCTCATCAATTGGATGATTAAGAAAAAAGCCGAATACTTCATTACTCAAAAGCCAAGTGCCTATCAGGCGCTTGTGCATGAGTATCCCCAATTGAAAGATGCGACAACTCCTCAGGCCTTTCTAACGAGCGTGCACCGTGAAGGAAGTTCAAAGCCCTATGCGATCTATAGCAATTTCCAAGATAATGTGTTGTTTGAGCTGGTGATTTTCATCGGGACGCTCCACATTATGTTCTCTTTTATCCGGTATCTCGATAAAAACTGGTCGGGCATCGGTTGGATCATTTTTATGGTGGGAGGGTATCTGTACTTCCCGTCGATTCTCAATGCCACATCACTGATCCACTATATTTTCAATATTCCCTATGAGTCAGGAGCTCTTTTGGGGAAATATCTTGTCTATGGGGGCTTAGGCCTTGCCGCGGTTTTAGCTGTGATCCAGCGCAAGCTGAAAGGTTTGGCTGAGATTATGCATGTCATTCAGGTTTTTGCAGATGTGATGTCCTATCTCCGTATTTATGCCCTTTCTTTAGCGGGCATGATCATGGCAGAGACCTTTAACGATATGGCGTCAAAAATGCCCTTCTATTTCGGAATATTTGTGATCTTAGCAGGCCATACGATCAATTTTACCCTCGCTTTAATGGGGGGAGTGATTCACGGCTTGCGACTTAATTTTATTGAGTGGTATCACTATAGCTTCGAAGGGGGCGGAAAGAAATTTAATCCACTTTCAATTTTAAAAATAGATTAGGAGAACTCGGAATGGATATTAATGTTGTAGGGCCAGCCCTTGTACTTGGACTTGCTATGATAGGCAGCTCTTTTGGATGTGGAATTGCCGGTATGGCCTCGCACGCTGTCATGGCGCGCATTGATGAAGGGCACGGAAAATTGATTGGAATGTCTGCGATGCCCTCTTCTCAGGCCATTTACGGCTTTATCCTCATGATCCTGATGAACGGCGCCATTAAAGATGGGTCTTTATCAGCAGTTGGTGGGATTGCGATTGGCTTCTCTGTCGGACTTGCTCTTCTATTTTCTTCGCTCTGGCAGGGAAAATGCTGCGCAACAGGCATTCAGGCCTCTGCAAAACAGCCCGCAATTTACGGTAAATGCTTTGCTGCGATTGGTATTGTGGAGTCGTTCTCACTCTTCTCCTTCGTCTTCGCCCTTCTGTTATTCTAGGGTTTAGATGGGAAAACTCTCCTGGAGTGCGGCGATTCTTCGCCGCCCTTCAATTGCCAAACAGTCTTTAAAGCCGATTGCAGGGCGGCGAAGAATCGCCGCACTCCAAGGATGGTCTATTCTTTTAATAGTCTGTTTGCTGTTTAGCGGCTGCAACCGTATTCCTTTGTCATGCAGATCGGAGTATCTTGGCCCAAACTATTTGGCAAGCGCGGCGATCGATACACCTGATCCACTTCAGGCCTGCTTTATGGGGCAACAAATTGTAGTGCGCTGGAATTTGCCAAGCCAAGCACCGTGTCCAACAACTTTGCGTCTCTCTGTTCGCTTTGGGACACGGGAAATTGAAACTTTCACAACCCCCATTAATAATCGAAACGGATATTGGATCTTCCGTCTTCTCAATCAAGATTATGTGTGCAAGCAAGGAATAGTCTCTTTCAAGGCTGAAATCTTCAATGGAGATGTATTATTGAGCTCTTGGCGCCATTTCTTGTGGGCCGATATCATCGAAATTAGCCCAGATTTATAATTTGCCATAGCTAGCTTGCTTGACCTTCTCAACTCCTTCGCGGTCTTGCGCATCTATGATATCTGCACGGATTGCAATTGTGAGTCCTCCGCCGAATCCCGCCATCATAATAATGCCACCACTCACAATCAGGCCAAAAGCATAAGTTGGCCAATCATGCAGACCGCCGGTAAGCAATCCTGCGCCCATGAGTGCAGCACCCATAACTCCGGCGACAACTACCATCCCTATACCAAATTTTCCTAAACTATCTGTGCCTTGTATACACATATAATCTCCTATTTGTTATGTCCAGTCGTCAAAAATGCCAGTACCATTTTTTACAGCTTCAGTAACTTTGACGACCTTTTCTTTATCTTCATTTTTCAGGTATGCCGCTCGAAATTGAATCGCACAGCCGCTCCCAATTCCCACTACAAAAATAGAGGAGCCGATGGTGATTAGAGCAATTGAATAGCCTGGAAAATTGTGCATAGCACCAGTGATAATCCCTGCTGCGATTATTGCCCCTCCGATAAAATCGGCCACACCTGCAACAAATCCTCCAAAAATCACTAACTTATCTGTTCCTTGAATGCACATTTTGGATCTCCCTATTTTTTTATGTTTGTTCGTCAAAATTGTCGCTGCCATCCCAGACACCTTTAAAAACGTTGGAGAGCCTTTCTTGATCTTGTAGTTTTAGATGCATTCCCCGGCACGCAATTGTAGTTCCACCGACAATTCCAGCTGTCATAATAAGGCCACCGGTCGTAATCAAGCCGATCGCGTAGCCTGGCCAATGGTGAACAAGGCCAGCCCCCAGTCCTATACTGAACCCTATACAGGCTGTGAGAGAGACTCCATACATAATGGCCATTCCAAATTTGACGATGCTATCTGTTCCCTGAATGCTCATTAAAAAAAACTCCGTTCTTTGTTATTAATTGTAATAAATTATTATTAAGTTATAATTAAGTATTTAATAAAATTTCCATTTACAAAAAAAGTCATAGCGATTTGCTTCGATCCAACGTTTTTTCGACTAAAAAGCGCTATGTCGTAAAATAGTCGCGACTAAAATACGATTTATCGTAGAATGGTCGTATGCAGAGAGTCTATCAGGAACTGATTCAGCGCCATTTGTCGAGTTTGCGCCAAATGGTATTTCTTATGGGCCCAAGACAAGTAGGAAAAACGACTTTAGGTCTGGAATCTGCTTCTTTATGGCCCAAGCATTTTTATTTGAATTGGGATAATGCGGCTGAAAGGCTTTTGGTAATCGAAGGGGCACACGCCGTTGCTAGGCAAGCCGGTCTTGATGAGCTTTCTGAAGAAAAGCCGGTCATTGTATTTGATGAGATCCACAAATACGGAAGATGGAAAAATTTTCTGAAGGGTTTTTTTGATCTCTACGAGAAAAAAACAAAAATTATAGTCACCGGATCTGCCCGTCTCAACATCTATAAAAAGGGTGGAGATAGCTTGATGGGACGCTATTTTTATTACCGTATCCATCCTCTTTCTGTAGCTGAAATTGTCTCTACAGATTTGATTGAAGAAGAAATCAGAACTCCAAAACCAATCAAGCCAGATGACTGGAACGCTCTTTTAGAACATGGTGGTTTTCCTGAGCCCTATTTGCAACGCTCTCAAACGTTTTCCCGCCGTCTTAAAGCGATGCGCAAAGACCAGCTATTGCGTGAAGATATTCGGGATGGAACACGCATTCAGGAACTGGGTCAATTAGAATTGCTTGCAGAATTATTAAGGCTTCAAGCAGCAGAGTCTTTAAGTTATCAATCTCTATCCAAAAAAGTGGGTGTTTCTCTAGATACGATCCGGCGTTGGCTCGATATTCTCAAATCTTTTTATTATTGCTTCTCTATCCAGCCCTGGTCAAAAAATATTTCACGCTCGCTCATCAAAGAGCCGAAGCTTTATTTGTGGGATTGGTCTTTAGTGGATGATGAAGGACATAGGAATGAAAATTTAGTGGCGGCCCACTTACTGAAAGCTGTCCATTTTTGGAATGACCGGGGATTTGGGGAGTATGGCCTTTATTATTTGCGTACCAAAGACAAAATCGAAGTCGACTTTTTAGTCACAAAAAATGAAAAGCCGTGGTTTTTAGTGGAAGTTAAAACCAAAGCCAAAGGCATTTCGCCTGCGCTCTATCATTTTCAAAAAGAAACAGCCGCAATTCATGCTTTCCAAATTGCCTTTGATCTTCCGTTTGTAGAAAAGAATTGTTTTCAGGAAAGCGGCCCCATCATCGTTCCTGCACAGACTTTTCTCAGTCAGTTAGTATAAAATCGTGCATGGGCTCGTAAACTGAAATCTTCAATGGGCATGTTATTGATCTTCTGGAGCCATTTCCGTTGGAAAGAGATGATTGAGATGGGTCAGGAATTAGAGATCAATGAAGCGGCTTTTCACAGCTTCCGTCACTTTTGCAACTGTTTCATTTTCTTGTTGTTTGAGATGCATGCCCCGACACATGAGTGCGATTCCGCCACCACCTCCTCCTACTAAACAAAGGCCTCCAATACTCATTAGGGCGATAGAGTAACCTGGCCAATTCAAAACCATGCCCGTAACAAATCCTGAGATGCAGAGTGCAGCGCCTATAGTACCGGCTGCCATATAAAAGGCGAAGCCAGTTTCAATGATTTTTTCTGTGCCTTGTATACACATGATAGCCTCCTAGCTTTCTTATTTAATCGTCAAAGTTCTTGTTGCCTTTCCAGACAGATGTACAAGCTTGGGTGATTTTTTCACGCTCATTGTCTTTTAGATGTGCTGCCCGGAATGTGAGGGCACATCCACCACCAACGCCCGCTGTCAAAAGAACACCCCCGGCTGTAATTAGGCCGATCGGTAAACCTGACCAACCGCTACAAATGCCAAGCACTAGACCTAAAAAACCTGATATACCTGCAGCAAAGCCCGAGGGAACTGAGATATATACCCCTAAATTTTCTAAACTATTTGCTCCTTGTATACACATGGATTCCTCCTTATTTGTTATTAATTGTAATATAAAAATATTAATATAGTATTAAGTGTTTATAAAAAAATTGAGAAGACGAAATTTAGTCGGATTAACCTGCGATTTACCTGAGCTTAAGCCCTCCGCGCTGGGCAGGGCTCGTTCACGATTTAATTTCTTTTGCGGAGTTTGGAGTGGGCAGAGAGAATGAGCTCTTCGGTGGTCTCCCAGCTGATGCACGGGTCAGTGATGGAAACGCCGTAGCTTAGGGGGAAGTTGATTGTTTGAGAGCCTGAGTTAAGGTAGCTTTCGAGCATGATGCCGGCGATTTTGGAATTGCCCTGACAGATCTGTTCGATCACAGACTCAAAAGCAACTTTTTGGTGTCCGGGTGTTTTTCCGCTGTTTCCATGGGCACAGTCGATTAAAACTGCGTCTGGAATGTTGGCTGCGCGGCATCTTGCGATAGCATCGTTGACAGTCTCGGGATAGTAATTGGGCTTTAAATGGCTTCCCCTTAAAACAAGGTGGCAGAGGGGGTTACCCTCCGTATGTACCCGCGCCATTTTTCCTGAAGGTGAAAGGCCCAGATACACATGGGAGGCAGCTGCTGCCAAAATGCCGTTGATTGGATACTCCATATTTCCGTCGGTACTATTTTTAAAGCCGACGGGGAAATTTAGAGAAGAGACAAGCTGCCGGTGTGGGGGAGAAGAAGATGTTCGGGCTCCTACGCAGCCCCAGGTTAAAAAATCGGCATAATAGTGGGCCGTATTGATTTCCAAGAGCTCTGATGCAAGAGGCACTTGCATCGAGGTGAGCTCAGAAACAAGTTTCCGTGTTTGTCTGATTCCTTTGACCATGTTGTGAGAACCATCCATATCGGGGTCATAGAGCATCCCTTTCCAGCCCACAGTCGTTCTGGATTTTTCAAAATAAGTGCGCATGACAAGAAAAAATTGATCGGACACATATTTTGAGAGTCTACTAAATTTTTCTGCATACTCCCGAGCAGCTTTTGGATCATGGATGGAGCAGGGGCCGGCTATGAGAATACAACGGTTATCCCAGCCATTTAAAATGGCCTCAAAAGTTTCTCTCGAGCGCAAAATAAAGGCGCTTTGGCTTTCCGTGAGAGGAATTTCTTTATGGAGCTCCTCAGGCGTGGGAAGAGCGTGATCGGTGGCCAGCAATTCAAGCGAAAGAGTTGTCATAGCTTTTCACCTTAACAAAATAGAGAGTTTTGCTGTATAAATTCCGATACAAATGGAATCACTTACCTTTCTGCTCAATAAAATTGCTCAGTGGATTTGGCAGCCACTTTTTGTAATCCTTGTGGGAACAGGGCTATATTTGACGTGGCGGCTGCGCGGTCTTCAATTCCGCCGCTTGTACTACTCGCTCAAACTGGCATTTACCCGGCAGGATCAAGAAGCCGCAGGGGATATCTCCCATTTTGAAGCTTTAATGACAGCTCTAGCTGCTACCATTGGTATTGGCAATATCGCAGGTGTTGCAACTGCCATGGCAACAGGAGGCCTTGGAGCTCTCTTCTGGTTATGGATTACCGCCCTCATCGGCATGGCCACCAAATATGGAGAAGCCATCTTAGCGATCCGCTACCGGATCAAAGACGACCGGGGAGAGATGGCGGGTGGCCCCATGTATTATATCGAAAGGGGACTCAAATGGCGCTGGCTTGCGTTTGCCTTTGCTCTTTTCGGAGGAATTACTGCCCTTTTTACAGGAAATCTTGTTCAATCCAATTCGATCGCCTCGGCCATTCAAACTTCATTTCACATTGATGGATGGATTACAGGAATCATTTTGGCCGTTTGTACAGGCCTTGTGTTAATTGGAGGAATTAAGTCCATTGGGGGAGTGACCTCTCTTTTAGTCCCTTTTATGGCCCTTTTTTACATCGTGGGCAGTCTGATTGTTCTTGCGATGCGATTTGAGGCAATTCCCGAAGCTTTATCCCAGATTATCTCGACAGCTTTTACAGGACAGGCAGCCGTTGGCGGTTTTGCCGGCTCTACCGTCATGCTCGCGATCCAAATGGGAGTTGCCCGCGGAGTCTTTTCTAATGAATCTGGCTTGGGAAGTGCTCCCATTGCAGCGGCGGCTGCAAAAACCGATATGCCGGGCCGTCAAGCTTTAGTTTCAATGACAGGAGCTTTTCTCTCAACAGTGGTCTGTACTTTTACCGGTCTTGCGATTGCGGTCACCAAAGTGATTGGAACTTATGGTGCTGATGGTAAAGTGCTCACAGGGGCCCCTTTGACCATTTCAGCTTTTGATTCTGTCATTCCCTTCTTTGGGAGCGTCATCGTGGTTGTTGGCAGTATCCTATTTGGCTACTCAACCATCATCGGCTGGGCCTATTATGGGGAAAAATGTATCGAATACCTGATGGGGACAAAAGCGATTATGGCCTATCGCCTCATCTTTACCTGCGTCGTCCTCTTGGGAGTCTTTATTCCCATAGAAATAGTGTGGACCCTTGCCGATATCGCCAACGCCTTCATGGCTCTTCCAAATCTCATCGGAATCGTAGCCCTTTCCGGGGTCATCGTTCATCAGACAAACCTCTTCTTCCGCAAAGTCAAGCGCGAAGAAGGCGTTGTGTGATGGGGACGTTCCGAATCGTAGCCTCATAACAAGATAAACGCGATCCTGCTTATCTTGCTTGAGCGTTACGGGAAAAAGTCTTAGGGGTCAATCAGGGTCAAGGCCGCGGCCCATAATGTTACCGAAAGCGCCCCCAACATCAGCAAAGGCGTTCTGCAGAGAGTCTAGGCCGCCCTGCCAAAGGCTCATGCCGGTAGGGTAGTACTTTTGGCCGCAATTAAAGCAGCCGCGGAAGATGACGGCGAGCATCTCGACGGAGCCGACCCCAATGAGCCATTTGGCTGCGAAGGCTTCCATCATCACGCCGTGGTTGAGGGCGACGCCTCCGAGGATCACGAGGATGATTCCAATGGCCAGTTCTACCCATGGAAGATATTTGTCAGCTTCTCCTGCAATGAAGTTAGCTTTATCAACGTAAGTTGGAGTATTAGGAAAGAGTCGTCTGGTACCATCAAAAGCTAAGGAAAGCATAATTACACCTCATTTTTTCTTAATTATAATTATACAGCATTAATGTTTAATTAAGAATTAAGAATTGCAAGTTTTTCTACTATAGTTTTTTGTTGAAAAAGGGCTTGTTCGAGAGCACTTTTTTGTTTTTGCACAAGTTCCGGGCTTGCCTTTTCATGAAAATCAGGGTTAGCAAGGAGTTGATTTAATTTCTCAATCTGTTCACCACACCGTTGTTGCTCCTTTTCAAGGCGCAGTTTCTCTTTTTGCGCGAGCTCTTGGGGGAGTGGGACGATAATTTTTAACGAACCCACGAGCCCCTCTGCGCTCAAATGAAACTGTGGAGCTTTTTCAACGATTTCGATCTTCTCAGCTTTGATAAAAGCGCGGATCAGCTCGGGATTTTCATTAAATTCGCCAACCAGATAGACATCGGTTGCCATATTGGGTGGAATACTCATCTCTCCACGGATATTGCGGATCGTGTAGACAATCGCTTCCAGATGGGCAAACCGTTGCTCGATTTCGGGGTGAATATCAGTTTCACGGACAAGGTCAGGGTAAGGCGCCAAAGCGCAGCAGGAGGTGTTGAGAGCTTTAACCGTGATTTGGGTATAGGGATCGGCCTCTTTTTGGATCACAGCATCCGCAAAACGCTCTTTCAAGAGCTGGAACAACTCCTCGGTGATAAAGGGAGCCATCGGATGGAGGAGCCGGATTGTATTACAAAGGACAATCACTAAAATTTTCTGCTTATTTTTCCTGTCTTGAGGTGTCCCTGTTTTTCCAAAAAGATAGGCTTTACTCATCTCCACATAATAGGCACAAAATTCTTTCCAGAAAAAATCGTAGGAGATGACCGCTGCTTGATCAAATGAGTAGACTTTCAAGTGTTGGTTGATTTCGCGGTTGACTCTGTTGAGGGCAGACAAAATCCATTTGTCTTCCAAACATAATAAGTTCTCATCGAGGCCAGAAGAGAGCTCCTCAGAAGAAAGATCTTCCAGATTCATGAAAACAAAGCGGGCTCCGTTCCAGATTTTGTTGGCAAAGTTCTTAAATTCTTCAAAACGGCGCCGGTCAAGATCGATTTGGGGCGATTGATTCGCGCAAGAGCAGAGAGACATTCGGACTGCATCTGTCCCATATTCTGCAATCATATCGAGGGGATCGATCACATTTCCCTTGGACTTTGAGAGCTTTTCCCATTTGGAATGGACATTAGCGGGGACAGGCTTGCCCATGTCGTATTCTTTTTTCTCTTCAGGGGAAAGATAAGCGATAGTCCCATCTTTGTTGTTTTTCCAGTACGATTTGCCGTAGATAAGCCCATGCAAAAAGGTTTCTGGGAAAGGAACTTCCGAGAGGGCATACTCACCCATTAAAATCATTCGGGCCACCCAGAAAAAGAGGATATCGTGACCTGTTACCAAAACGCTTGTAGGGTAAAATTTCTTCAAATCTTCTGTCTGGTTGGGCCAGCCGAGGGTGCTGAAGGGCCAAAGGGCTGAGGAGAACCAGGTATCTAAAACGTCAGGATCCTGGCTCCAGGCTTCGGGATCTTGTTCAACTTCGGGGGGAATTCCGGGTTTGTCATAACAGATCATCTGCGTAGGATCGTCTTTCCGGTACCAAACAGGGATACGATGCCCCCACCAAAGTTGACGGCTGATGCACCAATCGCGCAGATTGTCAATCCAATGGAAATAAGTGGTCTCCCAAGTTTTAGGCAAAATCTTCACTTTTCCGGAATGGACAGCTTCCTGCAATTTTTTGATAAAGGGCTCCATTTTCACAAACCATTGTTGCGAAAGATAGGGCTCAATCACTGCCTTTGAGCGGTAAGAAACCCCAATCCGGAGCTTGTGTCTCTCAATTTTTTCAACAAGTCCGAGCTCCTGCATGTGCTTCACAACGGCATCGCGTGCAGATTCACGGCTTAAACCCTTGAAAGGGCCTCCGTTTTCATTGATGAAGCCATCAGGAGTCAGGATGTTGATGAATTCAAGGTTGTGCTCCTTGCCCATTCTGTAGTCGTTGAGATCATGGGCTGGAGTGATTTTGACGACGCCACTTCCAAAATTGGGATCGATGTGGTGATCTGCGATAATCGGAATTTCCCGTCCTAAAATGGGGAGGCGTACTTTTTTGCCAATCAAATGGGAATATCTCGGATCTTTTGGAGAAACGGCCACTGCTGTATCTCCCAGCATGGTTTCTGGACGTGTTGTGGCGATGTGGACATACTCAGAGCTATCTACAAGATGGTATTTGAAATACCAGAGCCACGAATCCCTTTCCTCATATTCCACTTCATCATCTGCAAGGGCGGTTTGTGTAATGGGATCCCAGTTGACAAGATAGTTACCCCGGTAGATCAATCCCTCATCAAAAAGACGCTTGAAAATGGTGCTAACGGCTCGTGAGCAATCTTCATCCATCGTAAAGTGGAGCCGTGACCAATCACAGGAGCAGCCTAGCCTTTTGAGCTGTGACAAAATGGTATTTTCACTTTTTTCTTTCCATGCCCAGACTATTTTAAGGAATTCTTCCCGGCTAAAATCAGATCTCCGCTTGTTTTCGGTTTTCATGAGGTGTCTTTCAACAACGGTTTGGGTTGCAATTCCTGCGTGGTCTGTTCCTGGAATCCAGAGCGCTTCAAAACCACTCATCCGTTTCCAACGGATCAAAATGTCTTGCAACGTGTTGACAAGGGCATGTCCCATGTGCAAGACGCCTGTCACATTGGGAGGGGGAATGACGATGGTGTAAGGAGGCTTATCGGAAGAAGCGTTAGCTTTAAAAAATTGGTTTTGTTCCCAGAAATCGGTCCATTTTTCTTCGGTAATTTTGGGATCGTAGGCTTTTGGGAGGTCTTGCATGCAGGTTCCTTTTTAAACGTGCCCGTGCCCGTGAGCGTGCCCGTGCCCGATCGGGGAAGGGCGGGCACGGTCACGCTCACGGGCACGGGCACGGATAAGATACCAAAACAGCTTTTACTCCGAAACCCGAATATACTCCTGCTGCTCGAGGTACCGGTAATAAGCTGCAAGTTCGGGGTTTTTGCTGCAGTGGTAAAAAAGACTCAGCTGTTGATATAAGCTCCTTCTTTCCCACATAAACGAGGTGTTATACCAGGTAGAAGACTCTAAAATTTTATTGGTGAGTTCATGGCCTAAAAGGGCCCATGATCGCGGAAATGGGGTGTCGATCACTCCCGCAAAATGAATCGAGGCGATCTCTTCCCCCTCGGTTGCGTATAGAAAACAGCCAAATAGAGGATGTAAAAGAGTTCCTTCCTGGTTCAACAACTCGAAGGGATAGGTATCAAAAATTTCTTCGGCCGCGTGAATGTTATCTTCCAAAAGGTAAGCCCAGATCCGGTAACTATCCAAAAGAACCCGATCTTCGTGGGAGAGGGGAAACGAAGCAATTTTACGGGCAATAAAATCGACAAAGTGCAAGGGGCCGCTACCAAGAGTCTGTTTGAGAAGGTAAGTAATGGTTCGAAATTCCCGAAGGCCAATCCCTTCTTTTTTCTTTCCGAAGAAGTGATGAATGGCTGTCTCCAAGGAATCGGTATGGCAAAGATAAAGGGATTCCATTTCAGTCAGGCATTGATCGAGATCCTGAATCTCTTCAGCGCTAAGCTCCCCTTTGTGTCCTTTGACCTCTTCCATGAGCTGATGTGCCAATTCAAAAGAACCAAGCTCATAGAGAGAAAAGATAATATCCCCGCACAAAGAGACATCGAAAGGTTTGATTCTGATCAGTTCCTGATACATCTCAAGAAGGATATAGGGGGCTCCCAGCCAAAAGGCGAGAGGAATTGAAAAACGGACCTGCTGGATTTTATCTTTTCCGAGAAGTGAGGGCTCAATGGACGTTTCCAAAAAGGGGAGGCGCTCCCAATTTTTGATCAAATGTTTCGATAATCTGTGAAAATCGGCGCTTTTGACCACATCGGGCAAAAGTCTCAGCACAATCAAAATCAGCTGGTAGGCAGATCTGCGATTGGTCTGCGTTGATTCATGCATTCTGTAGAGGATCTGTTCTTTGATGGGACTCACAAGTGGATGGTCGAAATATCTTCTTAAACCAAGCTCCAGGCATTTGATCTCTTCGGCATGATCCCGCGTCGATTGGTAAACCAAAGCTTTCCCAAGATATTCCAAAGGGGCTCCTGGTGTGTGGTGGAGTTTGCCAAATTCTTCCAGAGCTAGCGAGTAGCATTCTTCTGTTTCTTTTAACTTGGCCCCTTTGGCTTGCTCGAGAAGGGTGATCCCTGCTCTAAAAAGAGCCTCTCTTCCTTCGGCATGTCCAGGGAAGGAATAGCCAATCCGCCTATATTCTGCGAGGGCTTTGTCGTAGTCTTTGTCAGCTAAAAAGGCATCGGGAATCGAAAGGCAGCTGATGGTTAAGTTCTGAGAGCCCACGGAGACAATCATTTCATCCATTTCAAAGTCATCGTCTCTTGCAAGTAGTCCGACATGCGTGCCAAAAAGGGGAAGGTAGCTCAAATAGGTCAAGATAAGCTGCCCATCCAAGCTGAAATGGATATTGTTATCGATTTTTTCCAAAGACAAAGTGTGCCAGGTCTGTTTTTTCAAAAAAACATCGGGAAGCTGCATCACTTGAACGGTATTTCGGAAAAGTTGCACTCCAGGAGCACTTTCTGAACCGATCCATAGACAATACCCCTCGAGAGGATTTGTCCGCTGCGCAGCTTCAGGGACTGCGAGCAATAAGCCAATCCCAGCGCCTGTCTCTTCTAACATGATCCGTGTGTGCAGCCGCGTGTTTTCGGCAAAAGCTGCCTGCGAGACCATGATGTTGACCCATTCAGCAGCTTCAGTTCCCCGAGTGATGGCCATATGCTTTGAGATCATCACGTTTTCTTGGAATTCCCAATCTTTTTTGTGGGCCACATTTAATCGTGTGCTCTCAAACCAGTCAGATCTTCCCTCCATGTGGCTCATCAGATCGTGGACAAGGGCCTCTGTGGTGAGATAGCGCTTCGCTGGGTCTTTGTTGAGGCATTTTTTAACGATTCTAGACAGTCTTGGAGGGACATCGCGGTAAGGGGCCATCTCCTCTGGGTCGATCAGCTTTTCATGTTTATAGGCTTTGCGGAATTCTTTGAGCGAGTGACGATTGAAGGGGAGATGGAGGGTTAAAATCTGATAGAGCATCACTCCCAAAGCGTAAATGTCTGTTTGGACAGTCGCAGGCTCTCCTAAAGCCCGCTCAGGGGCCATATAAGCGACCGTTCCGACAAGCTTTCCTGGACGTGTAAGTTCGGGGGGAGTTTCAACATCTACCTCATCCATCTCTTGGGGCGTTTCGGTGATAATGTGAGCCAGGCCCCAATCAAATACAATCACCTCGCCAAAGGTTCCCACCAGAATATTTTCCGGTTTCAAGTCACGGTGTAGAACCCCTTTTGAATGGGAGTAGCTCACCGTTTGACAAATGCTTTTGAAAATGGGGAGAAGGGCGGGAATAGAATGTTCATTTTTCGATGTTTTGGCATTTTGAAGGGCATCTTTGATAATTTGCCTAAGCGTTTTCCCTTCGATATAGGGCATTGTGTAATAGGTCTCATCTCCTTCATGATGAATGGAGTAAATCGAGATGATCCCGGGGTGTGTCAAGCTTGCTGTGATTTTTGCTTCTCGCAAAAAGCGGTTTTTCAAAGCTGCGTGCTGTGTCAAATCGGGGCGGATCCGTTTGATGGCCACATTGCGATCACAAACAGGATCGCGGGCTAGAAGGACTTCTCCCATTCCGCCTTTGCCAATCACTTTTAAGGTTTTGTATTGTCCGATTTGTTCCATAAAAACTTTTTAATTACCCGTGCGTGTCCGTGACCGAACCGTGTTCCGAGCGCCGATTTCCGAACGATGCTCGGCGCTCGGAACACGGTTCGGTCACGGACACGGAAACGGTCACGGTCACGCACGGAAAATACCCTAATTCTTGAATAGATATTTTCCCGTCACCGATTTGGGGTCAAGTGCAATCTCCTCCGGACTCCCCATAGCCACAATTTTTCCCCCCAAGTCCCCAGCTCCAGGTCCCAAATCCACCACAAAATCGGCATTCTGGATAATATCGAGATTATGTTCGATAATAACCATCGTATTTCCTTTGTCGACCAGTTTGTGGAGCAAAATCAGCAATTTTTTAATGTCCTCAGGATGCAAACCTGTTGTCGGCTCATCCAAAAGATATAAAGTCTTGCCGGTTCCCCTTTTTGAAAGCTCCCTTGATAACTTAATCCGCTGCGCTTCGCCTCCAGACAAAGAAACCATCTCTTGCCCTAGCTTCAGATATCCTAATCCCACAGCGATCAATGTGTCGAGTATCCGGCACGCTTTGGGTAATATAGAAAACTGCTCCCTTGCCTCATCCACTGTCATTTCAAGGAGCTGCCCAAAATGTTTCCCCTCATATTGGACGCTCAAAGAGAGGGGATTCAGTCTCATTCCCCGGCATTGATCGCACATTACTTTAACAGCCGGGAGGAAAAGCATCTCGATTTTTTTGTAGCCAAGTCCCCAGCAATGGGTGCACATCCCTTTGCGGTGGTTGTAACTGAAATGTCTGGGTTGAAGTCCTTTGACCCTTGATCCACCCAAGGCTGCGTAAAATTCTCGCAACACATTAAGAACCTCAGAATAAGTTCCCACATCGGAGCGGACAGTATGGCCAATCGGGTTTTGATCGATGAGGATGAGTTTGTTAAAAGGCTCTTCTTTATCAATTAAAGGGAGGGCCTTTTGTTTGATCACATCGTGCATCAAAGTCGATTTTCCTGAGCCGGAAAGACCCGTCAAACAGCTCATGACGCCCATTGGTAAATTGAACGTGAGATTTTTCAGATTGTTTTGGGTGGCTTTCTCAATTGTAAAATACCCTTTGGCCTCCCGTCTTTTCTTAGGGATCTCAATTTTTTCTCTTCCCGAAAGATAACCCCCTGTGAGGGATTTTTTGTTCTTCAAAATCTGCTTGTAGGTGCCCTCTGCCGTCACATGTCCCCCTTGAAGGCCAGAGCCTGGCCCAAAATCGAGGATATAGTCAGCAGTTTTAATGGTTTGTGGGTCGTGCTCTACCATCACGAGCGTGTTCCCAAGATCTTTGAGATTTTGTAGGGCTCCGTTTAAACGGGCATTGTCTTGAGGGTGAAGTCCAATTGTGGGTTCATCCAAAACGTAGAGAACGCCTGTGAGTTTACTGCCAAGTTGTCTTGCAAGACGTATCCGCTGTGCTTCCCCATTACTCAAAGTAGGGGCTCTCCGATCCAGACTTAAATAGTTCAACCCAATTTCTACCAAAAATCCGAGCCGTTCGACGATCTGTTTCATCACATCTTCGAGCACTTTGACTTTTTTCTTCGGAATTTCAAGTTTTTCTAAAAAGTTGAGGGATTTCTCGATAGGAAGCTGACACAAAGAAGCAATTGAATGGTTTTTAATGCGCACGTTGCGCGCAAGGGGATGAAGACGTGCTCCCTGGCAGGAAACACATTCAATTTCATCCAGAAGGGGAATTAAAGGGGATTTGATTTCGTTATAAGCGCTTTTGCCCGCTTTTGCCAAAATAGGCTGGATTCCGAGCCAGCGGAAACGGAAGCCCTCTTTTGTCGAAAACCATTTTTCCCCGATTGAGCCGTTGAGAAGAAGCTGTAGCTGATCATTATTTAAGTCTTCCAGGGTTGTGTGGGGATTAATTCCAACTTCTTTCAAAAACTTCTCAAAAAGGGGAATTTCTGTGGTTGTCCATAAAGAACGCAAAAGACCAATGACAGAGAGTTGCATGATCTCCCAGTTATGGGTCAAATTGGCCCCATAACTGATTCCAAGGCCTAAACAATCGGGGCACATCCCTTCCTGGCTATTAAAAGAAAATGTGTGTGGAGTAATTTCTGGGAAGGATTTGCCTGTACTTTCAACGGCAAACGCGAGATTGAAAAACACATCTTTGTTTTCTCTCATCACGATGATTTTTTGATTGCCAATGTGAGCCGCTGTGGAAATGGCCTCAAAAAGACGCCCCTCACCCTCTTTAGACACCTTGATCCGATCGATGACTAAAGCAATTTCGTTTTTCCGCTTCCTGTCAAATTCGATGGTCTCGTCCAGTTCATAGATCTGTTGGTTGATCCGGATGCGCAAAAATCCTAAACGGATCAAACGGGACTTAAGATCCTCAATTTTTTCGTTTTTTTGCAGAACCAAAGGGGCGAGCACGGTGATTTTTTCCCCTTCAGGGAAAGAGAGGATATTTTCTACGACGGATTCTTTGGTGATCGATTTGATTTCTTCTTGTGTTTCAGGGTCATAAGCTGTCCCAATTTGTGCAAAAAGAATGCGCAAATAATCGTAGATCTCAGTCATAGTCCCGACTGTGGATCGTGGATTTCCCGCAGCTGCTTTTTGTTCGATGGCAATTGCCGGAGAGAGCCCGTCGATTTGGGAGATCTTGGGCTTGGGGCATTGACGGACAAATTGGCGCGCATAAGGAGACAAGGACTCAATATACCGTCTTTGTCCTTCTGCATAGATCGTGTCAAATGCAAAAGAGCTTTTGCCCGAACCGGATGGTCCTGTGCAGATTGTGAGTTTACCCCGCGGAATGGAGATGTCGAGCCGTTTTAGGTTGTTTTGCTCAGCTCCTTGGACAATAATTTCCTGAATTTCCGCGCCAGCTTCTCTTTTTTTAGTGAGCGCATGTTTTTTTGGAAAAAAAGTTTCTTTGAGGGCGTTTCCAGTGGGAGTATCCATTTTCAAAAGGGTCTCAGGAGTGCCTGTGGCGACGAGTTGCCCACCTCCTGCTCCCCCTTCCGTTCCAAGATCAATAATCCAGTCGGCCGTTTTGACAACGTCCATGTTATGTTCGATGACTAAAACCGTATTGCCCCGCTCAACTAGCTCATGGAGCACTTTCAAAAGAGCTGCGATATCATGGAAGTGAAGTCCGGTTGTCGGCTCATCAAGGATATAAAGAGTCCGTCCAGTGCCTGGGCGGACAAGCTCTTTGGCCAATTTGATCCGCTGCGCTTCCCCGCCAGAAAGGGTTGTGGAAGGTTGCCCTAAGCGAATATATTCCATCCCCACTTTAGCAACGGTCTCAAGCTTCCGCTTCAAAGTGGGAATATTGGCGAAGAAATTTTGGGCATCGGCAACTGTCATCTCCAAGACATCGTGAATGTTTTTCCCTTTATAGTGGATGGAGAGCGTTTCATGATCAAAACGTTTGTTTTGACAGGTTTGGCAGACCACCCATTGATCTTCCAAGAAATCCATGTCGATTTTGAGCATTCCCATGCCGTGACACTGAGGACAGCTTCCATCGCGGACATTGAAGCTGAATCTTCCCGGCAAAAACCCTTTAGCCACACTTTCGGGCACTTGTGCAAACAAATCCCGAATTTCATCGAAGAATTTGATGTAGGTGGCAGGGTTAGATCTTGGCGTACGTCCAATAGGGGCTTGATCGATGGCAATAACTTTGTCGATTTTGTCGATTCCGCTCATTTTTTTGTGTTTGCCAATCGCATGTTCTGCATTGTGCAGGTGATTAGAAAGGGCCGGATAGAGCGTGTCGGTGATTAAAGAGGATTTGCCCGAACCGGACACTCCGGTGACTGCGATCATGACCCCAAGAGGGAAGGACACATCGATATTTTTGAGGTTATTGTGGGAAGCTCCCTTGATAACGATGGCTTCGTCTTTATCGATTTTGCGCCTTTTTTTGGGGATCGGGATTGTTTTTTTACCGCTTAGATAGGCGCCCGTCACAGAATCAGGGTTTTCGAGAAGCTCTTTAAGAGATCCATTCACAAGAATCTTTCCACCAAGCTCTCCTGGGCCCGGTCCAAAGTCAACAACACGGTCAGCTTCCCAAATGGTTTCCTCATCATGTTCGACAACAATCACAGTGTTGCCCACATCTCGGAGCTCTTTTAAGGTAGCAATCAGCTTCTTGTTATCCCGTGGATGTAAACCAATGGAGGGCTCATCAAGAATGTAGGTCACTCCAACGAGACCAGATCCCACCTGAGAAGCTAGCCGCACACGCTGGGCTTCACCGCCTGAAAGGGTAGGGGCTGTTCGCTCAAGAGTTAAATAATGGAGCCCCACAGCGATGAGAAATTGGAGTCTTCTTTCGATCTCTTTCAAAAGCTCTTCAGCGATGATTTCTTCTGTGGGATCGAGGTGGAGATTTTGGAAAAATTGGAGGATACCTGCGATGTCTTTTTGGCAAATTTCATGGATTTTTAAACCTCCAAGAATTGTGGCAGCAGGATAAGGGCGGAGGCGTGTTCCGTGACATTCTGGACAAACTCCTTCATGCATGAGCGCCTGCATTTTTTTTCGATAGTTGGCGCTTGTCGCCTCCATGAAACGGCGGTGGGCTTCATTTAAAACGCCGCTCCAGTGGACATAATCTGTCCAGCTTTGGGGTCTGTCTGGATGGACAAAATGCATTTGGATCCACTTTTTGTCACTCCCATATAAAAATAACCTTTTAGCCTCTTCTGAGAGGTCTTTCCAAGGAGTCGAAAGATCAAATCCAAAAATTTCGGCAAGATTGCGGTAAATATTGCCGTAGCGCACTGTTTGAAACGAGCTAGCGATGCTGCAGCAGTCTTCTTCGATGCTTTTTTCAGGATCGATCACCTTTTCCAAATCAAATTCTTGTATAAATCCAAGGCCGCTACACTTAGGGCACATCCCCGTTGGGCTATTAAAGGAAAAATCGTGTGGCTCTAAAGAAGCGTAGGAAAGGCCCGATTTGTGGGACCAGGCAAGGGTAGAAAAAAGTTTTTCTTCTTCAGTTTCTGTGTTAAAAATGCTGACAACACCAGAACCGAGCTCAAGGGCTGCGATCACAGATTCGGCAATTCGGGAATGATTTTCTTCTGTTACAGAGAGTCTATCGATAATCAGATCGATGGTGTGGGCAATATTTTTTTCCAGACTGATCTCTTCGCTGAGATCTGCAATTTTCCCGTCGACACGGGCCCGTGTATAACCTTTACGCAAAAATTGTTTGAAATCGTCTTTGAATTCCCCCTTCTTATCCTTGGCAACGGGGGCCATGACCATGATTTTTGTCTTTTCAGGAAGGGCCTGAATGGTTTTGATGATCCGTTCTTTACTCTGGGGGCTGACAGCTTCGCCGCTGACAGGGCAGTGGGGCGTTCCAACGCGCGCAAATAAAACACGTAAGTAATCGTAGATCTCTGTCATGGTCCCAACAGTGGACCTTGGATTTTGGGAGGCGCTTTTTTGCTCGATTGAAATTGTGGGAGCAAGCCCTGAGGTATACTCAACATCGGGTTTGACCAGATCGCCCAGATATCTGCGGGCAAACGTGGAAAGGGATTCGATATACCTTCTTTGTCCTTCAACAAAAAGGGTGTCAAAAGCAAGGGAGGATTTGCCTGATCCTGAGACGCCTGTAAAGACTATCAATTCATTCGTCTGAAGGGTAATATCAATTCCCTTGAGATTATGAACATTCACTTTTTTAAGAACTATAGGGTGTTTTTCCATTTGACCACTGATTATAGTATGAACACTGGAAAATATTCACTAAACTTGCTATCACAGCTTCTATGATGACACGCTCAAAAATTGTTTGCACAATGGGTCCTGCAGTGGCAAGCCCTGAAAAAATCGAAGCCCTGATTGATGCCGGCATGAATGTGGCCAGGCTCAATTTTAGTCATGGTAACCATGAAGAGCATGGAAAAATAATCAATTATTTAAAACAAGCGCGGGAAAAGTTAAAGGTCCCTTTGGCGATCATGCTCGATACAAAAGGGCCGGAGATCCGCTTGGGGAAGCTAAAAGACGATCAGCTCACTCTCAAAGAGGGGCAACAGCTCTGGCTTGTGAAAGAAAATGTGATCGGCGATGAAGAACAAATTACACTTACGCCTCCCATGGTTCTGGATTGCCTGAAAAAGGATATGTTTGTCCTTCTCGATGATGGCTACATCATTACCCATGTGGTCGAAATCGGGGAGCGAGGGGTTAAAGTTGAGGTCAATCATGGCGGAGTGATCAAATCAAACCGGGGAGTGAATATTCCAGGGGCCGATATTGAACTGCCGCCGATGACAGAAAAAGATGTGGCAGATATCCGCTTTGGCTGCGAACAGGATGTCGATTGGATTGCGGCTTCGTTTATCCGTTCTGCGGAGCATGTGATCGCCATCAAAAAATTGCTTGAAGAACAGAATAGATCTGATATTTCTGTGATTGCAAAAATTGAAAACCGGCAAGGCGTTCAAAATTTTGATAGCATCGTCCAGGTAGCCGATGGGATCATGGTGGCACGTGGAGATTTGGGGGTGGAACTGCCTTTAACACAAGTCCCCCGTCTTCAGAAAATGATGATTCGGAAAAGTATTTCCGCTGCCAAGCCCAGTATCACGGCCACTCAAATGCTCGAATCAATGATTGTTAATCCACGTCCTACACGGGCAGAAACTTCAGATGTTGCTAATGCCATTTATGATAGCACATCAGCTGTGATGCTCTCCGGCGAAACCTCTGTGGGGCGCTATCCCATCCAGGTTGTCAAAGTGATGAAAGCGATCATTGAAGAGGCGGAGAGCGATTTTGCCTACTACGATTTTTTCAGACACCTTTCCCGCAAAGCCTTTTTTGATGTCCCTTCATCTGTTGCAGGGGCGAGTATCAATACTGCCTATAATGCGAATGCCAAGGCTATTTTTGCTTTCACAACGGGAGGAACAACTGCCCGGCTTCTTGCGCGCCTGCGTCCTGAAATGCCTATTCTTGCGCTGACTCCCAATGAAAAAGTGTACCACCAGCTGGCCCTTCACTGGGGCGTGACACCTATTTTGTGTAAGGATGCCCACACAGTGGAAGAGGCAAAAAAAATGATTAGCAATTTTGCTCTGGAAAGGGGGCTTGTCCAATATGGCGATCTGGTTGTGATTACTGCAGGAACCCCTTTTGGCCTTCCTGGGACCACCAATATGATGATTGTAGATAGCATTGGGGATGTTCTTGTAAGGGGCGCAGAAGGGATCGGCTCTAAAATCCATGGCAAAGTACTCCTTCACCCCTCACCTGAAAGCAAAGACTACTCGGTGCGGGGCCAAATCATCGTCATCAACACATGCGATGAAAGTTATCTGCCGCTTCTTCAAAATGCAGCGGGCGTGATCTTGCAAAACCACATCGACGACACCGAATCGGAGAAATACTTAAGAAAAATGGCCAAACAGCTCAAATTGCCGGCCATTTTGCGTGTAGAAGGCGCCAGCGAAGTGCTGCGTAACGAGCAATTGGTGACGCTAGACCCCTCTCAGGCTGTCATCTACAAGGGCGTCATTTAATTCACTGCCTGTGCCCGTGCCCGCCCCTTTCCCGGATCACGGGCGGGCACGGGCACAGGCAGGGGATTATTCTAAAGAGGCGGTGGAGAAGTCGATAGCGCCAAGCGAATCCAAAACGTAACCATCCAGTTCTGGGCAGTGAGCGAAGAACAGACGGTCGCTGCAAATGGGGATGAAAGGCATTTGTTTCATCAAGATCTCTTCTGCCTCTTCGAGCAGTTTCATCCGGATATCTTCATCTTTTTCCGCTTTGGCAAGTTGAATTTTTTCTCCAAAATGAGGCTCTTCCCATTGGGAAAAGTTGCCAGGATTATCACTGGCATAGCGCTCGAGAAGCTCCAAGGGATCGTTATAAAAAGAGCCCTCATAGGCCATGCTCACAGTGAATAGTCCTTTTTCCAGGTTACTGCGCAAGACATTCCATTCTTCAGCTTTCAGGCGTACATCAATTCCAAAGACAGTGTGCCATCTTTCTTGCAGGTATTCTGCAAGCTGTTTTCGATTCGCTTGTTGAGAATAGCTGATCTCTAAAAGGGGGAAGGTGTCATAAGTGAGACCCATCTCTTCTAAACCTTGCTCAAACAAATGTTTAGCCTCGTCGAGGTTTTCTTTAAGGGAAGTGGTTGTTGTCCCTGGAAGAAGTTCGCAAGCAAGGGCTTTGGTTGAGGGCTCCGCCCCCACAAGCACATGTTGTGTGACAGCTTCTCTATCAATTGCTAGGCTTAAGGCATTGCGGATCGTGGCAGATGTAAGAGCTGGGTGTTTGGTATTCAAAAAGACCCAGAAAGATCTCCCAATGGCTTTTGATTGGATCGCCTCTTCTTCTGCAAGGTGTTGAATGGTTTCAGAAGATAGGGGACACAAAGGGACTCCTACCCAATCCAGATCCCCTTTTTCATAAAGGGAATATACGGTATGGGCATCTTCTACGAAGGAAATATCGATCCCATGCAGCTCTACATGTTTATGATCCCAATAATAGGGGTTGGGCTTGAGATGAAGGGAATTTCCTTTTTTCCATTCAGAGACTACAAAAGGTCCATTAAAGATTTCGATTTCCTTATTATCAGAGGCTAAAGGGCAAGCAATTGCCTGTGAAACCAGCTCTAAAAAGTGGGGAGAGGGGTATTCCAGATCGACAACGAGCGTTTTAGCATCAAGGGCATGGACACCAACTTTATCGAGTCCTACTTTCCCTTTTTTGGCCGATTCCCCGTTTTTGATGCAGTAAAACAAATCAGCCCGCGAACAGGTGGATGTTGGACTCAACGCCATTTTCCACGCAGATTCGTATTGGAAAGCAGTCACAGCTGATCCATCGGACCATAAATTATCGCGGAGGATAAAAGTATAAGTGAGCTGGTCCGATGAGAGGTAGACACTTTTTGCCCCCGCCATCTCAATTTCTCCTGTGGCACCCAAACGGGTCAGAGGCTCATACAACACTTTTGCAAGAGATAGGCCTCTGAGGTAAATCACAAGATCGTGAGGGTGTAACGAAGGAAGATCTCCTTCTTGAAAATTAATGCGCAGAGTTTTTTCAACTCTTGCCTCTTTCTTCTGGCAAGCTGTTGGGGTCATGATTAATAAAATAATCAAAAGGATTTTTTTCATCGTTTACTCCTCTTTTTCAAGACGTGCATGGCAAAAATCAACGCACCCTTCCGGATCAAAAAAATAATCTTTTAAGTCGGGATGGTGTGCAAAAAGGTGTATACACCCAAAAAGGGGTGTAAACGGGGCCTCTTCGTGCAAAATGGTTTCAGCATTTTTAATGCATTCGTAGCGTACTTTAGGATCGTGACTTTCTTGAGCTTTTAGAAGCCAATCACGGTAAGCCGGTTGTTTCCATTGGGAAAAATTCCAGGAACTAGACCCCTCAAACCTTTCTAAAAATTCAAGGGGAGCCTCTTCGAGTGTTTCATGAATGGTTGCTGTGATCTCAAATTCCCCCTTTTCCAATTTGTTGCGGAAAAGATTCCATTCATTTTTTTGTAAGTGAACTGTAATGCCCAACTTTTTTTCCCAC
Organism: uncultured bacterium; assembly: GCA_964588495.1. Classification (GTDB taxonomy): domain Bacteria; phylum Chlamydiota; class Chlamydiia; order Chlamydiales; family JAAKFR01; genus CAVPKN01. Next base: position 30,110 of record CAZPPS010000009.1, on the reverse strand, counting down.
ACATTTTTGAGATAGAGACCCAGCTTTTCCCTTCCTGTTTGGTGGGAATAGCTAAATGTGAGTGGGGGAAAAGTCTCTTTGGTGAGTCCAAGTTCTTTCAGCCCTTTATCAAATAGCGCCACGGCCTCACTTTCCTGATATAGAGGGTGCTTTAAGGGCGCGCTTGGGGGGAATATGGTTTCTGCAATTAAAGGGCGGTCAATGACAAGACTTAATGCATGCCGAATCGAAGGAGAAGAGAGGGGATAAAATTGGGTATTGAAATGGACAGAAAAGCGTCGATTCACTTTCCGTTTGATCAATCTTCCCTGGTTTTCGAGAGCCTCGATGAGCGATGTTGAGAGAGTACTTAAAGGATCTCCGATCCAATCCGTTTTCCCTTCCTGGAAGAGCTGATAGATCTTGTCGACATCATTTTGCCACTTGATTTCGATCTGCTCGAAAAAGGGGTTGTTTTTCTCCCAAAAATAAGGGTTTTTCTCGAGAAGGAGCCCTTCCTGAGAGCGGTTTCGGATCAAATAGGGACCATTAAACCACTTGGGCTCACGCATAGAGCCGAAAAGGGGGAAAAAGAAGGGTTGCGCCAGTTTGTGTAAAAAACGGGGATCTGGCCGCTCCAGTTCAATTTCAAGTGTTTGAGGATTCAGGGCGCGGATTCCTAATTTTTTTCCATCACACTTATATTCTTTAAAAAGGCGTCCATTTTTGATAATGAATAGCTGTTCGGGATGGCTGATATGCTCTCTTAAAGCTCTTTGCCAGCTGGTGACATAATCGATGGCAGTGACTTTTTCTCCGTTAGACCAATAGCAAGAGCGCAGTTTGAAAATGTAGCTCAAACCCCCTTCTAGACATTCATATTCCAAAGCACCGGCACATTCAGGCTGCCCGTTTCTATTTAAGCGCATTAACCCCTCAAACAGGAGCTTGCTGAGTATGCGGCAGCGCATATCACTGGAAGAAAGATGGGGATTTAAAGAGGGAGGAGCTCCTTCTTGAAAGCTTAAATCGAGTTTTTTAAGTTTTTTTTGTGTCCGCTGCTTGGTTGCTAAAAGGTTCAGGATCTGTCTACGGCTATTTTCACCAATACAACATAAATAATCGGCATTGCCCACAGTCAGGTAGGCATGGATTTCGTTTTGATCATCGATCTCACTAAATGAAGCTAGAGATTCAGCACCACTTGGATTTTTGATCACAGTGACATTTGTCCCTTTTTGTGCACACGCCACAGGCTGCTGGTTTTGCAGAGTTTCTGAAAAGGCGAGTAATAAATTTTCCGCATCATCTAACGAAAGAGCGAGCCTTGCCTCGACAGGATGGAGAGCGTAAAACACTTTTTCTGCAAACAGATCAAAGAGGGGGATCTTGTCACACAGATTGACTCTGATAAATTCGAAATAGTACTGCTGCTTTTCAAAAAGCCCCCCATTGTAGTCTCGGAATGGTCCAAAAATGGTTTCCAGATTTTTGGAAATAAAGCGCCTTGCGTAAAGCAGATTGATCGAGCCTTTGACATCAAAAACTGAGGAAGGAACCTTTATGGAAAAAGCTCCGATTTCAATCGGAAAAGGGTGTGAGAGGGTTTTTTGGAAGCGCCAGAACAGATCAAAAGGCGTTTGAGTTAAGCCTTTGCCCGCTTTGCTTTCAGCTTTAGGTCTTACATAGTGGACCATAAATTCAAGAGAAGTGAGTGTCTGTTCCTGAAAGAGAATAGAAATGTGGGGCAGCTCTCTTGGGTTTTGCATCTCTTTGCGCAACAGCTGAATCTGTCTGAAAGATTCTTCTTCGTTGTAGGGCCAGAAAAGAGCGGGAGTGAGAGGTGGAATGGCCAGAAGCTGCTCTCTCAAGGCTTTTTCAATATGTTTCAGATCTGCAGTCGTGAGCGCCCTTCCCCTTAACTTTTCAAGCTCAACATAACAATATTGATAAGCATATTCGGGATGGTACCAGCGATAGAGAGAGTTGGGGATGTCTTGTATTCCGGGGAGTAGCGTATTGAAAATGCTGAGAAGCTGTTCCCGATTGAAATCGTAAGAAGAAGGGAAAATGACCGAACAGCAAATCCTCGATTCATGCAGAAAAAGCTTTAAAAAAAGAGGTTTTTGCTCTTTAATATCCCCCATTACTTTTTCCATTTTCCTTTGGAGGAAATATTGGACAAGGAGCAGTTTTCGGATATGGGCATTAGAGCGTAAAGGGATAAAATCGATTTGGGAATTGGCGATCAAACGTTTTAAGCCAGCTTGTAAACGGGTATCAAAAACCTTTGGATAGGTTATGAGAGCTTTTCGAATCTCGTCTTTTAACAATCCCTGCATGTTTAAAAAATTTTTTCCTTACTTTTAACCTTTCTTCACACTTTTAGTCTAGACCAATAGCTCTTTTTTGTGAGATGGGAGCTTTTTTTCTGGTGTTGACTTAATCTTAAAATAGATGCTACCGTCTCACCTCTTTTAAACTCATGGAGATAACATGTTTGTAGGAAAAACCACCAGCGTAAAATCAAGCCATTTCATGCAACCTGCAGTTAAAGCGTGCTGCAGCCAAGCCACCTCGCCAAAATTGTCAAAAGAACTTCATGACTTTCAACAAAAGGCAATAGACATCATAAACAAAAATTTCTTCTTCTATAGTGGAGGGTGCCCTGTAGAAGTTTGCCCTGGATATTCAAAGATCCATCCAGTTATGAAATTATTAAGTACTGACTTAGAAAAAGTAAGACAAAAAACCTGTGATTTTGAAAAAGGTGTTCAGAAGGAAGAATTTTCAGAACTTTCAAGTGACCTTCTTTCTATTAGAAAAGAGATCATGACGATCATAGACAAAAATTTCAAACATGAGGGCATTTATCCAGGAGAGCATGATCCTGAATACGATAAAGTGATGGAGCTTGTTTCGATTTGTACGTCTGATTTGCCACCTATTGCAAAAAAAATGGAGGATCTCGCGTTTCCAAAAAAGCTCGCAGATGAGATATACAGTATACATACAGCAATAAGGGGCTTTCTGGTGGAAAATTCCAGGTTGCTTCATAACGGCTGGCATCCTGGAGAGTGCGAATCTAAAAACCTCACTGTAGCTATTTCTAACTGGCGCAATGACTTGGTGCATGTGGAGAGCAAAGTACGTAATCTAGAACTGGAACTTGCTGAAACCAAGTGGGAATTGGCAGCAATAAAGGAATGGATTAACTACCTAAAAACTAACCGAGACTAGTACCAAAGCGGCAATAGCTGCTGTCTCAGTGCGCAAAATATTGGAATGCAGGCGCACACCTTGTGCCCCTGCATTTCTTAAAAATTCCGTTTCGGCATCCGAAAAGCCCGCCTCTGGGCCTATCATCACGACACATTGTGTAGCTTTTTTGACACAATTTTGGATCCAAGGAGCCTTCTCATCGGTGTCTCCAAAGTAAAAAATCATATTTTCGGGCAGTTTTTGCCACTTCAGCAAAGGCTCTTTCACAATAATCTTAGGGAGATCCAAACGGCCACACTGCTTCATCGCGGCAATTGTGATGGTATGGAGCCTTTCGAGTTGATTAGGGGTGAGCTCTTTTTTTTCGCTGAGCTGGCCGGGAAAAAGCCAAAGCTCATCCATTCCAAGCTCTGTCCCTTTTTCGACGATGGTATCAAGACGATTGGGACGGCAGAGGGCCTGGCAGAGGATGATTTTGTTTTTTGAAGGCTCTTTGTGTGTGATCCCAAGCACTTGAAGGGCGATTTGCTTTTTCCCAAAAGAGAGGATTTTTGCCCTTGCCAGTTGATTTTGACCGTTAACAAGCTCAATGATTTCACCCTCTCGCTTGCGCATGACTTGCAAATGATGGGCCTCTTCTCCAGAGAGCTCAACTTCAGCTTCTTTTTGAAACTGAGAATTTAAATAAAAGCGGTCGTGTGGCATTCAGGCCTTACCAAATGGTGTTTAAGGGTTTCTGAAAGGGTTTTTTGCGGCTTCATATTTGGCAAAGAGAGGGCGTGATAAGCTCCCATCTTCAAGAAATGGCGGCGCAGTTTGCTCGAATCGTAAAAATCGATTACCAATTGAAAGCGCCAGTCTCGGATAAAAAGATCCTCTTCTTTTTCATATTCTTTCACCGTGCAATCTGAAACAGAAATTGTAGCTCCTTTGGGAACAAAAAAGGTCAAAAAGCCTTCGGGAAAAAGATTCCTGATGAGGGGCAGAGTCTCCAAAAAGGGCTTTGGATTTGGTGGAAGCACGATTAACACAAAATTGTGCCGGTATTTCCTTTTGAGGTGATTAACGCGTGGCTGTTTCCACCTGTTATGGATCCACATCCACTGTTCAGGAATCTCATTGATGCTTTTTTCAAGATAATGCATGGCTTCATCCATCATCTTGGGCACCTCATCTTTGATAGGGGCGGCAAGATCAGGCCAGATAGGTTTTGCAGCTTTTATGTAATAGTGGTCGTTGATGCGTTTAGTGGTTCCCACAACCAGAGGACAGCCGGTTTTGTACGCCAAGAGGGCAGGAGTGGAAGCGGTCCAAGCCCTTGTTCCAAAAAATGGGTAATGGTAGGGGCTATCCTGGTAGGCTTGATCCCCAACAATACCCAAAAATTCTCCTCCTTTTAACGCTTTAAGACTAGCCTTGATTGCATTTTTAGGAGTGACAATTTTTCCACCGTGCATTTCGCGCACCGAAAGCACATAGCGGTAGAGTCGTTTATTTTTGACAGGGCGACCGATCGCAACGCCTCGATATTTTTCTGTTAGGGCAATAAAGGGAACTTCCCAGTTGGCCTGATGGGCGCTCAAAAAAACGATCCCCTGCTTGTTTTCAAGAAGCTTTGTGAGCTCGGGAGCCTCTGTCAGGCTGGCAATTTCAGAAGTTTTTTTGTAGCTTTTTTTGAGACGGAAAAATTCCAGACAGGTAATCATTAAATTCTGGAAAGACTTTTTGGCAATCGCAAGGCGCTCTTTTTCCGTTTTTGTCTCCCCAAAAGCAATGGCAAGGTTAATGAGAGCCTTTTTGCGGTAGGGTTTATGGAGGTAAAAGGCGCAAATTCCTGCGATATTCCCCACGCGGTGGAGCATCTTGTAAGAAAGCAGAGACACAAAAAAGCCAAAAATCCGAAAGATGCAATAGTTAAAAAAATAAATCATGGTTGTCTGAGCTGCAAATCTTTTATTAAACACAAAGACACAATGGAAAGAAGAGATAGAAATTTCATTTTTCTTCGCTGTGTTCTCTGTGTCCTCTGTGGTTTTTCGAAATTCACGCAAGCTATTTGAGAAATAGTGTCCCGAGAAAAAATAAAAAACCACAGAGGACACAGAGAACAGAGAGAAGGGTTATTTTATTTCTTTCTCTTTGTGCCTTTGTGTCTTCGTGTCTTTGTGTTTAAAAATATACAAAGATTAAATGGTTTGGAGAGTTTTGAGAACGATTTTATCTAATTGGTTCGAAAAATCCAACTCTTTAATACTCTCTCGTATTTTCCGCGCACTCTCTTCAGTTTTAGGGTGGGCAAAAGCTTTTTTTAAGGCTGAAGTGACGCTCTCTGTTGAAAAAAGATCTTCTATCACAGTCCCTGAAAACTCCTGGAGCACTTCAGAGCCTCCGTTAAAGGGGGAGGAGACCACATAAAGGCCCATCGCTAAGGCCTCCACTGTCACATTGGCAAACGGATCATAGAGGGAAGGAATCACAAGGATATCTGCTTTCTGATAGGCGGGAAGCAAATTTTGTTGGGAGCCAATGAATGAGACCTTTCTTTGGAGTCCCAATCGGGTTGCTGTTTCTTCAAAAAAGGCAGGGTTTTTGTCTTTACCTGCGACTGTCAGATGGAAATCTTCGGGGATGTGGGCCAAAGCATTGAGCAAAAAAAGAAGTCCTTTTCTCTTGTAGCCGTTGCCGATGAAAAGAAGTTCGATTTGAGATCCTCTTTTTTGAGCAAAAGTTTCTTCAAAGGGGGTTTGCCATTTGTGCCACTCTACGCCGTTATGGACCACTTCAATTTTGGAAGGATCTGTCTTGTAGGTCGTTAGGATTTCATTTTTGACCATGTGAGAATTGGTAAATAACACTCTCAGATTAGGGTCTTCGAAGGTTTTTTTCTCAATAGAGAGGACTTTCCGATGGAGAGGATTGAGGGCAAACGTGCATTTTTTCCAAAAAGAATCCACAAGTGCCCGTCTTTGCAGATAAATCGCGTGCACACCACTTCCTGCGCGGTAATGAGTTTGGAGGCTTGTCCGCTCCATCCCAAAAATCACATCTTGAGGATGCTCTTGGAGCCACTTTCTGCAAAGTGTGTCAAAGCGGCTGAGGTGGAAGACGGCCAGCTTCGAATTGGGAGCAAGGGAGTGGACACGCATCTTAGGGATCTGCGGAGGCTCTCCGGTTGTCAACAAGGTAACCTCGCACCCTTTTTCAACAAAAGCCTGAATCAGCTGCCGCGTATACTTTTCCAGCCCCCCTCGAAAGTTGGCTCTACTCTTTAAAAATGTGACTTTCATTATTGTTTTTCCGTCGTAACTAGCGTACGCGACCTAAGTCTGCGCTTTTTTTAAACACAAAGACACAAAGACACGAAGATAGAAAGAGATAGTTTTTTTCTTATCTGTGTTCTCTGTGTTCTCTGTGGTTTTTTATTTTTCCCGAAACCTTATTTGCAAAAACACTGCGGGGGGAATTTATAAAACCACAGAGGACACAGAGAACACAGAGAGGGAAAGAATACTATTTCTTTGTGCCTTTGTGTCTTTGTGTTTAAAAATAAGCAAGTTTGTGCCGTCAGAGTCGCCAAGGATACAAATTACTCCAAAATGAGGTTGACTGTGTTGGCATCCAGCTCTGCTTTCATTTGGAAAGGTTTACCATCCTCAGTGAATACAACCAGTTTATTGACATATTCCCGGAATCGATAGCGGATGGCTTGCTCGCTATATTTGGTGAAGCTCTCTTCAGTGTATTTTTCATCTGCCTGCTCAAAGGAGGCTTTGACAAAGGCATCCTCAAGGTTTTTGGTATCGATCACTTGTATCGACCAATAAAGAGTCTCCTGGACGTTTTTGGGAGCTGCCACAATCACGAGAAGGAGATTATCGCGGACAACATCGAGAAAGAGAGTCGATACATCACGTACATAAAGGGGAACTGTCAGTCTTTTAAGTCCATTTCTCTTCTGGATTATATCAGCTGCTGCCAAAGAGTAGGTTTGGGGGTTGATTGTTTGGCTATATTTGATGGGAAAGAAAATGGTAATGGGCATATCGGCTCCCAAGAAAATGAGTTCCTTTTTAAGGAAATCAATACGGAGCAAATCGGCTCTTGGATCATTCAGGGGCTCTAGGGCATTATCTTTAAATGGAATGGCCACTTTTTTCCAGGCATCGGGGACCAAAAAGTAAATTTCATCTCTTTTGTGCCTTTCATAGAGAGTGTCCAGGTCTGTTTGAGCGATCCTATTCAGGTTAAAAGTAAGCTCAATGCCCTTTTGTTTGAGCTCACGGATTTGCTCTTCAGGGCCACTCACCTTTTGAGTTAAATACCGCGGCCAGATTTCAAGAAACTGGTATCCCTTTGGAGGATCACCCACAGGCTTGGTGATGGTCACAGGAATGTCGTCAGTGACCAGTTTGCTCAATTTAATAAAGATGTCGTTGGCGCTCATTTCAGAAATATCTTTATTAAGATCGAAAGCGGGATTCAAACTGACCAGGTTTCTTTTTGAAATTGATGCAATCCAGCTCTCTTTATGCCCTTCAGCATTGATGGTCACTTCGAGATCTGTAGGATGTAAATCGGTGATTGTCGATTTTTTTCCTGAAACTGTAATGGCAATCCGTTTATTTAAAAGCCCATTAGGAAGGAGGCCTAAAACTGTTTTATCGGGAGGAAGATTGATCACTCTGACGGGCACATCTGCGATAGTGCGGGTGACTGTGATGGTTTGGTTGACCAAAAACCACACAATAATTGCGGTGGTGAGCGCGACAAGCTTTCGTGGCCAATGTTTGATGAAAATGCGTGTTAAAATAGCTCTCATTACCGCCATCCCCATAGTTTAAAGCGCCGGGTCAAGTCGGGCGGTGTGAAAATGCTACGGACAATGCCCCTGAAACGGTCGATTTTAATGCCCCGTGTAAGAATGCCGTCGCGTGCAATGGAAACCTTTCCCGTTTCTTCTGAAACCACAATGATCAAAGCATCTGTTTTTTGAGAGGCTCCAAGAGCTGCTCTATGCCTGGTTCCCATCGATTTTGCAAGTTGAGCTGTCTCTTGCGCAAGGGGTAAAATGGTGCCGGCTGCCACAATCGTTGTTCCTCTAATGACAACGGCTCCATCGTGCAAAGGGGTTGTTGTCATGAAGATTGTTTCCAAAAGCTCGGGTGAAAAAGCAGCGTTCATCTGCACTGCAGAGCTTGAGTATTCTTCATAAGAATCTTGATTTTCGAGAACAATCAAGGCGCCGATCTGCTTTTCAGAGAGTTTGTAAACGGAATTGACAAGACCTTCTAAAAAGTTGTCAAACTCATGAATTTCTCGGTATTTTTTTCCTCGTATACGCAATTTTGAAAGGGCAAGGCGTAATTCGGGTTGGAAAATGATGATGACTGCCAAAACAAGGACGTTAATGATCCCAATGAGGAGTTTTTCAAGGACCGGAAAGGCAAACCAGCTGGCGAGGAAAAAAATAAAAAGAAAGGCCAAGAAGCCCAAAACGACATCCATCGCCCGGGTTCCCCAAAAAAACTTGAGCAGATAGTTAAACATGACCCAGATGATGATCACTTCGATCAAAGGAATAAGCGTGTGTAGAAAAGTCATGTTTTTCTCTTGCGAGTCGTTTGCGGGAATTGTATTGGCAGGCTGACTTGTTGACAATATCTTCATGGATACTGTTGTTTTTTTTTCATTTCTGTCCCATAGTACCCTTTTTTATAAGATGGAAATGAAGCTATGGATGCCTTACTACTCTCTCGTATACAGTTTGGTTTGAATATCTCTTTCCATTATCTTTTTCCTCCGCTGAGCATTGGTTTGGGGCTGATGCTTGTCATTATGGAAGGGGCCTATCTTGTCACGAAAAATCCTGTCTATGAAAGAATGACCCATTTTTGGGTAAAAATCTTTGCCCTCATTTTTGCAGTGGGAGTCGCCACGGGACTTGTGCAGATTTTTGGTTTTGGAACCAATTGGGCCACGTTTTCCCGTTTTGTGGGAAACGTTTTTGGGAGCATTCTGGGGGCTGAAGGGATTTTTGCCTTCTTTTTAGAATCGGGCTTTTTAGGAATCCTTCTTTTCGGCTGGAACCGTGTGGGCCCTAAAATGCATTTTTTTGCAACGGTGATGGTCACTGTTGGCGCTCACTTCAGCGGTGTCTGGATCGTGATTGCAAATTCCTGGATGCAAACCCCAGCAGGACATGCCATCGAGGGGGAAGGAGCTGCCCGTCATGCGGTAATCGAAAATTTTTGGGCTGTGCTCAATAATCCTTCCTCGCAAGATAGGCTCGTCCACGTAATTGTCGCAGCCTGGCTTACAGGAGCTTTTCTTGTTCTTAGTGTGAGCGCTTACTATCTAATAAAAAAAATCCATCTCGATGTTGCAACGCGTTGCTTTAAAATGGGAATGGTTGTAGCTGCCGTTTGTATCATCCTTCAGGGCTTTTCTGGAGATTCAACCGCCCGTGGTGTGGCGGTCAATCAACCCATCAAATTGGCTGCCTTTGAAGGTGTTTACACAACCGAGACGCCTACTCCGATGTGGGTCATTGGCGCCGTGAATGCGAAGGAGAAAAAAGTTTGGGGAATCCAAATTCCGGGGCTCCTTTCATTCTTAACCTTCCGCAATTTTCGTGAACCGGTTCCTGGGCTCGATCAATTTCCTAGAGAGCTATGGCCCAATGTCCCAATCGTCTTCCAGACCTATCACGGGATGATTTTCATGTGGGGCTTAATGCTTCTAGGTGTCGTTTTTGGACTCGTTGCCTGGAAGAGGAAAAAAATCCTTGAGAGCAAATGGACACTCCGTTTTTTGGTCATTTCCGTCATTTTCCCCGAAATTGGCAATCAGCTGGGATGGGATTCTGCAGAAATTGGAAGACAGCCTTGGGTTGTCCATAATGTCCTTTTAACAAAAGAGGGTGTTTCGCCAAATATCCAACCGGGACAGGTCATTTTTTCGTTAGCCCTTTTCTCCTTGATCTATTTGCTGATTTTCATTTTGTTCATTTATTTGCTCGATCGAAAAATCAAAGATGGGCCTGAAGTTGGAGATTCGGAGGAATACCGGAATCAAGATCGGTACATAAGTGAGCAGACATCATGAGTTCTTTAATCGTATTTTGGTATGTGATCATTATTGCGTCAGTCATCTGTTATGCCATGCTCGATGGCTTTGATTTGGGAGTAGGAGCGCTCCATTTGTTTGCCCGAAAAGATGAAGAGCGCAGGCTTTTCTTGAATGCCATCGGCCCTGTTTGGGATGGCAATGAAGTATGGCTTGTCGTCTTAATTGGGGGCTTGCTCGCGGGCTTTCCTTTGGCCTATGCGACTTTGTTATCTTCGTTTTATATCCCTCTGACACTTCTGATTTTTGCCCTCATTTTCCGGGCAGTTGCCATCGAATTTCGGAGCAAAAGACCTATGCTTTGGTGGCGCAGCAGCTGGGATGTCTTGTTTTTCCTCGCAAGTGTTGGGATTGCAGTTTCTGTGGGTGCAGCCCTTGGCAATTTGATCCAGGGAATCCCTTTGGATAGTGATCACAACTACATTGGGACTCTCGTCTCTACTTTTTTTCGCCCCTATCCGGTCATTGTCGGCATTTTAACACTGGCTCTTTTTATGATGCATGGGACGATCTATCTCGTGATGAAAACAGAAGGGGATTTACAGGCCAAGGTTATCGATTGGGTCAGACCTTGCATGATTTTTTTCATCATGACCTACGCCATCACTACAGTGGTCACGCTCATTTATCAGGAACATATGGTGGTCAATATCCGTGAGCGACCCTACCTTTTGTTAATTGCCCTTGCCAACATGTTTGTGATTGCAAATATTCCCCGCGAAATACACCACAAACGTTATGGCTTTGCTTTCATCGGCTCTTGCCTAAACATTGCTTTATTGCTGGTTCTTTTTGCAATCGGCACTTTTCCGCAGCTGATCCGCTCCTCATACCTTCCTGAGCAAAATAGCATCTCTATCGTGACCGCTGCTGCTTCCGAAAAAACTCTCATAGTCCTCGCAATTATCGTGGCGATTGGCCTGCCAGCTGTTTTTGGCTACAGCATCTTCATCTACCGTCTTTTCCGCGGCAAAGTCAAACTCGACAAGATGAGTTATTAGGCCCATTTACTTCCCGGGCACGGGCACGGGGACGGAAGGTTGGGACTATTGCTTTCTGTAAGAGAGGGCCTCGAGGAGGTGAGCATCACAAATGGTGGCGCTATTGTCGAGGGCGGCGATGCTTTGGGCCACATTGACAATACGGTTGAAGGCGCGTGCGGAGATACTGAGAGTATCGAAGGCTTCTTTCATGAGCAGCCTGCAGGGTTCATCCAGCTCTCTTGAGATAGAGGAACGGATTGCTTGGGCATGCTCTACCCGTTTGCGGATGGTTTCTGAGGTTTCGGCTTGGGAAGAGCTCATGATGTCTTCATAGGCAACAGGTGAGACGTCGAGTTGAATGTCAATTCTGTCCAGGAATGGGCCTGAGATTTTTCTCCGGTATTGGTCGATTTGTTTTTGGCTATCCCGGCAAACCTTCTCAGGGTGGCCTAAAAAGCCGCAAGGACAGGGATTCATCGCCGCAATGCAGATAAAATCTGTGGGGAAAGTGATTTTTTGTCCTGCGCGGCTCACCGTAATGACTTTATCTTCGAGGGGCTGTCTTAAAACTTCAAGAGTTGCCCTTGAAAATTCACAGAGCTCATCAAGAAAAAGAACACCTCTATGGGCAAGTGAAATCTCTCCCGGTTTTGGATAAGAGCCTCCACCTACCATTCCAGCATAACTGATCGTGTGGTGTGGGGAGCGCAAAGGGCGCGTTTTGATCAAATCACTTCCATTGCCCGATAGAGAGTAGATATTTGTGACCTCAAGAGCCTCATTGAGCGTGAGGGGAGGCAAAATCCCAATGAAAGCCTTTGACAGCATCGATTTGCCAGAACCTGGTGCCCCTTGCATCAGCACATTGTGATTTCCAACCGCTGCGATTTCAAGAGCTCTTTTGGCGTGAATCTGCCCCCGAATATCTTTCATATCCACTAAGCATTGGGCTTCTTTAAATTCAATTGGTTCGGGTGCATATTTGGGGGCATGTCCCAGTTTAAAAAAGGTGATTGCCTCTTTTAAATTTTGAAGTCCAATGATTTCTAAACCGGGGACAAGAGCTGCCTCTTTGGCATTAGCAAGTGGAAGCACGACTCCTTTTTTGCCCAACTGTTGGGCAAGCAAACTCAAAGATAAACTCCCAAAAATGGGGCGAATTTCTCCATCTAGCCCAAGTTCTCCCCCGATTAAGTACTGATCGAGAGTGCTGGAGTGGAAAGCTCGGATTCCTTGTAAGATGCCCAAAGCGATGGGAAGGTCGTAAAATGCCCCCACTTTTTTGATTTCAGCAGGCGCAAGGTGAATCGTGCATGTGATTTCATCGACGCTATAGTTGCTATTCTTAATTGCATGCAAAACACGGTCTTTCGACTCTTTGACAGCGGCATCGGGAAGTCCCACAATGCGCACCATGCCAACTTTTGGCTCAAGATCGACCTCTACCTCCACCGGAAGTGCTTCCAGACCTACAAAAGCGGCAGAAAAAAGGCGAACAAATGGCATAAGCAAAATTATCCCAGGCCTAAAGAAGGCCTGGGATTAGTTTAAGGTTACTCGACAGAGATGACAAAATAGGCGGGGAAGGCGAAATTATGGTTGGGACGGGGAGTGGCTAAAACGGTAATCTTTTGCCCTACCATTTTCTCCAAATTAACCCGTGTGCTGTAGAGAAACGCCACAGGAAGGGAGCCCACCTTCAAAATAAAATCGCCCGGTCTATTTTTAACAGGACGGGTATATGGCTCTACAACGCCTGTTAATACCGTCGCAGACTGCTCTGCATCTGCATAAAATTCGTTCAATCCCTTCTCGCCATTGACAGCAACCCAAAGGTGATAAAAAGATTCTTCCAGAGGCTGCCAGGCATTCATTTTGTCTGTAACGTCCTGTTCGTCAAAAATAGTAGCGGTCGTTCCCTCTTCGTTGTATTGGCTCAATTTTTCAAGGCCTGCTCTGCCAAAACTGGTTTTCCCTTCGATGAAGGCAATTTTTTTCTGAACATAAACATCTTGAATCACTTGTGTTGCTTCGCGCACTTGAGCCACAATCGATGGTAATTCATGGTAATCTCTTTCGATTTGGTGGAATCTTTCCGTGACACGTTCAAGATCGATTTGCTCAAAGGGCTTTTGAATTTCTGCCTGTGCAAATAAAGAGGCTGCGCTTAGGCAATGAATCGCTTCGGCTCTCTTTTTTTCTGTGGCTGCAAAAAGTTCCACAGGTCCTTTATGTTCAATGTATTCCTTTGCAATATAGAAACGGCTGTTTTCCGGAAGGTTCACTTCCAGCCATTTGTTATTCACATCGCTCACAACGCATGTCACTTTATCGCCTGTGTTGAATTGGCCTACAACAGGAGCGTCAATATCGGGATAAAGGCGCACATTGACACGCTCGGCTTCTACAGTTCCATCTAAAATGAAAGTTCTAAAAACGAATCCCTTAGCATCTTTCGGCGGAATGATAGAGTAGTAGTCATTGATCTCGGATGTGACAATAAACATCTCTCCATTTGCTGTTTCGCGCACGACATGGCCATCAAGATTGGGAGCCACACGCATTCTCACTTTAGAAGCTTTGACAGCGCCTGTGAAGGGAAGGTTGTTTTCATAGGCCCCGATATCCTGAGCCTGAATGTGCAAAGAAGCTGTTAGAAAAAATATAGAAAGCAACAAAGGATGCTTGAACATAGGTAATTTCTCCTGGAGAAAGAGTTTTTACCCACGTTTTTAAGCGACATTTCGAATTTGGTCAAGGGAAATGTCGTCATAACAACAATCTCGTGCCCGGGCCCGATCGGGAAACGGGCGGGCACGGGCACGGGATCAGCTATACAGAACTGCTTTTATGTGCTCACAATGAGCGGTCCCACAAGTACATCCCACAGGAGTTCCCAAAAAGACATTGTACTGCTCTTGCGGATCCAAAGGATTGGTGACGCAATAGAGTTGGTCCGCTTTTTGTGTAATATCCCAGTCGCGGAATCTTAAATCTTCTTCCGAGATAGCAACTTCGGGCTCTTGTGGAGTTTCCATTTTTGAAATGCCATGTATGGATCTAGCAACCTGGCAATGGGGGCAGTTGCAATGAGGCTCTGGCTTTGGAAATGAGGCAACATCGCCATTTGTCATCATCTTGATCATGCCTGAAATTTTCTCTACTACTTCAGCGGGCATTTCAGGCGAGTCAGACTGATTTTGAGTGTGTTGAAGAACTTCCATGCCGGGCAAGCCTTCCATGCCAGCAATTCCAAATTTGATGGGCATATTGGCGATTTGATCGCTTGAAAGGCCGGTAAGCTGCTGGAGTATATTGCCTAAAGCTTTTGAATTATCAGGATTACGTGCAGCAGATGCGGGCGCTCCTTTTCTTTCCAAAGACTTTATGTGGGCGGCAAAGGCGATATCGACCAGAGAGGAGTCAAGGCTAGGAATGCGGACTTCTTTACCATCCGTTAAATGAAGAATTAAGGTGAAAAGGTGGGTTTGGTCATCTTCTTCGGATTGAAGAAATATGACTTGCTCCCAAGTTGTCGAAATATAAGGAGGAATACAAATTAATTTTTCATCAATTTTTACTTTCATGGTAGCCAACTCTTCTGTTGTTTCAAGAATCTATACAATAGTGTACTAAAAATGCTTGATTTTGGGCAACCTCTTTTTAGCATTCGAAATCTTCGACTGCTAATTTTATTCAATTGCCTCTTTTTTCCAAGAAATCATATATAGGCGATATTGGAATAAAAAGAGAGCGCTAATGACCAGAAAAACCTTTGTAATCGACACGAACGTTTTGCTACATGATCCAGCAGCACCCGAAGCTTTTGGTGATAATGACGTTGTTATCCCTCTTGGAGTTTTTGAAGAGCTTGCCGAGATCAAGCGTTTTCGCGATGAGCGGGGAAAAAATGCCCGGAGTGTTCTTGCCTATTTTGATTCTCTGAAAAAAATGGGCTCAGGAGACCTGCATACAGGGGTTACGTTGCCCACTGGATGCACAATCCGCATTCAAATCGAAATTAAAAGCCATTTCAGCCCAAATTTTGCATTGAATCTCTCTAGTATTTCCTACCGTATTCTCATGGCCGCTTTTTTCCTTTTCGACAAAGGTGAAAAAGTGGTTTTTGTCTCAAAAGATCTGGCCATGCGCATCAAAGCCCAGGCCATGGGTATGGCTTCAGAAGATTATGAAAATCTAAAATATAACTACGATCTTCTCTATAGGGGTTACCGCAAACTCGAGCTTGACAAACACTCAATTGATCTGTTTTTTAAAGATGGCAAAGTCGATCTTTCCCTAAACGGGGTTGAGCCATTTTTCCCTAACGAATACTGTCTGATGACCTCAGAGTACCATTCGTCTGCAGTGGGCAAATATGATCCCAAGCTCAAGCAAGTTGTCTCCTTGTTACCCCTTCCACCGTCTGTCTGGGGGATTAATCCTCTCAATGTGGAACAAAGATGTGCCCTGGATTTGCTCTTGCGCGATGATGTGAAGCTCATTACGCTCATAGGTCCTGCAGGGACAGGAAAAACGTTGCTTGCCTTAGCAGCTGCTTTGCGGAAGGTTTTTGACGAAAATATCTACAATCGGATACTCGTGAGCCGCCCGATTGTTCCTCTTGGTAGGGACATTGGATATCTGCCTGGCCTAAAGGAAGAAAAATTGATCCACTGGATGCAGCCCATTTATGACAATCTGGAGTTTTTGTGTGAATCGGCAGCCCACGATCCCAATGAAACGCTCCGCTGGGTAACTGAAAGCAAGAAGTTGGAGATGGAAGCTGTCACTTATATCCGCGGTAGATCTTTGCCCAAGATGTTTATGATCATCGATGAAGCGCAAAATTTGACTCCTCATGAGGTCAAAACGATTATTTCACGAGCAGGAACCGATACTAAAGTCGTTCTTACAGGGGATCCTACGCAGATTGACAATCCCTATTTGGATAAAAATTCCAACGGCCTCACCTATGTAGTTGCGAAATTCAAGGAATCCAAGCTATATGGACATGTATTTATGGAAAAAACAGAGCGCTCCCCACTTGCCGCTTTAGCTGCCGAGGTTATGTGAAAACTGTATCGCAACGAAAAAAAGTTCAATCCCTTTGTTTTTTGGTCTGCGCACTCTCATTTATTGTGCTGCGCTGGGTAGCTGTCACTCAAAAAAATACAGTTAGCCATCAAACACATGTCAAACCAGATGTGCCCGCCCCCGTTCTGATCACTCAGCAGAACCCATGGCTCCACGTCCAGCCTAAAGTGCAGGGGGGAGCCCTTGAAATTGTGCGCGATATTGAAAGAGTGCGCGCGCTCTGTAAAAATCTCAACGGGATCTCAGAAGGGGAGCTGACAGCTCTGTTAATGAACAAACTTTTGCCCCTTCAAGGCTCCATTCCTTTTGCTTTTCCTGACCAACTCTACAATGTTTTGTGCATTTGCGGCACAGAGAGTGAGCGGGTCGCGCCTTTTAAGATTTTAAAGCGCCTTTACTTAGGCGAAACAGAACTGGGCCTCCCGTTTTATCTGGATGTACGAGCCTTTGAACTCAGCGCCTTAAGTGTGGATGAGATCATTTCAGCCCATCTCAACATCCTGGATGGCCGTTTCGAAGAATTGAATGTTTCAAAAGATCGAAAAGCTTATTTGTGCCGCGGAAAGCGCTCATCTCAAGTCGAAGATCCCACACATGGTTTTGCACAAAATGCAAGCGAGCGAGCACTTTTTTTGGACTTTATTGAAAAAGATGGGCATCTTTATGTCTGCTATGCAGAATCGACGCTTAAAACGTTCTTTCAGCATGCCTCAGTTTTTCAATATCTAGTAAATCAATGATCCAATTTGATGAAGTTTTTTTAGCCTTTTTGGGCCATCCCCTTTTTGAAGATGTCTCGTTTTCGATCCAAAAAGGGGAAAAATGTGGCCTGATCGGGCGTAATGGTTCGGGTAAATCGACCATCTTGCGCCTTCTCGATGGGGAGATGCAACCCGATAAGGGAACGATCACTGTACCCAAAAATTATAAACTGGGGTTTTTGCAGCAACATATCAAATTTACGCAAAATACGTTGCTAGAAGAAGCTCTTTTGGCGCTTCCGCCACAAGAAAAAGATCATGTCTACAAGGCTGAAAAAATTCTGTTCGGCTTGGGCTTTACAGACAAAGATCTTCAAATGCCTCCAAATACCTTTTCAGGAGGTTTTCATTTACGTTTACATTTAGCAAAAGTCTTAATTTCCGAGCCCGATTGCCTTCTTTTGGATGAGCCTGCTAACTATCTTGACATACTTTCGCTGCGTTGGTTGACCCAATTCTTACGTAAGTGGCAAGGAGAGTTCATCTTAGTTTCTCACGATCGCGATTTTATGGACAATCTCACAACGCACACGATTGGCATTCATCGGCAAAAAGTCAGGAAGATGAAGGGTTCCTCGATCGCTTTTTTCCAGCAGATTCTTTTGGAAGAAGAGGTCCATGAAAAAACACGCTTGAAGCAAGATAAGAAAAAAGAACGTGTAGAGCAGTTTGTGGAGCGTTTTGGGGCAAAAGCCACAAAAGCGACCCAAGCAAGGTCCAAAATGAAGCTGCTTGCCAAAGAACCTGTTTTGGAAAAACTCAACGCGCTTTTGTCGCTGTCTTTTGCTTTTCAGGAAGCCCCATTTGCCGGGAAAAAGTTGCTGGAAGCCAAAAACCTCTCTTTTTCATACACAGAAGCTCCCTTGATTCGCAATTTTTCACTGGAAGTGCAAAAAGGGGAGAGAATTGCGATCATTGGCAAAAACGGAAGAGGAAAATCAACCCTTTTACGTTTGCTCGGCGGTGATCTTTTACCAAAAGTTGGGGAAGTGATTCCGGCTGGACAACTCAACATCGGCTATTTTGGGCAAACACATGTCTCACGGCTCCAAAATGATCATACCATTGAACAGGAAATTGCTCTTGGAGGGGGTGACTTAAGCTATTCCGATGTAAAGGCGATTGCCGGTTTGATGCTATTTAGCGGCCCTCTTTCTGAAAAGAAAATCGGCACGCTTTCGGGAGGAGAAAAAAGTCGTGTTCTTCTCGGAAAAATTTTGGCAAAACCTTGCAATTTGCTCCTTTTGGACGAGCCCACACATCATTTGGATATAGAATCTATTGAAGCGTTGATTGACGCGCTAGAAGCTTTTTCTGGCGCTATTATCATTGTGACGCATAGTGAGCTGATTTTAAGACGCCTGGGCTTTGACACGCTCATTTTGTGCAATGAATCGACCCAGACAGCTATTTCTTATGATTACGATACATTTTTGGAAAAAATAGGCTGGGAAGAGGAGAAAAAAGGGAAAGAGATCAAAGAAAGTTCAAAAAATAACCGGAGAGAAAGAGCAGAATGGGTAGCTGCAAGATCTGCTGCTTTAAAACCGGTTCAGACTCAAATCAATTCGTGTGAAAAAGAGTTGGCTGCTCTCGAAGCGGAGCAAAAAAAGGACCAGACGCTTTTGGAAACAGGGGAAGTTGCGCCCATTTTTTTGAAAACTTTTGGGCTCAGGCAAAAGCAGATCGAGGATCTGGAAGCTAAGCTCTACGAACTTTATGAATTGTTTGAAAAAACCAAGATTGAGTTTGAAAAAACTTCTACTGATTTATAGGGCCATCAGGTTTCTAGACCAAAACTCCCGTTTCCGCTTATATTAATGGAGGTAAATTAAGAGATAGCTTTAATGGGTGAGAATTTCTATATCATCACAGGTGGACCGGGTGGCGGAAAAACAACTGTGATCGAAGCTTTGAGAAAAATGGGCTTCGTCTGTGTCGAAGAAGGAGCGCGTTCAATCATCCAGCAACAAATGCGCTCTGGCGGGGATGCTGTTCCCTGGAATAATATCGCGGTTTACCGGGAACTTTTGCTTGAGCATGCCCTTGCCTCTTATAGACAAGCAGTGATTCAGAGTGACTTTGTGACTTTTTTCGATCGGAGCATTTTTGATTTGATTGCTTACGAGAGGCGCACAAAATCAGAGCGTTCTGAAGAGCTTCATGAAGCTGTCCGCATGCTTTCCTACAACAAAAAAGTGTTTGTAACGCCTCCTTGGGAGGAAATTTTTTGCAATGACAACGAAAGAAAACAAACCTTTGAAGAGGCAATCACTGTCTATCAGGGAATTGTCAAAGTTTATGCCGAATATGGTTTTGAGCTTTTAGAGCTTCCCAAAACCACGGTTGAGGACCGCGTGGATTTTATCATGAAGAATATTGGCAACAATTGCCATGCTTAAAAACGTGCCCGTGCTCGATTGTTCGGTAAATAGTCTACCCTCCCAAATGACGCATCTCCTCTTCGGTTAATTTCAGCGACGAAGCCGCAATATTCTCTTCAAGATGTTCTACGTGAGATGTTCCAGGAATTGGGATACACACTTTAGAATGATTCAGAAGCCATGCCAACGCGACTTGCGATTGTGTAACGCCTTTACTTTTGGCCACTTTTTCTAATGGGCCACCCGCGCGTGCCAAATTGCCGCTGGCAATCGGAAACCAGGGAATAAACGCCAAATGATGGTTTTCACAATACTTCAACACGTCTTCTGATTGACGCTCTCCAATATTGTATCTGTTTTGGACAGAGACAATTTTGACAATTTTTTGCGCCCTTTCAATTTCAGAAACAGAAACGTTTGAAAGTCCGATAAAACGAATTTTTCCTTGTTTCTGCATCAATTTAAGCGCCTCAAGAGTTTCTTCTAGAGGGATTTCTGGATCAATTGCGTGGAGTTGATACAAATCGATCTGATCCAAACGCAATCTGCGTAAACTCATTTCAACACACTGAATGATATATTCAGGTTTTCCGCAAGGGACCCACATATCAGGTCCTGGTCGCAAAATTCCCCCTTTGGTGGCAATGATGAGCTCTTTGGGATAAGGATAAAGAGCTTGCGCGATGTAGTTTTCAGAAACTTCGGGTCCATATGAATCTGCTGTGTCGATGAAATTGATTCCAAATTCGAGCGCTTTTTTCAGTAGTATGCGCGCATCATCGGGATTTTTAGGTTCTCCCCAAACATTTGTTCCGGTCAAACGCATGGCTCCAAAACCCATTCTGTATGCAGCCAGTTCGTTTCCAAGGTGAAATGTTCCTGCAAGTTTTGCATCGCATGGCAGTAATTGTTTTGTCATAAAATTGCCTCCTCCAAAAATTTGAACGTATCCGTTTACACATAATTTTGCATGCATTTTTGATGCAAATGGGTGCAGATTTTTTTCTGAATTTGCATTTGATGACTATTTGTGACAGCTTTTGCAAAAAAAAATCACGTGCGATGCGCACGCACAAAATTGTACGCAAGAGATTGATGATGAATCAGCAAGA
>CAZPPS010000009.1:0-9347 GCA_964588495.1 uncultured bacterium | reverse complement strand
GTGCGATGCGCACGCACAAAATTGTACGCAAGAGATTGATGATGAATCAGCAAGAAATTTTCGCGCACAAATTCAGAAAAAAAAACAAGAATCTTCTGGCGTTTCGACACAAAATAATTTTCCATAAAAAAACTAGTTTTGATACATTCAGATTAGAAATGCTTTTCAGGAGATAAGCGATGAAGAAGACTTTTTTAGCATGTGCACTTGCACTTGGAATGTTAACAATGTCCTCTGCACAAGCGGACAGTTGTTGTTATGGACCTCAGTTCGACTCATGCTGCTGTGGACCAGATTTTAACGGATTTTATGTCGGTGGTAACGTTGGCGCTATTAGCCATACTGCTCACCGTAACGATATTGATGGCTTTTTATCAGCCTTCCTTAATCCCGCTGCTACACCTTTGATTTTTTCCCCATCAGGATTTACAACAGTAAATACAGGTTGGGAAGCAGGCCTCCAGATCGGTTACGACTGGCAGTGCTGCAACAAAGTGTTCGGCGTTGTATGGGATTGGGATTGGGCAGATACTCATCACAGAGATTCTCATTGCAGAAGTGTTAGCTCAACTTTCTGCCGTCGTCACCACCGTAACGAGTGGCTGACAACTGTTAGAGCCCGTGCTGGCTTAGCAGTTTGCGATTCATTAGTTTATGTGACACTTGGTGGAGCATGGGCTGGCGGACGCGACAGATGGTGGATCAATTCAGACAACGTTGGCCGTTGCAATCACAAACGTCATTCTGCCGGTTGGGTAGGTGGTGTTGGTGCTGAGTTTCTCGTATGGTGCAACTGGAGCGTAGGAGTTGAAGTTCTCTACGTTCAGTTCGATAGAAGAAACCACCGTGTTTTAGCAACTGTTGGTGAAGTTACTAACGGAGTTGCAGCACCTGCACAAACATTGCCTTTCCGTTTCTCACGTAGTGATTCCTTATGGCTCGGCCGCGTTCTGTTGAACTACAGATTCGGCGATCTCTTTGGTTCATTACTGTAAACCAAGTTGTAAATGCAAGTTTTATGTTAGGAGGACAACCAAAAGTTGTCCTCTTTTTTTTTGCCCCGTTTTTTTTCATCAAACTAGATTTTTTTTGGAGTGAGGTGACTTGTCACCGCTTTTTTCATAAAAGTAGATTTTCGCCGCAAGGATGGGAAAAAGGATGGGAAATTAGCTTGTTTGGCAATAGTAGACTTGCTGATATTGAAAAGCTTAGACCAAGTCACCCCCCCACCCCCAAAGCGGGGCTAACAAATATTCAGGCGAATTTACAAACTAAAGGGCACATATAAACCATGCCCAAAGAAATTGTTCCTTCCAAAACTCTTCGTTAACCTAAGACTGTTATTTGCGGAAAAGTTTACGGATCGAGGCTATTTTGGGACAAAAAACATAAGGGTTTCGACCGGCAATTGCAGGATCATTTTCATGAACTCGCACTAATTGCTTCTTATCTATTTGTGTGGTTTTTGCCCGTTCGAGCATCACATTGTGCTCAAGGACAGTTCTTTCGGGATTCTTGGAGAATATACCCTCTAAAATTTTTTTCTCAAGTTCAGGGGTGCATATTGTGCAAGGAGGGAGAGGTTCTCTGTTAAATTCCTCTACACACAGCTCAAGCATTCCCTCTTCTGTAGCACCTTCTGGGCGAGATCCAAGAAAAGTCAATAAAGGAGCTTCTCCTTTCTGAATACACATCGTGAAAAAACCTTTCGATTCCCCGTTGATATGTCGATAGGAATACATGGGAGGATTGCGGAAATAGACAATATCCCCAACAAGTGTATTTGTTGTTTGGTGATCGTCAACAAATGGCGCTAAGGGAGTTGAACCCAAATGTGGGGCAAGTTTCAGGGCATTTTTTGTTTGGGGACCAAAAAAGGAATCAAACCATGTGGATCCAAAAACATGCAAAAATGTTTCGTAGTAAGCGATTTCTAACATCATTAGGCAATCGATAAAACAAAGTGTTTCTTTGATGTTTGAAAGAGCTGTTGTGGCAGAAACATTGTCAGCAATTTGATAATGCCAGATTTTCCCTGTGTAAGACTCTTCGCTAGTCCCTTGGACAAACCCTTTGGGAGGAAGACCGTGAAAAAAATCGCCACGTTTTTTAAAATGATCGATCCGCGGTTGTTGCTTATGAAATGTCAGCGCTTCAAAGTAATCATTTGCATACCAGAATCCTGTGAGCAAAACTTGCATGTCATGAGGATAAGCATTTTTCCGGTCAAAATAATTGTTTGCGAGCGATTGCGCTTTTTCTGCCAGCACTTCTCGGAACGCCTTTTCCGTGCATTTTTTTTAGTCCAGTTTTGCTGAGATGTATTTGTTGAATTGCAAGGTTTCACAGACATTTTAATTCCTAAAGTTTAATCAGTTAGTTTAAACTATTCCTGATTAAAATACAATTTTCATACTTATCCTGCCGTTTACAATCCTGTCTATCATGTTTTTTTGTCTAAAGGAAATAACATGATAGACAGGATCGTAAGCGGCAGGATAAGCAAGATGATGATGAAAATATCCTTTTGGGGAATAGAGAAGAATTAAACCTCTGGTGCTCGATTTGAAGTTTTGATAAGCTTACAAAAAAAAGGATCAAAAATATGACAATCATAGAACAAATCAATGAAGGGATCAAAGCGGCGATGAAAAGCCGTGATCAAGTCAGGCTTATAACGCTGCGCATGCTCAAATCCAAAGTGATGGCAGTGGATGCACGCGCCAATCTTCCTGATGCAGAAGTGATTAAGATCTTTAAAACCTACTATGGAAGTATTCAGGAAGCTCTCAACCAAGCACAAGAGCTCAATCGCCCAGATATTGCAGAACCCTTAAAAGCTGAGCTTGTGATCATTCAAGAGTTTTTGCCAAAAGCTCCGTCCGCTGAAGAGACTAAACGACTTGTTGAGCAAGCAATTGCAGAATCGGGAGCTAAAACCAAAAGAGATTTAGGGTTGGTGATGAAGGGCGTGATCAAGCTGAATAGTGCAGTCGATGGTAAACTCGCCAAAGACATCGCAAGCGAGCTTCTTACAGACTAATGCTCTTACCTCTCATTGCTGATAACGAAGATAAAAGCGCCCCTTTTAAAAATCGGGTGCGCAAAAACTATCTCCATTTGAAAAAATGGGCCAATCGGACGAAAACCAATTGCTTCCGGATCTACGATCGGGATATCAAAGAATATCCTCTCGCAATCGATTTCTATGATGGCCGTTTTTGCATCCATTATTTCACAAGTACACGTGAGAGCGATGAGCCTCGTGCAGATCTCTACGATCTTGTGATGGAAACTCTTGCCTCCCTTTTTCAAGCAAAACCCGATTCCATCTATTGGCGCACGCGGATCAAGCGGAAAAAGGTCGAACAATACGAAAAAGCAGGGGAGGCAGGGGAGTTTTTTACGGTTTCTGAGTATGGTCTGCAATTTATTGTGAATTTGACAGACTATCTCGACACAGGTCTTTTTCTGGATCACCGGGAAACCCGGCGCTTCGTCGCTTCCCTTGCAAAAGACAAAAAACTGCTAAACCTTTTTGCCTATACCTGTTCGTTTAGTGTCCATGCAGCCGCAGCTGGAGCCTCATTCACTAAAAGTGTTGATCTTTCCAATAACTATACCGAATGGGGCAAAGAAAATTTCCTCTTAAACAACTTGCCCCTCACAAACAACCCCATCATCCGGCAAGATTGCCTGCAATTCCTGAAAGAAGAACAGGCCATCTATGATTTGATCGTCATCGATCCTCCCACCATTTCCCGCTCCAAAAAAATGGATCAAATGTTTGATGTCCAAAAGGATTATCCCTTCCTGATCACTCAAGCCCTAAAGCTTCTATCCCCAGACGGAACTCTTTTCTTCAGCACCAATTCCCGCGATTTTGATTTCGATACAACCCTCATTCAGCCCTGCAACATTCGGGACATCTCCAAAAAAACCATCCCCCCTGACTTCCACAACCAAAAAATCCACCGCTGCTGGCAAATCAAATTGTCATAGACAAGTTCATCCATTTCCATTAAGTATGAGAGAAAAGGGAGTGTTCATATGGTACAAGCTATAGCTAGTAAGCTTTTTTTCAATTTGAAGGCAATCGAGCCGAAATACAGCAGCGCCGGAGGGTATCTTACAGAAGTCACGTCAAAAGATATGCCAGGCCTGGTAAATATTTCGTTTTCCTACTTAACGTTGAAAAAAGGGGGTTTTATGAAACCCATCTGGCATCCCAACGCCCAGAAAATCGGCTATTGTACTCAGGGCAAATGTGTGGTCACTCTTCACGCACCCGAGAAAAGTGAAGTCTTTACAGTTGAGAAAGGGGAAATATTTTTTATCCCTCAAGGCTTTGTTCATCTGATACATAATTATGAAGAGAGAGACTGTACCATAGCTTTTGCTCTGAATAATACGCTACCTGACCTTATGTCTTTTGCAAAATCTGTCAATACTCTTTCCGATCCTGTTTTCACAGCGACTTTTAAGACAGCTCCCGGTTTTGTAGATGGGTTGAAAAAGTCTCACAACGAAGATCTTATCACCCTCCTTGCCCAAGGCAAAAACGAAGCCGGCAAAAATTCAAGCCAATACAAATTCAATATTGAAAAAAGTGAAAAGGTGATTGCTACAAATGGAGGCTATCTCCAATTGGGAATAAAAAAAGTGCTTCCATCTCTGCAGGGATTGGGAATTTTGGGTTTTGGATTAAATGTGGGGGGAGTTGTTGAACCTCATTGGCATACAAATGCAGGGGAATTGATCTATATCGTAAAAGGAAAAACCCGTATTACTGTCCTAGCACCCAATGGTAATGCAGAGTTTTTGGAGGTCAATGGGGGCGAGGGGGCTTTTGCTCCAGCTTCCCATTTTCATAATATTGAAAACATTGGTCAGGAGGATGTTGAAGTCATTGCCTTTTTCAGTGACGCCGAACCCAATTATATTGGTATTGGAGAAGTGACAGGAGCCTATTCCAATGAGGAACTTGGCTCAATTTTTAACGTAGCCCCGAGCTATTTTGATGCTCTAAAAAAACCGCAGCAGCCGCTTGTGATCGTACCTGTTTAAGGTACATTTACTTAGAGACGCAAAGACTGGGATCTGAGACAAAGAAGAGGTTTGTCATCACGACATACGCGAGATGGTAACCTTGTTGCAGAAGGAACTGATACACATCATTTTTTTCAGGATCTAAAAGGGAAAAATGATTCACTTCCACAATGATAACAGCGGGGCGGAAACGAGACCAATCATTTCCTTTTAAAATGGGCAAATCCCAATTTTCGGCATCGATTGAAAGAAAATCGATCTGGGTATCGGGGGGAAGATGTTCATCCAGAACTTGAGCTAACGTATCGGTCGAGATCTGCTGCTCATTCAAAAACACGAAATTGGGATCTTGTTTGAGTTCTTCGGCAGTCTCGTGGCAAAGTGTGTTTCGACAACTGTCGCTAAATTGATAAAGAGTACTAGTTCCTCTCTTTTCTGAAAGAGCCAGCTCAAGATTTATATCTTTTTTTCTTGCTCTGCGAAATTTGCCCATCACATCGGGGATGGGATCGATGTTGATTCCTCTCCAACCGCGACGGTAAAAATAATAGGAATTAGACAAGAATTTGGGGTGATGAGCTCCCACATCGACGTAAAATCCATGCGTTCTCGGACCCAAAAGGGCACGGAGAAGCAAATCTTCGCCATGCTGAGAATAGGATCTTTGTCTGTAACCAAAGCAACGGCTCTTCCAACGGGAAATTAAAGGGCGGTAATGGAGGGGGACTGCTTGTCGAATCGATTCTTTTGCCCGCAGAAGGGTTCTTAGCATACAGTCTCCCGTTAAAAAATGAGCAAGGGGAATTCTGCCATCAAGAGGCATTTCGTGCACTCCAATTTTCAGAAGCTATTTTTTCAACTTTGCCATTTTCTACGAGATAGACGTGTGCAGAAAGCTGCGCAATCAGGTAGCTATCCTGGGAAGCGATGACAATCGTTTTGCCTTTTGCGGCAAGGTTTAAGAGGATGCGGATCAACTGGTCGCTATTTTGGGTATCAAGAGCAGATGTTGGTTCATCAAGGAGGAGCACATCGGGATTGAGAGCCAGGGCTCTTGCAATTGCAATGCGCTGCTTTTGTCCTCCTGAGAGCTCGCTCGGATAGGAGGAAATATAGGCTTCCATGTTTAAACTCGTCAGAATTTCCATTACGTGCTCCTTTGCGACTGGAAAGCTTTTTCCTTGCACAACCTGAAGGGGTTGGCAGCAGTTCTTTAAGACTGTTAAGTGTGGAAACAGGGCATAAGATTGTGCTATATAGCTCAAGCAGCTGGCGCGCCTGCCTGATGGGAGCTGTCTGAGATTTGCTCCCTCAAAGGAGATTTCTCCCTCGTAATCGGCTTCCAGTTGGGCCAAGCAGCGCAGCAAAGAGCTTTTTCCTGCCCCGCTGGTTCCTAAAAGTAAGGAAATGCTTCCAATCGAGAATGTGAGGGACACATCTTGAAGAATGGGCCGTTTTTTATAGAGAGACACATTTTTAGCTATTAACATAACGGATTCTCCTTTCAAGTCTTTTTGAGAACAGATTGATGCAGCTGGAAATCATGATGTAAAACAATGCCACCTCGAGATAGATGGTGACAGGATCCATCTCGCGTGAAATGATGTTCATTCCCATCCGCGTCAGCTCCAAAAGGCCAATGGACGCTAAAATTGCTGTGCTTTTTAACAAGGAATCAAATTCATTGGTTAATGCAGGCAGAATTGTGCGAAGTGCCTGAGGGAAAATAATGTGGCGCACGGTATCAAAGGTAGAATAGCCCAAGGTATAGGCGGCTTCCCATTGTTCTTTGTTTATGGAATTCATGCCGCAGCGGACAATTTGTGTGATATAACCTGAGGAGCAGAGCCCAAGCGCGATCACAGAAGCAGTGAAGGCTCCAATTTGGATCCCTAACAGGTCGGGCAATACAAAATAGGCAATTAACAGCTGCACATAGACAGGAACTGCCCTGAGCAAAAAAGCTGTGCCTTCGATAATGGGGGCAATTGCCCGATTTTTAAGCCGCTCGCACGTCAATAGCCCCATAAGGGAGCCTAATGAAAGGCTTAACGCCCCAGACAACATTAATATCTGAAGCGATAAGGTTGCCCCCTTCAAAAGCAGGGGGAAAGATCGGCATACAAGGTCAAAACAAATCAGTTTCATCGTAAATTCCATTTTTGTTCCAGCGCAGCAATTTTTCCTGAGCTTCGAAGCTCTTCAACTGCTTGCTTGACCTGTTCAATCAGCAACTTGTTCTCTTTGTTAACGCAAATTCCCATTCCCATGACTTGATGAGAGGGGGGCAACGGCACATTTAGGACTTTGATTTCAGGAGATTTCTCTAAAATGGTACTCACTAAAGAGGGATCGACCATCACAGCAAGCGACTTACCATATTTAAGTTCCAGCAGCGCGTCCATGACCTTGTCCACTTGTTTGAGATTTAAGCCAGGAATCGTACGGAGAAAGTTCTCCTGAGAAGAGCCTGCTTCCACTGAGATCACGGCATTTGATTTACTCACTAGATCTTCGATGGCTGTGATGTTATCTGGAATCTGTTTCCAGAAAAGAAGGGGAAGAGATGTGGTCTTATCTCCTTGATAATAGATCATCTCCATCTGCTTTTGCCGTTCTTGAGTGATGGAAACGGCCCAAATCAGAACATCGATTTTATTTTTTTTAAGAGCCACGATCAAAGAGGGCATGCTCCCTAAATCTTTGATTTTCATTGAATATCCAAGGTTTTTTGCCAATTCCTCTGCCATATCAATATCAAAGCCCACATATTTACCTTGAGGATCGAGGCTGACAAAAGGGGCGTAGCCACTGGCTGTTCCCACAACCAAATCTTTTGACCAAAGGGCATTTGTCATCACAAAAAAGCTCATTAAAACGCTCAATAAGTATCTCATCTGTTTCTCCTTAAAAACCCCGGGCCATAACGACCCGGGCGTTATTATTTTTTTATTATTTTTTATCGGTTTTATAAATCGTATAGTGGCTGCATGGAAATAAATCGTAGGCATCCTTTAATACTTTGAATACCAATTGTCCATTTGCACTAAACAAACCCAGATTCACATCCAATAAGAGTATTTCTCTTCCTAGTTTGATCAACGGAAGGGTGTGGCCGCGCACCTCAAGCTTATCGTTGGGAATTTCTGGATATTGAATAATCCGGATACAATAAACGCCCCGCTCAAGTGTCTCAAGCTGCTGGGTGATTATCTCTTCATTGAAGGTGTTTGCTGTGATATCAAGCTCATCGGTAACACGCTGAACATCGAGTCCGTAATAGTTAGCGATGGCTTGCATTTTTTGTGTGCAAACGTCCGGATCTTCTTTATTCAAAACCGCAAATGTATTAAACGCGGCCTGAACACTGCGGATCTTTTTTCGAAAGGAATCATCCTTTAAGTTTCTTTTGCTCTCGAGTTGCTCTGCATATTGCATGCATTTTTTCCGAATCTCATTTTCAGACTCATCTTGTAGGAGCGGAATGGCAAAATCGCAAAATCTCAAGCTAAGAGCCGAGCATGCGCCTCCTTCAAGCTTTTTAACGCTCTTTGACGCATCAAATTTGATATTTTGAGGCGCTTTTAGATTTAAAAGCTGGATGGTGGCAATGACTTTTTTTGCATCTAAGCTCCCATTATTATATTTAAAGTGTCCTACACAGACTAAAAACACATTTTTATTATAAATCTTTTCATATTCCTTGGAATTATATGCCAATATACTCATAGGTACCTTACAAATTAAATTATTAATAAATTTTTTATAAAAATATAAATTCTGACAAAATAATATTTGCCAACAAACTGCGGCTACGCAGAACAAAGAAAATTTAAATCAGAATTTTAAAAGAGAAAAATTAATGAGCGAGATGCTCGTGATGGAAATGATGATGGAGAGAAGAAACGGAAATGATATTAAAGTTTTCGACAGATGGCCTGAGCCTTGATTTTAGCGATTGTGTATTCATGTCAAATCCCTCCTTAGATTATATTTAAATACAGACACATTTTACAAACTTTACTAATTTATGACAAAATTAAAATTCCCTGAAGTCTAAAATTCCAGTCTTTCTCCCTGTTTTGGGAAAATAAACTCAACGCCTAGCACATTGAGTTTTGACAATTCGCATTCAATGACCCGTTCTGTGCAAATTTCTTTTTTAAAGGCTTCTTTGATATGGGTTACAACGACTTTTAACCCTTTAAGTGGTTGGCTATTAAGATCAACTAAACAGCTAAGTTTTGTAAGCTCTTCTATCAAATAGTGGGGATTGAGATGGCCAAACAAATCTCCCT
>CAZPPS010000008.1:47633-83425 GCA_964588495.1 uncultured bacterium | reverse complement strand
ACCCATGTGGGTGAACTGATTTGTTAACTATGTGACCGATTGCACCTGGTTTTTTTTAATTTCCCCTCAAGATTGTTTGTAGAATCACTTTGAGGGAATTTATTAACCACAGAGGACACAGAGAACGGAGAGAAAGAAAAAAAAATATCTCTTTGTGTCTTTTAAGCGGAGCTAGAAGACATAACCTTGCTGGGAATCTAGCGATGCTTCGCCGCTCTCATAGGAAACTTGGGGCTCAAAACGGAGAACAGTTTGACCAGACTGAACAATACTGTTTTTCTCGGCAAAAATCTGGCTGACTTTGCCGTCTGAGGGAGCCCGGGTAATATTGACACTTTTCATCGCTTCCAATTGGAAAAGAGAATCCCCCTTTTTGACCAGGTCCCCTTCAGCGTGGCAAATACAGAAGAGTAGTCCAGGTATAGGAGCATTAATGTCTTGATAGGTTGGGATGAGAGGGATAGGCTCCATATGCTGGACTGTGGGCACTATTTGGCCAGGAGTTGCAATTTCTGCGAACGAAGGGGACAGCGTCGGAGGCAAGGGTTTGTGATTCTCAAAACATTTTTTCATGAGAAGGACTATGGCAGCCATAAATGTAACGGCCAGGATAATCGGTAGAATAATCAGATATCCAGAGTGTGTGAGTATTGAACCTGGTCCATAAAGTGTTGCGACATGAACATTTCCCCAGGCGGAAAGGCCAATTGCCAAAGCGGTTAGTGCAGCCAAAACGACGCAAGTAATCATGGTTGTTTGAGTAGAACAGGTGACTTTCTCAAGCAGAGACTCTTTGGGGCCTATAGAATTTGCAAACATTTCCTACCTCTTGGTTTTTGTAAAAAAATATGATAGTCAAATCGTCCCCAAATTGCAAGACGGCTCCAAAGCTTCCAAGGATTTTGGGGTCAATTTTGAAAAAAACCTGAGTTTTAAGCTGTATTCAATTTTTTTAACAAAAGTGCACCAAACGCATCTGTACCAGTTTGTCATTTTGCAAAAGCTTGTCGAGGGAAACTTTCATGACCCCTCCACATTCACAGATGGTTAGCACTCCTGCACGACCACACCAACACCTTCATAAGGGCTATTCATAAAACCTTCGGTGATGCCGAGATGGGAACCATTAGTATAGACCCCAACTATAATCGAGCTATCGCCATTTTGTTCAGTACAATACGTAAAAGTGGTTTTTTTGGGGTTTGTTTCCTTATAAAGACGCTTTCCAGTGGCAATGAATGTCATGACACAAAGAGCTATAGTTTCTAATAGTGCCTGCTGTCTGCAGCCAGGATGACGCGCCATAAATTCTCTGATTGCCTCAATCGATTTCAGAGATCTGCTGCTTTCGAGGATCGTATTCGTGATCACGATTCTATAAGTTTTATCAACTTCAGTATTCTCTTCAATCTCCTTACATTCCTTTATAAGATAGGGTCTAAAGATCTTTTGCAAGTACTTGCCTGACAAGGCTTCTCCAATCCTAACGAGTTTATTTATGGAAAGTCCTTTAGGAATTGTCAACCAGGTGATTCCTTTCTTGTCTTCAATTTTCAATGAGAGTCCTTTTTTCAAAAGGGGAAGATCTCGGTTGATATCAAATGACGGTTCATCAACGACAAAAAGACCATAGGTTTTCAAATCTACATGGGTTTGCCAAGAGAATTGATCAATCACGTCTATCCATGACCTTATTTTACTGCACGCAATTGGAGAAGATGCTGAAACACACCATTGTTTACTAACGCAAAGGATCCTTCCAAGATCCTGAAATTTGAGAAAAGAAAAAATCTGAGGAACTATTTCGATCGGAATATCTCTTTCAGGGAAAGCTTGCTGTTGGATATCTGCAATTTCGTATCCCTTATACCAATCCCCTTTTATGGATGGACACTCTATAGATTTGGCTTCGAAGGATTGATGTTCCAGGCCTTCATTTTTCAAAGTCGTTTTAAGAAGGAGGAGGGCGATTATATCGGCTGTACTCATTGTTACCGCAAGGCCTATGCCACTCCATGCCAGCGTCTGCCCGATAGTTCCAATACCTGTGGGAAGGCCGAGATAAAGACCTGCTGCAATGATGCTTCCAGCGATGACAAAAATATCGAACCCAAGAGCCGTTAAGTTATGTGCATTGATAATAGTATTGTCGAGTGTCCCATGACAAACATATACAGCATTCGAAATAGCAAATGACATAACACCTCCAAAAACAATATTATAGCAGAAGATTATTGGTGAATTATTAAGATTTATTCAAGGAAACTGCTTATGGGCATGAGTCTGTTTTCTAAAGTATTCAAATTTTTTTTAAAAAATTTCATCTTTGCAAATTCGAATTTATGAATTGGCCCACGACTAAATTTAGGAATCACTTGCTTTTTGTAAAAATGAAAGTGGAGACTGAAAAACGGGATTTTTCAAAGGTGAATGTGGTATAGTTGCGGATCTATGTGGGTTCCGCTTCATTTACACTCTCAGTATTCGATTTTGGATGCTGCAGCTTCCGTTGAGGGCATTGCCAAAAAGGCGCAAGAGTTTGGCTTGCCAGCAGTCGCTTTGACAGACCATGGGAATATGCATGGGGCTGTTGAGTTTTACAAAGCCTGTAAAGAGGTGGGGGTCAAGCCTATTATTGGCTGTGAGGTCTATGTCGCTCCCACATCTCGTCTTGAGAAAAAGAAATTAGGGCCAAAAACAGCTTACCATCTGGTTTTACTTGCCAAGGACATGGACGGGTATCACAACCTGTGTAGACTCTCTTCCAAAGGGTATTTAGAAGGATTTTATTACCATCCGCGGATTGACAAGGAACTGCTCAAAGAGTGTAGTAAAGGATTGATTTGCCTTTCTGCGTGTATGTCGGGCCAGGTGGCTCAGGCGGCGCTTTCTGGAAGTGAAGAGCAGCTTTATGCAGAGATTGAATGGCATCGGGATGTATTTGGTGACGATTATTATCTGGAGCTGCAGCGGCATCAGATGGCCGAAGAAAAAGTACTCGCTTTTTCTGAGACCTGGCTCCAGCAGCAACACTACGATTTCATTGAAAAACAGAACAAAATAAATGCTAAACTCGTAGAGGCAGCCAAGAAGCTGGGGATCAAGCTGGTTGCGACAAATGATACTCATTATTTGGAGCCGGATGACTGGAAAGCGCATGAGATTTTGCTCAATATTCAGTCGGGAGAACCCGTTGAGATTTGGGAAAAAGATAGTTATGGAAATAACGCGTTTCGTGTCCCGAATCCAAAACGGAGAGTGTATGCTTCCCATGAACTGTACTTTAAATCTCCAGAGCAGATGGCGGAGCTCTTTTCTGATATTCCGGAAGCGATTTCCAATACTTTGGAAGTAGCAGAGAAATGCCAGCTCAAGCTCGATTTCACTACTAAACACTATCCTGTTTATGTAGCTCCTGCGCTGGAAAATAAAGCTTATACACAAGAAGAGCAAAAAGTCGCTTCTGCCGCCTATTTGAGACAGCTTTGTGAAGAGGGGATTGCTTCACGATATAATGAGCAGGCATTAGCAAAAGTTGCTGAAAAATATCCTGACAAAGAGGCTTCACAGGTAGTCCGAGACCGTCTTGAGCTCGAACTGGATCTGATTGTCTCCAAAGAGATGTGTGATTATCTTCTCATTGTCTGGGATTTTATCAACTGGGCAAAAAAGCAAGGCATTCCGATGGGCCCAGGAAGGGGTTCAGGAGCCGGTTCTATCATTCTTTATTTGATTGGCGTGACAGATATAGAGCCCCTCCGTTTCGATTTATTTTTTGAAAGATTTATCAACCCCGAACGTATTTCCTATCCTGATATTGACGTCGACATCTGTATGGAAGGGCGGGGACGTGTCATCGAATACACACTAGGCAAGTATGGCAGAGACAATGTGGCCCAAATCATTACCTTTGGAACGATGAAAGCCAAAATGACCATCAAAGATGTGGGAAGAGTTCTTTCTGTCCCCCTGTCGAAGGTCAACCAGATTGCCAAATTTGTCCCTGAAGATCCCAAAATGACCCTGGAAAAGGCTCTAGAGATCGATCCCGACCTGAACAGAATGTATGTCGAAGATGAAGATGCCAAAAAAATCATCGATTTGGGAAAAAAGCTCGAAGGTTCTATCCGCAACACAGGCATTCACGCAGCGGGCATGATCATCTGCGGAGAGCCTTTGACGAATCATATTCCGATTTGCCTTGCCAAAGATTCCGATTGGGCAGCGACACAGTATTCCATGAAGCCTGTAGAGGCAGTGGGGATGCTGAAAATCGACTTTTTGGGACTCAAAACGTTGACCTGCATCAAAATTGCTTGTGATGCGATCAAGAAAAACACTGGAAAAGAGATCGATTGGGTCAATTTGCCTCTCGACGATAAAAAAACCTTTGAGCTGCTCCATCAAGGAAAGACTTTAGGTGTGTTCCAGATGGAATCTGGAGGGATGCAGGAACTTTCCAAGCAGCTCATGCCCGATAAATTTGAGGAGATCATTGCGATCGGCGCTCTTTACCGTCCGGGGCCCATGGACATGATTCCCTCTTTTATCAACCGGAAGCATGGTAAGGAGCCCATCGAATATGACCATCCTGCCCTTAAAGCCATTCTGGAAGAGACCTACGGGATCATGGTTTATCAGGAACAGGTGATGCAGATTGCCCAAAACCTTGCCAAGTATTCTCTCGGGGAAGGGGATGTCTTGAGAAGGGCGATGGGAAAAAAAGACCATGCCCAGATGGAAAAGGAGCGGGAAAAATTTAGAAGCGGGGCCATGGAAAATGGGATCTCTGAGGCGACAGCGACTGCCATCTTTGACAAGATGGAAAAGTTTGCCTCCTACGGTTTCAACAAATCCCATGCGGCAGCTTATGGCTTTCTGACCTACGTGACAGCCTATCTGAAGGCCAACTATACCAAAGAGTGGATGGCAGCTTTGATGACCTGCGACCGGGACGATCTGACAAAGGTTGCCAAGTTCATTCGGGAATGTGTTTCTTTAGGGATTGAAATCTTGCCTCCCGATATCAATGAAGCGGAAACAGAATTTGTGGCCAAAGACAAAGGGATCCGCTTTGCCATGAGCGGTATTAAAGGGGTTGGCGAGGGTGTTGTGGCAGCAATTTTGGAAGAGCGGAATAAAAAAGGTCCGTTTTCCAATTTCTACCACTTTTTTAAACGGATCGACCTTTCAAAAGTGGGGAAGAAAGTTATTGAGAGCTTGGTTCACGCGGGATGTTTTGATTTTACGGGCTGGACACGCGATGAGCTGAATTTGTCGATTGAAGAGATGTATGAAGTGGCAAGTTCTGATCAAAAAGATGCTGCCAAGGGCGTTTTAACCCTTTTTTCTTTGATGGGAGAAGATTCGGGGAAACGGTTTTTAAAGCCTCCTAAAGTAGCACAGCCATCACCGAAGCTCGAGGTTCTTAAAAAAGAAAAAGAGCTTCTAGGGTTCTTCTTGACGGGCCATCCGATGGATGCTTACAAACAAATTTTGAGAAGACTCTCTTGTATTCCTCTCTGTGAGATAGAAAATCTGGACCATAATGGAGTCATGCGGGCCTGCTTCATCATAGAAACGGTTCAGACTCGCATTTCGCAGAAGAATCAGAAAAAATTTGCCATCCTCAACATCAGCGATGGGATGGAGACATATGAACTTCCCATCTGGTCTGAGCTTTATGAAGCCCACAGCGCTCTTTTAGAGGAGAATCAGCTGATTTACGCAGTCCTTCAGGCAGACAGACGAGAAGAGACTTTGCGCATTTCCTGCCGCTTTCTATCAGATTTGACCAAAGTGGACGAGAAAGTCATAGAAGCCTGCGATCAAGCATACGATCGGGCCAAAATGCAAACTAATCGTTATTCATCACAACCCAAACAGAATCCAACACAAGCCAAACCGACAGCAGCGAAGGAGAGTCCAAAACCCAAAATGGAAATACAGGATCTAATCATCAAACTTGACGTGCGCAAAACAAAGTTAAGCCACATTTTGCAGATCAAACAACTCATCAGCCAACATCCCGGTTCTTGTTCCCTCCAAATGCGCTTTTATCGGGATACTCATTGTATTGCCAATCTTCAGATGAAAGGGAATGTGGCTCCTTCTCTGCAGAATGCTTTGAAGGAACTTCCGGCTGTGATGTAAGCCTTCCTGGATTGCGGCGATTCTTCGCCGCACTCCAGGAAAATCTACTGAATCCGCTTATTATTCAGGGCATTCCAATAAGTGGTCAGGACCGACCCATCCGGATTCTGCACCGTAAGGGCATAAACCGGCAGATAAACCTCTTCAGCGTGCCTGATGGCAAAATCGGCCCCAAAGGCAATTTCAGAAAAGTTTTTGATTTCATTCATTGAGTAGCGTCCTTTGATCCGGTGGACGTTTTTGGCAGTCATGGTGACGAGGGGTTGATCGAACGAGGTGATCGGCTCTTTCTGGAAGCGGGGATTTTGGAAGTGGAGGCGGTATTTGTTGCCGCAGCCGATGATCAGCTTTTTTTCGCGGCAGCTGTCAACCCATTTGTCAACCGCATCTTGATGGGTGTCGAAAAATGAATAGATTTTTTCCCGATCAATAGAACCGCCGCAGGCGACCAAGGCCTCAATGATTTTCAAATCTCCTTTAGTGGCGCGTGTGACAAGACAATCTTCAAAGCCGTGCGTTTTTTCCCAGCTTGTCGTTTGAATGACCATTTCTGCATCGCTTAAGCCCCAAAGCAAGATTCCTTCCACTGTCGATCCCAGCGTTTTGGCATATTTTACATCCATCAGCAAATAGGGATAAAAGAGGAGTTTGGGTTCCAAAAAGGAATAGCCATTATTTTTAAGGAGCTCTTGTTTATGAGATTGCATAATCTCTTCGGCGGAATACCGGATTTCCAGGGTTTTGAATTCGGCAATCGGGATGCGGCTCGAAATAATCTCTTTGACGAAAGGGACGTTATTCCATGCGTACCACCCGCCGTAAGCAGCTGAAGATAATGTGATTAAAGAAATTAGGGTACGCAGCATGTAAGTTCCTTGCGAGTTTTTCTCGGTTTGACAGTAACTTAGGCTAAACATTATCATCCACATT
This sequence comes from uncultured bacterium, assembly GCA_964588495.1. Lineage (GTDB taxonomy): Bacteria > Chlamydiota > Chlamydiia > Chlamydiales > JAAKFR01 > CAVPKN01. Next base: position 76,342 of record CAZPPS010000008.1, on the reverse strand, counting down.
CATTTACATGATAGGTCCACATGCGTCTACTGTCTTTATTTTTTTGTGCCCTTTTGTTTCCTGTAACTCTTTTTGGAGCATATACCTACACCAATGGAAATTGGTCACCTGAAAAATTTGCCCCAAAACACTCTGTGCAGGAACATTATGATTTGGGATTGCAAGAGTTTCAAAAGAAAAATTGGGATAATGCGTTGATTAATTTTATGGTGATTAATTATCACTATCAAAAATCACCTTTCTATCAAGATGCTCTTTTCTATGCAGCTTGCTCTATTTATTTTGAGGGGGATTTAGAGGTTTCCAATAAATACTTTGATCGGTACCTCGAAAGTGGGGGCAAACTCAAACATTTTGAAAAAGTTTTTGAGTACAAATTGCAAATTGCCAATCACTATGCGCACGGTTCTAAAAGACACCTTTTTGGATTGGAAAAATTTCCTAGATGGGCACCTGCCAAAAAGGACTCAATAGCGCTCTATGACGAAATTATTGCAGCCCTTCCTGGAAAAGAGATTGCAGCACAAGCGCTTTACAATAAAGCCGATCTATCACGGGCTAGAAGACAGTACCGCGAAGCGATCGATGCGCTCCAACTTCTTACACGCCGTTTCCCAAGACACTCGCTTTCTGCTGACAGCTTTGTAACGATTTCAGAAATTTATGTGGAACAGAGCCGTGTCGAATCACAAAATCCTGATTTAATTGCCCTGGCACAGGTCAACTTGCAACGTTTTTACAAAAGCTTCCCTTCGGATATGCGTGTAGATACGGCAAAATCGAATCTGATTATGATGCAGGAAGTATACGCACAGAGTCTTTATGATACCGGACGTTTTTATGAGCGCAAGAAAAAGCCAGATGCCTCTACGATCTACTATGTCGACACAATTCGTAGATACCCTGGGACGCAGGCTGCCGCTAAAAGCCAGGAGCGGCTTGCCAAATTAGGAGCTGCGGTCTCCAACCGTGCTTAGTTTTAGAAACCTTCCTGGAGTGCGGCGATTATTCGTCGCCCTTCAATTGCCAAATAGGCTGATTGCCCATTCAAGGGCGGCGAATAATCGCCGCACTCCAGGAAGGTTGTTGTGTTTAATTCTCTTACTTTTTTTACCAAGCTGCGGCTACCACTTTGGGCGAGGAGAAATCGCAGACAAATATGCCACCGTCTGTGTGCCCTATGTTGAAGGGGACAACTTAGGGGTCCTCACATCTTCTATAATCCGGACGATTTCTTCTAAAGGGGCACTAAAAGTTGTTTCCAGCGGCGCGGACCTTGTTTTAAGAGTGATTCTGCTTCCTCCAGGTGACGAAAACATCGGTTTTGTGTATGCGCCTCCGGATATTGGAGATCACTATTACAAAAAAAACGTCGTTGCTAATGCTGCCCGGTTAGAGCTCGTTGCAAATGTGACGCTCATCGATCAATGCACACAAACGTGCATTTTTGGCCCATTATGTCTTAAAAGCTTTTTAGATTACGATTTTGAGCCTGACTTGAGCAACGTCGATCAAAACAGTTTTTCTTTAGGGCAGCTTGAAATGCACAACCCCGCGCAAGATGCTGCTTTTCTGCCGGCGTGCGAGCTACTTGCTGAAAAGATTGTGGACTACCTCAACAATAGTTGGTAGTATCCGATTTTATGGATTTTCAAGCCGATCTTACCCTGTTAGATCAGATGATGGCCTATGTGCGCATGGAAGCGATTCAATGTGGCATGAAAGATAAGGCCTTAAATAGGATGGAGATCGCTTGTGAAGAGGCGATCGTGAATATTATTTCCTACGCTTATGCAGAGGCAAAGGGAGGAATATCCATCGAATGCTGCCAAAAAAGACACCGCTTTGAAATTGTTTTGCGTGATCAGGGACGTGCGTTTAATCCAATTGGGGCAGAGCTTGCCCTTGAAGTGGATAAGCCTGTCCATGAAAGACGGATCGGTGGCCTAGGGATACACCTTCTTCGGAAAATCATCGATGAAGCTAGCTACCAACGGAAAGGGGATGAGAATGTTTTGCGGCTGGCGTTTCTTATAGAATAGCCAAACATTCCCGTGCCCTTGCCCGATCTAAAAAATCACGGGCTCAAATTTTTAAGGGGACGGGAATTGGAAATACTTAGCCCTTATTATACTTAACCAACTCCGCCTCATTCTCCTCAATCTGATCCAAGAATTTCTCCAGGATCCGAAGCACGAGATTGGAATGGTTATAAACCCCCGATGTGGCAAAAACCATTTCCAAATGGGTCTGCTTTTTTTCTTTCAAAGCAATTAAGGTATAAGTAGTCGGTGTCTGATCGACAAGTTTTGGGACAATCCACACTACAAATTTCTGATTAAAAAGGGTCAGTTTATCTGCTGACTCCACAACATAAAAGTTGTGTGTCAAAGAAGCATCGTCAATCTCTGCCTCTGCGCAGGACAAAAGTCCAAGCTCGCCCAGCAGGGAAAGATCGATTTCCACAACTCCATCTGGAACAAACTGTTTTAGATTGCCAATATATTTTTGGTAATCAATCTCTAACTCTTCTGGATTCATCTCTCAACCTGCATTTTGGGTTCTTATCCCTCATCCTCAGGGATTTTTGTGGTCCAAATCGCACTTTTTTGCTCACCAATTGCGCTTTCAGCTAGGAGCTTCGCCAAAAAAAGCGATTGTGCCTCACAAAAATCCGCTGATTACGAGGAAAAATAACCCAAAACTCAGGTTATCACGCCCTCGGCCCTTATTTTAGAAAATAAATGGGGGGTCTGTCAAATAATTTTTCTTACTTCTTTCAATATGACCTATCCATTATCCTCACCTCATGCACTTCGTTTTATTCACCTTTCTTGGTCTCTTCGGATTTCTGAGTGCTCAGCCTCTAGAACTTACAGTAAATGCAGAATCTGCAATCTTAATTAATGGTAAAACGGGCCGAGTCCTATTTGCCAAAAATGAACACAGCCCGGCTTTTCCTGCCAGCACCACAAAAATCGCGACAGCCCTGTTTGCTCTTCAAAAATGCCAACAGGAGGATTTGTTGTTTGTAGCTGAGCGTGAGTCTATTGCATCGATTACCCCCCAGGCTAAGAAACAGTCTAACTACCGTAGCCCCCCTCATTGGCTAGAAACCGATGGCACACACGTGGGGATCAAAAGGGGAGAAGAGCTGAAATTTAAGGACTTGCTGCACGCTCTCTTAATCGCCTCTGCAAATGATGCTGCCAATGTCATTGCCCAAGGTCTTGGGAAAACCATTCCCAATTTTATGGAGGAAATGAATCTCTATCTTCAGGAAATTGGGTGCAAAAATACGAACTACAACAATCCTCATGGGCTCCATCACCCTGCCCATATCACAACGGCTTATGACTTAAGCCTTATGGCAAAAGAGGCTCTAAAAGACCCTATCTTTCGGGAGATTGTAGCGAGGACAAGCTATACTCTACCAAAAACGAACCTGGAGCTTGAAAGACATTGTGTTCAGACAAACCAGCTTCTAAAAAAGGGGACTTTGTATTACCAAAAGGCCATTGGCGTTAAGACGGGTTTTACACAAACCTCTGGAAAAAATTTAGTGGCAGCGGCCGTTGATGGAGACCGTTTATTGATCGCGGTCGCCTTAGGCTATAAAGGAGCGCGCAGCGAGCTTTATCTGGATGTCATTAAGATGTTTGAAACAGCCTTTAACGAACCTGAAATGCGTCGCACGCTGATGGAGGCCGGTGAGCAGAAAATTACGAAGCGGATCGCGGGAGCTTCCAGTGTATTGAAGACCCATCTTCCCGAAAATTTGTCCTATGATTTTTACCCTTCAGAGGAAAGCCCTGTAAAAGCTGTGGTAAGCTGGGAAATTCCCCGTCTTCCAATTGCCCAAGACGCGCGTGTTGGCTTGGTGAAAATCATTGATATTCAGGGAAATGTGATGAGCCAAGTGCCGTTGCTTGCCTTAAATGAAGTAAAACCAACGCTTTGGAGGCAAACGAAGTCCCAATGTTCAGGATCGGGCGCCCGCAAACTGGGATTTGTGATCACGAGTGCCTTGATTCTATTTTTTGGGTGGCGCTTCCTCCGCAAACCCAAGCGTTCACGAAATATTATGTAAGCCTGCACAGTCTTAGGATTTTCTTTGCAGTATGGTTCGGAATTAACGAGATAGGGTAGCGGCGAAGAAGCCATCCATCCCCCCATACGAGGGCAAAGAAACGAAAGGTTGATCCACAAGTTTGAGATCGTAAACTTTCATGAAATGCTCGATCTGGCGTTCATTCTCAGCGGGTAGCATCGAACAAGTCGCGTAGACAATCTTCCCTCCAGGCTTCAGATAGCTTAAACCTTTTTCAAAGATCATCCTTTGCTGTCCTACCAATCGCTCAAGCATCTCAACGGAAAATCTCCATTTTTGGTCGGGATTGCGTCTGAGAGTGCCCGTGCCGGTGCAAGGAGCATCCACTAAGACCCAATCCATCTTCTTTTTGAGCTTTCCTAATGCTAAATGACCTGCAGGTAGAAACTGTCCGTTTTGAATCCCGGCGCGCTTTAGACGTTTGCGTGCCTGCTCTAAGATATTGGCCCGGATATCGTGAAGAAAGACTTGTCCTGTATTTTTCATCAAATGGGCAAAGCCTAGAGTTTTACCTCCAGCTCCCGAACAATAATCAAGAGCAAGTTCTTGAGGTTTAACTTTTACAAGTGCGGCTGCCAATTGGCTGGCTTCATCTTGAATTTCAAAAAAGCCTTCTTTAAATTCCGGAAAAGAGGTTAAGGGGACCCGTTTTTTAAATTGAATCCCAAAAGGGGAGTGTTCGCAAGGGACCACATCATATTCCGCTTGCCATTTCGAAAGCATTTCGGCACGCGTGGTTTTTAGAGGGTTGATTCTCACAGCGATAGGAGCTTCCGTATTGCTGATCTGGCAAAGCTCTATCGCTTTCTCTTCTCCATAAGCATCTTTTAGCAGCGTAAAGAGTTCTTCAGGGAAACTGACCCGGACATGGAGGGGGATCGTATTGACGCTAAGGTAGCTATTGGGCTGAAAGCTTCTAAAAATGGCGTAGCGTTGTTCCCAATTGGGGGCAGGGCCTGCCAAATAATCGAGAAGCAATTTGAAGCGGCTCATCCCATAAACTGCATGGGCAATTAGCTGACGATCTTTGGATCCTAAGGCTTTGTTTGCTTTAAAATATTGACTGAGAAAAAGATCGAGAGCTAGATGCTGGTTCTCATACCTTTTAAGGAGCTGAAATAAATGGTGTTCGGGAAAAGACAATTTCATAACATTACAAAGATATTAACTCAGGTTATTATAGAATTTATAGTGTTTTTTCAACAGAGCTCTTGCAACTCCTCGTCCAATTGTCGGATTTTTTTTTCGGACATTTCGATCAAAGAAGCTGTGTTTGCCTCAATGACCTCCAGAATTGACTTATCGTTATATCTATCATAAAACGTCATTTTAAAACCAGCAAGTGTCTTAGTTTCAAGAGCTAAGTAATAATCTTGTTCATTAGAGAGTTTTGCAGATTGAACAGCGTAGAGTTTGTCTAAGATCTCATCTTTTTGTTTTTTAAAACTATCTATTGTTTGATGAATCTCAGGATCTCCTTCCTCTTCCCATTGAGCTAAAAAATCTTCGGCACTGGCCAAGCTGATCAGGATTTTCACCAAATTTGCATGCAATTTTTGTTCGCTTTTTTCACATTCTTGGATTCCCAAGTCAGCTTTTTTTATGGCCTTCAAGGCCTTATCTAAGGATTGCATCTCTTGTCTTGTCTTTTTGTGAGACGGGGACTTGGCGGAAAAAAAGGAATTGCTAAATGTAGAAAATTGATTGTAAGCCTGAAGGGAGGCTTGCTCAGTAGAGTATTCTTTAATGAGGCTATCTTTTTTTAGGAGGCGTAAAAATCTTACTTCTTGCTCATCAAATGAATCTTTAAGTAGGATCAGATTCCTTAAGTCTTTGAGTTCCAGTCTTATTATCCCATTTGTAATGAGGTCTTCAAAGTATGTGCTGGAGGCAAAAAGTCTATCTAGCTTGTGGAATATTTTATGGCTTGCCTTGATTTTTTCTCCATCAAAGAGCGTGAGAAAATTGTCATCTTGAGTGTCGCAAAAGATTTTAATGTAATTTGCCAGATCGTTAATAGACGGAAAGAATTTATAGATTTGAACGACAATCTTGTGGAGCTGGTCAATGCCAGCCTGGATTGTCTCCTGATCCCAACTTTTTGGAATAAATAGATCGTCTTCTGCTTGCCTTTTCTCATCTTCTCTTAAAAAAATCTCAGCTTCCAGATTGGCTTGTTTTAAAGTATTGATATCAATTTCTTTAATTTGATCGAATTTAAAAGCAGTCTTCGGTTGCGCATAATTGGCAAAGAGGCAGGCAATGCGTCCTAAACAGGTTTTTGAGTGGAGCCATTCATGCCAACCCTCCTTTGAGAAGAAAGTGCGACTCACGTAGCCTTGTTGTTTTACAAAAGCTTGCTTAAGAGCGTGATTTTTTCGGTTGTACATCAACCAGAAAACTTTTTTAAGAGATTCTAAGTTGCCGATTCCTGCAGATTGAGTCCTGATGCCGATCAAAAATTCGCACGCAATGACAAACCGTTCTATTTTTGCAGACGTTCCCAAAAACTCGTCATAGAAATTTTGTAAAGTGTTATTGTTAAGCTCATCTTCAGTTTCGTCGGAAATTGTAGACATCTTCCGAAGAATTTTTGTAAGGTCTTTGGTATTGTTAAGAATATCGAGGGAGTTTGTGTGGGTTACTGGCCAAGTTTGCTGGCAAAAAGGTTGCCAGTTAGCAATGTGATAATTATAGGGTTGCATGCCGTACATAGGCAAATATAATAGTCTATTGTTTAGGAAATTTCAAGATATTAATGAGAAACAGAGTTAAACAATTATTTTTTTACATCTTTTCTTTTATTATTGTTGCTTTTGCCCAGCCTGATTGGAGTCAAACAGCCTGCATTTTAGCGTCTTGTGTAGGATATGCTCTTTTTTGGAACGGAATTTCAATGAGCTCCTCTAAAAAAGAGCGCTTTTTGACCTCCCTTATCTGGTTTTCTGCTGTCATGGCTCTCCACTTAAATTGGTTTTTTTCCGATCGCTATCTAGGCATTTATATCTATCCTTTTCTGGTGTGCTTTTTCGTGTGCTTTGGCATTCAGTTTGCGTTGATTAATTTATTTATTCACAAAGAGTTAAAAATCTACGAAATGCTCGGTATCAGCGGGGGGTGGGCATTGCTCGAATGGTCAAGACTTCATTGGTTTTCAGGTTGCTCTTGGGATCCTGTAGGGCTTGAGCTAACAGCAAGCGATTTGGGGATGCAAATGGTCTCCATTATCGGAATTTATGGGCTTTCGTTTTGGGTTTTTTTTACGAATCTCTTGGCGCTGCGGCTGTTTAGGCAATTTTCATGGCGTCACAGTCTGGTTTGGGTAGTCATCGCCGCAACCCCTTATCTTTTTGGAAGTGTTCACCTTCAGCTCCATTCAAGTGGGATGAAAAATGATCATCGCAAACCCTTTTCTGCCCTTTTGGTGCAAACCGCGATTCTTCCCGAAGAAAAAGTTTCACTCAATGGATCTAAGGCATTAAGTCCTATCGAGCAATGGGAGAAAATTTTAACCCTTCTCAGGCCACATCTGAACACTGAAAAACCGGCAGATGTCATTCTTCTACCAGAGGGAGCTGTTCCCTATGGAACAGATTATCCTATTTATTTTGTAGAAAATGCCATCAAAACATTCGAGTCATATTTTGAAGGAGTTGCCTTTACGGAAGCGATGACGGGTCAACGTGTAGGAAACCGATTCTGGGCTCAGGAATTGGCAAATATTTCCACAAGCGCAGTCGTCCTGGGTCTTGAAACATTAGATCCTTGGCATCCAAACAGCGCCGCTTATAATTCTGCTTTTTTATTTCAGCCAGATAATGGGGCTGGAAGTCGCTATAACAAAAGAATTTTGGTCCCGATGGGAGAGTATATTCCTTTCAACTGGTGCAAGAAAATTCTGTCCAAATATGGGATCTCTGACTCTTTCACGGCTGGAACAAAACCTGGAATTTTTCCAATCAATGGCACGCATGCGGGGCTCTCTATATGCTACGAAGAGACTTTTGGCCATTTAATGAGAGAGACCAAAAAGGCTGGAGCTGAACTATTAATCAATCTATCTAATGATGTCTGGATGCCCAGATCGCGCCTTGCCACAGTCCACTTTTTGCATGGAAAATTGAGATCTGTAGAACTGGGACTTCCGGCGCTTCGGTGTTGCAACACGGGCGTAACTTGTGGCATTGATGCACTCGGAAGGGTGATAAGACAACTGCCTCCCGAGAGCAAAAAGGTCAATTCCCTTCCCGCTGTCCTAAGGGTCGAAGTGCCCCTTTATCATTACACAACTCTTTATTCCCAATACGGAGATTTTTTGATTTTAGGAATTTCATCAGTTTTATTTGGATTCTTTTGCGTCTTTTTAATATTCAGACGGTACTCCATATTCCTTGCTAAAAACTAACCGTTTCCGCTACATTCCCCACCTGTTTTACCTCAGAAGGATGTAGCTACAATGAAACGTCCGCAACGGACATTGAAAAAGCAAGTTTCGTTTTCTGGCGTTGGCATTCATACCGGCAAAGAGGTCACCATCCGTTTTTGCCCAGCCCCTGCCCACTCTGGAATTGTTTTTCAGCGTGTTGACCTCACCGGCAAGCCGACGATCCCAGCAGCTGTTGAATACGTGCAAGATACTTCGCGTAGCACGATGATCGGCATTGGATCTTGTAGTGTTCAAACGGTTGAGCATGTCCTGGCAGCTGTGAACGCCTACCAAATTGATAACTTGTGCATTCAGGTCTCAGAAGGGGAACCTCCCATTGGTGATGGAAGCTCACAGGCTTTTGTCGATATGATTGAAGAAGCTGGAATTGAAGAGCTTGACTCTTTTAAAAATGTTGTTTCGTTAAAAGCTCCTGTTTATTTCACACATGGCCAGACCCATCTTGTAGCCCTTCCGTCCGATGAATTTCGGATCAGCTACACGCTCCATTATCCAAATACTCCTGTCATCCGTTGCCAGTATTATTCTCTAGCAATTACAGCTGAAAGCTTTAAAGAGCAGCTTGCCCGTTGCCGCACCTTTGCTCTTTATGAAGAGATCACTCTTTTGATGGAAAAAGGATTGATACGCGGCGGAAGTCTCGAGAATGCGGTTGTGATCAAAGATGATGTTGTTTTTAGCAAAGAGGGCCTCCGCTTTCCAGATGAGATGGTGAGGCATAAAATTTTAGATTTAGTGGGCGATCTTTCGCTTGTGGGCTTCCCTTTTTTAGCCCATGTGATTGCCATACGTTCAGGGCACGCAGCCAATGTGGCCTTTGGAAAAGAATTAGTTAAGTGTTTTTCTTAAGAGAGAAATGATGAATGATAATTTAGACAAACCAGCGCTTTTTGATATTAAAAAAATCTGCGAAATTCTACCGCACCGCTACCCCTTTCTTCTCGTAGACAAAATTATTGAGATGGATCTTGATAAACCCTCGATTTTGGGACAGAAAAATGTGTCAATGAACGAACATTTTTTTCAGGGACATTTTCCAAATGCTCCTATCATGCCAGGGGTCTTGATTTTAGAAGCACTTGCCCAAACAGGGGGAATTCTTGTTCATGCCAAGGGCTTTGCAGACAAAATTGCTTTATTCCTAAGTGTTTATAATGCAAAATTCCGCAATCCCGTAAAGCCAGGGGACATACTCATGCTTTATGCTGAAGGGATTGTCTTCAGCAGCAAAGGGGGCCGTGTGAAAACGATTGCAACTGTAGGATCCAAAGTCGCCGTTGAAGCAGAAGTTGGCTTTGCACTTGTCAAAAAAGAACAAATTTAAGGTTTGGTGAACCATGACACATTCAAATATCCATCCGACAGCAATCATTGAACCTGGAGCTGAGATTGGCGAAAATGTGACAATTGAGGCTTACGCCATTGTTAAGGGCACAGTCAAAATCGCAAGTGGCGCCCACATTAAATCCCATGCCTACATTGATGGAAACACCTCAATTGGGAGCGGCACAGTCATTTGGCCCTTTGTCAGTATTGGCACCAAAACCCAGGATTTGAAGTATCGGGGAGCCAAAACGTTTGTCATCATTGGAAAAAACACCGAAATTCGAGAATTTACGACCATTAACTCCTCGACTTGCGAAGGATCGACGGTTCGAGTTGGAGACAACTGTCTCATTATGGCAAGCTGCCATGTCGCTCACCACTGTGAAGTAGGCAACCATGTCATCATGAGCAATAATTCCCTTCTTGCAGGCCACGTAGTTGTTGAAGACCATGCCATTATTGGGGGAATGACTCCTATCCATCAATTTACCCGCATAGGCTGCCATTCTATGGTCGGAGGAATGAGCCGTGTGACACTCGATGTACCTCCTTACACCATTGGCGGAGGGATTCCTTACACTCTGGGAGGCATTAACAGAATCGGTTTGAAGCGCAGACAGTTTGCCTTTGATGTGCGCAAAAATTTGGCTGCTGCTTACCGTTGGGTTTATAGATCGGGTTTACGCCTTGAAGATGCCCTGCGTCAAATTGAAGAACATATCCCTCTAAGTCCCGAAGTTATCCATTTTGTCGATTTCTGTCGCAAAAGTAAAAGAGGGCTGATTGGAATGCAGGGAATCCTTCAGACAGTTTCTCAAAGCGACGAAGACGCTGAAGATTCTGAAGAGACCCTTGTCGAAATGGGTGCTTGATGCGTATTGTTTTTTTTGGGACACCCCCTTTTGCCAGGACCATTTTAGAATATTTGATTTCACAAAACGTGGAAGTGGCAGCAGTTGTAACCCGGCCAGATAAAAAAGGTGGAAGATCCAATCAGCCCCTATTTTCTTCGATAAAAAACTTTGCAATTTCGCAAAATTTGCCTCTCTACCAACCTCAAAAAGCCTCAGATCCCGAATTTGCCGAGTTTTTAAAAGGGCTGAATGCCGATTTCTTTATCGTGGCAGCCTATGCTGAGATTTTAAAACAAAATATTTTAGACATTCCCCGTTTAGCTTGTCTCAATGTCCATGGAAGTATTTTGCCCAAATATCGGGGAGCAGCTCCTGTGCAGCGTTCCATCATGGAAGGGAATACGGAAACGGGTGTCACCATCATGAAAATGGCCCTAGAGATGGATACAGGGGACATTTTTGCTATTAGTAAAACAGAAATTCTTCCTGATATGAATGCAGGGGAATTGATGAATGTTTTGGCAGAGCTTGGCAAAGTGGCCCTTTTTGAGGTCATGCAAGCCCTTGAAAAGGGAACTGCCACGAGGGAAGTTCAGGACCCAGCCCTTGCCACCTATGCCAAAAAAATCACTCCTGCGGATGCTGAAGTTATCTGGTCAAATCCTGCAAAGAGCATCCACGATCAAATCCGGGGAGTCAATCCTAATCCTGGAGCCTGGGTGTGGAACGAAATTAAAAAAGAAAAGAAACGGCTTTTGATCAAAAAAGCAGAACCAAATCTTTCATTGAACGGCCCTCCCGGCCAAATCATCTCCCGAAATTCCAAAGAATTGCTTGTCGCTTGTAGCGAGGGGAGTCTAAGTCTTCTTGAAGTGCAGCTTGAGGGTAAAAAAAGTTTACAGATCGAAGACTTTTTGCGCGGCATTTCGTTGGATAAAATTAAGTTTTGATCAGCTTCCGTGTGTGAATGAAACCTGAATTGCGGGAAAAAAACTTTCCTGGATTGTGGCGATTCTTCTCCGCCCTCCAGGGAAGTTGCGTAGTCACTGACACGTGTGAATCTTTATTTACACCCTCTTTACAATTAACGGAGCAGGTGCTATTCTATAGGCCTAAAATTAAGTCAAAAGGAAGTGTATGGCAAGTAGAGCAATCTGTTCGAGTTTTAGTAGGGATCTTTGTGCAACAGGAGAGCATTTTTTCACAAACACTGAAAACCGGTTGGCTAAGTTTTTTAAGATGGCTGACGGGCGTGATAAGGCATTGAAAATTGCCGACCCCATCTTCGATGCCATGGGAGAGATTGCAAAGGCCTCTGGAGCTTCCAAAGACACAATTACAGGTATTCAGAAAGGACGCGATCTTGCGAAAGCTGGCCGTGATGCCCATTCCTTCTTCAACATCTATTTCATGATTCCCATCCTTGTGCAGCACGTCAGAAACATGTGCAGTCTGATTGCAGGCATCGTGATGTGTGAAGATGAAATCCAAATTGTCTCAGGAAAAAGCTTTAAAGGGAAAGACGGTAAGGATCTTGAAAATTCACAGCTGCTTTTGACAACTGTCAAAGGTGACGAAAGATGGCTCGCTCTGGGCTCGAATTTTGGTAAAGCCGTCGGCGGGATCACTTACATCTTTGCTTTTGGCGTGTGCCGTCCCATTGCTAATCTCCATAAATACATCAGAGATAAAGACGGCAAATCCTTGCTTGATATGAGCGAAACGACACTTGATATCGGCAGGTCGTTTTCATTAGTCATGTTTATCAACCACATCGGCGCCTTTATTGGACACAGCTTCGAAATTGGCTATCAGGTTAAAGCCTTTGATAACCACACACAATCAGCGAGCTGGAGTCTAAAAACGAAAGATGAAAAAGACGATAAATATGACAAAGTGATTAATAAAATTGTCACAGAATCACTCAGTCTTATTGAAAAGAGTCTGGAGCTCATTATGGATATCGCAGGCATGATCGGACACGCAGCTCCTGCCTGGTTCCGTATCCCTGTCAATCTCAGCATTGGCGGCATTGGCGTCTACAAAGTCTGGCTCAAAACAGCCTAAGTCCTTTCACAATGTCATCCTGGAGAGGTAATTGCGAAACTGCTTTGCCCGGAAAAATCGATGATTTTGAGGCCAGTTGCAAGTGGCAGTGAAGCTGCCACGTTCCATCTGACGAGGGCGGCCCTTCGTTGACCCGGCCGAGGAAAATGGATGCAAATGGCCTCAAAAGGGCGATTTTGCTGGGCAAAGCAGTTTTCGCAATTGCCTCTGGAGTGCGGCGATTATTTGCCGCCCTTCAATGGATAAAAATCCGGTGGTTAATTCTGCCGCTAGGATATCCCTACGTAGCCTATCAGGTTTTCTTGTCAATTGAAGATCGGTAAATAATCGCTGCACTTCAGGACGATCTTCAACATTTTTCTCAACTAATCCAATAGTGTTAACCCCTGACTGGGCTTGTCCATTCCCAACAAAACAAGGATGAATATTACAAGTGGGAACTCTTTGCTTCATAGAAAAAAGACGGGCCCAGGCGCGCGTCGACGGTGATTCGAAACAAATTCATTTTCATGCTTGCGGAAAAAAAGACCCTTTTGGTAATCTCTTCATTTCTATTTCACGAATGGGAGCAGCAAAGCTCTTTCAGTGTGTAAACTGCTTCGTAGTCACGGTAATCGGTCCTAAATGGCCATTACTGTTAAGCAGGGCGCTGGCTAGATTGGTGAAATATTAAGTGCAGCAAAAGCTGTTTATTTAGATTTAATTCGATTAGGGAATATCCTATGACACTGAAACTAATGGGAAAAAAGCGTGGAATGACGCAGCGCTTCGACAAAGATGGTAATGTTGTCGTATGTACTGTTATTCATGCAGAACCAAATATTGTCACGCAGATCAAGAGAAAAGAGTCTGATGGCTATAATGCCCTTCAGATGGGATTTCAACGGATTGTTACTAAAGACGCTCGTACTGTCCAAAAAAGAGTGACAAAACAGCTTCTCGGACATTTTCAAAAGGCGAATGTTGAGCCGCGTGCTCACTTGTCTGAGTCGAGAATCGACGATGTTGAAAACTATACTGTTGGCCAGGAGCTTGGAGTCGCTCTGTTTTCTGAAGTCGTCTATGTAGACGTGAGTGGAGTTTCGAAAGGAAAAGGTTATCAGGGCGTTATGAAACGCCACAATTTTGCCGGCGGTCCTGCAGCTCACGGTTCTGGCTTTCACCGTCATGGTGGATCTACAGGCATGAGATCGACTCCAGGTAGATGTTTGCCTGGGCAGAAAAAAGCGGGTCGTATGGGTGGCGAAAATGTCACCGTTCAAAATTTGCGTGTTGTGGGTATCGATGAAAGTCGTGACCTGATTATTGTTGAAGGATCAATTCCTGGAGCCTGTGGCAGCCTTGTATCTGTTGAGCCTTCAAAGAAAAAGAAACAAAAGAAGAAATAGGAAAGAGCTGTGGCTACTCTAAAGAAATACAATCTCAAGGGAGAGGCAGTTGGTAATGCGTCTGTGGATGCAAACTTCCTCGCTATTGAAGCTAACGGGCAGATGATCAAAGATTATATCGTTGCGATCCGGGCGAATGCAAGACAGTGGTCTGCTAATACCAGAGGAAGAACCGAGGTTAACCACAGCAACAAAAAGCCGTGGCGCCAAAAAGGAACTGGTAATGCTCGTCAAGGGACTTTGGCAGCTCCTCAATTTAAAGGCGGCGGCGTTGTTTTTGGACCCAAGCCAAAATTTGATCAGCATATCCGCGTCAACCGTAAAGAGAGACGTTTGGCTGTCCGTTTTCTTCTCGCTGAGAAAATTAAGAACAATCAAGTCATTGTTGTAGAAGACTCCGTGTTTAATGGAGCCCTTACTGAGCCAAAAACTCAGGTTGTGGCCAACTTTTTGAAAGGGCACAATATCTACGGAAGACCAGTATTATTTGTATGTGAAGCTCTTGATGAACAAAAAGATTGCTTTGCGTTTAGAAAAAGCACGCAGAACCTGCCTCGTAGCAGTTTTGCAATTGCTGCCAACATCAACGGGTATGATGTCATGAAAGCACACGGCATTGTCATGACAGAATCTGCCCTGAAGGAGTTAACTGAATGAAAGATCCTTTTGCAATCATCAAAACGCGCCATGTGACTGAAAAAGCTACGATGCTTGAAAATTTGTATCAAGCCAAGAGCAACCGCTCTTTAGCTAGATGTGAAAATCCTAAAGCTGTGTTTATTGTCGACATCCATGCTAACAAGCAGGAAATTGCATCTGCAATTGAAGAAATTTACAGAGAAAAACAAGTCAAAGTGACTAAAGTCAACACGATTTTGTTGAAGGGTAAGTCAAAGAGACGTGGAAGGGGGCGGCCTGGTACTACGGCTTCCTTTAAAAAGGCGATTGTCACCCTCGAGCCGGGCGACATCATTGATAACGAATAATTAGAGGTTGAATCTCAGAAGATGCCTAAAAAGTATAAACCAACATCCCCTTCAATGCGGCAATTGGTGCTCCCAACTTTCGGTGAGCTGACACGCCGTGGCGATTTGGAAAATTCAAAGTCCAGGGCTAAGCTCGAACCAAATAAAGCGTTATTGGTCCCTAAAAGACGGACAAATGGCCGTAATAATAACGGGCACATTACCGTAAGACACCGTGGTGGCGGACATAAACGACATTATCGTATGGTGGACTTTATCAGAGATAAGGATAATATACCGGCTATCGTTGCCTCTATTGAATATGATCCAAACCGTTCAGGACATATTGCCCTTTTGCATTATGTCGACGGTGAAAAACGCTACATTCTAGCTCCAAAAGGGCTTAAGCGTGGGGATGAAATTAAATCAGGGGATCAAAGCCCATTCCGTACAGGCTGCTGCATGACTCTTAAAGCCATGCCGCTTGGATCTGTCATTCACAATATTGAAATGCGCCCTGGAAGAGGCGGTATTTTAGTGAGAAGTGCCGGATTGTCAGCGCAGCTTGCTGCTCGCAGCGGTGGTTACGTCACTATTAAAATGCCTTCTGGTGAATTCCGCTTGATCAATGAAAATTGCAGAGCAACATTTGGCGAAGTGACAAATGCAGAGCACAGTTTGCGTAATGAAGGTAAAGCTGGAAGAAAGCGTTGGAAAGGCATACGTCCTACAGTGCGTGGAACTGCCATGAACCCTGTAGACCACCCTCACGGGGGCGGTGAAGGGCGTCATAACGGGTATATCCCACAGACACCTTGGTCAATGCAGACTAAAGGTTTCCGTACACGTAAGAAGAGCAAAACCAAAAAGTGGATCGTTAAGGATCGCAGGAAATAGTTTTTATGGGTAGATCGCTAAGAAAAGGACCTTTTGTTGATCATCATCTTATCGCAAAGGTTAGAAAATTGAATCAGGAAGGAAAAAAGAATCCGATCAAAACTTGGTCGCGTCGTTCAATGATTATGCCTGAAATGATCGGACATACATTTGAAGTGCATAACGGACGTAAGTTTTTAACGGTCTTTGTTTCAGAAACCATGGTGGGCCATAAGCTGGGAGAATTTTCTCCGACCCGTGTGTTTAAAACACACCCTGTGAAGAAGGCTGCATAAGAGTAAGGATTGATGAATGGATAATTCAAGAGCAAGTACTAAATATATCCGCGTGCCTCCGCGTAAAGCGCGTTTAGCTGCAAATCTGATTCGTGGACTTCAGGTTGAACATGCCGAGAGCCAGCTGAACTATTGCAGCATGAAAGCGGGACGTTACCTGAAAAAAGCGTTGAACAGCGCAGTTGCGAATGCTGAAATGGGCTGGGATGCAAGAAGAGATCAATTATATGTTCTCGAAGTGCGAGTTGATGAAGGGCCACGACATAAGCGGTCGAAATCGAAAAGTCGGGGGGGAAGAGCCCCAATTATTAAAAGAACGAGCCACTTTACTGTGGTCGTCGGCGAAAAAGTAGCTAAGGAGCAGTAAAATGGGTCAGAAGGTTTGCCCAATCGGCCTCCGTACCAGTGTCACCAAAAAGTGGCGTTCGCTGTGGTATGGGAACAAACAGGAATTTGGAAATCTACTTGTAGAAGATTTTAAGATCCGCGAGTACTTGAAGAAGAAACCTTCATGTCAGGGCGCCTCAAAATTCACAATCCGCAGGATGAGTGGAAAAATTGAGGTAACGATTCATACAGCACGTCCTGGGCTTGTTATTGGTAAAAAAGGCGCTGAGATTGACATTCTCAAAGGTGAGCTTCGTAAACTCACTGGGAGCGATGTCTGGATTGAAGTTGAAGAGATCAAGCGTCCGGATTTGGATGCCCAGCTTGTTGCAGATAATATTGCACGGCAGCTGGAAAGACGTGTTGCATTTAGACGTGCGATGAAAAAAGCTATGCAAGGAACAATGGATGCTGGAGCTTTAGGGATTAAAGTTCAGGTAGCCGGTCGTTTAGGCGGAGCGGAGATTGCCCGTACAGAATGGTATAAAGAAGGAAGGATTCCTCTTCATACAATCCGTGCGGATATTGATTATGCCATGGGACGCGCAGAGACAACATACGGAAGTATTGGTGTCAAAGTGTGGATCAACCATGGTGAAGAGGCTGCTCAAAGGTAATATAAGGGAGCTGTAGTTCATGTCGTTCATGCCAAAGCGAACTAAGTTTCGCAAGTCACAAAAAGGCCAGCATGCAGGTTTAAGTAAAGCTGGTAATTTTATCGAGTTTGGCGAGTTTGGAATGCAAACTCTTGATAGAGGGCGTATTACTGCTCAGCAGATGGAAGCGTGTCGTGTTGCCATTAACCGCTACTTTAAAAGACGCGGTAAGGTTTGGATCCGTATTTTCCCTGATAAGCCGGTCAGTAAAAAACCAGCCGAGACGAGAATGGGTAAAGGTAAAGGAGCTCCAGACCATTGGGTAGCCGTAGTGCGACCAGGTAGAGTTCTGTTTGAAGTAGGTAATGTGACCCGAGAAGAAGCGCAACATGCCCTTAGAAGAGCTGCTGCAAAGCTGGGTTTAAAGACACGCTTCGTTGAGCGTGTGGAAAGGGTGTAAGAGGCATTTTATGTTAAAAGCTCAAGAACTTCGAAATGAAAATAATGAAGAGCTCGATATCAAGTTGGATCAACTTCGAAAAGAGATTTTTCAGTTAAGAGGTCAGAAACTCGATGGTAAGACGCAAAAGACCCATCTTATTGGTCAAAAGCGTAAAGAGATTGCACGGATTCTGACTGTGAAGCAAGAGAGAGAATTAGAGGCAAGCAAATGAGTGAGACTCAAAGAGGCAGACGCAAAGTTAGAACAGGTGTTGTCATTTCTACAAAAATGGCAAAAACCGTCACTGTGCGTGTAGAGAGAACTTTACGTCATGCTCAATACGGTAAAGTATTGCGTCTTTCTAAAAAGTATTACGCCCATGATGAACAGGCGGATACTCTCAAAGAAGGCGATGTAGTTACAATAGTTGAGACAAAACCGATTTCAAAGTTGAAACGGTGGCGCGTAGTAAGAACAGCATAATTTAAGCATTAAGTGTGAGATAAAACGATGATTCAGCAGGAATCAAAGCTCAAGGTTGCTGATAATAGCGGAGCTAAGAGAGTTAAATGTTTCAAAGTACTGGGTGGTTCTAAAAGACGCTATGCCAGCGTTGGTGATATCATCATTTGCTCGGTAAGAGAAGCAGAGCCAGATAGTGCCTTGAAAAAAGGTGAAGTGGTTAAGGCCGTTGTGGTAAGAACACGCCGTTATATCAAAAGACCTGATGGCTCATGGCTACGCTTTGATACGAACAGCTGTGTGATTATCGATGATAAAGGTAATCCAAAAGGGACGCGTATTTTTGGGCCAGTGGCTCGTGAGGTGCGTGACCGTGGATATATCAAAATCAGCTCATTGGCACCTGAAGTCATTTAAAAGGAAGAAGCAAAATGGGTAATAAAAGAATACGTCCTGGAGATGAAGTTCTCGTTATCGCAGGAAACGATAGAGGAAGAAGCGGCAAAGTGCTCTCATGCAACAATGATCGCATTGTTATTGAGGGAATTAATGTGCGTAAGAAACACATGAAGCCGACTCAGCAAAATCAGAAGGGTCAAATTATTGATATCGAGTGCCCGATCCATGTTTCGAATGTGATGCCATCAGTTAATGGAACTGGGGTAAAATTGCGTGCTCGATTTAACAAAGCAGGTGAAAAAGAGCTTTATTACGTTGAAAACGATAAGGCTGTATTATTTCGCGCTGTTAAAAAATCGAAGGGTTCATAAGCATGAGCAGGTTAAAGAAAAAATACCAGGAAGAGGTTAAAGACTCTTTGAAATCGAAGTTCAGTTATCAAAACCCAATGATGGTCCCTGTCTTGAAAAAGATAGTCATTAGCATGGGTCTTGCTGAAGCGTCTAAGGATAAAAATGCTCTTCAGGATGCATTGAATGAACTCACGATGTTATCAGGTCAAAAACCATTAGTGACACGCTCTCGCAAGGCGATTGCGGGCTTTAAGCTTCGTGAAGATCAGGTAGTTGGCGCCAAAGTGACTCTGAGAGGAAAACGGATGTATGATTTTATGGACCGTTTCTTTAATATAGTCTGTCCACGTATTCGTGACTTTAGGGGCTTTGAGACAAAAGGGGATGGCAGAGGTTGCTATTCTTTAGGTTTGGAGGATCAACAGATTTTTCCTGAAATCAACTTGGATCTTGTTAAAAGAACTCAAGGGATGAACATCACTTTTGTAACCTCTGCACCTACAGATGAAGAATGTCTGGAGTTATTAAAACAATTGGGATTGCCGTTTAAACACCAAGAAGCAGCATAAGTAATTAGGAGAAATTTCATGGGATCTTTGAATGACCCGCTAGCCGATTTGCTGACAAGAATTCGTAATGCAAGTAGTGCAAGACATCTTTATGTCGATGTTAGTCATAGCAAAATGAAAGAAGCAGTGGTTAAAATTTTGAAAGAGAAGGGATTTGTTGCCCATTATCTGATCAAAGAAGAAAAAAAGAAAGGGACAATCCGTGTCTTTTTGAAGTATGCTTCTCAACGCAAGGCGATTATTCATGGATTGAAGCGTGTGTCTAAAACGTCACTGCGTCAGTATGTATCCTATAGAGATATTCCAAAAGTTTTGGGAGGCATGGGTATTTCCATTGTTTCTACATCGAAAGGGGTTATGGAAGGGGATGCTGCGCGTGAGCAGAAAATCGGCGGCGAGCTGCTTTGTTTAGCATGGTAATGAGAGTTTAGGAGTTAGAGTTTTTATGGCGCGTAAAGCTAGAATGCCGATCAATCTTCCGAAAGGAGTTGAGGCAAAAATTACAGGGAAAACATTTTCCGTTAAAGGACCTAAGGGGTCGCTCACACAAGAGATCGTGCATGATGTTCAGGTCAATGTAGAGTCTGGAAATATCTCTGTACAGTTGCCCGAATCGAGTAAGGAAAGAACCAACTTTGTTGGCTTATATTGGGCATTGATTACCAATATGGTTCAAGGTGTCAGCAATGGCTTTGAGAAAAAGCTTGAGATGATTGGGGTTGGATACAGAGCCTCAGTTCAGGGCGGACTTTTGGATCTGCAAATTGGCTTATCTCACCCAACAAAGATGCCGATTCCTCAGGGTCTTGAGGTAGCCGTTGAAAAGAATACCAATATTCTTATCAAAGGGATTGATAAACGACTGGTAGGACAATTTGCAGCAGACGTGAGAGGCAAAAAGCCTCCTGAGCCTTACAAAGGCAAGGGAATCCGCTATTCTGGCGAGTATGTAAGACGCAAAGCTGGTAAGACTGGTAAGAAATAACATTAAAGTTTGAGCAATTATTATGGATAGTAGTCAACTTCGTAGAAATCGTGTCCGTCATAAAAGAGCTTTGCGTGTGAGACAAACACTGCGTGGCAATCTTGAAAAACCTCGCATGAGCGTTTTCAAGTCAGCTAAGCATCTTTATGTACAAATCATTGATGATGAACAGTCTGCAACTCTTGCAAGTACATCTACCCGTTCGAAAGAGTTCAGCAAAACAGAATATAATCGAAAAAATAAAGAATCGGCCAAGCAACTGGGAATTAAAATTGCTGAGCTGGCGAAAGAAAAAAATGTGAAAGCAGTTATCTTTGATCGTGGACGTTTTAAATACCACGGTGTGATAGCAGCTCTTGCTGATGGAGCCCGCGAAGCTGGCTTGCAGTTTTAAATTAAGTGAGTGATTTTTAATGAGTAGTAAAGACACGCAAAAAGATGAAAATCTAGAAGAGAAAGTGCTCTTCGTCAACCGCTGTTCCAAAGTGGTTAAAGGTGGACGGAAGTTTAGCTTCTCAGCGCTAATCCTTGTAGGAGACCGTAATGGCCATGTGGGTTATGGTTTTGCCAAGGCTAATGAATTGACAGATGCGATCCGCAAAGGTGGCGACTCAGCACGTAAGAGTCTGATTACATTTGAAATGGAAGGGACAACGATTCCGCACGAAATTACTGTTGAATTTGATGGTGCTCGGTTGCTCTTGAAGCCTGCTCCTGAAGGAACAGGAATTGTTGCAGGTTCACGTGTCCGCTCAATTCTTGAATTTGCAGGCTTAAAGGATGTGGTCGCTAAGAGTTTGGGATCGAATAACCCGATTAACCAGGTTAAAGCTGCATTTAAAGCTTTATCGGAATTGCGTAACCGCCAGAAAACCCTCGAAGTGAGAGGAAGGGCTTAAAGGTATGAAATTAGAATCTTTAGAAAACAGTTCACGACCCTATAAACGACGCATTATCGTTGGGAGAGGCCCAGGATCCAGACGAGGCAAAACAAGCTGCCGCGGTCAGAAAGGTATGGGTGCTCGTTCTGGTTATCAAACACGTCAAGGATATGAAGGTGGCGGCGTTCCTCTTTTTAAACGTTTGCCTACACGAGGCTTTTCAAATGAGCGTTTTAGAAGAAGACTCGATGTCATTAATTTAGACCAAATCGAAAAACTTTTCCAAGAAGGCGAAACAGTTAGTCTGGAAACTTTAAGAGAAAAGAACTTCCTTAAAGGTTCTTCGCATGGTATTAAAGTGTTGGGTAATGGAAATCTGACAAAAAAAGTGAATTTGCAAGTTGAAGCTGTGTCAGAAAGTGCAAAAGACAAATTGAAAAATTTAGGAATTTCTATCTGATGTTGGAATCACTCAGACGTGTTATTGGCATTCCGGAGCTACGAAACAAGATTGTGTTTACCATTTTAATGCTTGTTGTATGCAGGATTGGTGTTTTCATTCCTGTACCAGGCATTAACGGTGAGCTTGCTCTTTCTTATTTTAAGCAGGCAACAGGGGGCGGTCAAAACCTCTTTCAGTTAGTAGATATTTTCTCTGGTGGTGCGTTCGCCCAGATGACAGTCATCGCTCTTGGTGTTGTTCCTTACATCTCTGCTTCGATCATTTTGCAACTTATTATGGCTTTGCTTCCAGGGTTGCAGAGAGAAGTCAGAGAAAATCCTGATGCAGGTAAAAGAAAGGTCAATAAATATACCCGTTTTTTAACTGTGCTTCTTGCAGTCATTCAATCAGGTCTTTTTGCCCGTTTTGCGATTGGAATGAATTTTTCAAATCCTGGCATTATTCTTCCCGAAATGTTTAAAATGCAGGCCTTTGGAATTCCTTGGCTGTTTTTCCTCGTTACGATTCTGACCATGACTACAGGAACGATGTTCTTAATGTGGATTGGAGAGCAAATTAGTGAAAAGGGAATTGGCAATGGAATGAGCTTGATTATTACAGTAGGGATTATTGCTTCTTTACCTGGAACGATCGGCTCTGTCATTAAGCAGCTCAATCTGGATTCTCAGGAACCCGGACAGCTAACTTTTTCCTCACTTCTTGTGTTGTTTGGGGTATTTGTCCTGGTGATCATTGCCACAATTATGATTATTCAAGGGGTTAGAAAAATCCCTGTGCAATATGCTCGTCGTGTTGTAGGAAGAAAAGAAGTACAAGGAGGCGGATCTTATGTTCCGCTGAAAATCAACTATGCGGGAGTAATTCCTGTCATTTTTGCATCGTCTCTTTTAATGTTTCCAGCAACAATTGGCCAATTTCTGGGTAAGGGAGGCTTTTTAGGAGCTATTGCTAACTCTTTGACGCCGGGCAATTGGGTCTATACGTTTGTTTTTGTCGCGCTGATCCTCTTCTTCACATATTTTTGGACAGCGACTCAGTTTCATCCTGAACAAATTGCCTCTGATATGAAGAAAAATGGAGCCTTTATTCCAGGCATCCGTCAGGGCAAGCCGACACAAGAATTTTTAGAAACCACAATGAACCGCATTACTTTAATTGGAGCCGTTTTTTTGGCAATTATTGCGATTCTGCCAAGTCTTGTGGGCAAGTTTTTACATGTTGACCCTGCGATCAGTTACTTTTTTGGCGGTACAACGCTTTTGATTTTAGTGGGAGTTGTGCTTGATACAATGAAGCAAATCGAGTCTCATCTTTTGATGAAGCGCTACGAAGGGTTTATGAAAAAAGGTAAGATTAGAGGGAGATAAGCGTATTTTCCTCGAATTTTCGTGCTCGTGCCCGTGCCCGAATCTAAGAATGACGTTACATAGAAATCGGGCACCAAAGAGAGCAATGAATAGCGCAGCTCTCGTGACAAAATCGGGCACGGGCACAGGCACGGGCACAGGCACGGGGAGTTACTAGGAAAATTGCTCTGGATTTAGTTGAAGTTATACCTCCTATTTGTTAGGATTGTTGAACATTTTAAGAAAAATAGAGAAAATTATGCCACGCATCATCGGAATAGACATACCTGGGAAAAAACGACTAGCAGTCAGTTTAACCTATATTTATGGTGTTGGAGTCCCACGCTCGCACGATATTATTGAAAAGCTGGGGCTGGATCCGGAGAAACATGCTGATAAGTTAACAGGTGATGAAATCTCTAAAATCAACGCTCTTTTACAATCTGAGTATGTTGTGGAAGGGGATTTGAGACGCCAGGTACAAAATAACATCAAGCGATTGATCAATATCCATGCATACAGAGGCACGCGCCATAGAGTGGGTCTTCCTGTTCGCGGACAACGTACACGTACAAACTCCAGGACGCGTAAAGGAAAACGTAAGACTGTAGCTGGTAAGAAGAAATAATAACCGGGTCCCTCTAGGGGCCTAAGTCTCCCAATCGGGAAGATTTAAGTATACAAGGAGAGAGTCTCTTGGCTAAGAAAGTAGTACAAGCTAAAAAAGCGGGCAAAGTGCGCAAAAAAATTATGCGCAATGTCCCAGCAGGAATCGTTCATGTTAAGGCAACTTTTAATAACACGATTATTGCCATCACAGATCCTGCAGGAAATGTTATTTCATGGGCTGCGGCTGGGAAGGTCGGTTATACCGGTTCGCGTAAATCTTCAGCTTTTGCCGCAACAGTGGCGGCTCAGGATGCTGCGAAGTCAGCAATGGGAATGGGCTTGAAGGAAGTTGAAGTCAACTTGAAAGGACCTGGTGCTGGCCGTGAATCAGCAGTTAGAGGTCTTATTAGCGCAGGGCTGCTTGTGACTATTATTCGGGACAAAACACCTGTTCCACATAATGGGTGCCGTCCACGTAAACGTAGAAGAGTTTAAGGAGTCGATCATGTCAACTATGCTTTATGACAAATTTGAGATGCCAGAAAAGATCAAGATTGATGAATCGACTGCGACATCAACTTATGCGCGCTTTATTGCAGAACCTTTTGAGCGTGGTTTTGGCCACACAATTGGAAATGCGTTGCGACGTATGCTTCTTACTGCAATTGAATCTCCTGCAATTATTTCCTTTTTTATGGAAGGGATTCATCATGAATACATGGCAGTCGATGGGATTATCGAAGATGTTACCAACATTGTCTTGAATCTTAAAGGGGCTCTTCTGCGCAAATTGCCACTTGAGGGAATGCCTCATGTGCGAGAGCAAAGAGTGATTACAAAAATGTTGGAAATTAGCCAGGATGATCTGGGAGCTGCTGGCCAAAAAATCATCACATTGGGTGATTTGATCACAACGGGAGAATTTGAAGTTGTCAATCCTAATCACCGAGTATTTACAGTTACAAAGCCGATGACGCGTCGCGTAGAGCTGAAAATCAATATTGGTAGGGGCTACGTTTCTTCTGAAAGACATGAAATCCATAATCACATTGTGGATGAAATTATTCTCGATTCGATTTTCTCTCCTGTCCGTTTGGTGAACTACTTTGTAGAAGATACACGTGTAGGTCAGGATACTGATTTTGACAGACTGATTTTGGAAGTGAGAACAGATGGCAGAATTACGCCACATGAAGCTGTCGCTTTTTCAGCTAAATTATTGATGAAGCATCTGATATCTTTTGAAACTATGGATAGTCATGAAATTTCTTTTGAAGAGTCTGCGGCTACGATTGATAGCGACCGTGATGTGCTCATGCAGAAACTCGTTTTGGGAATCAATGAAATTGAACTGTCTGTCCGTTCTACAAATTGCCTGAATGGCGCCAGTATCGAAACTATTGGCGAGCTTGTTGTAATGCCAGAGCCTAAACTATTACAATTCCGCAATTTTGGTAAAAAGTCGCTGAATGAAATTAAAGCCAAGTTGACTGAAATGGGGCTCGGGTTGGGTATGGATCTAACCAGATTTGGCATCACGCAAGACAATGTAAAAGAAAAAATTAACGATTATCTCGAAGAACATAGAGGTGGTGGTGCTGTATGAGACACCGAAAACACACATTTAAATTAGGGCGTACCTCTTCTCACAACCGTTGCATGCTCTCAAATATGCTCAAATCTTTGATCGAGCAAGAGCGCATTACGACAACTGTTGCAAAAGCTAAAGAGCTGAGACGCCATGCTGACAAAATGATCACTCTTGCTAAGAAAAATACTTTGGCGAGCAGAAGAGCGGCGATCGCTAAATTGATGGTACGCTTCAACACATTGGATTCCAAGCAGGCTCGCAAAGTCCGTGATGGAAAAACATCCAGTTACAATTTGGATCGTAATGTCATTTCCAAGCTCTTTGATGCGCTCGGACCTCGTTTTGCAAATCGGGAAGGTGGCTATACGCGTATTGTGCGTATGGAAAACCGTGTAGGCGATAATGCGCCAACATGTCTGATTGAGTATCTAAGCGAGTAGCTTTTAGTTTCTTTTCAGAAACTACAGAGCTACATGGACGGGGGGGTTATTGTGACAGTGAAGATCGCTATTAATGGTTTGGGGCGTATAGGAAGACTTTTCCTGCGCCTGTCTCTTGAGAATCAATCATTTGAAGTTGTCGCTGTCAATGACTTGTTTCCTGCAGCGAACTTGGCCTACTTGCTGAAATACGACTCTACACATGGTAAACTAGATGCTGAGGTAAGAGCGGAAGATGGCAAGATCTTTGTTAACGGAAATACCATTCATGTTTTTAGTGAAAAGGATCCTGAAAAGCTTCCCTGGAAAGATTTGGGTGTCGATTATGTTGTGGAATCCACAGGAATTTTCACAACTAAAGAAGCGGCTTCCAAGCACTTGAAGGCGGGAGCCAAACGGGTCATCATTACAGCCCCAGCTAAGGGCGATGTGCCGACATTTGTCATCGGTGTCAATCATAAAAAATACAATCCAGTTACGGATACAGTTGTTTCTAATGCATCCTGCACAACCAATTGTTTAGCGACTATAACAAAGATCCTTCTCGATAATTTCGGCATCGAAGAAGGATTGATGACAACAATCCATGCAATGACAGCCTCACAACCAACTGTCGATGGCCCATCCAAAAAGGATTGGCGTGGAGGTAGAGGGGCTGCGCAAAATATTATACCGGCATCAACAGGGGCAGCGATAGCTGTTGCTCAATGCCTTCCTGAAGTTAAAGGAAAGCTGACTGGAATGGCTTTTAGAGTCCCAGTGGTTGATGTGTCGGTCGTTGATTTAACTATTCGCCTGACTAAAGCAACAAGTTACGATGAAATCTGCCAAAAAATGAAAGAGGCTTCTTTAACAGAGTTAAAGGGAATTTTATACTATTGTGATGAAGAAGTTGTCTCTACCGATTTTATAAGTTCGCCCTACTCCGCGATTTTTGACAAAGGGGCAGGAATTGCATTGAATGATCATTTTTTCAAGCTTATAGCCTGGTATGATAACGAAATGGGATATGCTGCCCGTGTCGTTGATTTGATTGCTTATATGGCGAGTCTAGAACAAAAGGCAAAAGAGTGAATTTTACTAGAGAACCATTAATTGAAACAGTGATTACGCCCAAAGACGGGTATAAGTTAGTCGTCCGCAGCAGCAAAGCGGGCGGACAAGAGGAATTTTTTGTAGATGCCGTCGAAGTGATTAGCTTCGGCAAGGCTTCTTTTTACCGTTCTGTAGAAAAGCCCAAGTGTTTTGTTGTCCCAGTTGGTGATTACGAAATTCTTGAAGTGCGAGAATCACGCATGGTCTTAAAAACGACGGGGACTGAGCGTGGTATCAAAATCGGAGGTGGCCGTGAAACGGTTTTAAAAGCAGCAAAAGAAGAAGCCCCGATTGAAGACATGGATTCTACAGCTAGCGCTGAGCAACGAGCTGATAAGAGACGTGACAAGCGACGTTCTCGCAAAAAGCGGGGTAAAGGAGAGCTAGATGAGGAAATTGCAGAAGATATTTCTCTGACACAGCCTGCTTTTAAAGAGAAAAAGGTCGAAAAAACAAGCTTAATTCCCCCTCCATCTACTCTAATTTCTGAAACTATCACACGTTACAAAACACAAGCTCTTCCTGAAGAGAACAGCGGCGAGGAGCAAAGTAAGTTTGTATTGATGCCCCCTCCAGCCAATCTTGTGGAAGGTGAAACTCGTACTAAAGAAGAGAACGAAGAGGTTCCTTTTTGAAGGAAAAGTTCGCCCGCATTTGTCACAATTTATCTGACAACTCGGGCGCTCTATCGGCTAATCTTCCTTTTCAGCATGATCAGGCCGGGCCCTGTGAAAGCGGTCCTTGCAATGTTGAAAAAAAATCTCAGCCGATAGAGACCCCATTTGTTCAGAAAAATGATAACAAGTACGGGCCGCGCTTTTTCTTTGATTTTACCTCGAGTGGTTTGTTTACTCTGGTAAACCAAGAGGGAGATTCTCTTTATGAGCAAATCCTCCCTTTCTTTGAAAAGAGTGTGAGCCATCTGCTCTGGATTTCTCTTTGGCTGACGCTCATTTTGCTAAGCCATCTTTTTCTTCCTCAATCCATGCTCAATATCTCAGATTTCGCCGTCATGGCTCTCATATTTTTTCATCTTTTTTTCTTCGGTTGTAGAGTGACACCTTTGCTCTTAAAAGGAGGACTCAAACAAACACTATTTCCGCCGCTGTGGATCAGACTCACGCGCAAGCTCCAGAAAGGAAAGGGGATCGAGCTCTTGGAAAAGCACAATCTACACGCACACCCAGGGCTCCTGACAAATCTTGCGCTTGCACAGGTGCAACGGGGTGAATTAAATTTAGCTTATAACACCCTGCAGTTAGCTTTAATGCATGCACCCAATCACCCCATCATCACTAATCTCTCAGAAATTCTATTGACTCATATCCCTCAACCCTCTAACGTATAGAGACGTTTTAAGCTTAGGCTTTGACTTTTTGTCTCATGAGTTTTTGTGTGTTAGCTCTTCGTTTTTTTTGAAACCACAGAGCTCACAGAGAACACAGAGAGGAATTGCTTTTTATAACTAAAGTGTGTTTTACACAGATTTTTAGCTTAAACGAGCGCTCGGGTGGTGAAATGGTAGACACTAGGGACTTAAAATCCCTTGGAGGCAACTCCGTGCGGGTTCGAGTCCCGCCCCGAGCAAATTAACGCAGTTTATTTGCGAAGAGGGAAAAAGCCAAACGGTTGGCTTTTGTCGGGATCTCGAAGCGAAATGGCGATGCCTTTAGGCCGCCATGAGCCGGCCCGCAGGGGAGTCCCGCCCCGAGCAAATTAACGCAGTTTATTTGCGAAGAGGGAGAAGGCCAATCGGTTGGC
>CAZPPS010000008.1:0-47533 GCA_964588495.1 uncultured bacterium | reverse complement strand
CTACGCACCTCGGATCGCTAGCGCGACTCTCGGACAACCCATCAAAAACCCTCCAGGGGAGGCTTTTTGAGGTATGTTGTGGACCTCGAAGCGAAATGGCGATGCCTTTAGGCCGCCATGAGCCGGCCCGAAGGGGAGTCTAAGCCCCGAGCAATAAATTTGTAAAATTTTTTGCGAAGAGGGAGAAGGCCAATCGGTTGGCCTACGCACCTCGGATCGCTAGCGCGACTCTCGGACAACCCATCAAAAACCCTCCACGGGAGGCTTTTTGAGGTATGTTGTGGAGCTCGAAGCGAAATGGCGATGCCGTTAGGCCGCCATGAGCCGGCCCGAAGGGGAGTCTAAGCCCCGAGCAAATTAACGAAGTTTATTTGCGAAGAAGGAGCAGGTTTTGCCTTTGTGGGTCGTCAATATCCTCTATCAGTAAGCGATAAAGAATTGCAGGAAAAGTGAGGATGGGCGAAAGGGAATTTTTATTCGAAACTCTGCGATTGTTTGTCCGGAAATGTGCTCTGCAAGATGTAAATGACCTGCAAAAAATTTTAGGGGATCCAGAGGTGATGCAATTTTCTCTGAAAGGTCCTCTAGATAAAAAAGACATCGAAGCCTATCTCAATGGAACGTTATCTCATTATGAGAAAAATGGATATGGGTTATGGGCGCTCATTTGCAAAGAGAGTCACGCTTTCATTGGGCTTGCAGGTTTGATTAAGCAAACATTGGATGATTCTGAGTGTGTTGAGTTAATATATCGCTTAGCTAAAGAATATTGGGGTCAGGGATTAGCAACAGAAGCAGCTTTTGCTATCAAAGAATATGCTTTTACAGTGTTGAGATTGGATAGAGTGGTTTCAGTCATAGAGCCTAGTAATGTGCGCTCTAAAAAAGTCGCGGAAAAAATAGGAATGAATCGATCGAAATCGACAACATTCCATGAGTTTGAGGTCGATATCTACGATGTAAGCCGAATTACTCTGTGCTCATATAGTACTGAATGGAAAAAAATCTTTTTAGAAGAAGTAGAAAAGCTGCATCAAATATTCGGCGAGCATTCGATCATATTTCATCACATCGGCAGTACTTCCATTCCCCAGTGCGATGCAAAGCCTATTATTGATATTCTTGGCATTACAAATGATGTCCTTGAGATCGATCAGTTTAATCACGCACTTGAAGGTATCGGTTATATTGCCTTGGGCGAATACGGCATGAAACAACGGCGCTTTTTTCGAAAACGGAATCTTCACAATATCCATCTCCACATTTTTGAAGACTCCGATCCCGAAGTTGCCAGACATTTCAGATTTAGAGATTTCCTAAGAGATCACCCCGAAGAAGTGACAAAGTATTCAGAATTAAAGCAGAAGCTGGCTCAAGACAATCCAGCTGACATGACGAAGTATATTTTAGGAAAAGAAATCTATATTAAGAGTATTGATTGTAAGGCGGTTAATCAAGATCAAGGCTCATATTGGAGCAAGATTGCTCATTCACGAAAATCCTCTTGGTCTCAAAGCGAGATTATCCATGCTATGGAGGCAAATATGCAGTTGATAATGACCTATTTTGCCAAATATCTGCCCCAAATACAGATCGTTTATGAGCCTGATGTTGTTGTCGTACGCTCTTCTATGAAAGATGATACTTTTAATTACGTGATTGGTGCTCGATTTAATGAGAAAAATGTCTCTGAAAGAGTCGCTCATGTCTTAGGACTATTTCAAAGCCAACAGCTTCCCTTTAGTTGGTGGGTGAGCGAAAGAGATACGCCAGATGCATTAGAAAAAGAGCTTATGGCTCAAGGCTTGAGCTATAAAGAAGATGACATCGGTATGTACCTTCCACTCGATCACGCAAAATTGTTCAGAGGAATACCTGAACTATTGATTCAAAGAGTTGTTGAGCAAAAGGCCTTGCAAGATTTTGCTGCAGTGATGATTAGTATGGGGCGCTTTGAGGATATATATGAGGAATTTTTCAGAAAAATCCCTCCTGTTCTTTATGCAGAAGGGGCTCCCTATGAAATGTATATAGGCTATGTAGATGAGGTTCCTGTGGTCACCGGAGTTTTGGTGCTGCATGCAAATGTAGGGGGAATCTATTACGTTATGACCAATCCCTCCTTTAGAAAAAGAGGTTATGGGACAGAGATGATGCTATTTTTATTACTCAGAGCCAAAGCATGTGGTTATCATTTGTCGACTCTGCAAGCCTCTTCTAGCGGGAAAAGCCTGTATCAAAAGCTAGGATTTCAGCAAATCTGCCGATTTGTTGAATACGCTTGAAAACTATGTGACTTAAAGTGAATAGAATATGAAATTACACAATAAAAAAGCGATTGTCACAGGGGCAAATCGGAGTATAGGAAAGGCAATTGCCATGGCATTTGCTAAACAAAGAGCTGGTATACCTGACGATCAAGCGAATGCTGCTCTTTTTCTTGCCTCTGAAGAATCTTCTTGGATGACAGGTCAAATTATGACAATCGACGGTGGGCAATCTCTTTCTTTTTAGCTAAATTTAATAATGACTGTATCGAACCTTAAAAATTTGCCTAAGCAGCTCAACAAAATTATGGTATTTGGGTTGCCAGGAAGTGGAAAGTCTACTTTTGCTACAAAATTGGCGAAACACTTAGGGTTGCCTATCTTTCACTTAGATAAATATTTCTATGTTGAGAATTGGGTAGAGCGAGACTATCAAGAATTTTTAGGTATACAACAGGGTTTTGTTAATCAGCCAAAATGGGTGATTGATGGCAATGCGATGAAATCGCTGGAAATGCGCTTTCAGCAAGCCGATGTCGCCATTTACTTTCATTACTCGGTGTTTGTTTGCCTTTGGCGAATTTTAAAGCGTGTGTTTCAAAAGAACTGGCAGATCCCTGATTTGGCGGAAGGATGTACAAAAAGCGTCCATTTTAGGCTTATTAAATACATGTTCCGATATCACAAGCGGTACAGTCCCGAGATGGACGAGCTGCGCAAAAAATATCCCCATGTTCACTTCTATATTTTCAAATCAGATAGAGAAGCCTATCAGTTTCTAAAGGCAGTGGAAGACTTCGCTGGAAACAAAAAGGTTCGTTGATCGTTCCTTTTAGAAGGGGACAATAGGGGGCATCACTGGGAAGTGACTAAAATTGACTAAAGAAAACAATAATACTTTGCATTTAATTCCTTGGTTTTTTATAGTTGAGGGCGTTTAATTTAGTTAAATCCTGGAAGACTTAAAATCCCTGAATCGCTACGCGACTCTCGGACAACCCATCAAAAACCCTCCACAGGAGGCTTTTTGAGGTATGTTGTGGACCTCGAAGCGAAATGGCGATGCCAAAGGGCCGCCGTGAGAGCCGCCGCTCTTAAGTCCAAAGTTTGCCAAACCGCAAGAGGGTGAGTCCTTGAACAAGACTTAGTTACCCTCTTACTTAAAGAGCTTAAGCCTGTAAAAAGGCTTAAGCTGCTTTATTTTTCTAAAGCGGACCCACATTAAAAATCACTGTCGAATAAGCTTTTTCAATTCAAAGATTTATCAGTCACTACTTCTAGAAATTCGAAATCCAAAACAGGCGTTTGTATCCTTAAAAATAGATTCCTGTGTTGATATTACTGTGAATGTCTCAAATTTGTCTTAAAATGAGAACCTGAAAATTCCGAATGGAAAGAGATAAATCTTTTAGAGCCAAGAAACTTAAGAATAAGTGATTTTACTGTTGTTTTCTTTGAACTCGATCTTGGCTTCTCTTCCGATGATTTCTTGCACATTTAAATAACCAAGCTCACACTGCAAAGCATTTTCCGCGGAAAAAAATGCTATGTGCGGCATTTCTTCTAGAATAAATGCGCCAAAAGTAAATCCGATGTCGAGCGAAAAAGATTTATTTTGAGTTAAGCTAAATGCTGATTGAAAATTCTTAGAATTTAAATAGTGGGTTACGCTACCTGTTTGGAGACACGCCCTTGTATTTTTAATCACATCCAAGTGGCTTGCAAGATCCACGTGAATGGTATTCGTTTCAGGATCATGTTTATAGCAGAGAGGAAAAATATCTATCTGTTGAATGTTAGGATTGTGACCACCTGCGCAGGTGACTGCCGTTTGGAGGGCTTCGACATTGTTTTCCCAATCAATGATACTATGCTGATACTCGTAGCCTGCGAGTTGCTGTCTTTGATACCATGTAGGGGTAAAAAGTTGAGTTTCATTTAATTTTGCCAACGAAGAATCTGGATTTTGTCTTTTAATCGCGGCGATTTGCATTTGGTGCGCTGATTCTTCTGTGCTCTGGTTTTCAAGATTGTTTTGCACCCTTTCATCTTCAGCTTTCTTTTTGATAAATTTTATAACTAAGCCTAAAATAAACAATGTTCCGCTAACACCTGTTGCTGTCCAACAAAGAATTGTGTCGATGCGAGTCAGACCTGGTACGCTAAAGAAAACGGCAAGAGTTGCCGCAACTCCAATGATTCCCAAAATAATTGCCGTGATCCTGAGCCCAATTGAAGTCGCTGGCTCTTCCTCTCCTTCAGCGGCTTGCCTCAAAGGCCAACTGCCTACGATTGAAATTTCAGTCATCACTGCAAATTTTAAAAAATTTAACTACCATAATTTTACCACAATACTATAAAGATTATATTAAGTTCGTTTATTTGGCCGGGTCCTGTTTGGGAGTGCTTAAAAGTTTTCAGCGAAAAAAAAGGCCTCCATCTTGTGAGGGAGGCCTTTTGGGTTAGCTGTGGGAGTCATTTATTTGGTCGTTAAGCTTTTCTTTGACACGTGACCTCACAAATGGGGATGACCACCCCCACTCTCTATTTGAAGCTAGCCACTAATTCTTAGCATGGGTCAAAAGAATTACGTCAATCTGTCACGGCATTTTTTGCAAAATTATCCGATGATTCACAACAATAGTCTAGTGCCCATTTTGCTAATTGATGCAAATTGTTTCTGACAACTGATTCTTTGATATGAGGAGTCCATGTTGTCAAGTCCATCGAGTCGCTGATGACGAAGAGTGATACCGTTTCTACACCTTTCTCTTTACCAATCGCATACAGGGTGGCAGCTTCCATTTCTACAACATCATATCCCTGGTTTGTGACGCGTTTTATATCTGCTGGCGTTTCTCTAAATATCGCAGAAAAACTCCATGCACAAGCTTTATGAAAATTGGGGAGAGAATGATTTTTCATAAAACTTTCCCAGGAGGAAAGCATATATTCGCTTGCTTCCGCGGCGTCCATGTCCTTTTTTAAATAGAGGTGTGCAACCCCATCTTCAGCTAGTGCTTTTGGAGATACAATATAACTGCCGATAGGATGTTTATTCATGAGAGTGCCTGCAGTGCCTACTGCTATGAATTTTTTAACTCCCAAAGCTATTAATTGTTCCATTTTTACCGCAAGAGCGGGTGCTCCAATTCCCCAGCCACCAAGAATGCCCACTTTTCCGTTTTCAGACAAATATAAGTTTGAAAATGAGTGAGATTGGTGAATTTTCAGATTAGAGTTCAAAAAATAATCTAATGTGCTCTGCTGGTAACAAATAAGCACTATATTAGGTGGAGTGAATTCCACGATATGACCGTTATTTTTTTTATATTGAAGGTACTTGCTCGCAGTAACCAGAGGTTCTGTTTGAAGGGCATACCCATTTGTTATTGAAGAAGTCATGGCGCGGTAATGGCACCAGCCTGTATTAAATTCATAAAAAAAACCTTAGAAAGGATGTTAAGGAACCATTGTACAAAAAAATATGAATGTAATTCAAGCGATTTCAATATTCAAATGTCTTCGACAATCCATTGATTTTAGAGCACTTGCGTACACAGGAAACCAAAATCAGCTATTTGAGAGAGCAGACCGACAACGGGTTTTTTACCGTAAAACAAGCGTATGAATGCGGCTATTCTCAAAATTATCAATCTTTTTGCCCATTGAAGGAGGGAAAGAATCGCCACATTCCATTAGATCTTAATTTTTAATTATTTGCGACTCCTGAGTGTGATAGTCCACACCTTAAGAAACTCAGTTATACGGAAAAATCGTGCGATTGAGACCAAATTGAAGACTGTAAAAAAATACCGTATGATCAATTGAAAGGGTTAATTGATAAGGTTAGGATGCTTGCTCCTTGGTGAGACGTGCCATTAAAAAAGGCCTCCATCTTGTGAGGGAGGCCTTTAGGGTTAGCTGCGGGAGTTATTTATTTGGCCGTTAAGCTTTTCTTTGACCAAAGACATGACAATTGTGGCTATGATGATCATTCTGACTCTCCATTTGAAGCCGGCAAATGCTGTTTTTTGACAAATGCCTTGTTTTATCGACATTTTCAATGCAAAGTTGCTTTGCTTCTGCGTTTTGAAGGTATCAAACGGTTGGCTGACAGCAGCTGCAATGGTTCCTGCAATGCATCCTGCGAGAATTTGAGCGACCCACTCATTCATCCCATAGGCTCGCATTTTTTCTTTCAATACGGGAGCCGCTCCAAGATAGGCTCCGGTAAATACGGCTTCACGAATGGAAGTTTCTAAAGCTGCCCGATAAAATCCTTGAATTCCATGATTTTTAAAGACATAAGCTGCAGTTTTCCAAAACGTTTCACCCGTCTGTTGTTGTTGGGTCATCATCAATTCCGCTGGGCAAGCAATAACTGCTGAGAACGAGCCCGCGCCCATTGCTGCCATAAACGGATGACAATAGTTTTCGAACACCCCATTGGCTGCCATTTGTAAGGCAATCGTAGGGGCATAGCTTGAAGCAAAGCCGAAGAAACCTCGGTACCAAGCACCGGGATTTTTCTCAAACTTAACGACTTGAGCGTTGTTTGCCGCTTGTGCCTGAGTTACATTTTTAAAGTAGATCATCGGCTGTATGATTGAAACTGCCGAAACACCTGCTATGCTGCCCACAAACAAATTTTGAAAAAAGTTTGTCGGAGCTGGATGAGTTGAATTAATTGGTTGTGACATAGAGTCATTCCTCTTTTTTTTAACGATTTATTTTTTAAGTATGGAAGTGATCGAAATTAAATAAATGTGTGCGCTTGCCGGGGCGCAAGCAGAAAAAGAGAAATTTGGACAAATGAAACTGTAGCAATAACCTGAGAGGCATTGCAGGCGCTCAAGAAAGAAAATGTGCGCTCATTATGTTTCATAGCACACATAATAATCTCTACAACATAATGAACGCAAGAAAAGATTAAATAAATGTGATTGTTTTCATCAAAATGAGAATCAAAATGATGACAAGGATCAAGCCTAGGATTCCTGACGGCCAGTAACCCCAACCTTTGCTATAGTTCCAAGAAGGAAGAGCGCCTAATAACAATATAATTAAAAGAATGAGAAGGATCAAACCCATAAATTACCTCAAATTTCCTATTGATCGCACATTAACCAATGCAAGTTATTTTTAAAAATAAAATTTTATAGGGCTAAAAAACACTAGATTAAGATAATGGATTAAAATTTGTGAGGGAAATCGAATGAAATACGAACTTGTGATTTTTGATTGTGATGGAGTGTTGATTGATAGTGAGTATCTGACCTGTCAAATCGATCTTGAGGCGGTCAATCAATTGGGCCATACACTTGCTCTTGAAGATTATATGGATGTCGCTGTGGGTTGCATTTCACAAGAAGTTGATCGAAAGCTATTCGAGCGCTTTAAAATCAAAATCCCACCGAATTTTTGGCCAAAAGTGGAGCTAGGCTATCAGAAGGAATTCGAAGAACGTCTTCTTCCCATTAAAGGAGTTAAGGAGCTCATTCAAGGTCTTAAAGTGCCCTATTGTGTCGCTTCCAGCAGCGATGCGGCCCGTTTAGAACTCACACTCACTCTTGCGGGGCTCATTTCTTTGGTCCAAGGGCGCGTTTATGGACGGGAATGCGTGCAACATGCCAAGCCGGCCCCCGACATTTTTTTATATGCCGCAGAGCAAATGGGGATAGCACCTTCCAAGTGCCTTGTGATTGAGGATAGCATTCATGGAATTCAAGCGGCTCAAAAAGCTGGTATGGATGTCTGGGCTTTTTGCGGTGGAAAACACTAAACCCCGGAGCGCCTGGAAAAAATCATCCAATCAAATGCAACGCACATTTTTGATAAAATGGAGTTGATTCACCAAAAAATTCAAGCATTATGAGGATTTTTACTTTATTTTTTGCCTGCTCGCTATTCCTTTGTTCATTCACAACGCCTGTTGGAATCGATTATCGGCATATCGGGACTGATCTCCCTCTTTCCATACATGTCCTTGAAGTGGATTCTCAAAAATTTGAGATTATTTCGGCCCGGGCTTTGGATAAATGTGTCGGACGGGAAACAGTTTTATCCCTTGCTTCAAGAAGAGCAGCAACTGCTGCTGTCAATGGGGGATTTTTTGAAATCGGGGGCTATCACGATGGGGCCCCTTGCGGGATTTTAAAAATCCAGGGGACATGGTATGGGCTACCTCTCAAACCAAGAGGTGCGATTGGTTGGAATGCACGAGAGGTTCTTTTCGACCGTGTCTTGACGCATTTGGAGGGCATTGATTTTCATGTGGACTCTCAGACTGGAGCCACACATGATCAGCAATGGGATGCTTTAGATTACATTGTGGGCGGTACGCCACTTCTTATTCAAAAGAGTCAGAAGATCACAGATTTTTCGATAGAGGAAACTAAAGAAGACTTTCTTTCCAGAAGACATGCACGCACAGCTATCGGAATTCTCAGTAACGGTAATTGGGTTTTTGTGGTTATCGATGGGAAGCAACCTGAGTTGAGTCTAGGAATGACCATAGAGGAACTAGCCGACTTTATGCAGAGTTTAGGTTGTGTCGATGCCCTGAATTTGGATGGGGGAGGCTCTTCTACCATGTTTTTTAATGGTCAAGTCATTAACAATCCGACAGGTGATGGGGACGAGAAAGACGGAGGTGTTAGAAGACAAAGGGCAGTCTCTGATGCCATCTTGATCTTGGAAAAGAACTGACTTATATTTTCGGTGACAAATAGGCAGCGAAGACAAGAAAGTGCATGTAAACTTTTCTTCTTAAGGCTCTTTTTTTTTCAACTGGGTATGCACAGTTTCCAGTTAGTTAAGGACACGCTTCCTTGTTATTTTTATATCACGTGGCATGTGACATGCTAAATAAAGGGCATGAAAGCAAAGATCCATATTGGAACTTCGGGCTGGTTTTATTTTCATTGGGACAGCTTTTATCAGGGGCGTCCCCCATCTGATTGGTTAGAGTTTTAAGCGCAACATTTTGAAACGGTAGAAATCAATTCTACTTTTTATCATCTGCTTCCTCCACAACGGCAACAGAGACAGCCTGGCGTTGAATCTGAGATGCAGCCCCGACCACAATCTGAGGATGAAAAATATAAAGGAAGCGGCAAACTGAAAGGCAGAATAGCCTGATCACAGGAGGAGACAGTGGGATTGGAAGAGCTGTTGCCATTTTTTATGCGCGTGAAGGAGCCGATGTTGCCATTGTTTACTTAGATGAACATCAAGATGCTGAAGAGACGAAAAAATTGGTCGAAAAAGAAGGTCGTAAGTGTCTTGCGATTGCTGGAGATGTAGGGGAAAAATCATTTTGTGAAAAAGCAGTTGATCTAGCGGTCAACGAATTTGGAAAGCTTGATATCTTGATCAATAACGCGGCTTGTCAATTTCCTAAAAAAATATCGAAGAGATCAGCGAAGAGCAGCTCCTTAAAACTTTTAAAACCAATATTTTTTCCATGTTTTACATGGTGCAAGCCTGTGTGCCCCACTTTAAAAATGGGGGGATTGTGATCAATACAACTTCAGTTACAGCCTACAAGGGCAATCCGACGTTGATTGACTATTCTTCCACAAAAGGGGCCATAGTTGCTTTTACACGGTCGCTGTCTTTATCCTGGATTGAAAAGAACATCAGAGTAAACGTTGTCGCTCCGGGACCCATTTGGACGCCATTAATTCCATCAACGTTCCCCGAGGAAAAAGTGGAAACATTTGGCGCCAATACACCTATGAAAAGAGCGGGACAGCCAGAAGAGGTAGCCCCTTGTTTTGTATTTTAGCCTCGGATGACGCTTCCTATTTTTCGGGACAGATATTGCATCCGAATGGAGGCTCGATTATTAACTGTTAACAGAACCCAGGTTAAAATAAGTGTGCTCGAAAAAACTACATTTGTGGAATTTTCGAGCACACGACTCAGGGCTGCATTTAAGCTTTTTGCTTGATCTCTTCTTCGATTTCTTCGTTCACTCCGATTGTAAATAGTTTGCCCTCGGCAACTTTAGTGAGAGTTTTGTCAGCATTTTTTTCTTCTTTAATGCTCTCTTCCAATAAGTCGCAAATGTCTTCGTATTCTTTGTCATCAGATGCTGATCTCATATGTTTAGCTAAAGCAAGAGCAGAGCCGTAGCTGGCAATTTCATAATGTTCCACTTTTTGAGCTGCAATAATGATGAAACAGTCTTTAACTGCTGGGGACATTCCTGCTTCCTGCAAAAATTCTTTCCCTTCAAGGAGAACACCTTCCATCCCTTTGCATTTTTTGCGGAATGGCTTTTCTTCAAGCAAATTAAAGATAATTTCAAGTCTGTTGACTTGATCTTTAGTCTCTTCAAAATGTTCAGTGAGCCCTTCTTTCAGATCTTTGTTTGTTGCTGCTTGAATCATAGTGGGCATAGCTTCGATGATCTGCTTTTCAGCATCATAGATGTCTTGAATAAACTCTAAAAAGAATTGGTAAAAAAATGATTTTTTCATAGATTTCTCCATTTTTTATAGAAATCGCAAATGTCTCAATTATTCTGATTTTGATT
Source organism: uncultured bacterium (assembly GCA_964588495.1). Classification (GTDB taxonomy): domain Bacteria; phylum Chlamydiota; class Chlamydiia; order Chlamydiales; family JAAKFR01; genus CAVPKN01. The sequence goes on along the minus strand of CAZPPS010000008.1, from coordinate 36,721 downwards.
ATATATGATTTTCGATTTTTATCAATTAAATTATTGAATATTAATAAGTTTAGAGATAAACTGAAGGCGTGGAGAAGTGGTTTTCTACTTCAATTAATCCTGTCTATTTATGGTTTTTTAATAATTATTTGAGCGTTCAAGGAGGGTTTTATGAATAAGGATTTTCTTTCAGGTAAATGGAATGAGGTCAAAGGGATTCTCAAAGAAAAATATGGTAAACTAACTGATGATGAGCTCACTCAAGTCGAGGGTAAAAAAGACCAGTTGATTGGTTTGTTGCAAAAAAAATACGGCCTAACCCAAGAGCAGGCCGAAGCTGAATTAAACAAAATGGAACAAGAAAAAGAGCTTGCAAAAACAACTGGATGTGATAGTTGCGGATGCAGCGTTGATGACAAAAACAAACAATAGATCTCATTTATTTTGTGCTAGCTCATTCCTTTAGGTTGAGCTAGCTTTTTTTTGTAATGATCAAGTCCTTCTTTTGCCCCTGTCATCCAGGCCACTTGATGCAGATTTTCCATTGCAAACCATCCAAAGGATTGATGCTCTTCAGATAGGCAAACGGGGGGCGTATTTTCAAATAAACAAACTTGGAACAAATGGTAGATGTATTCAAGGTTCGGCTTGCGCATGTACAAACAGCCCAAATGGATAAAATGCGCCGGTTCTACAATGGAAATCGCGGTCTCTTCAAGTAATTCACGAGAAGCTGCTTGAATAGGGGTCTCCTCTTTTTCAAGCTTTCCTGCCGGTACACCCCACAAGCCTTTTTCTTCTTTCTTAAGTCCGCTTTGAAGGAGCAAAATGTGTCCATTAACTTCAACATAACAGGCCGCAACCTCTACTGACGGACAGAAATTTTCAGGTCGATTTTCAAAAACTTCAATCTTTTTCATACAGCATTAGACCTCTTTCGAAATTCCATTTGTTCGTTCAAATTGTTCTTTTTGGCATCTTTGCATCAAAATTTCTCGACCGTATGTACGCATATGCTCGCAAAATTTTAAAGCAAATCTGCGCAAAAATAACTAATTTTTCCAAACAAAGCGAATTTCGAAAGAGGTCTATTGAGGCAAAAATTTAAACATGTTAACGTCTTACAGGTTATTAGTTTTTAGAAGAGTATTATGACACGTTCTGCCTTTTTGTTTGTACTTTTGTTCTGCTGCGCTAGGCTTCACTCGTTTCAAGGTTTTTATGTGGGTGGCGGTTTAGGGGGGCATCTCTCAGATGTGAGACAGCAAGGAGAAACCGTCTACGAACGGTTATTAATTCCTGAATTGAGATCACCCCTTAAGCATCAAAAAAACATGTTCTCAACGGGAGGCTCGGCTTTGTTATATGCAGGATACGGCTTTCTGCACAAATGCGGAGGGTGCATAAACGGAGAAGTTTTTGCTCAGTTTGGTTCTGCACATATGTCTGAGCTATCAAGGCTCGTAGAAAATTCAGCGTCCGAAACGGTACTTCGAGTTAAAAACAGACAGCAGGCCACAGTTGATGGGTATCAATTAGGATTTGATTTGCAGCCTGGAGTCTGCCTTGATGAAATGATCCGTTTTTATGGGCGTCTAGGTGTCAGCTTTGCTAAAAGTTCACTAAAAAACGCAGCTCAGAGTTTAGATCCCATCTTAGGCACTGACCTGCTGGTATCTGATCAGAAAGACCGGCGTCTTGGGCTGCGTGCAGGGGCAGGCATAGAGCACAAAATTTGCTCAAATCTTTCTTTGCGTGCCGATTATATCTTTACAAGCTTCGGGAAATTCTGTGGAGATAGCCGCGCAAACGACGGTATCATGGCTCAACTGACGAACCAGTCTTCAGCTCGCCTCTACGATCACTCCATTCTTTTTGGCTTGGCTTACCATTTCCGCGAGCTGCAACCCATTTGTTTCTTTCCTGGTTGGAGCTCATTTGAGTTTGAGGGTGGCTATTTTGGAGCCAGCCTGGGAGTCGGCATCTTGAGAAGCAAGCAACAGGGTTTCACCCGCTTCACGCTCAATCCTGAATCGGGAAATTTTGTTCTCGCTGCACCAAATGAGATCTGCAACAATCAATTTCTCGAGAATATGTTTGTGGGTTACCAGAAAGTTTGGTGCCGCTTTTGTCTCGGAGGTGAGATTAATGTATCGGGATCTTCTCATGTCAAGCTGAAAAGTCGTCTAAATAGAATAAGACACCCAAGCGGTCAGCTTGCGAATGAAAACTTCTTTTCCAAGCACTATGTTGCCACCTCAGCATGGCAATGGGCGTTGGATGCAAAGCCTGGTATGCTGTTATCGCCCCGTACGTTGCTCCAGGGACGCATTGGTGTGGGCTATGGAAAAATCAAATCTCACTCCGAGGGCTATTTTGCCGGACTTGACAATATGGGAAAATTGTATCCCTTAAAATTCATTGACGCAGACAAAAGACCCCCCATTTTCCGCTTAGGACTCGGTCTGGAGTATGCGCTCAACTGTGATTTTCACCTGCGCGTCGACTACATTTACAACAACTTCGGGACTCTTTGCTTCAACAAAACTGTAGCTGGAGTCAAAAGGGACAAAGTAAAGGCTGACAAAGAAAAGAGTGACAAAGACAAAGACGTCAAACCTGATGCACTTGATCTGTTAGCTCAGCACGTCCGCTGGCAGTATAAGCTGGATGCCCATTTGTATAACCATGCCATTTTGTTCGGATTCTCCTGCTACTTCTAGAGAGTTCTGACAAAATCAGGCGCCCGATAGCATGATCGTCTGGTGTTTCCGTTTTTTTAAACACAAAGGCACAAAGAGAAAGAAGTTATTTGTTTTCCTTGTTCCGAGAAAAAATAAAAAACCACAGAGGACACAGAGAACACAGAGGAAGAAGTATATTTTATCTTTTTCAGCTCTCTTGTCAGCCAAAGTCCCTCCAAGAAGATCTTTTTGAAGGTCGTAGCTGATATTTTTTCTTTTGGGATCCACAAGCTCTGGCGAGAGGAATTTTTTTTCATGCTATTTCCCATAAAAAAAACAGATTGCAATAGAGGGTTATGGATTGCAGAGCCCACAATATTGAGGCTCAGCTTTAGTTAATCCATCTTGTCTTGGTCGCTCTTCTTTATGTGAGCATTTGGGACACCCAAAAACTTCTGTTCTGACCATATCAGTCTCTGACCCACACATCTGGCATTCCAAGCCTTTTTGATTTCCCACTATTCCCCAACCCGGGTTATCGCATAATGGACAGGGTGTGGCAAGTCGCTTAGCAAAAGAATCAGCCAGCTCTTTAATCACTCCCATACGTGTTGGGTTCATATGAGCCCTCATATCGGTTTCTACTGAAGCTTTACCGTCAGCTGAAAGGCTACAGCATTTAAAGAAAGCCTCTTCAAGCCTATCAAAACTCTGGATGCCTTTAAAAATAGGAGTGTTAATCTGAGATTGATTAGGTCTTACGATTAATCCATGGGAGGGAAACAGCGCTTGATCGCAAAATGTTTTTAATCTCTGATGATCCGAAATGGCTTCCACACAATAATTTGTTTTGGCGCTAAGCAATGTCTGATGGAGATGAAACCCCTTCTCCTGGTCTATAAAGTATAAAATTTCAAGGTCAGAAGCCAGAAATGGACTGAAAGGGTGTGGTCCAAAGCTCCCTTCACTAGCAATGCCGATATTAAATTTACTTTCTTTCATGGCCAATTCGCATTTTTCACGAACACACGTTAAAGCGTCACCCTTACGTTGTACTTCTCCAGTAAATGTGCCCATTTGATCCGTGTCGATCTTTGCTTGTACAATTTTTAGTCCAAGAAAATCAAAAAAAGCAGGGAAAATCGCTTTTTCTTTACTGTGCATCGTTGCAATAAGACATGTCTTATTATTATAAGGCTTGTGGTTAAGTTTAGATTTCAACTCATCTTTACATGGAGAATTTATAGGGCTTTGGTTAGTAATTTCTACCCATTCTCCCTCGCGAATCAAGCGATAAGATTTGTTGTCTTTAGGATCTATGGCCACGAGTATGACCCATTTGTTAAAAAGTAATGTTTTTAATATGGCTTGTTTTTCAATAATTGAGTCGATTCGATAACGAGGTGCATAAACAATTGTCTGTAAACGCATAAGCTCATGATAACGCTTATCATCCGTTGAGTTAACAGATTGCAAAGGAAGACCATGCATCAAGTCGCTTCCATTTCCTTGCATAATTCCAAGCTTACCCGTGACGTTATGGGTGATTTTGCTTCCACTACCATAAGCAATATTATTCAGAGTAGAAAAGAAATATTGGGTATTGATCCATTCTGCTACCACCATAGGCGCCGTTAATATTGTTTCCAGGGATTTTCCACTTGCATCTTCCCTCCATTCATAAGAATGCAAAAAACATCTGCCATCTAAATCCAAATCTTTTGTAATGCTTCTTGGCCCTACAATAAATGCCGCATTGCGTGCAAGACCCCATTCAGGTCGCACTTCAGCCCAGTCAGAGCTCCGCTTCAAAACGTGATTTTTAGATTCAATTCCTGATTTATCTAGACCAAACGTGCGACATCTGTGTTTATTATTGGCAATACCAGCGTTCGCTAGATCTATCCTTAACCGTTCCAAGATCTCTCTATGGTGGTTACTCTTTGCCTCACCATGAATGACAACTTCATCAGTCGTTGTGTTATGTTCACCTCCAACAAATAGGGTATCTTCAGGAATGATAATCTCTTTTTTTGCAAGAGAAGCTCTGATCACAGAATTATTAAGAATTGCTGCTAAAATTTTGCCATTTGTTCCCCCATGGTTTCCTCCACAGGCTCCACAGTCAAGAGCAGAAGCATAAGGGTTATTTTCTGTTGAGCTCCCATGTCCACAAAACACAACCAATCGACTAAAATTTTTTGTCAGCCCCATAATTCGAAGGGCTGATTCTGCATAGACGATCTGATCAGGGAGCGGTATATCAATCTTTGGAGTTGTCGCAAGTGTTGGCATGACCCATTCTTTGGCCAGACGTCTAAGCTTTACGCTGGAGGTCGGCATAAGCGTACGGATTGCCATCCACAGGCCACACCACATACCAAGGGTTTCCACAAGTGCAAAAGGTGTCGCAAAGTTATACTTTAGATCCTGATAAAAGCCACGGAGTACCTCAAGAACACTATGGCCTGCTTGACGATGAGAAATCCGATCTGAATCCTGGCATGCCGGTTCTTCGCAAACCTTATAACGAGGTTTTAGAAGAACGGGGCAGCAGTCACTCACCACGTCCGTATTGTAGCTATGTACAGTGACCGGGAGTCCAAAAAAGCCAGCAAACCCAATAGTTTCATAGTTCCCCTCACGCTCGATTCTCATACGGAATTGCTCAGAGCGAACATCAATACAAAATACTAATTGAGCATCGGGCCTACAGAGGGGCTCTGTTTTCGAATTGAGCTTTATAGTTTCCGGAATTACTTTTTTTAAGATCTCCTGCAAATATTTGTCTTCTTTGATCTCTATTTCTTTAAGGAACGGATCCAGCTTTTTGGGAGACAAATTCTCCGTTTTAAAGAGCTCTTTTTTATCTTCGCCCTGAAGTGCACAAGTAATTGCAAGGCGGACGGCGAGAAAATCTTTTAAAGTGATAGGATTCTTAAATCCGGCAGTTTTATCTTGCCAATCAGAGCGCCATTTAATGTAACCTGCCCAGCCAGGAAGTTGTGCTATTGCATATTTCAGAAATTCTTCTATTTGATCATCCGGGACATCTAGCTTCCTTAAAGAGAAAGAAATGGCCTCATCAGGTGTATCCGGTAGTGATCGCAGCCATCCTTTGTTTTGAGAAGCTCGTAATTTTTTATCAAATGGGGCCAGCAAGACCCAAGCTCGATAAAACCCCTTTTCTCTTCCAGGCATCGTGATAGTTGCTTGCCCTTCATCTAAAAATGCTTGGCACCACTTGATCATTTCTCGATTTACATCACTGGACTTATCTCGCAGCAAATCAAAGCTGCCAGCTAAAAACTTTTCCCCCATTACAATCGCATCTTCAAAATTCAAGGATTCAATACCATGAAGTGGATTGCGTGCGATAAATGTTTGGAGTGGCCAAACAGGAGCAATAATTTTTGCAGCATTTGCAATCAGGTCGTCAATATTGATTTCGAAAGCTTTCACTATTTTATCTCCTTAAAATTTGTATCCATTTCTCGTGGAGGTAGTAGTTTTTGGATTTGGCTGACTCGCATTAAGCATTCTAACATAAAAACGTTTCCACCAAAGAGATCCCTCATGGTTCATAAATAGTTTTAGATTCATTGCCAGCCAAATACAAAGAATAAAAATGATACCCATAACATGCATAGAATTTAAGATTTGAGGTTGAGAAATTCCAAGCGGCGCTACCGCTCGTTCAGTCAGATCGATGGTTGTTCCATATATAAAGCCGCTAATTAAGCATAAGATGCTTGCCAGTAAAACAAAAAACAAAGACGGTTTTTTTTCAATCAGGGTATGTGCTATTTGTGTTGCAGCCATCCAGGCAAACAAAACTAGAATAGTTGTAGTATCTTCAAAAACAAATGAGAAGCGACCACCGAGAATGAATCCGAAAGCTCCTACTCCTCCACAAAGAGAAGCTAGTAGAAATTTAGGTATAGTGCTGGTTCTTTCCTCGTTGGTGCGCCTTTGCTCTGCGATGCTGGAGCCGGCTCGTAGGAAAAGAAATGACTTGAATAAACCATGCCAACAGAGGTGGGCCAATGCAGCGGGAAAGAGTCCAAGGCCGCATTGCATGATCATAAATCCCATTTGAGTCATGGTTGAACAGGCCAGCATACGCTTGATGTCGCTTTGAATGAGTTTCCAAATCCCACCTAAAACAAGAGTGATGAGCCCAAATAAAAACAAACTATTTAAGATTATGCTCTCATGGAGAAAAATGAGAGCAAAACGGGCCGCCAAAAGACCTCCACCATTCACTAAACCGGCATGCATCAAAGATGAAACTGGGGTGGGTGAATTGAGAGAGCTAATCAGCCAGCTGTGAAAAGGCCAGGCACCTGACTGGGTAAAGGCTGCTAACATGATGAATAAGAGTGCTAGGGTCCGCGTTGAACGAGAGAGGTGGGCACTATGTTCTCCAATACGATGCAATGAAAGAGTTCCAGACTCATAAGCCAATAATCCAGCACCAATAATTAAAAAAACTAGACCTAATGCAAATAGTTTTAAAGCGAGTGTTCCTGAATTTTTAGCTGCAGCCCAATGAGACTTATGAATCATGAGTGAGACCAGTATAAGATTGCTGATCAACCAAAAAGTGATCAAAATAACAATGTTGTCTGCTGCGACCATGAGGAGAGTGCTGATCGTAATGCTGGTTAGTGATAAAAAATAGCGACGATAGTTTCTATCACCTGCTAAATACCGAACCGAAAAATGATGAACTATCCCGCTAACAAATAGGATGAGTGTAGCCATTAGCCATGAGATCTCATTTGCTATGAATCCCATAGATTCGGTCTTTTCAGAAAACGGCAATCCTATTAACCAAGCAATAATCGCGTTAACAAACCCTATCCATAAACTGAGAGTGGCTACCCTAGAACCGCGGATAGCGTTTTTCTTAAAAAATAAACTATTAATGATAAGTCCTAAGAAAGGAATTAAAATTATCATTATAAAATAGATTGCAATACTAAATCTCATGACTTTAGGGTTCCTACCTGTATTTTTTTTCTATTGATGAATCATACTAAGGATGATAAAATAAGGAAAATTTGTAATTCTTATGTTTCTTATAAGGTTTTCTTATGGACGAATTTACTCTTAAGTGTTTTTTAGCAATCGTAGAGACAGGTAGCTTCACGAAGGCGTCTCAACAAGTGCAACGCACTCAATCGGCAATCACCCAGCAAATGGGTAATTTAGAAAAAACTCTTGGAAAACGCCTTTTTGATAGGGGCAAACAAATAAGGCTGACTAGAGATGGAGAAGTTTTTTTATCCTACGCCAACAAGATTCAGGCTCTATATCTAGAAGTGCTCGATCGCTTTAAGTATCCCGAACTTGAAGGTGAAATACGCTTTGGACTTCCAGAGGATTTTGCCACAATGTTTCTTTCAGATGTGCTTGTCGATTTCTCAAGGCTTCATCCGCGGGTACTGCTGAATGTTGAATGCGACTTGACACTCAACCTATTTGATCGTTTTAAAAAAAGTGCTTTTGACATGGTGTTGGTCAAGATGAGCCGTCCTGAAGACTTTCCAAATGGTTATGAAGTCTGGTCTGAACCTCTGGAATGGATGGGCAAAAAGGCATACATAGTATCCTTAGAAAAAAAGATGCCACTACCTTTAGTGCTTTCACCACAACCCTGCGTATATCGTTCTATAGCCATTGAAGCTCTAGAAAGGGCTGGAATTCGATGGAGAATAGTTTTTACAAGTCCAAGTTATGCGGGAATTGTTGCGGCAGTCAAGGCGGGCATGGGAATCACCGCATTGCCTAGAACGATGATGCCTGACACATTAGAGCTCATCCGTGAAGATTTTCTTCCTCCTTTGCCTGATATTCACGTATCTCTCTTAAAACAAACAGATAAAAACGAATGTATGCAAAGTTTGGAAGACTTTCTCATAAAGAAGTTAGCTCCCAATATCTATTCCTAACTCACCTTTAAATATAGCCGAAGGAGCAGGAGAATACGCAATGGAGGAAAAAAGCAGCATCCGCTACATAGCTGAAATGACAACATGCTTAGAAAAAATAGTGCATAAAAATAAAATATGCGCATAATTACAAACATATCTTTTCATAAATTTGTAGACCTGAGTTGAATTCAACAAGAGTCTCTTAAAAAGTAGGTTAAGCATGAAAGTTTTAGACGTTATTGTAGCTATACTCTTAGTGATAGGTGGTCTTAATTGGGGTTTAGTCGGGCTATTTAATTTCAATCTTGTCGAATTTCTATTTGGCAGCTTCCCTATCATTGCCAAGATTATTTATGTCATTGTGGGGTTGGCAGCTCTTTACCAAATCTTTCAGTGGAAAGCCATACAAAGACGGTGGGGTAACACGAACCATCTAGAAAAAAGATAGTCACAAAATGAGGGAAATGAATCGTTGTTTCCCTCATCATCTTTTTGAGAACCTTCCTCTATTCATTCTCAATTGATTATCGCCGTCAATGCTGTTCCAGTAGTCACAAGATAGTTGAATTTTCGGCCACGGACATCCGCAATAGCACGCAAATAGGTTATGCAAGAAGTTCATTGTTTTTTTCTGAGCAGGCTTATCACACAAGGACTTGGTGCAAAAAGCTTTCTAGGACCTTCAGTGGGGAGGTTGTGCTCTCATGGAGGGCGTCTACGGGCAGAGAAAAGGTTTGCTCCAGAACGTGCTGGCCAGACAGGGCAGCATGGGAAACTTGGTCTGTAAAGACGATCCAGCTACTGCCAGCTGGGAATTGAATCTCCTCTTGGTTTACAGATTGTTGGTAACCATTGTCGGCTTTCATCTTATTGTGCATGTGTAACATGTAGTGATCGTAGGCTGATCTGCTGTCTTTCGTAATTTTTAAGAGCTGCAGAAAATAGGCGCTTGCCGGAAGGCGCATGGGCACTTTGCAGGCAAATTTCTTAACGACTTCCTCAAAAGACTCGCCCACTCTCCAAACACGGGGTTTATTTTCGCAGTTGATGTTTGTAAAAAGGCGCAAAATCCTTCTTCCTTTCGTCGGGTTAGAGGGAAATGCATCAACATGCAAACGGGTATCATCTTTGCGAACAGAAGATTTTCTGCCAAAAATTTCGGTTGGGCGAAAGCTGGTTTTAGACTGAATCAGGGATTCGGCGTAATGAGGAAATAAACGCTTCATGAAACTGCTTGCGTTTAATGCATAGCGTCTCAACATCTCTTTGAGCTGCTCTTTTTCATTTCCCGCTGCCAAAGTCCCTCCAAGCAGATCTTTTTGAAGGTCGTAGCTGATATTTTTTCTTTTGGGATCCACAAGATCTGGTGAGAGGAATTTTTTTTCATCGGGAAGAAGCGTAAAGTTAAGCTGGGGCAGATAAATCACCTTACCGCTTTCTAAACTCTCAATGGCTAGGTTCTGTGTTTCTGTGGAGATGGATTCATCCCATAGTGTGATGTTGAGATCTTGGAGTGTTTTCATGGGGTAGACTATACAGAAACTAGACGTCTTGTGTCACTAAATTTCCGTGCCTGTGCCCGCCCTTGCTCCCTTGATTTACTCAAAATCTTTTATCTGCTTAACGACCCATTGACCTTTTTGAATGGCTATTTTGATTTCAGGGTTGCAAACGGCCTCTTCTGCCGGTCTATCTAGCCAAAAAGCCAATTTTTCGTTCTGGTTGGCCTGGATGTTTTCCTCAGCAGCAATCATCTGTAAATTGCGCACGCGGCTTTGCATCGACTCCGATCTACGGTCAATGCACATGTTGAATATGCCGCAATGGGGGCATTTATACTGTTCATAAATAGGCCAATGGGACAAATGTCCGGTGCATACACACTCGCAACTGCCGATGCAAAAGACCTCTTCATTACAGAACGGGCAATTATTTGATCCAGCAACCATTGTTCCCCCAAATGCGGTTTTATTGAATTGTAGTAATTATTTATAATAAAAACAAAACTAATAAAATTATGGTTAAATGGCTTTTAAAATAAATACCTTAAGTCTCAGGATCTATAAAATATTTATTTTCAAAATGATATCGCTATCGCTGCACAAAATAAAAAAGAGTTGAAAACGCAAAGGCCAAAAATACAGGCACTTTTATCGGCTTAAAGTTTTTAAGGCAAAAAGCGATGTTTAATAGAGTAAGGACGATCAACCCCGGATAGCAAATTTGCAAAATCGGTCCTAAAAAGGCTGAAATCCCGGTAAACTCGAAGGTTGAGACAAAAAAAGTGAGGATAATCGAAACACCCAAAGCCATCGGGTAGCTTATTTTTTCTTTAAATACCTCACGCTGAATAAAATCTGAAAAAGCCGAGATGAGGGCGATCGCAGTTGTCAGGCAGGCTGTCGCAATTGTGATACAAACAAGAATTCCTGCATGCTTGCCCGCTATTTTCAAGGTGATGGCCGCTAATAGCTCATCTTTTGCAATGTCAAGGTCAGCCCCATGGAAGGCAGCCAGATAGCTAAAACCAATGTAAACAGCAGCCAGGAGAACAGAGCCAACAAGGCTTGCCCGAAGGGCTGTTTTCATCCCTTGTTCAGGTGTTTTTTGGCGCAGTTTGAGGATACTCAAGATTGTAGAGGAAAAGAAGAAGGCAGCTAAGAGATCCATAGTATTGTAGCCCTCTTTCAGACCGTGCAAAAAGACGCTGAAATTGGTCTGATCGATGGTTTGGATCTCATGTGTGCTGAAAAGGCCAATAAATATGATGCTTAAGAGTGATAAGAGTAAAACCGGCGTTAAAACCCATCCCAAAAGATTGAGGATGTGATTTTTACGAACTGAGAACAAGAAAATCACAAGACAGGCAATTGCACTAAAAACTGTGGGCGATAGACTTAAAAAAGTACTTTTCAGTGTTGTATAGGAAAGGGCGATGCAGCGGGGAGTGGAGCCTAAAGGCCCCAAAAGAGCAATTGTGACAAAGCTGAGCAAAAAACCAGGCATTTTGCCAACTCTTCCAAAAAAATTGCGATAGTTGCCATTAAAAAGGATCATGGCGATGACACCCATAATGGGCATAATTGCGGCGGTGAGAATCAGGCCTAGAATGGCAAAGATATTTTTGTTTTGAGCCAGCTGTCCAACTGCCAAGGGAAAGATAATATTGCCTGCTCCAAAGAACATGGAGAACATGGCTAGGCCAATAGATAAAGATTGTGATTTGAAGATGTTTTTCATTTTTTCCGGCTTTTGTCTGATTTTTTATTAAAAGTGAGAGGGCGAGGGGGATTATATGTGCGCGACGCGCACGACGACAGAGACGACGGAAACAAATGAAGGTTTAAATTCCATAAAGCCAAATATATCCTTTTCCAAATTAACTTTCAAGCGTATACAGACTTAATAAAAATATTTCGTGCCCATGCCCGTGCCTGTGCCCGATTTGGGGAAAAGGGCACAGGCTAGGAACGGGAAGGTTTGTATTAAAAATTTATTTTTATCCTTATGTCTTGTTCTCTGTGGTTTTGGAACGGCCCAAGAGTCAAAAGTCCGAATAGCCCTCAGCTTTGACGACTTTCCCATGGCCACGAGTATCCTCTTTGAAAAAAAGGAGCGGGCACAAAAATATGCTGAGACTCTTGCCAGGTTGGAGATTCAGGCTCTTTTCTTTTGTATTGGAGAGCAGTTGGATTCTGCGGAAGGAAAAGAGTGTCTCGCCCTCATTGCCAAGGAGCATGTGCTTGCCAATCACACCTTTTCCCATCCCCATTTGAGTGCGATTTCTATTCAAGCTTTCGAAAATGAAATTTTGAAAACGGAAAATTTGCTTATCCATGAGCCCAACTTTAGGAAATGGTTCCGTTTTCCCTTCCTCGACTATGGGGATCGCTGCCATTTGGGAGGGTGCTTAAACAAGCGCGCTGAGGCATTTTCTACTCTTCAAAAACTGGGGTATGAACATGGCTATGTCACGATCAACACCTTTGACTGGCATGTGGATGCTGCCCTTAAGAAAGCTGTCAAAGAGGATCAAAAGATAGACTACGGCAATTTGAAAAAGGCCTATCTTGCCCTTTTAGATAAATGGATGGATGAGTATCAGGATAAGTGGAGTTCCACTTTGAAAGAAGATTTTGTCCATGTCTTGCTGCTGCATCAAAACGATTTGAATGCTCTTTTTTTAGAAGAGATCGTCGCCCTAATCAAGAAAAAGGATTGGGAGATCGTTAAAGCGGAGTGCGCCTTTGAGACGCCGATTGCCTGTTTGAGCACATTTGCCCACAAAAAGCCCAGGCGCTATAAATGCATTCCTTCTTTAAACGTGGAAGCCATCGATGCGGCACTTAAGGAACATAAAGCTTTTGAAAAAAAGTCCGGGTATTAATCCCGGACTTAAGAAGTGGGATTAGATTTCAGTTTTTTCAGGAGACGTAGATTCGATTGCTTGAATGAAAGAATACCAAAGTTCTTCTTCAACACGGTCTTCTTTAATAGATCGAATTAATTCTCTTTTGATGCGGGGCAAAGATAACTTGGCACCCAGCTTGGAGAGCAGGTGTTTATCGCCTGTTTTTTGTGCCAGTTTCAATATGAGTTTTAGATCAGATTGATTTAATGAAAGAGATTTATTTCTTCTAGCACGTGGTTTTGGATCAATTGCACGTGGGGCCGGAGGTTCCAGAATAAACTCTTGAATCAGCGCGTAGAGCTCTTTTGGATTGGTTTTTTTTATTTTTCTTAACGTAAAATGGTGCATATATCCTTCCGTGTCAGCAGGAAGATATTTGCAAATATCCTTCTCTTTAGAGCCGCCGATTTTTTTGAGAGCTTTTTGAATCAACTCTTCAGCATGATACTTTTTTTCTTCTTCGATAACGCTCATAAATTCTCCTATTAATGTAATTCTTCGAAAATCTCTATCCTGTTTAATTTATTTTCACCTTTTTTTGCAATAAAAGTTGTAAGTTACGAGGCGAACTGTTTCTGGAACAAATGATAAAAACCTAACCTACAATGGCATTATTAATTGTATTACAGGTTAAATCAGGGGACAAAAATGCGGGCAGCTTGAATTAAGCCATTGGCTGTTTGCAGAATCGCAATTCCCCGTGTAGCGGGCAAATGATAAAGAGGGCCACCATCGAGTGCAAAGATTGGAGGGAGCACTTGTAAGGAACTTGGAATTTGAGGTTGAAAAGTGACGGGCCCTGTCCAAAAACCGGGCGACGTTGGGCCCACAAGCACACGTGTGAAGCTGGAAGCTAAGACTTGTTTGGGGATATTTTGGTTCCAGACAACCAGAGCATCTCCATCCAGACTGACAGCAAGGCTTGGAGCAAAACTTTGTTTGCCGGCTTGTGATAAAGCCACTGCAGATGAGAAAGTGTTGCTAGCTGCATCATATCTGGTTACGAAAATTTGTTGGCTAGTAGAGACGTTCGTGAAACCGGTAGCAACATTGACCCACGCAATGAATGCGTTTCCGCTAGCATCGATCCCAACGACAGGAGCTTGGGCGTTAATCGCAATGGTTCCAAACTGAATCCAGCCAGTGGGCGTTCCTGTTGTTAAGTTGGGATTGAAAAACGCTCCCTGGATACTTCTGTTGTTATTAATCGAATTGTCCCACACAACAAAAGCCATGCCATTAGGAGAAAGAGCGAGCTGTGGAGTCGAGTTGCCACTTAAAGGTTGAAGAGTAATAGGATCACGCGAAATGGTCAAATAATCGCCAGCTGTTGGAATCCCAAACAGCAAGCTTTGAGAAAGCAAAAGAAGAAGCAGTAAATATTTCATAGAAAAAAAATTTACGGCTTTTGGTCATTATCTTCAAGCCGATTACCATGCTCTTGAAGCAGCCTTGCGATCAGTGCCGTCCATCCTGTTTGGTGAGAAGCCCCAAGTCCCTCTCCTGTTTCTGCGTGGAAGTATTCATTATACAGAATCAGATCCTGCCAGTGTTTATTCTCCGCAAAAATTGTCTGATTGCCGAAGCAGGGACGCTTACCTTCAGCATCTTTTGCAAAAATCTTGATCAAACGGTCCGCAATATCATTGGCAGCCTCTTTTAGTGTCCGCATTTTGCCAGAGCCTGTGGGATATTCCACCTGAAAGCTTTCCCCGTAATACAAATCGTAGCGCTCCAAAGCTTCGATGATCAAAAAGTTGATCGGAAACCAGATTGGCCCCCGCCAATTGGAATTGCCCCCAAACATATAGGTATTGCCAACTCCCGGAACATAACTTACACAGTGCTCCTCCGAGCCGATTTTGATTGTGTAGGGCTCTTTTTCATAAACTTTGCTCATGGAACGGATGCCAAAAGGGGAGAGAAACTCATTTTCATCAAAAAGGTACTTCAAAATACTTTCCAGCCGCTCTTTAGAGGGGATTGCCAGCAAGCGGTGACCCTCATGAGAGCAGACGTTGCAATAGGTCATGGCATCTTGCAAATCGGCACGGTTTTTTATAAACCACTGCATCCTTTTGGAAAAACCTTTGAGTTTTTGCAAATGACTGTCTTCCAAAATCTCGACCGCAATCAAAGGAAGAAGCCCTACAAGAGAGCGCGTTTTGATAAATGTGGAATGCCCGTTGTGTTTGATCACGTCGTAGTAAAATCCATCATTTTCATCCCAGAGGCCGCTGCCGCCAAATTTATTGATCGCATCGGAAATGAAAATGAAATGTTCAAAAAACTTGGAGGCCATATCCTCGTAGGCAATATTGTGGATGGCAAGTTCTAAAGAAATGGTTAGCATGGTCAAGCAGTAAAAAGCCATCCACGCTGTCCCGTCGGCTTGTTCGAGGTAGGTTCCAGGATGAATCATTTTCGATCTGTCAAAAACGCCGATATTATCGAGCCCTAAAAAGCCTCCAGAAAATAAATTGTGCCCCTCATGGTCTTTTCGATTGACCCACCAGGTGAAATTCAGGAGCAATTTTTGAAAAGCACTCTCCAAAAATGCCAAATCGCGGCAACCGCGCGCAGCTGTCATTTTATAAATACGCCACGCAGACCAGGCATGCACAGGGGGGTTAACATCTGAAAATTCATATTCATAGGCAGGCTGCTGCCCATTGGGATGCATGTACCATTCGCGCAAAAAAAGGGTAATTTGCTGCTTAGAAAAATCGGGATCGATTTTGGAATAGGGAATCAAATGAAACGCCAAATCCCACGAGGCAAACCAGGGATATTCCCATTTGTCAGGGCAGGAGATCACATCTCTGCAATAAAGATGGGTCCACTCAATATTACGCCCCAGATATCTTTCTGGAGGTGGTTTAGGTTGCAGCGGGTCTCCTTTGAGCCAATCATCGAGGACAAAATGGTAAAACTGCTTGGACCAAAGAAGGCCGCCTACGGCTTGTCTTTGGATGAGTTTTTCATCTGCGGTGAGTTTTTTTGAAATGAAGGAATCGTAAAAAGCGTCAGTTTCTTCTTTACGCTTGGCAAAAATAGCTTCGAGGGGGACCTCCAAGGGCTCTTTTTCCCCGCAGACTAACCGAAAAGTGTATGTTTTTGAGGTGTGAGGAGGAAACTGATGAAAATAGAGAGGAGCGAATTTTGTTCCTTTTAAGGAAGGATTGACACTTGTTGGGTTGTTATTGACCACATATTCGTGAAAAGCGTCTTTGACATAAGGGCTTGGATTGGGAGAGTTAAAAAGACGGGCAGAATTTGTCTCGTTTTCGGTGAAAAGGGGAGTTGAAGGGTCGTTTGTGTCGAAAAAAAAGTGGAATTTGCCAAGCGTTTCGTGAAAGCCTTGCACAACTCCTTTTTTGACAAAGGAGAGGTTCGGTTTTAGAGAACATCCATCATGCTCACAACCCCAGGACCAAGTATTGCGAAACCAGAGTGTGGGAAGGAAATGAAGGGTTGCCGCATTTGAACTTCTGTTGAAAATAGTGGCTTTGATCAGGATGTCATCAGGGCCATTTTTGGCATATTCGACATAGACATCAAAATAGTTGTCGTCATTAAAAATGCCCGTATCGAGGAGCTCAAATTCGGGATCATTTAAGCCCCGTTTCTGGTTTTCCCGAATGAGCTCTTCATAAGGAAATCTTTTTTGAGGGTATTTGTAGAGCCCTTTCATGTATGAGTGAGTGGGGGAGGAGTCGATATAAAAATAGTACTCTTTGACATCTTCTCCGTGATTTCCCTGGCCGGGGACGAGTCCAAAAATGCGTTCCTTAAGGCAAGGGTCTTGCCCATTCCAAAAAGAGAGGGCAAAACAGAGTCTACATTCCCGATCCGCGATGCCTAAAATACCATCTTCGCCCCAACGGTAGGCTCTTGATTTGGACTGATCAAAGCTAAAGTATGTCCAGCTCTCACCGTTTGGAGAATAATCTTCGCGCACAGTGGCCCATTCGCGCTCTGATAGATAAGGCCCCCACCGTTTCCAGTTTTTTTCCCGTCTACTGTCTTCGTCGAGTCTTTTTTGTTCTTCAATAGACATAAGGAATAATTTTGTAGCGCACCTTTTTGCAATGCTCTTTCCAGCTCATTCCATACTTTTTAAAACACCGCTCCTCATCCCGAAGGGCTCTATCAAACAGAAGGACTGCCAGAAAGCAGACATAGAAGTAGGGGAGGAAATTCAGCCAAAGGGCAGGCAAGGACCAGCACAAAGCGCCAATTACTTCTGGAACATAATGGAAATGACGGGCAATGCCCCACCATCCAGAAGCTAAAAGGAGTCCCTGTTTGGCACTCCCATCGCTTGCGGTATACTCGGCAACTGTGATCCGAGGCTTTTTGCCCCAAACCTTGCAGCGTCCTTCGGAGAGTCTGAAAAGTAATCTCTGTTTGTCTGCCCAGTAGTTGATTAAAATCGCGGCTGTTCCGACTACAAGTATGAGAGATGCAAGGGCAAAACCGAGATGATTGGGATGGTGGACCAAATACATCGCAGGCGAGGTATAGACCATGGGTACCCAGACAAGACAGCCCCAGCAAATGTAAAAGCCAGCTCTATCGTGCATGATGTCTAAAGATCTTAAATACCCTGTTTCCCAAAAATAGAATTTGGTCAGGTAGACAAATTGGAGAAGGATCGAAACCACCATCGAATCGCTCAAGCCATAGAGCTGTTTTTGTTTGGCGGCATATGAGATTAAGAGCAGGCCCCAACTCATCATCCCAAAACGGCAGTTGGTAAACATTTTCAAATCAAATCCAAACACTCTTGGATAGAGCTCTGTGCCCCAATAGTAGTCGAAAATGAAATTGCCCGTCGTGCTATTGTCGCTTGAAGAGGGGAAAAATCGCCCCTTAACATAGAGGAAAAGGCAAAAGATCAAACTGAAAAAGTTTAAAGCGCCGGCAAGTCCCCCCAAATTGTCGTAGAGGATTGTGGCAGGAAAAAAATGGAACACTTCAGTTGCTGCCAAAAAAAGGACAAGGGTCGTTAAATAAGCGCTCACGCCGTTTGCTTTATAGACAGGGATGTTCCCTTTGGGGGTCAAAGGGCCTTTAAAGCTCTTTCCAGGTAAGACGCGCATTAAAAAAAGTTGAAAAGCGCCGTAAACGGCAATCATGAGCCAGGCAGTTTTTGATCCAAAAAACCAGGGGCTCCAGATTTCATAGATCAGCTTGAAAAAACCGGTTTCCATCGCCTTTTGCCAGAATGCAGCAAAAGAGCCTTCAAGCGCCGTATTTGTATACCAAAAGACCATGACAGCTGGGGGACAGCACACAATGAGGAATAATGGCCCTAAACTATTGCGTAGTTTTTTCCACATAACACATTCCTTGTGAATATTTTTTAGAAAAAGTCGACGAGGCCCGTCTCAAAGTTGTAATAGGCGCCCACAATTTTTAAAGAACCATCTTTAAAGCGTGGTTGTAGGATAGGATCCCGTTTGATCACCTCGATCTGATTCATCACATTGGCAACGACTGCCTCTTTTAAAGTGGATACCCCTTTCACAGAAGGTTGGATAAAGGAATACAAAGAGCCGAGCTCCACATCTGCTGTGTGTTTGATGACAGCGTCGACAGCACCGCAATTTTGGTGTCCCATAACGACGATCAAATCGATCTTGAGAATTTTGCTGGCAAAATCAAGGCTTTCGATGATTCCCCGTGTGGCGACGTTTCCGGCAATACGAACGACGAATAAATCACCCAAATTCTGATCAAAAATGAGCTCTGGAGCCACTCTAGAGTCTGCGCACGCAAGAACGGCACAGAACGGGTTTTGGGCTGCGATGAGTTCCTTGCGAGGATAGTCCCCACCAACGAAACGTTTATTGCCCTCTTTGAGTTTTTCAAGAGGTTCTTGTCCAAACAAGTTTGAGCCCATGACTAAAAATAGACAGATTAAATTTCCTAGCGCTTTGATCATACATTTCTCCGTAATTTTGCGATAGCGTGGCGAGGTTAGTGAGTTTTCAACTGCCACTAGCAATATTTATTTGATTTATGATATTCCACAAATTTCAGAGTTAGTCAAAGGATAATTTATGGATTTCCAATCAAAGTTTATCAATACGGAGAAATTGCCGCTTGTTATCGAGCCTACGAAGCCGTGCAGCTTCGAAGAGACTTTAGATTATATTGCGTCACATCGGGAGAGCCTTTCGAAGAAGCTGCTCACTTTTGGAGGGATACTGCTGCGTGGGTTTCCAATTGAGGGAGCAGATGCGTTTAATAAGGTTGTGGAGTGTCTCGATTTTGGCAAACCGTTGAATTATGTGGGTGGAGATACGCCCCGAGATAAGGTGAAAGACAAAATCTATACTTCGACAGAAGCGCCCCCCTCATTCATGATCCCGCTGCACAATGAGATGAGCTATATCAAAAATTATCCCCGCCACATCTATTTTTATTGCTCAGTTGCCCCCAAAGAAAATGGTGAAACGACAATTGCAGATGCAAGAGGGGTCTATAATTCGATTGATCCGGTCATTCGAGAAAAGTTTGTCAAAAATGGTCTGAAATACATTTCCAACTTCTATGGGAAAAGTAAACTTCTCGATTGGATCAACTCTTTTAAAAGGGCTCACAAAACGTGGATGGACGCTTTTGAGACACATGACAAGTCAGAAGTGGAAAAAAAGTGCTTTGAAAACCAGTTTGGCTACAAATGGTCTAAAAACGACTGGCTCCAGGTTATCTATGAGATGCCTTCGGTTATTGTCCATCCTGAAACTGGGGAGCGCGTCTGGTTTAATCAGGCCCATCTTTACGATTATAATCCCCGTCTTTTAGGGCTTTTAAATTGGATGGGGACCAAGCTGCTCTATATGCAAAAAGACACTGTGATGCATGAAATCTATTATGGGGATGGCTCAGTTGTAGCTCGTCAAGATTTGTACCATGTCATGGATGTTTTGGAAAAAGAAACTGTAAAGTTTCCATGGCAAAAAAATGATCTTCTGATCCTGGATAACGTTCTGACGATGCATGGAAGAGCCTCATTTTCAGGACCCAGAAAGATATTGGCTGCTATGACGCGATAAGTAGAAATTATTTTAAGTTCCCATTTTTGTGGTTTAAAGTTAAAATTCTACCGTATTTATGGCGAATTTCCCAGATCGAACAAGTCCGCTAACTCAGAAACAACCAAGCCTTTCGCGTTGGATGACACCTCTTAAGCTCGGGTATAACCCAGAAGCGTCAGTCAGTGATTTATCCCCTCGTGGCCCCGAACATCCCCATGCGAATCTATGCTTCCGCGTTTTTATTGTTGTTTCGATTGTATTGGCTTTAGTGGTTGTGGTCACAGCCATTTTGGCAATCATGGCCTCAAAAGGATTATTTCCCGATGCCATGGCTTCTATTCACAAGTTGAGTGTGATTGGCGAAGTGAATAGTTACGTGATGCTAGGGGGGGGACTCTCCCTTTTCATTTTGGGCGTTGTTGCCTACAGCTGCCTCCTTTTCAAACAAGTCCAGTCTCCACCTCCCGATCTTAATTTAAGTCAGACATAGATTTTCCCCTGCCCCTGCCCCTGCTCCTGCCCTTGCCCGGTACTTCTTAAGTCACAAAATTGAGAGTTTTTTAAACACAAAAGCATGAGGACAAAAAAACGAAGAGAAGAACTGATTCTTTCTTCTCTGTGTCTTTGTATCTTCGTGTCTTTGTGTTGAAAAAAGCCTCTCGAGTTTGTGGCTTGAGAGGCTGGGAGGGGAAGGGTGTTATTGGACAGAATGTTGTGCGGGTATACACATTCTGGCTACAGTAAAGATGACATCTACAATAGCCAAGATAGCGCCTGCTTTGCCAAGAGTGATAACTTGAAGAGCGCCTCGTCCCAAAAGACACCATGCTTGTAGCCGCTCTTCATCACTGGCACTTTCCTTTCTTAAAACGTTGACCGCGGCCCAGCAATAAATCCCCCCAATGATTGCTCCCACAAGGGGAATAATTGACAAAAGATTGCCAAATGTTAACAAATTATCATTGATTTCGGGCAGGTTCCTGATTTCGCTCTCGTAAGATTGATAATCCAAGCTGTGATAGCCGAAGACACTTAGAGATGGGTTTGTGAAAAAATTGGAAACGTCAGTTTTCCAAGACATGGGGGCCTCCTTAAGTTTTTTTGTTTAAACTATAAGGAAAGTATTAAGAAACCACAAGGGCTTATTTTTGAATGGTCCCGACAGTAAAGCTGTAAACACAGCACCGATCCTCTTCCTGCAATTTTTGTTCCAATGGGCCATTACGTTTAAAATGGGGCTCAAATTCTTTAGGGATTTGATGGTTGGAAAGAAATTGCCTGATACAGAAGCGTGCGCCTGGTTTTGCACAGCGGAATATGCCCGAAATTAACTGCTCGAATTGCTCCTTGCTCAAATAGGAAGCAACATCTGAAACAGAAAAACAATCGAAGGAATTTTCTTCTGCCGTTGTGACATATTGGACCAGATTGCTTGTATGAAAAGAGGCTTTATCGACCTGTTTTTTGATCTTTGCAACTCCAGACTCTTTCAAGTAAGGGGGGAAATATTGAGGATCGACTTTGCCATTAAAAAATAGGGAAAGCAAAAGACTTTCTTTTGCAAGGTGTCTCGACAAATAGGTGTGGAGCCTGCTGTAGAGTTGATCGCCTACATGGATATTGGGATCAACATGTTCATAAAGGCCCGGATCTTTGATAATGTTGCGGGTAATCAAAGGATGAAGGCCGATATTGAAGCATTTTTTGTACAAATAGGTGTGCCAGTATTTTTCAATAAACTGTTTTTGCTCGGCCATGTTTTTCATGTTAAACAGCGTTTGGATTTTTTTTCCCCGAAACGTACGGAAAATAGTCGATGTTCTTTTCAGCAGTTTTTCAACAGAGCCTTCGTAGATGATCCCACGTTCAATTTTATTGGACAAAAGTTCCCAAAAAGCGTTTGACATAGGATCTAAAGCAGGTGCAAAACTCTCATAGGTCTGCCATCTGCTACTTTTGGAAGGGCGTATTCCCATGAAGGCCATATAATCAGCGAATGAAAGTTGCGAAAGTGCCGTTTTTTTTAAATCAAAAAGGGCGTTTTGCAAAGGATTAGCATCGACTGCGACTATTTTTTTCAGCTCTTTTGTGAGCAGATTTAATGGACGATCGCCGCTTGCTGTGACACAAAGCACAGAATCTGTGGGCTGAATATCTAGCGCAAGATGTTCCGTATTCCAATCTTCATTGCCAAAACTATAACTAAGTCGTGAATAAAAATTTGCCATTTAAGCTAGGTCCTTAAGTTCAAAATTGATAGGTGAGCGCAAGGCGTGCACCGTATAAGTAAAATTTAGTATCCCGAAAATTGAATGGGTAGCCTTCTCTTCCGCCGAAATGCCGGTATTCAAAAAATGGGGAAAATAACGCACCAAGCCCCCGGCAGCTGCAAAAAAGATAATTTAAAGGAAAATCCACTCTCACATGAATCTCTTCTTTGATTTTCAATGTCGCATCTTTAAAGGAAGGGTCGTTTGTTACTTTTGATTGTGCGTCTTGCATAAATCTCAGCTTGAAGTTAATTCCCATACTTAGCAGAGGCGTGAAATTGACGCCAGATAAAAAACCTGCTGCAAAATAATTGAAAGTATCGGTGAATTTACAAGGTATCGGCGAGGGTTTTGAAAAGTCATTGGTTTCTTTAAAACGGCCAAACCCTCCAAAAAGGGTAAAATAAGGTTTTGTGGAAATGTTTGGTTGTTGGAATGTAAATCCAGCTCTTGCTTCCAACATGTGATCTTTCAGATGAGATTTTAATTTTCGGCCCGTGGCTGTTTTTCCGTTCAGCGTCCCTTTGCCGTAGAAATTATCAATGCCTCCATACCAACCTCTGCACTTGATCCTTTCCAAGGTGAACCTGAACCCGTCGACCCTTCCGTGTTGTCGCGTTCCACCTTCTCGCTCGCGGACAAATTGGTAGATTTCCGGGCCCGCAGTTACAACAAGCGTGCAAAAAGCATGACCTGAAAAGATCTTCCAGATAAAAATGAGGAGTATGATGGCGCGCATGTGCGTAATTTTTATTATCAAATTATTTCTATATGCAGGATTGGAAATTAAATTGAGTTAAATTTTTAATGTGATTATGTTGTTCCTTAACTTTAACTTAATATTGGAAAGGCCATGAAGAAGAATTGGATTTCAGGAGTTGGATTATTTTTGCTGGTTTTAAGCAACTTAAGCTTCGCGCATGAAGTTTTTGTAGACACATTGGATGGTGAACTTTTTGTTTTTGATGTGGATCCCGCAGACAGTTTGCAAAATTTGCAGGAAAAAATCGAGATGCTTGTTGGTGATAAATCTTCCACTGTCTGTATCGAACTTGTAGGAAATAAAAGAAAATCGGACCGCAAAGTGAAAATGAATGCCAAAATTCACGGCAGCTATTTGGGCTATCCGCGTGATTATTTTGCAGATTTAAGAGCGGAAGAGAAAGGAGATATCCGTTTTATCGTCACGACACTTGCTAATAAAAATGTCTGGACAATTGCACTTGTACAGGATGATCTTACGGCAGCTGGCGATCGGATCGATCATCTTCACCCTCTTCGTTTTCTTGCAACGGTGTTTAGCGATGAAGAATTGAAAGTGAGCATCCGTAATATTCGGGGTAAAGGGTTAATATGGCACCGCTTTTTAGGGGGATTGAAAGATTGTCTGACAACAGAAGCTAAAGTGGGCAACTTGCGTGAGGAAATGATTCTACATTTTGCTCAGACGGTGAATGTGAACCCTGCTTTGATTAGAAATGTCATCAACGCGTATCAGTGGGATGATTTTATTGATGTGTTGATTACTTATATTCCTCGACAGGGGGATCAGGATAGGTACGATACGTAAATCCTGAAAAACCCCCGTGCCCGTGCCTGTGCCCGTGCCCGTCCGTAACCTGTTTCCCCATTCGGGTAGGGGCGGGCACGGGCATAGGCACGGGCACGGGCAGGGAAATTTCAGTCAAAAAGTTTCAGTCCCTCCCGCGCAATTTCCCATTCCTCACACGTTGGAATCACAAGCACCTTTACCCTTGAGCCTATGCTCGAAATCTCTCTCACATCCTTTTCACGAGCCCTATTTTTCTCAGCATCAAGCTCAACTCCCAAAAATCCAAACCCTGCGCAGCACTTTTCCCTAATAAAAGAAGAATTTTCCCCAATTCCTGCAGTAAAGACCAAAACATCAAGCCCTGCAAGCACTCCAACCATCTCTCCCAGACACCGTTTTAAGCGATGAACGTAAATGTCAAGAGCAAGCTGTGCCCGCTCATCACCTTGTGAGGCTCTGTCTTCTACATCCTTCATGTCTGAATTGCCTGAAATGCCTTTTAAGCCTGATTCATAATTAAGCATTTTTTCTAATGCTTCCGTTGAATATTTTTTTTCTCTGAGAAGATAAAGTAGAATGCCAGGGTCAATCGTTCCTGAGCGTGTTGCCATCATCAACCCCTCCAGAGGGGTCATTCCCATTGTTGTATCCACGCTTTTCCCATCTTTGAGGGCGCAAAGAGAAGCTCCTGCTCCCAAATGGCAAATCACCATCTTGAGTCCCGAAAGGTCTTTTTTTAAAAAATGAGCAGCTTCACAGCTGCAGTAGGAGTAGCTGATCCCATGAAATCCATAGCGGCGCACAGATTCGTCTCGCAAGCTCAAAGGCAATGGGTATGTGAAAGCAGCCGGCTCTAATGTGGCATGAAAAGCTGTATCAAAAACAGCATACTGCGTCGCTTTGGGAAACAATTTCTCGCAGATCTGAATGCCAGCCAGATTGATGGGATTGTGCAGGGGAGCCAGGAAAAAAAGGTTTTCAATTTGTTTTTTGACATTTTCGTCAATGCGGACAGTTTTCTGAAAAAGTTCTCCCCCATGGACTACACGGTGGCCGATACACGAAATATTTTTGGAAATGTAAGGGGTAAGCTGGCTTTTCAGTGCTGTTTCAAAATCATTTTCCCAGCTGACAGTTGTTTGGGAGATAGGTTGGGGATTGTTTTCTTCAAAAAGCGCGATTTTTACTGTGCTGGAACCGCCGTTGATAACGAGTATAGATTTCATTTGGGCTTCCTTTTTTCCAATGCCCGTGCCCGTCCCTTACCCGATACGAAGGCTGGGGAGACGGGCGGGTACAGGCACAGGCACAGTTTAAATCCGACGTATAATATATCTTTGAAAAAAAAGCCTCCTTGTTTTTATTTCCCGCAAAAGGTAGAATAATTTTTAAAATTTTTAATCTTTAACGGTTTAGGAGTTAAATTCACTGTTTTGCTTAAGCTCTTAAATGAATTTTTTACACTTTATTTTGTTTTCCCAGCCATTTTGCTGTTAGGGTTCTATCTCACTTGGCGTCTTAGGTTTGTCCAATTTTCCAAGCTGTTTTTAAGTTTTAAGCACCTTTTTAAAAAAAACGAGGCTGACGCAGAGGGTGATATCACCCATTATCAAGCAATCGCATCGGTTCTTGCCGGAAATTTCGGAACAGGAAATATCTCAGGGATGGCAATTGCACTTTCCACGGGAGGCCCTGGAGCGTTAGTATGGATGTGGATCATGGCTTTTTTAGGTGCTGCGATTCAGTATTCGAGCTGCATTCTTGGGGCAAAATACCGAAAAAAAAATCCTGCTGGTGAATATGTGGGTGGGCCCATGTATTACCTTCAAAATGGTCTAAAAAAGAAATCGTTGGCTACCGTTTTTTCTTTATGTGTGATCTTCGGAGCTTTTGCTGTCGGTAATTTTGCCCAAACAAATTCAATGGCCCTTCCCCTTGTCAATTTTGGGATACATCCTTTAATTGTAGGCTTGACAATTGGACTTTGCGTGGCACTTGTCATATTAGGTGGGCTGCAACGGGTAGCTGTTGTTTCATCTGCTGTGGTCCCTATGATGGCCCTTCTCTATATTGGCACCGCCTTTATTATATTAGCTATGAATGCATCTGAAATTTTGCCGGCCTTGAAGCTGGTTTTTCTTTCAGCTTTTGGAGCAAAAGAACTGATTGGGGGCGCTTTGGGTTTGGGGGTCATGAAAGCCTTAACCACAGGCTTTGACAGAGCCATTTTTGCAACCGATGCAGGAACGGGGACGGTTCCGATACTTCAAGCAGGGTCACGCACTAAAGATCCTGTGATTGTGGGTGTTGTGGCATTAGTTTCTCCTTTTATGGTGATGATCGTGTGTACGGCAACGGCGCTGGTTTTGATTATCACAGGTGCTTACAGTGTGGAAGGGCTGAAAAGCACAAGCATGGTCGCTTTTGCCTTTGAAAGCGGCGTGGGCAAGCCTTTAGGCTCAGTTGTTGTCATTGTCTCTCTGGTTCTTTTTGGTTATACGACCGCCCTTGCCTGGGCTAGCTGTTTAGATCGGGCTGTGGGTTTTTTATTTGGCCATCGATTAATACGGCCGTTTCAATTGCTCTACATTCTGTGCGTTCCCGTTGGGGCGCTCATGCATGTCGATTTTGTTTGGATTTTAGCTGATATTTCCCTATCCTTAATGGTAGTAATTAATTTATTTGGTATCGCCTGCCTGTCGAAAGAGGTGATCTACGATAGCCATAATTATTTCTACCTGCAACGGGAAAAAGTTAATGAAGTTGTTTAGCGAAGCTTTCAAGCAAAACGGGAAAATCCCCTTCAAATATACCTGTCAGGGGTTAGATATCAACCCACCCCTTGAAATCAGTGATGTGCCGACAGAGGCAAAATCGCTTGCCTTGATTGTAGACGATCCCGATGTCCCTGAGCGCATCCGTAAAGATCGATTGTGGGTCCATTGGGTGGCGTTTAACATCGATCCAAAGACACGCTCCATAGAGGAGGGGATTGAAACGCTGGGAACTTTTGGCCGCAATACCGACGGAAAAAACGTCTATATGGGCCCCTGCCCTCCTGATAAAGAGCACCGCTATTTCTTCAAACTCTACGCACTCGACTCTATGCTCAAACTCAACGAAGGGATCTCCAAAGAAGAGCTCCTGGTTGGCATGTCAGGGCACATTTTGGCTCAATGCGAGCTCATCGGCCGCTACGAGAAATCGTAGATTTTATCTCAGTCCCTAAATCCCTTGCCCTTGCCCCTGCCCTTGCCCGAAATGTAATGTGATACAGCAGCAATACAACTCAAAGAAGCAAAGGTACACCAAGCATAACAAAGATGGTGAGGCTACAAGACATTTCGGGCAAGGGCATGGGCAAGGGTAGGGGAAATGAAATGGGGAAATATTAGAACTTCAATCCAAAGCCGATTCCTAAGCTGACACCGGTGAGGCTGACAGATACAGGATCGGTTCCAAGATCGAATGAAAAATGGGACGAGTTGAAGTGTTTAAACATCCAGTTGGCATAAAAATCAATCAACAGGCGTCTAGTTGGGTGGAATAAAAAACCAAACACAACAGTGCTTCCAAAGCCGCGTGCGTGATCTTTAAATTCTACCTGAGCATCATCTCTATTTTGTGTGAGAAGATAAACATAACGAGGTGCCAGGCAGCCGTAGATATCAAAATTCCAGCGGAGAGGCTGCACATACTTAGCGCCGATACTGATTGTGCCGAGCTGGATTGTTATTTCGGTATCATCAAAGCCTGAAAAAGTAAACCCTCGATTAAAGATGTGGTTATAGCTTCCCCACGCAAAAAAATTGCGCCATCTGCTGCAGGAATCATCATCGTAGGGTGAAACAGAGATTTCAAAAGCGTAGTCATCCCAATCATTGTCGTAGAGTTTCTTAAGGGATTTTGAGCAGGGCATAAAATGCCCAATTTTGGTTTCAAAAAGATAACGGGCAGCAAAAGCTGAAGGAGTACTTAGAAAGAGGGCTGCGATACAAACAAGGAGGAATTTTTTCATAATAATCCGTTAACCGTTGATAATAAACTCCGACAACTGACTCTCAACATTTTCATCTGTGATCGAAGAGATAGAATAGACTGTTTTTGCATGATGATAGAAATGGTAAGATTTATCAACATATTCCGTTTGGCTTGTCGGTAATTCTGCAATTATTTCTCCATTGCGTCGCAATCTATAGCGAGAAGCTGTTGGACTTTGAGGATTTACCCAAGTCAAAACAGTCCGAAAGACTACTTTTGATGTAAATCGTTTCTCTACGATTCTTACAGAAAAAGAAGAAGGGGGCAATAAAAAATTTCCCCGCGTGTAATAGAGTTGATTATTTTTTTCCCAAAGAGCCATGGCATTTCCAAGACCATCTCCGTCAATTTGCAAGCAACTGATGTTGTACTGATCATGATAACGGGCGCAACTTTGCCACTTACGGCCAAATTCAACAATTTGCAACTGCCGATTATCAGAGGAGATGATGTTGATCTTGCCGTAATTGTCAGCCTTGATCTTAAAAACATTAATTTCCCCCAGATTTGAGGGGATATCGACTTTTTCAGAAAGGTAGCTTCCTGGATAGTTCAAAACTAGTGATCTGAGCTTTACTTTACCATGACGTGTTTGCCAGATGACGTAGATGTGCTCATGGTTATTGACAAGTTTGGGATTTTTGATGGGCTCATTAAACGCGATCGCTGTTTTATTGCCCCACGATTTTTGGGTCACATCATATGAGGTGAATTGAAACAGAGATTGTGATGTTACCGGATTCACCCCATTCCACAGGATCACCACATTATCGGTGTCATCATAGATCACATCCAGACTTTCCGGGACATAATCTCCCGTGTAGTCGAAGTAAAAAAGATGGTAGGACCATTTTTGTGTGGACGCATCAAAGCGGACCGCCTGTATCCCTTTGCTACCGCTTTGTTGTGTGAATAGATCGGCTTTCCAGGCGACGAGCGCATTGCCAGAGCTGTCAAAAGCGAATTGATGCAAGCTGCAGTTATTTCCAATTGGAGAAATACTTGTTGGAGGACTCCAGGAGTTGTTTGCTAGGGAATAATAGATCGCCTGAACTTGATTTTCCAAACCTGTGAATTTGCTCCAGATGATCATGGCATTTCCATGAACATCCACTTTCAAGATAGGATCTTTAACGGCATCAGCGGCAACGCGCGTGGTTTGATCCCAAACGCCTTTGTTATGAGAGTAGTGGGCCGCTTTTAAGTACCCGTCGTCTTCATCGACCCATAGGGCAAAGAGATCTCGATTTTCTGCGATTACCACTTTCAAAAGCGTGCAGTCGAAACTGCAGGGATAACAGATTTTGGGGGGGTGAATCTGGTCTCTGACAAAATCATATTTTGCAATTTCGATGTGATTGTTTCTGTGATTAAACCAGCCAACAACGGTCTCGGCTTTTGTGTTGACAGATAGGGAAAAATCCTGCTTGTCTTCACAATTGCTTAGCAGTAGATGGGGCGAGGACCAAAAAGTGGTTCCCCATAAAGGGCAAACTATAAAAAACTTAAGTAAAATAAAACGTAACTTATACAATGTAATTCCAATTTTAAAATGCGATGATAAAGAGTGGAGCTGCCAAATTGCAAGAAAAACTTATTGGTTTTTCCATGCGTGACCGTGATTGACCCGTCTTTGCGTTTTATTTCTCACGGGCACGGAAACACGGTTCGGTCTCGGTCACGGACACGCACGGAATTAAGACTGAAGCTTACGTAAGTCATCGGGATCGATCAGATCCTCAATAGGCTCCTCAGGCAGTTTTTTTCTACGACTCCAGTAAATGTCGCCGTAATCGTAGGTGAGCTCTGTCCCTTCTGGGATCTCTTGAATCGCCCGAAAAATGATGTGAAAAATCCCGTCATGAAAAATTGAGACCGATTCGCAATTGGGGAAATCGCTGTGGTTGATATAACGGGTCAAGCAGCCCACTTTGTCGCTGTCTATTGTAAAAGCTTTGAGAGCCCGCCACTCTTTTGGATACATGAAGCAGTAATCATTGACGTCGGGAAAAATGAGGCGTCTTCGTCTTAAAGTACCTGTGTATTCGCCGATAAATTCCCATTTTTTGAAGGATTTATTGGTAAAAGCGCCGTAGCCAATTTCCGGGCCGATCCAGCGGATTGTAATCTCAGGGATCGTTTGACTCTCTAGTAGCTTGCCATGGAGTTTTCCCAGCCATAATGCAAGCTGTCCAACCCGTCCTTTTTTGAGGGCTCCCGCACATTTAGCCCGCACATCTTGCTCTACTTGCCAGTTGGCAAATTCAAGTTCCGTAAGATAACGGATTCCAAAAAGCTCCTCAAAACGTTGTACGGAGACCTCATGAGCGGGTTCATCTGTTTTTAGAGCAATTTTAATTTTATTCATTGAAGTAGATGGGGTTTCCAATTGTAAATTGAGGGGCAATCGAAACTTTGACCTTTTCTCCGATTTTACGTGTGACAGTCTCAAGGGCCGTTTTTTCAGCGTTGCACTCTTGAGAAAGGTGGGCGAGGTGGACATGTTTCAAATTCTCTCCCATCACCTCGGCAATCAGAGAGGCGCACTCTTCGTTAGAGAGGTGTCCGCTCCGACCTAAAACGCGCTGTTTATAGATTTGGGGGCGCGCAGAGGCATGGACCATCGAAGGCTCATGATTGGCCTCGACCATTAAATAATCACATTCTTTAAGATGGGATCTCACAAGTGTTGTCGCAAAGCCCAGATCTGTGCAGATCCCCACTTTAAGCCCATTAGCTGTGAGGGTGAAAGCTACTGGATCTGCTGTATCATGCTGGATACTGAAAGGGTGGATGTGGATATCGCCCAGTGTGAAAGGCTCGCCGGTTGTAAAAATTTTAAACTGCGGGCACATCCCGAGCGCTTCATAGATCCCTTTGGCCGTTTCAGCGTTGGCAAAGACGGGCAAACCATAGCGGAAAGCGAGAGTTTTCAGGCCAATGATGTGGTCTGTGTGTTCATGAGTGATGAGAATGGCCTGAATCTGATCAAGAGAAACGCCAATTTCTTCGAGTTTTTTTTTGGTTGCAGTCCCGCTAAGGCCCGCGTCAATCAAGATTTTTGTTTTCTCTGTTCCAAAGTAGATGCAGTTTCCCTTCGATCCAGAAGCCAGGGGGCAGTAGCCGTTCATGTCGTTTATTCCGTTGTCTCGTCTTGTGCATTTGGGTAATAAATTTTGCGTGGTTTTGCGCCCTCAGAGGGTCCTACAACACCATTTTGTTCGAGAAGGTCCATCAAACTCGCCGCTCGAGCATACCCTAATTTCATTTTCCTTTGAAGAAAAGTTGTTGAGGCATTCCCTGTTTCGAAGACAAGTTTTTTGGCATCCTCATAAAGGGGATCAGTTGAAGAAGGATCTTCTGTTGTTTGAAGATCCATAGGATCGCGGTAATTGTCGAAGCTCGGAATTAAGTAATTTGTAGGAGCTTGCGCGCAGCTAAAATGGATAACCTTGTTGATATCATCATCGCGGATAAAGGCCCCTTGTGCACGTAATATAACGGAAGTGCCAGGAGGTAAAAAGAGCATATCCCCATTTCCTAAAAGGGTTTCGGCTCCATTTTCGTCGATAATAATCCCTGAGTTAATCCGGCTTGAAACTTTAAAAGCGATACGGCAGGGGAAGTTGGCTTTGATGATTCCAGTAATCACTTCCCGAGAGGGACGCTGTGTTGCCAAAATCATATGAATGCCAACGGCACGGGCCATTTGAGCAATACGGGCAATGGGAGTCTCAATATCGCTGGATGAGACCATCATTAAATCGGCAAGCTCATCGATAATCACCACAATAAACGGCATTTTTTCGGTGATTTTTAAATCCAGCGAATCTTCAAATTCTTTGTTGATTTTGCGCGTGTTGAAGCCATGAATATTACGCAGACCTAGCTGACGACAGATTTCATAGCGCCTCTCCATCTCTTTGACTAGCCAGGCAAGAGCTGCGCAGGCGCCTCCTGGTTCTGTAATGACAGGAGCGAGCATATGGGGAAGATGGGTATAGGCTGATAGCTCTACTTTTTTAGGGTCGACCATCACAAGCTTGATTTCATCGGGGCGGGCATTCATCACAATCGACATAACGATGGTATTGATACAGACCGATTTTCCCGAGCCTGTTGCCCCTGCAATGATCATATGGGGCATTTTCGTCAGATCTGCCCAAATATCGTCCCCGTTGACAGCTTTTCCAAGAAGAAGGGGAATATGAAAATTTTTACGCTGACTTTGATAATTTTCCAAAAGATCGCGGAAACCCACTTCCTGAGGGCATGGATTGGGCACTTCAATGCCAACGGCTGCTTTTCCGGGGATCGGGGCAATGATTCGGATCGATTTTGCCTGAAGATTTAGAGCAATGTCGTCTTCAAGGGTTTTAATTTTTTGAACTTTTACGCCCACTGCAGGGTGGACCTCAAAAGAGGTAATTGTGGGGCCGCAATGAATATCTCCCACTTTAGCTTCGATGCCAAAGCTTAAAAGGGTCTCTTCCAAAACCATCGCTTGCCGTTTCAGATCGCTTTTGAGCGACGATTGGTCGATGACAGGCACTTCTGTCAAGAGTGTCGGAGGGGGAAGTGTGTACTCGCCAATCGTGGCTGCAACGGGTGGGTCAGGAATGGGCGCAGAGGGTTTAGGTTCGGGAATTTTGATGCGCGTAATTTTTTTTAGAGGATCTTCACGCAATAAGGGAGGTGAGATCTCTTCTCGTTCCTCGTCTTCCTCGTCTCTTTGAAAAGGGCGCTTGCGCACAGGCATCGGGGCAGCGGGCACTGGTAGTCTTTCTTTGATAAATCCTCTAACTTTTTCAAAAACGAGGCCCCAAGGAAAATGAGTCAACATAGTCGCTGATACCAAAAAAAGGGCTAAACTTAAGATAAAAGTTCCGATGCCCCCCAGAAGGCTACGCAGGTTGATACTTGTGTCGACATAGAGGTGATGAAGCGGGACGCCGCCCAAATAGTGTCTCAAAAATGACGGGTCAAAAGATTTTTTGTGAGGGTAATAATCTGTGTAGACCCACTTCTGAGCCCATAAATTGATGCTGGAGTTCGTTTGGGACAGCATTGCAAGCATGAGGGAGATTGAAAGCAAAAGGGTCGTAAACCAGACAACTTTCAGAAAGGGGCTTGGAGTCTCTTTTTTAAAGAGAAATTTGAACCCCAAAAAGGCCACGAACGGAGGAAGAAGCCACACTGAGAGGCCTAAAAGATAAACAAACATCCAGCCAATTACATGGCCTACAAGCCCCAGCCAGTTACATCTTGGATCAGAATCACAGTAGGAGTAGACACTCATCGCCAAAAGGAGGCTGCAGCACAGCAGAATCAACCCTTTTGAAAAAGGCGATAGCGTTTTACTTTTTTTCTTCTTTGTTTTACCCACGTAGACCTCCTGGCAGTAGCGCGATTATTCGCCCCCCTTCAATTGTCAAAATAACATCATGCTCACTACAGGGCAACGAATATGCGACGCGTATATTAGGCTAAGAAAAGATGTTGGTCTAGAGGTTTTTCAGGGATAAAAAGAAAGAAGGGCGAACGACGGGACTTGAACCCGCGACCTCCGGAATCACAATCCGGCGCTCTAACCAACTGAGCTACGCCCGCCATAAAGGATGAAATTTTCGAGAATCGGACAATTAAAGTCAATCGGGGATAGCCAGGTCCGGATTTTTTGGGCGACTCTTTGTCACTGATTGGTTGAAGACAGATTTTTCAGTTTCTGAAGCTGGGTCTCCTCTTTCTGAAGACTGTCTTTCAAAGCGGCTAATTTTTTCTCAGATTCATTTTTTGCATGTTTGATCATTTCTCCTACTTCCTCGCCAACTAGAAGTATTTCATGGAGGTGGAGCTCTGCAAAGTGGTTTTTTAGATGATCAAAAGCTTCATCGCGGGTGAGCTGGTCATTTTTCAAGATAGCATCCTGTATGTCCATTTCAGCTTGGATTTTGATAATTTCTTGCTCACACGTATACAGAGGCAGGGCAAATACAGCTGCAACTGACGACTTCTTTTCCTTTCCCAATAAGGAGTTCGCCATTTTTCCTACACTTGGATTTAGCAGTTCTTGTTTAGAGGAAAAAGGCGCGCGGTTCATCGTAGCGATTCTTTGTTCTAACTCTTCGATTTCTGTTCTCAGCTCCTTTACTTTTTCTTCGGCCACTTGTTTTGCTGTGCTAATCATCATTCCTCTGCTTATCAGACTTACCTTTATGTCCTGCGAGATTAGATAAACTGAAGCTTGAGCGAGCGTTGGATTTTGGATTAGCAAATAAGTTGCGTGAGGAAGCTTTTGTGCTTCAAGATTGCTAATTCGATCACGCATGCTTTTTTCAAATTCATTTCTTGCCTCAATCTGCGCCTTCGGTGGGTTTTCTTGAGTTCGCTGCAATTTATCAACCCCATTCTGAATGTCTGAAGTTGATAGGCTTTTAATATCAGCGCTGCCAGGTTGCGAATTTGAAGTTGCTTTGTTTTCCAATGGTTTGGGTTGACTATTTGGAGGTTCCTCGTAAATGGAAGTCTCCCTAGTCGTGGTGGCGCCGAAGAGGTCTTTTTTCTCTACTGTTGCTATAAATGTCCACTGTCGATCGGATTTGCGAATACCTATTCCATTTGGAACAGCACCTAGCTTGGCAATAAAATCACATAAACATTGTTTTGCAAACGGGGATTTGTGCAGCTGGTGTCCAGTAATAGCAAAATAGTGAATCTGAACTCCAGCGTCCTTAAGCACGTCATTGTGATCCTTTTCATTCGATTTTAAATCCTGCAAAAGGTCTTGTAGGCTTACTGTAGGGGCTGAGCTTACTGTATGGGCTGATTGGATGGAATCATTATGTTCATCACCTTCCGCCTGAGCAGGAGCTTTACAACACCAAAAGAGAGTAGAACTGACAGCTATTGCTAAGAAGGTCCCGCTGGTCGCACCAAAGCCTATCATATAATGCTGGCCAAGATGCAGAAAGTTAGATGCCGGGAAATAAGAGGTAAGGCAGGCCACGCCCAATATAATACCTAGCGCCAGCGCGGTGATAGCCATAGCTTTTGGATAATTGATCTCTGGAAAGCAGCAAAATGAGGTATGTGCCTCTTGAATAGGGCTTGGAGAGTTCATATACTTCCCGGAATTGGTTTCATATAAAAATAGTATACTATAAAAGTATAAAGAAAGTGTAAATTTTACAAAAAAAGGGTAGGTTTAACCTGCTCTAATTGTAAAATTTTAGGTACTTATGACAAGTTTTCTGGACTTCGATCTTTATAAAAATGACGGCTTTTACTCTGTCGAGACGGCCCTTGCAGAAATTGTTGAGCAGCAAGGGGGCTTAAGCCCCACAGAGGGGCAATACAGCCAAGCCGCTACAAACGCAAAACTACATAATGTATGTATACTGTCGGGATATCTGGGTTCTATAAATTTTTATTGGTTCTGCAGCTACGGCGCAACCTTGCCCTATATAGGACACTTGCCCACCCTCCTGTCCTTTGCGGCGGGCTGCTACCAAATTAATACCGCTTTTTGGAGAGGCCATTATAACTTAGGGGACCCACACCTTATTGTGGGGGTAGTTCGAGGATGGCTAACCCAGTTTTCTCTGGGAGGCGCTTATTTGCCAGGCGATCTCTTGCGTAATCTTCAGCGTCGCTATCAGGCCCCCGCTCCCGAACCGCAACATAGCATAGTCTAATCTCTTCAGCCGCCCTCGGCTGTCCCATCTATAGTAATTAGACGCGATCCCGCGTCATTTTTTTTGGAGTGCGGTGACTCGTCACCGCTTTTTTGCAGATTATTTCCAGCAAATGCTGTTGGACCAAGCCAACCTGCTCCAAAGAACTTGAACTTCCTGCCCATGCCCCTGCCCTTTTTTCCTAAAATACGTGGAATTTGCAACAGACGTGCAAGGCCAAGCAATGGCAAATACAAAAAAAAATCGCGCCCCGAAAATGGGTGTTTCTCTCGTAAAATGCGACAAAAAATTCTTTTAATTAATTTTTCAGAAAAAAGGCGTTGTGCAAAAAAGCGCACTTTTTGTATTGTTTTGGCTTCTTACAGATTGCTACTGTTGATGAAACAGAAGCGAGTAAGAAAAAGTCACCGAAGAGTGGCGAGCGACCTTTAAGGTTGCAAATCTTGACAGCGATTATGAGACAGAATGCAAATCCAACGAAAGTTGGATACAGCTTGATGATGTGAGACAAATTATATTTGTCCCCAACAATTCTAAAGTTTTTTTATTCTCATTGAGAATTTGATCTTGGTTCAGATTGAACGCTGACGGCGTGGATGAGGCATGCAAGTCGCACGGAATAGAGGGTTCGCCTTCTATTCAGTGGCGGAAGGGTTAGTAATACATAGGTAACCTACCGTCTACTTGGGAATAACGACTGGAAACGGTCGCTAATACCGAATGTGGTAATCCTAGGCATCTAGGAATTATTAAAGCAGGGGATCGAAAGACCTTGCGGTAGATGAAGGGCCTGTGCGATATCAGCTAGTTGGTGAGGTAATGGCTCACCAAGGCTTTGACGTCTAGGCGGATTGAGAGATTGACCGCCAACACTGGGACTGAGACACTGCCCAGACTCCTACGGGAGGCTGCAGTCGAGAATCTTTCGCAATGGGCGAAAGCCTGACGAAGCGACGCCGTGTGTATGATGAAGGCCTTCGGGTTGTAAAGTACTTTCGCCAGAGAACAAGAGAGGTCAGCTAATACCTGGCCAATTTGAGGGTACCTGGTAAAGAAGCACCGGCTAACTCCGTGCCAGCAGCTGCGGTAATACGGAGGGTGC
>CAZPPS010000007.1:29776-84301 GCA_964588495.1 uncultured bacterium | reverse complement strand
GTGTTACCCATGTGGGTGAACTAATCTGTTACCTATGTGGGTGAACTGGACCACCTCAGAAATTATGCGTTATCCTGAGGCACGGGTCATTGCGATGATCTTGGCTTCAATGCTCTTTTTCGGAATCAGCTTAAAATTAAAACAATCGCCCCAATGGACCCTTCTTTGCGGCTGGCTCCGCTCGATTGCTGCCACAATTATTTTATTTGCCACAATGGGCGCCGGGATGATTGAGGGGCTTCAGTTTATCCACTCCCCTGTCTATATCATCAGTTTCTTATGTTTAGGGGTCGTCACCAACATTCTTTTAGCGACAACCACCCCTTCCCAGACTGTCGCCTCCTTACATGTGATCTTGAGCATCATTGCCTTCTGCGCTGCGCCTCAAGTTCCAATTTTGCTTCCTCTTGGCGCTCTGGTTGCCTCTATTGGTTTGATCAATGCCTATCGAGCTAAATGGGATCTCCATCTGCTTCTGATTGTCACGGCTTTTTCACTTCAAAACGGGTATTGGACGTTCAAACTGGATAGCGCACTTTTTCCTTGGATGCACAACCTGGCAATTGGATGTTCATTGCTCATTGGCTTAATTGCCGGCTGCATCCACTACAGCAAAAAATACGCATCTCCAAAACTTGAGCCACTCCCCCTATGCGCACATCTCACAAATTGGGTTCTCCTATCTTGGAATATCTGGCTGCACACGCAATCGTTTAAATGGGCTTCGCTCATATTAGGAAGTGTTGCAATTGTTGGATTTATTTTGGCAAGAATCGCAAAACGAAAAGGAATTTTTTGGCTCTACTACACAGATACGCTTTGCTCTCAATTGCTCGCCCTCTCAGCAATTGCCTCCCTTGGCTCATTTTCTATCAGCCCCGTTGATATTTGCTTGTTGATTCTGGCAGAAACACATCTCTTCGGCCTGATTTTCCAATTGCACAAAGAAAATTTCCTTGTGAAAGCAGGAACTTTCTCTCAAGTAGCCGCTTTTTTTGCCACTTTGCTTTTCGCTGTCAAAGCGATTACGTTAACACCAGGCTCGTCTCATGTGGCAATTTGTCTACGCATGGGAGCAGCTGCGACCATTTGTTGGAGCTACTACCTCTGTTGCAGATGGAAGAAGTTTCCATTTGAAGACTTTCGCTCCCTGTTACTCGAGAAAAGTCCTTCAAAAAATCCGATATTACTCAATGTTCTGTTAGGCACGGTATTTTTTGCTTTGATGTCTGTTTGGGGGTTTAATTCGCTCCTCATTCAGTCCTTGACCTTCCTGATGATTGCGATGATCAGTTTTTGGAGGAAATACCGTGAAGATGCCTCATCAAATGTTGTCTTGATTGCAGCTCTGATTTTAGTACATTCCCTCAACTGGATTCAATTATTCGGGTTATGCTTCCAAAAGAGCGTGGTTCCCTCAATTTTTTCAAATTGCAACTTTTTAGGACTGTTAATACTTGAGCTATTTTTAATCGGCAGCAATTTTCTCGAATTTAAGCTTTGGAAAAAAAATCTCGCGCCCCTTCTAGTTTATGCTTTTGGTCTCCAAACTGGACTTCTCATCTTTGTTTTCACAAAAAGTATCAGTTTGCTCATCCCAAGTTTTGCATTTTTAGGTGTCGCTCTTTTGGCAGTCGAAATTGCAAATCGAGTGTCTGACCACATTAAAGAGAGTGTCCTGCAAGTGGGATGGTTTTTTCTCATCGGTTTTATCGGCCATTTTGCGACCGTACATCTTCAAGTCAATCCGATTTGGCATGGCATCCACGTACGTTGGCTCACAGAAGCTTTAGGGATTGCCGTTTGCCTTTACTGGCTCTTCGTCTCGCCTAAAAATTCTAGCTATCTTCCTTTGACAACATTAATGCTCGATCTGCTCCATGAGTTGTTTCTTGGATGGATCACTCTCTGTGTTTTAGTTGAGATGCCCGAAATGTGCCGCCCTCTTCTTTGGGCAGTGATTGCAAGCGCGCTCGTTGTGGGAACCCTAAATTTTAACTGGCCCAAAAAATTGTATGTGTACTCTTGGTTCTATTTTGTGGCTTCCATTGTTCACACAGCTTTTGTGACAAGCACCTTAAAGATGCCAAAGCTATTCCTAATGGAACATTTCCATCTCCTGACACTTTTAGCAATCGCATTCCAATGTCTTTATGTTTGTATCGTTTATCGGCAACAGGCAAAAATCAACAGTGCTTTAAGTTTAACAAAAACGGCTTTCGCATTGGACCGTTACCTGCATCTCACGGTTCTGCTCCCCGTTTTCCTTGGCGTTGCCCTTCTTTTTGCCTTTAATTTTGAAAAGGCGCTTCTGACTCTTCTGTGGGTGGGATTAATCTGCATTTATTTATCTGTCGGCTTAGTTGTCAAATCGAAACAAAGCATTCAAATTGGGATGGGCGCCCTTTTAATTTGCAGCATACGTCTCATTGTCTTGGACTTAGTCCAAAGCAATCTCTCCACACGTGCTCTTGTTTTTATCGGCGTGGGGGGGCTTATGTTAGGAATGAGTGTCTTGTACAAGAAATATAAACACCGGCTGGTAGCTCATGAAAAAGTTTAGAATTCTCTTTTTTTCTTTGATTCTGTTTGGAATAGGCTTTGTGATAACCCTTTCTGTTCTCCAACCTGTGAAGCCCCCTTTTTATCACTCATTTTCGATGTTGTTTCAGGAACTTGGGAAACCGCTCAAGTCTGTCGACCGTGCGATCAGCTCTATTCTTCCCATCGATGCCATTGATGAAAAAAAGCTGGGGGAGGAAATTAAATCTCGACTTAGCGGCACGACAATTCAAGACGCTGTCACAGTCAACTACCTGAATTCCCTTGTAAAAAGCTTCAGCGATGAACTTCACAAGCCTTTTGAATATCAGGTTTTTCTAACCGGTGGCCCTCCGAATGCCTGCGCCCTACCTGGAGGCATCATTTGCATCACAACAGGCCTCCTGAAGCTTTTAGAAAGTGAAGCTGAGCTCGTTGCTATTCTTGGACATGAGATTGGCCATATCGAACGAGGGCACCTATTTGATGCTGCTAGAAACGAAATGCTCTCCCGAAAACTCACAGGAAATTCCCACGCCTTTTACGCCTCGGAACTGCTGCATTTCATGTTGAACGTGGCCTTCAGCAAATCCCAAGAGGATGAAGCTGATGAGTATGGCTTTCGCTTACTTGTGAAAAAGCAATACGATCCCTATGCCATGAGCAAAGCTTTTAAAAAGCTCCAAAAATGTCATGCGCATCCGTCACAATCCCCTTCTATAATCGATGATTTTTTCGCAACGCATCCTCACACTGAGCTCCGTTTTGAAAAATTTTCTGCGCGCGCACACGCATGGCTCTGTAATCACCTGGACGAGCAATGGTATATTGGAGAAAAGAACTTTACGAACCGAATCCCCCACACCGAACACGACTACCCCGACGAGTGGAAATATTAATTCTTATAGTGAACGGATGAGCTGAACAAGTGAGGCGGCGTTCTGTCCGATGGAAGGGCCGCTGTTATCGACGCAGCAAAGCACCGCTCCCGTCGTCAAAGAACAGGCCGCAAGATGGGCACGGGTCAGTTCTTGATGACGAGCCAATTCGGCAACAGTTTCTTGATCACGGGAACGTAAGGAATCGTTATTTCTTCTTTGTATCACAATTTGAGGGGAACATTCAATCCAGGCGAGGGCCCTTGGAGAGAGGATCTCAAGAACTTCTTTAGGCAATCCTGGAATATAGCCAGAAGGGGTCCGAATCAAAGCATGCGTATCAATCAGGACAATCTCTTTATCACCCTGGATCATCTTCCCAGCTGCCTGGATTCCAATTTCTCTCTGTTTGAGAAGAGGGAGCTTTCGGAGCTGATCGCGACTTAAGCCCTCTAGAGCTGCTTCTGCCAACATCTGATCTCCATAGTTCACCACATGAACGTGTGGAACTTGGGCCAAAGTCTCCTGGATCACAGAACTTTTTCCACATCCGGGAATTCCAACCAGAATAATGACTTGCGGTTTGGCCATTTTTTTCTCACCTTTCTCAATTTCTGCCTTGAAGATGCGGGAAAAGCCTCTAAAATTCAAGTGAATCCCTGTCTTTTATCGTTAGAAGTTCTAACGAGGAGTAAAATATTCTGGAGAGTTTCCAGCCCACCCCCAAACCTTATCTTTTTCATGGTTTTCATCGTGATCCTCAGTTTCACAGATGTAATATTGAATGGTTTTCGGACAATGTTTTTGCATGAGTTCGAAACTGGCTTGCAAAAGAAACTCCTTAGAAGAGGTCATGATGAAGATATCTAAACTTTTGCCCAGTAAAATTTTTTGGGCGTTTAAATACGACCCAAAAAGACTTATGGAGAAAAGTAGATTTTTATTGGGCATGAGACGCATAAAAAAATCGAGTAATGCCTCTCCCGCTTTTTCTGTCTCCTCTTGGGAGTCAAATGCACCCAAGTAGAGATATAAATTTATCTTTTTTAAGGTGTCACGCTGAAGAGCCTGGATCGCATTAAAAAGATAACTTTTGGTGGAATTCCAGTTGTCGTAGCGGGGCTCATCGCACTCATTTCCACTCAAAAAGTCATGAGCTGTTGCATTGGCTACAAATGCAAAATTCAACTTTTCTTTCACATACACAATGGATTTTAAAGAAGAGATCCATGGTATAAACCATTCAGGATTCCCATCATGTTTAAAGATTTCAAATTTGGAAGAGCCATATACAGATCCTACAGAAAAATCACTATCATTGGTCGTGAGGTAACACTTATTTGACGGCAATATTTGATGGAGTAATTCAGGAAAAGAGCCCGCGACAATATCATACTTCTTGAGTTTTTTAATATCCTTCTTTAGTCGGGCATACTGCAGTTTAATCCCAAAAGTTTTTGCAATTTCGATTAATTGAAGATAGGCCTTTTCTTCTTGAGCATCAAGAACTACAAAATGAGCAATAATTTCTCTATATCCACCTCCAATCAGCTTAGCAAGATGTATAAAATGATAGAATAGATCCTTCGATGGCAACCCACAGTAGTTAATCTGAAATTTCTCATGGGACGGAAATAATTCAAACGCCTGTGTCAGCTCCCCATTTGTTTGCGAGCACAGGCAATCCATTGCTGACAATACGATCTCTTTCCAATAAAAACAGGTTTGCGTGAGTACAAGAAGTTTGCGCGCATAACAAATGTGTTCTCCGATTAGCCTTTTAACTTGAGCTGCAACTGTGTAGCTCAGTTTATTTTCAGTTATACAACTCAGTTCTAATTGTTTAATTGTTTCGCAAATTTCTTGAAACACAGTTTTACTGTTGTGGTCTGCCATGAGTTGAAAAAGAAAATCCAACAAAGGAACCAAAAGTTCATGCTGTTCATATTCGAGAGCTTGTTTAAAACCACGCGAAAATAGATTTAAACAACTTTTTAAGCTTTCTCTTTTCCTTTTTCCTTCGAGATAGCAAATGACTAATTTGCTATATCCTTTTTTACAAGCATGCAGAAATATTTCATCGCAGCCCTCAAGATAAGCTCCGCCCCAGCTATAAATTCCATGGTGAAAGCAAACTTGCATTCTCTCTACAAGATCTTGATTGACACACGCCAAACTAACCCAACTTTTTGCTGGAACATAAGGCAAGACAACATTAAGAATCTTATCAGAAAACAGAGCGCCACTAGTTACCGAATGCATGGAACGTATCTCTTAAATTTTTTTATCAAAATTTTACCATCTTCTTCTGTTTCTACCAACTCTTGTGAGGAATGTTGCCATACAGGTTTAACCTGCGTTTTGGATCAGGAGGTAAAATATTGGGAAGAAGAGTTTTCAGACCAACTCCATACTTTGTCTTCGTCATGATCCTCAGTTTCATAAATGTAGTATTGAATGGCTTGTGGCCGTCTCTTTTGCATGAGTCTGTGAGTTGCTTGCACAAGAAATTCCTCCTCAGAGGTCATTATAAAGACATCCAATGCTTGGTAAATCAAAGAGTTTTGAACTTCTAAATAGGACCCTAAAAGATTGATGGAGATTTTTAGATTTTTATTGGGCATTAAACGCATAAAAAAATCTAGTAATGCCCTTACCTCATCATTTATTGCTTCTTTGGAATCAAATTTACCCAAATATAGATATAAATTTATCGCTTTTAAATTTTCACGCTGAAGGGCCTGGATAGCATTAAAAAGATAACTTTTGCTGGAATTCCAATCGAGGTAGCGAGGCTCATTCGTGTAACCATTCCCGCTCCAATAGTCATAAACATTAGCATTGGCCACAAAAGCAAAATTCAACACTTCTTTTTCAAACACGAGGGATTCTAAAGAGTGTATCCAAGGCATAAACCATTCTGGATTCTCATCATGTTTGAAGATTTTAAATTTGATAGCCCCATGTGCAGATCCCACAACAATATCGTTATCATCTGTAGTAAGACAACACTTATTTGCTGGCAATTCTCTTTGGAAAAGTTCAAGAAAAGAGCCTGAAACAATATCGTATCCTTTGAGTTTTTCAACATCCTCCTCTAAGCGTCCATATTCTAAAGTTATTCCAAAAGTTTTTGCAATTTCAATTAATTGAAGAAAGGCATCTTCTTCATCAAAATCAGGATCTACAACATTAGCAAGGATGTTTCTATACCCAAATGCTATAAGCTTAGCTAGATATGTAAGATGATAAAAACGATCTTTTGATGGCAATCCACAGTATCTAATCTGGATTTTCTCATGGGGTGGAAATAGTTCAAGCGCTTGTACTAACTCCCCTTTTGTTTGGGAACACAAACAATCAATTGCTGACAGTACGATCTCGTTCCAATAGGCATATGTGTGAGTAAGCGCAAGGAACCGACGTGCTAAACAAATATTGTTTTTTATCAACCCTTTAACGTGAATTGCAAGTGCATAGCTCAAGTCATTTTCAAATTTACATTTAGAACTTATTCTTATAATGGCATCGCAAATTCCTTCAATCACCTCATCGGCATTGTTTATCTCGCTTAATTGGAAAATAAAATCCAACAAACTAATTAAAAGTTTATCTTGTTCATTTTGTACCGCAGTTTTAAAACCCTCCGAAAATGTATTCAAGCAGCTTTTTAAACTTTCTCTTTGCCTTTTTCCTGTGAGGTAGCAAATGACTAATTTGGTATGCCCCTTTTTGCAAGCATGCAAAAATATTTCATTGGAGGCCTCAAGATGAGCTCCACCCCAGCTATAAATTCCATGGAAAAAGCAAACGTGCATTCTCTCTACAAGTTCTTGATTGACACACGCTAAACTAATCCAATTTTTTGCAGGGACATGGGGTAGGACAACATTAAGAATTTGAGTAGAAAACAGAGAGCCACTAGTTACCGAATGCATAGAAAATATCTCTTAAAATTTTTATCAAAACTTTACCATTTTTATCTGTTTTGTTGGGGGCAATTTTTCAATAAAAAAATTGACTGCGCGTCTTAACTTAATTGCAATTGATTCAGAAAATGAAGTGCGCTAAAATTTCGATCACATTTTTTCGGCAACAACACTAATTATGACAAAAATCTTTATTCATTCACTTTTTGTATTTTTACTCAGTTCCTGCGCTTTTTGCCAGGGCACCACTTTTTCCGCAGATACACTTTTAGACAAAATTTATGCGGTGCATGCTACCCGTAGCCTGCCAGATTCCGAATATCTGCGTGCTGGATTTAATATGGATGGCTGCTCTCCCCTTGAACAAGCGCTATCGCCAAAAGCCCGTAAAACTGTCCATTTTGCCTTGGGAGAGCTGGTACAACCAGTTGAGGGATTTATGAACTGGGAAGATTGTCCCTACGCAGTCGTCACACCTTTACGTAATCTAGCTCCTCAACTCCTCAACGTGAATTGTTACGACACCTTTATTCTGGGCGATTTCAAGCTAAATTCTCAAATCTATCTGATTGTCCCCAATGATGTGGCTGAAAGCCTCGAAAGTCATGCCACGATTATTGGCTATGATTCCGATTTTCAAACACTTCGAGAAGCCGTCGATGCCTTGATTGTGCAAGAAGAGGGCTGGCATATTGAAATGAATAGCGAAGATATTGAAGATGAATTGCATCCGGCCTACTTAAATGGAAGCAACGTGAATGTTCCCGAATTTTTTGCCCCTTTAAAAGATGTGATTCCCTCTTTGGCTGTCGGTCTCCGTTTTGAACCTTTAG
Source organism: uncultured bacterium (assembly GCA_964588495.1). Lineage (GTDB taxonomy): Bacteria > Chlamydiota > Chlamydiia > Chlamydiales > JAAKFR01 > CAVPKN01. The sequence goes on along the minus strand of CAZPPS010000007.1, from coordinate 76,120 downwards.
ATGGCGAGCACTATCGCCTCAGTCAAATTGAAATGAATCTCATGATGGTTGCAATGCCCATCTTGTCTACCACATATCTGGAAACGAAAAACCGTGACTGTCTGCCAACGGCCTTGTTAGAAAATTTTGCTCGTGAAGTGAATGAGCATTTCCAAATCTGGTCTTCAACTCTTACTAACTTTAAATGGGGCAATGAAAGCCTGGAAGCTTATCATAGCTTGGCAAGTGAGATCATCAAATGGGCATGCTTAACCGAAAACGAATTGCTGATTCGAAAACACTACGGAAAAACTCTGATGTCGGCCCCCTCAGATTTCCTTTTAAAATGCTTTTCTCTACATCAACCCGAAGAGGTCCAAAACTTCATTATCCAAAACAAAGATTTGCTGCAGGAATATAGATCATGAACAAACTGTTGACAACCTCTCAGATTGACACACCTTTAGGAACTCTATTGGCAATTGGGGATGATGTAGCCCTTTATCTTCTCGAATTTGTTGAAAAAAAAGCCTTAGAAAGAGAGATCGAACGTCTGCAACAAAAAATGAAATCTTCCCTGATTCCCGGCAAAACAAAACCCATCAAACAGATTGAATCGGAGCTTGAACAGTACTTTTCTGGTAAGCTCTCAGATTTTAAAACCCCTCTTGTGCCCATCGGCTCCCCTTTCCAAAAAAGAGTGTGGGAAGAGCTACAAAAAATACCCTTTGGAGAGACCAGATCCTACGCCGAAATGGCCCAAGCGATCGGAAAGCCCACCGCCTTCCGCGCTGCTGCCAGCGCAAACGGAGCCAACCAGTTTGTGATCGTCATCCCCTGCCATCGGGTAATAAACAGCAATGGCGCTCTTGGTGGATATAGCTGCGGCCTTCACCGAAAAGAGTGGCTTCTCAAGCACGAAAGAAATTTGAAAGGTTGAATCTTTATTGGGTAAAATTTCTTTCCATGATTTCGGTCAGGGCTTTAGGCTTCACTCGGATATCGCCGGAAAAAGGGTACTCTAGTAAGTGCAAAAACAAGATCAAAAAGCCTATAATCCATATGTACGTGAAACTTATAATGTAATTATAGACAGCATTTCTTATGGGATAGGTCGTAATAAAGCAGACCAGAATCAATGCAAAAAACCAAATCAAGATCCAAATAATCGGATGAAAGTGGGAGGAGGCTAATTGCTCAAAGCGGACCCGCTCTTTGTTGATCGCGGCCAAGTTTGTAAGAGCAATTGTGTAAGCTATTTTTTGTTTGTCTGTATTGACTGCCGTATTTAGATAAACATTTTCAATTTTTTCTATATAAGGCACTACAGTTCGCCCTTCAAAATCTCCTTCTTCCAAAGCTTTCCATTCGTAAGTTAGCAAATAGTGCACATACTCTTTATAAGCTTCCCGAATTTTCTGTTTATCGTCAGAACTGAAGAATTCGGCGTTTTGTATACCGCTTTGGATGAGGTTTGCTTCCGTTTCAACAGCAGAATTGATAAAATCATACCAATTTTGGGAGACAAGTGTGGTAAATCCCAATAGCAAACCAAGGATGATGGCAGTCACATCAATGGTTTTAATATGGATTTCACGCTCAAGGAATTCCTGATATTTGTGTAAAAATCTGCGGCTAATATAGGTAAGGGTCATTGAAATCAGAAGACTGAGAAGTCCTACAAAGACAAGGGCAGACTGCCAGGGAATTTGTCGAAAAATAAAAGCAAACATAACCCTGCTATGCGCTTCACACTTAAAAAAAATCAAGTTTTATTCGGATTTCTCAATGAATCCCTTTTTGAGCATCAGCTCGGCATTGAGCAAGGCACATCCCGCTGCCCCTCTGATGGTGTTATGTGAGAGGAGGGTAAATTTCCAATCGAAAAGAGAGCAGGGACGGAGCCGCCCAATAGATACAACCATCCCATTTTCCAAATGGCGATGGAGCTTAGGCTGTGGGTGTCTTTCATCAAAATGGTAGACAATCGGAGTCTTAGGCGCTGTGGGTAAACCCAAAGCTTGGGCCTCGGCTGAAAAACTTTCCCACGCCTGAATTATTTCCTCTTCGGTCCCCTTTTTCTTCAATTTCACAGAAACACACGCCATATGTCCATCCATGACCGCCACACGGTTACATTGCGCGCTCAAACGGATCTGCGCAGGAACAATCGCTCCCTTTGTCAAGGTTCCCAAAATCTTCAAAGGCTCCGTTTCCACTTTTTCTTCCTCACCGGAAATAAAAGGAATCACATTGTCCACAATATCAAAAGCAGAAACCCCTGGATAGCCAGCCCCTGAGATTGCTTGCAGCGTGACAACATGGGCCATCTCAATTCCCCAATTGTCGACAAGAGGTTTCAAAGCGCAGCTCAAACCGATCACTGAGCAGTTGGGATTGGTGACAATCATCCCTTTTGAAAAACGTTGAGACTGGACGAGTTCCAGGTGATCCCCATTGACCTCTGGGATGATCAGAGGAATTGTGGGGTCCATCCTGTGATTGCGGGCATTCGAAATCACAACATAGCCAGCCCTTGCAAACTGCTCTTCAATTTCCCCTGCAACACTCGAATCGAGCCCTGAAAAAACGAGCGAACATGGTAAATCTGGAACACATGGGGAAACGGTCATCTCGGCAATCTCTTGAGGAAGCGACTTTGCCATCATCCAACGGCAAATATTTCCATATTTCTGACCAAAAGAGCGCTCAGAGGCTGCAAGTGCCACGATTTGGAACCAGGGATGATGGATCAGCAGCTCGACAAACTTCTGTCCCACCATTCCGGTCGCTCCCAATATGGCAACGGGGATTTTTTTACTCATATTTTCCATTTAAATCTAGATTCTAGCAAATACACCGCATAACTCAAAATAAAGAAACAAGAGAGGCATACGACATTTATTTTTCTTATAAAACATTTGACATGTAAAATGGGTGATCATGAAGCTTTCTTATTCGAAATCGTTGTTTTTGTTTCGGCGTGATTTGAGACTCGAAGATAATACGGGATTGAACTTTGCTCTGGAATCATCTGAAGTTGTGATTCCTGCATTTATTTTCACTCCCGAGCAGATCGAAAAAAACCCCTATCGTGGCAATTCTTGCTTGCAGTTTATGATTGAGTCTCTAGAGGAGCTTGACGAAAGTATTCAGGAAAAACGGGGCAAGCTTTATCTTTTTTATGGCAAACCGGAAGAGATTGTGGCTGAATGCATCCGCAAAAACAAGATCGATGCTGTGATCGTCAATCGGGACTACACCCCTTATAGCATTCGTAGAGATCAAAAAATTGAAGCGGTTTGTAAACAACTGGGAGTAGCTTTTCATTCTTTCGATGATGCTTTGCTTAATCCCCCAGAATCGACCTTAAAAGATGATGGGAAACCCTATACCGTCTTCACCCCTTTTTTTCGAAAAACCAGTCTTATGGGTGTGGACGGGCCGATGACCAGCTGTAGATGGAGATTTTCTTCCGAGACAGTCAGTCTTGAGGTGGGCCCTCAGATTTTTGCCAAAATTCTGCCTGAGAGAAGAGTGCAGGCGCACGGTGGAAGAAGTTCTGCAGTTAAGCTTTTGAAAGGGCTTAATCAGTTTGAAAATTACTCTTTTGAAAAAGATTTTCCCGCAGTTGAAGGGACGACCCATCTTTCCCCCCATCTTAAATTCACGACCTGCTCTCCAAGGGAAGTTTATGCTGCGATTGCGCAAACTTTGGGGACACATTCAGACTTAATCCGCTCTCTTTACTGGCGCGATTTTTTTACTGCGATCTGTTTCTTCTTTCCCCAAGTGTTGGGCGCCTCTTTTCATACAAAATTCGATAAAATGCCCTGGAGTTATGATAAAAAAACATTTCAGCGTTGGTGTGAAGGGACAACGGGTTTTCCCATTGTCGATGCCGGAATGAGACAATTACAACAAACAGGAGATCTTCATAACCGTGTTCGGATGATCGTAGCGAGTTTTTTGGTTAAAGACCTCCATATCGACTGGAGATGGGGAGAAAAGTTTTTCGCAAGCTCCTTGATCGACTATGATCCCGCTGTTAACAATGGCAATTGGCAATGGGCCGCAAGCACGGGATGTGACGCTCAACCCTATTTCCGCATTTTCAATCCCTGGCTCCAGCAGAAGAAATTTGATTCTGACTGCCTCTACATCAAAAAGTGGATCCCTGAACTGAAAGATGTTTCAACAGATACCATCCATAACTGGCACAATGAAAAATTTCGGCCCAAACATTCTCAATACCCACCTCCTATGCTTGATCATGCCGAAGAGTCAAAAAAGGCTTTAAGTCTGTATAAGCAATGTGCGTACAGCTTATAAAAGAATTTCCTGGGCAATTTCCTCAACAGATTTTGTATCGGCATCCACAATTTGATCAGCATAGCTTAAATAGAGCGGCAAACGACGATGGAAGAGAAGCTCTGCTTGTTCAATATTTTTAAATAGGGGACGCCTAAAATCTTGATCTTGCGTCAGACGGCTAGCGATCGTTTGAAAAGAGGCATTCAGAAAAACAATTTTTCCTTCTGACTGATTTAAATAATCCAACACAATTTTGTTTAAGACGACACCTCCCCCTGTTGAAATGATCAAGTTCGGGATTTGACTATGTGCACGGGCAATGTCAATTTCAGTTTCTCGCAGCAGAAGCTCTCCCCCTTTTGCAAAAACCTCGTCCATGCTTCGCGTATTTGTTTTTTGCAAGACAAGTTCATCCATTTCAAGGACATCAAGCCTAAGAAGCTCGCCCAGCTTTTTAGCCACAGACGATTTCCCCGACCCCATGAAGCCGATCAAAATGATTTTCATGCCAACTCACTCAGTTTATCCCAAAAGGACGGGAAGGTTTTATTGACAACTTCAGGGTTTTCAATCTTCATTCCCTTAAGTTTCGTCCCGGCAACTGCAAAAGCCATCGCCATCCGATGATCGCCATAAGTATGAATCGTTGCAGCGCTAGGATTGCCCCCATAAACCGTGAGAGTGTCATTTGTGTCTTCTGTGTGGATGCCCATTTTAGCAAGTTCGTTTTTAAGAGCCAAAACGCGCTCTGTTTCTTTTAGTCGCAGCGTTTGCACACCAGAAATTGTTGTGACCCCTTTGGCAAAAGCAGCGAGTACGGCCATTGTCTGCACCTGATCTGGACACTCTTTCATATCAAGAGCTTGGGGAAGAATTTGTTTTCCCACAATTGTGAGCGCATGATCTTGTATACAAACTTCATTGCCCATGCCAGCCAAAATACTTAAAAATCGCCGGTCAGCTTGAGCTGAATGGGGATTGAGATTTTTTAAGGTGAGCGTTGAGCCAGTGAGTGCTGCCATCGCAAAAAAATACCCGGCACTTGAAAAATCCCCTTCAACGACATATTCCTTTTTTTGGTAGCATTGCCCTCCAGCAACAGAATAACAATTCCCTCGGCTCTCTACTTTGACATCCATCATCTGGATTGTCATATCAACATAAGGATTTGAAACACGCTCACCACTCACAGCAATCGTTAAACCATTCAAGAGGGGGGCAACCATCAATAAAGCCGACAGGAACTGACTGCTGATTCCCCCATCGATTGTGGTTTGTTTTCCAGAATCTAGCTTGGAAGACAAGATCTTCAAAGGAAGCTCCCCAGTCCATTCAATTTGAGCACCTAAACTGCGTAAAGCTTCCACTAAATCTTTGATCGGGCGGACACTGAGACGAGCATTGCCTCTCATCGCTTTGATGCCAGGGGTCAAGCAAAGAAGAGGGAGCAAAAAACGGAGCGTTGTCCCTGAATCTCTGGCAAAAAGTTCGTAAGTTTTGTTTTGGACAATTGAAATATCATCAGGAACAATCAGCTGATCGGGCAAGGTTTCCACCCGAAGCCCCAAGGCCCTTAAACACCCAATCATCGCTTCCGTATCCTCAGAATACAAAGGATGATGAAGAGTGACGGTCCCTTTTGTGAGAGCTGCTAAAACAAGCGCCCGATTGGTCAAACTCTTGGAACCCGGAATTTCAACCGTTGCCCTCACAGGATTATCAAAAGGTATGATCTCAAATATATTCATCTACTTAAAATAGTATCACAAATACAATTCTCGTCATCTCATTAGATGAGGATCACAATGTTGATAGTCCGCTGTTTCGTTATTCTTTTTTCCTGTTTGCTGCTTTTAAATCCGAAGTTGCAAGCGGCAGAAGTTTCAAATTTTCAGCCAGAGCTTGCACAGTTGCAAAAAACGGAGGTGCCCACACACTTTATCTTGTCAGGGTACTTGAGAAAATCGATGACTGTGCGAATTTATCCCACTGTGATGTCTCATTTGGGCATCGAGGGTCAATTTTTGCCCTATGAGCTGCCTCTCAAAGAAGGAAAAATAGATCGGGAACAGCTTGAGCGCTTTCTGGAAGTTTTTCGGGAAAACCCTTATTTACAATCCATCGTTGTTTCCGATCCCTTCAAGCAAGTTATTTTAGAATATTTAGACGATTTGACCGAATCTGCAGCCCGCATCCAAACGGTGAATCTGGTTTGTAAAAAGGATGGGAAACTCCTAGGAGATAACATTGAAGCAGAGGCCTTCTTAATGGGAGCGCAAGAGGAGATCGACTTTGAATATGAAGGGCATGACATGCTGTTTTTCGGTTGTGGAGGCGTTTGTAGTGCAATTGCCTCTCATCTGGCTCCACAGCTTGCAAGAGTGGGCTTAATAGACATTGATCCTGAAAAAAGTCAGCGACTCGCATCTTTACTCAAATCCCTTTATCCCTCAATCACAGTGATTGTTTTTGACCGAAATGGACCTTTAGATTTTTCTGATTTTGATATTTTCTATAATGGAACAGGTCTAGGGAAATTTAGTTGCGATCCTCAATCAATTGCCAGATCCCCTCTTCTAGAAGAAGACATTTTGCCAACAAAGGGACTAGCCATCGATGCCAACTACACGCCGTGGCAAACATTATTTTTAGAACAAATGAGCGCTCAAGGTTCAAGCACATTAAACGGCTTCAGCCACATGTTGTCCTCAACAGCTCTCCATCTCTCAAAAATTTCAAATAAATTGATCCCTTATTCTGAGCTAAAGAGTCATGTCAAAAATGAATCTTTGTAACAAAAATCTTTGTGCCATTCCTGATGAGCTTGATCAAGATCTCGAATTAATTTGGCTCGATGACAATCAAATTTCTCTGATTCCGGAAACACTATGGAATTTGAAAAAGCTTAAATTCTTCAGCATTTACAAGAATCAATTGTCGTCGATTGAAACACTTTGTTCGATGATTCAGCTTGAAAAGATCAATGCGAGCGTCAACCAACTGAACGCTCTCCCTGACGAGATTGGAAATCTCAAAAACCTTGAAGTTTTGGATCTCAACAATAATCTTCTCGAAGAGATCCCAGAATCCATTGGGAATCTTAAAAAGTTGCGTTATCTTTTATTGGCAAGTAATCGGTTGGATCAAATGCCTGATTCTTTTCAAAATCTCAGGGAACTGATATACTTAAACCTTTCTGGCAACTTGTTTTCGACACTTCCACTTGGACATTTTCCAAAACTGATCGAATTGCGCATTCAAAATAATCAACTCGTTACTTTACCAGAATCTATCGGGGCTCTTGAAAGTCTCAAAGAAATCTACGCGATGAATAATCAAATCGCCTCTTTGCCCAAGTCATTGACAACTCTTACAAATCTTTCAGTGCTGGATTTAAGGACAAATCGCCTAAAAGCGTTGCCCAATGCAATCGGAAACCTAAAAAGCTTACGCAGACTAGATCTTAGAGATAATCTTTTAGAATCGCTCCCCAAAAGTCTTCTTTTGCTTCCCCTTCTTGAAAAACTCGATCTGCGGCTCAACAAAGACCTCGAAATTCCCTTGTGGATTAAGGACTTAGAAGCTAGAGATTGTATCGTATATTATTAAACAACTTAAGGTTGAAATGAACGGACCTGATCCCAATTCCCTCTATCCCATCCCCGATTATGACAAGCTCGTTTTCTTGAAAAATTTTGTCAAAGCCCCCAACATTTTTGTGGGCGATTACACCTACTTTGATGATCGAAGATATGGGCCCGAAAAATTTGAAGAAAACAACGTTCTCTACAACTACGACCATTCGAAGGTCAAACTGGTCATCGGCAAATTCTCAGCGATCGCTGCAGAAACCAAATTTATTATGACAGGAGACCATAAACTGGATGCGATCAGCACCTATCCCTTTCCTATCTTTAAGGAGGGCTGGGAATCTGCTTTCAATATCACTGACTTGCCTGTCAAGGGGGACATTATTATCGGTAACGATGTCTGGCTCGGCTATGATGCGCTCATCATGAACGGTGTGACAATTGGCAACGGAGCTATTGTCGCCTCAAGGGCAGTCGTTGTCAAAGATGTCCCTGCCTACTCAATTGTTGCAGGCAATCCTGCCAAAGTTGTCAAAATGCGCTTCGACGATTCCACCATCGAGCGCCTTCAAAAACTGGCCTGGTGGGACTGGCCTATTGAGAAAATCAACCAAAACCTCAAGCTAATCTGCAACCTGGATATTGCTAGCCTGGAAAAGTGTTAAAAATCGCCACCTGGCTCCCCAAGCATTAATTTGACTTTATATTGATTTTTCTATATAATCTTTATTAAAAAAAGTATAAACCATGGCTATTAATACTTCTAGTTCATCTTCAACTCCATCTTCAACACAAGGAATCCCTGCTTTTCCTCCGTGCAGCGCTGGAATTTCTGAAGAACAGGTTTCAGGCGCGATCTCTGCAATTCTTACCAGGATGGCTCCCATTTATAACGAGTTGCTAGAAGAGGCAAGGGCAAATCCTGCGCTGGTTCAGGATTATAGAGCAGCTCTCATGGGCTATTATGATAAGTTAGAATTTACGACTCCTGAAGCATCTCTTAAAGTTCAAAATACTGTTAACGAAGCGCTTAGCATGTCTTACCCTTGGAATGCGCTCACTAAAAAAACCCCTTCCGACACGACCTCTTCTGAAAAAAGAATATCCGTTTATTCAGAAGACCCTACATTCGATAAATCTATAAACGATGCAAGACTTTATATAAGATTCGAAACAAACTCTTCTGAAATTCTTTCTACAAAGGAACCAGATCCGCTTGATGATTTACTCTCTACTTTAAGCGAAACATTGCATTCTCTAGGATATCAGGATGGAGGTAAATTTGACATTCGGCTCGAAAAAGGGCACCTCCCCTTAGAGTCTGATCCCTGGAAGTGGCATTTCGACGGGGAGACTTTAAAAACATCCATTACAGTTTGTTACAGCAGTATAGACAATTGGAGCACTCGCATCGCAGATAGCACCACAGGCATTCAAGGCAAAGCTGCCGAACACGGAGTTCTCTATGATGCTAAAAACATACTTCACCGCGCTCCCATTCCAGCTGACTTGGAAGGGAAGGAAATCCAGGCAAACCATCACCGATTATTCATTCGCTATCAGGAATTCCAAAAGCCTGATGAAAAAAAATGGGTGTTCGATGAAGGAAAACCAAAAGACAGTAATAAAAAGCCACACCATCCTCCTAAAGAGGATCCCTCTCCCAAATATGATGAATTGAAAAATTTGTTTTCTACTAGCACCCCTTCAAATGACTCTCTTCCCTCATTCCCCTTTGAACCGCCAACAAAATTACAGAATCAAGAGTTGTTGGTAGCTTTGATGAAATCCCAGTCCACCAATTTTTCACTCGCAAGTCAACTAACCGCTCTGGATGTCAATCAATTTAGCACGTCGCTAGATCTAAAAACCAATTTCAAACCTTTTGAGCATCTGGAACTTGAAAAAGGGACCCTTGTTTTTGCAAAAATCAAGGACGATGCAGATTGTTGCACGCTCTTTTAACCTTACATCTGGGCATCAAGCTACAATAAAATATGAGTGGCGGTGTTAGTTTGCGTTTCATAGAGGGCAAGGCTTGCCCCTTTGATGGTCGCAGAAGTTTCCTTCATTAAGGAGCCAGGATTCAAGGAAAGAGTGTCTTTAAAATGTTTATTGACCCGCTGATGTGTATGACCGTGGAAGACAGCGTCGTATTTGCTGGAAGTCACCAGTCCCTCTACTAAGCCTGGATAGTCGCCGTGAAAAACACAGATCTTTTTGTTATCGATCTCAGCTTCCAAAAAGCGCTCTTCATACTCCAGATTAAGTCCCCATTTGTTCTTGAAGGCTAGGTGACGGAATCTATCCCCATCATTATTTCCAAAAACTCCCCTTAAAGGAGCCTTCAAACCTTGGAAGAAATAAAGGATGAAAGGAGAGACCCAATCTCCACAATGAAAGACCATTTCTACTTTCTCTGCATTCATCAGCTCAACGGCTTTCCGAATAAGATCGCCCTGGTCATGTGTATCTGAAATGACTCCGATTTTCATGAACCTATCTCACTATTTCAATAATATGATTTTTGATGGATTTTTTTGCAGATTTTACAGCGGCTGCGAAGGACATACTTAAATAAGTAGACCAGGCAGCAGCTTTAAAATATGCCAAAAAAGGCGCAAAAAGCATTTTATTCGAATAGTGAGATAGGTTCACAGTTCTGATTATGAAAAAATATTTTCTTCTGTACAATCTTTTCCTATGGAAATTTGGCTCGATACAATTGATTTGGAAGCCGTGGCTGATGGGGCAAGGACAGGTCTTGTCTCTGGCGTGACCACAAATCCCAGCATTTTGGGAAAAGCTCAAGATGTGGCTGACACTTTAAAACGTCTTTTGGACCTGCAGCCAGGGCCGGTTGCGGTTCAAGTTACAGCATCCAGCGTTGAAGGGATCATCGAAGAGGCATTAGCCATTCGTGCATTTTCAAACCGCCTGATTGTGAAAATCCCCGTCAATCACAATGGCTTGATCGCCATCGAACAGCTCAAAAAAAAGAACGTTCCCATTTTAGGAACCGGAATCTTGTTTCCAACACAAGCTCTCACAGCTGCTTGCCAAAATGTGGCCTATATTGCCCCCTATTTCGGCCACATGCCAGAAAATAGCCTAAAAACCATTGTCGATCTCATCGAAGCGACTCAATCGACGACCAAAATTCTTGCAGCTTCTCTTAAAGAGCTCGATCACATCATCCACTGCGCCCTTTTAGGAGTTGAGGCCATCACCATCAAAGCCCCTCTCTACTATCAATTGGTGGCAAACCAGGCGCTTGTTGAAAGTTTTTCACAAAAATTCTTCGCTGACTGGGTAGAAACTCAGGGCAATCTTTCCATAATGGAGGTTTTAAAATGAGAACGGTATTTTTTTTACTTTTTTTAGTACTTACAACGCATGCTTCGGCTGATTACCTCAAAGACCTTGAGGAAAAAGGATACTGCGTCATCGAGAATGCGCTGACAAGAGAAGAGGCGGCTGTGTTGAATGAGAGGGTTTGGCATGAGTTTGTGGAGAGAGCCTGGCCAGCATGCAGAATGGACGATCGGAGCAATTGGAAAGAGACTTTTCCGATTCATCAGAAAACGGGAATGTTTACCGGCCCGGCAGGTCAGATTCAGGTGATGTGGGATTTGAGACAAGATCCACGCATTTTCGATATTTTTGCTAAAATTTGGAATACACAGGAGCTAGTTGTCAGCATGGACGGCCTTTCATTGATGTGTCCTACAGACATTCGGGAAGGCTATTTCACTCCGTGGCCACATGTGGATCAGGAAATTAATAGACGGCAAGATGACGTGACTCATGACAATAACGCCCCATCTGGATTTGTCAGCGAGTCAGTTTTAAAAACAGCTCCTTATACAGTTCAGGGACAGTTTTTGTTGGAAGATTCTTTTGAAGGCGATGGGGGTTTTTATCTGATTCCCCACTCTCATTCCAAATTTGATGAGTTTGCCCCCCTTTTAGAAGCGATCGACGCAAGTGAAATGTCTGGGAATGAGAAAAGAGAAGGGAGAAACAAAGTGCTTGTAGACCTTTTTGGCCCCTCCTACGGCAAACAAGTCACAGCTCCCAAGGGCTCGCTTATTTTGTGGGATTCGCGAACCATTCACTGGAATCAACACCCAACAAATCCAGGCACAGTGAGAATGGTGGGCTATCTTTGCTACGTCCCTAAAGCGCGGCTGACTGAGGAATGTAAAAAGTTACGCAAAGAAGCTTTTGTCAACGGAGCCTCAACGGGCCACAATCCGGTTTATCCCCAAGTTAAATACACCAAAGAACATATTTATCCCGAGTACATCCGCTATCTTGAGGATCCCAGCTACAGACAACCGGTCATCCATTTGACCCCCCTTGGAGAATCTCTTCTTGGCTTTTAATTTGAGCCCGTTTTAGAATGCGGACAAATTTGATGGCGCGGGGTGCCGAAGTTTTCTTCGGCTGAGATTATAACCGTTGAACCTGATCTGGGTCATACCAGCGTAGGGACGCTAGTGAAGTTGAGCGAATAGACTCTATTTGCTCATCTTTGGGTTTTTCTTTCTTCCACGCCGTCGCAAAATCATAAAGGATTTTTGGATGGCAATCAAAACATCATTAAAGACACGAACGACTCTTTTACTCAATTGGTACGCAAATCCGTACCACACACCGATCTTTGTGGCAAAAGCCCTCGGTTTTTACGACGAAGAAGAAATCAAGCTCGCCATTTTGGAAACCACAGATCCAAGCGATGTAACAGAAATTGTTGGGCTTGGAAATGTCGATTTTGGCCTTAAAGCGATGATCCATACGATTGCTGCAAGAGCCAAAGGCTTCGACGTGACCTCAATCGCAACACTCTTGGACGAGCCTCCCACCGGACTTTTAACGTTAGAGTCGAGCGGAATCCGCACATTCCATGATATTGTCGGCAAACGGATCGGCTACATTGGCGAATTTGGGAAGCGGATCATCGATGATCTCGCAAAACTTGCCCAAATCGACCCCAAATCCTACGAATCTGTCCGCGTGGGCATGAACGTTGTGGACGCTATTGGGCGTGGAAAAATCGATGCAGGAATAGGCTTCATCAACTTTCAACAAGTGGAGCTCGAGGCCCTTTATGGGAAAGCGCTTTTGCTGCGCCTTGATCAACTCGCAGGGCTGGGTTGCTGCTGCTTTTGCTCGATCCAATACATCGTCCCCGATCGGATGCTTGAAAACCCTGAAATCATCGAAAGCTTTTTAAGGGCCACTCAAAGAGGGACAGCTTTTACAACGGAAAATCCAGAGGAGGCTTTTGAAATACTTTGTGAAGCCAAACCGCAGCTGCGCACCGAAATGCACAAAAAGATCTTCATGAGGACTCTCCCCTTCTTCTCGAGAACCCTTTTGAATGTGGAGCGTGATTGGAACAAGGTGTGCCGCTATGCCAAACATTTGGACATTTTATCTCCCGATTTTGAGATTCAGAGTTGCTACACCAACCGTTTTTTGCCTGAATCGCCCCATTCCGACCTGAAACCCATTGCGTGCTGCCTTACATGAAAAAATATACAAGGGTGCTCACCATTGCCGGCTCTGACTCAGGCGGAGGGGCCGGCATTCAGGCCGATCTTAAAACATTTGCAGCCTTGAACTGTTATGGGATGACCGCGCTCACAGCAGTGACAGCTCAAAACACGGAAGGAGTGCGGGCCATTTTTCCTTTGCCAGCTGAGATTGTCGCTGCGCAACTCGATTCCATTTTTTCAGATAGGGGCTGCGATGCGATCAAAATGGGGATGCTCTACGATTCCGACATTATGGAAGCGATTTATGCAAGACTTCCATCGATTCCGGTTGTTTTGGATCCTGTCATGCAGAGCTCTGGTGGGGTTTCTTTACTAAAACCTGAAGCCATTTGTTCTCTGAAGAAGTTATTTCCCAAATCCCTTTTGATCACACCCAACTTAATCGAGGCCTCGATACTTTTAGGATACCACGTGGAACATAAAGGGCAAATGACACCAGCAGCGCGCGCTTTGCTCAAAATGGGAGCAAAGAATGTTTTGTTGAAAGGGGGACATTTATCTGAGGGGCAGGGTTCCGATTGTTTTTGCTCAGAAAACGGTGAAATCACCTGGTTTGAAAAAGAACCGATCCCAACCAAAAATACCCATGGAACCGGATGTGTGCTCTCGGCAGCTATTGCCGCTTTTTTGGCAAAAAAATATGCACTTAGGGACTCTATAGGCCTAGCAAAGGACTTTTTTCATACCGCCTTGATTAGGGGCGCGTATTATGAATGGGGGCCGGCATGCGCGTTTTGATTAGGGGAGCTGGAGTCATCGGACTAAGCGTTGGTTGGCAGCTTGCCCGCCGAGGTTTTGAAGTCGAAATTTTCGATAAAAAGGCTTCTGGACAGGAAGCAAGCGCGGTTGCTGCCGGCATGCTCGCCCCTTATTCAGAAAATTTGCCCTTAGGAAAAACAAGCTTGGATCTCTATCCCCAGTTTTTGAAAGAATTGAGCGAAGATTCAAAAATCGTTGTAACGTTACAAAGAACTGGAACGCTTTATGTGGGCCTCACATCTGATGACCGGAGATTTTTAGAACGCCTCCTAAGCCCTGAAGCTGCATGGTTACCAGCTGCTAGAGCTCGCCAAAAAGAGCCCCTTTTGTCCCCGCGCGTCACATCGGCAATTTGGATCCCTCATGAGGCCCACATTCAGAATCAAAAACTTCTGGAAGCATTGAAAATTGCCTTCCAAACGCGCGGAGGAGTTTTGCACGAACACGCATCCGTCGACAAACTCGAAGGGCCTTGCGTGATTGATTGTAGAGGCGCTTGGTCAGATTCGGTTTATCCCAATAAAGGGCAAATTTTGACCCTTGCGATGCCAAATGGCATGACACTCAATCACATGATCCGTACGCCGCGCGTTTACCTTGTCGCTAAAAACGATGGAACTTTACGCGTCGGTGCCACAAGTGAAGAGGTGGGCTTTGATCAAACAGTGACAGCAGGTGCTGTTCTGGAGCTTCTACAAGCCGCCTATGAGGTTCTCCCAGCAATTGCTCAAATGCCACTCCAAAAAGCGGAAGCCAATTTTCGGCCTGCCAGCCTTGAGGGTTTGCCCTTTATCGATGAAAATCAAGCAACAGGCCACGGCAGATCGGGAATCTTGCTAGCCCCTTATACAGCCTACGAAATCGTGAGGAAATTATGCAGATCAAAATAAATGGACAAACCGTTGAATTAGAGACCCCTCTTCCTCTGGAAAAGCTTCTAGGAAGATACGGGATCTCAAATAAAACGGGCCACGTTGCTGTGGCCCTAAACGAATGCGTCGCTTTTCGAGAAACCTGGGACTCTTCAGTTGTAAAAGAGGGCGACCGTATCGAGATAATCCATGCCGTCCAAGGAGGCTAAAATGAAAATCGCCGATAAAACCTTTAATTCACGACTTCTTTTAGGATCTGCCGGCTATCCCGACCGTAAAACGCTGGCTGCCTGTATCGGAGTTAGCGGCGCAGAAATTGTCACTGTTGCCATTCGGAGGATCAACCTTTATGATCCTCATTTCATCCCCTCAGACCGTTTTTTACTCCCAAACACGGCCGGTTGCTATACGGCCAAAGAAGCGATTCTGACCGCTGAGCTAAGCCGAGAAGCGCTTGGGACTAACTGGATCAAGCTAGAAGTGATTGGAGATGACAAGACTCTGTTCCCCGATGTCACAGAACTCTTGCATGCAGCTGAAGTTCTTGTCCAAAAAGGCTTTGTCGTCCTGCCCTATTGTAACGACGATCTGATCGTCTGCCGCAAACTCGCAGATCTAGGCTGCGCTGCCATCATGCCCTTAGGAGCCCCGATTGGTTCAGGAATGGGAATCCGTAATCCTTACAATCTTCAGATCTTGCGCGCACACATTGCGATTCCGATCATTGTCGATGCAGGGATAGGAACCGCTTCAGATGCAGCTCTTGCCATGGAAATGGGGGCCGATGGCCTCATGATCAATACCGCTATTGCAAAAGCAAACCATCCCATTCAGATGGCGGAAGCCATGTCTTTAGCCTGTAAAGCGGGCAGGCTTGCCTACCTCAGCGGAAGAATCCCCAAAAAAATGTACGCCGAAGCCTCAAGCCCTATGGAAGGGAGAATCGAATATGCACCCAATTAGAGGTCTCTACGCCGTTGTTTCCTCCGTTGCAATTGCCGATTTAGCTCTTCAAGGAAGGGCTGATGTGATCCAATTGAGAATCAAAGAAGGCTGCACACGGACCATTCTTGCCGCAGCAAAAGAGATCGCCCTCCTTTGCCGCAAAGCAAATGTCCCTTTCATCCTCAACGACCGCTGCGACATTGCCCTAGAGGTCGATGCTGATGGGGTCCATTTAGGACAAACCGATTTGCCCATTGCCGCAGCGCGCCGCCTTTTAGGACCCCACAAAATCATCGGCGGAAGCTCTTCCAATCTGGAACAAGCGCTGGCTGTCGAAAAAGCCGGGGCCGATTACGTCGCCTTAGGCCATGTTTTTCCAACTACAAGTAAACAGAAAGATTATCCCCCAATCGGGATTGAAATCCTCGTAGAAGCAAAGCAGATCTTACAAATCCCTCTCATTGCGATTGGAGGGATTTCGGAAAAAAATGTGCACCAGATTTGTGCCGATGGGATCGCTGTCATCTCAGCCATTTCAAAAGCCGCAGACCCAAAAACCGCTACCAAAAGACTTAAAGATTTATGTTGCAAAAGTACATCAGGCAAATGAGTTTGCCCGAAATGGGGCTTGAAGCTCAGAAAAGGCTGATCGGAAGCTCTGTCATGGTTGTGGGCGCGGGAGGTTTAGGATGTGCCTGCCTCCCCTATCTTGCAGCCTCTGGCATCTCAAGAATCGGGATCCTCGATTTTGACCGTGTAGAGCTCAGCAACCTTGCCCGCCAAACCCTCTACAGCACCTCAGATGTGGGCCAATTTAAAGTAGAGGTCGCCAAAAAACGGCTCCAACTCATGTATCCCGAAGTGAACTTCGAAATCAAAAAAGAGAGGCTAACCACCCACAACGCCCAAAAAATCCTTTCCAAATATAACCTCATCATCGATGGCACAGACAATCTCGAAGCCCGCCTTGCCATCAACGACAATCGAAAACCGTGGGTTTATGGCTCTATTTACCAATGGCAAGCCCAAGTCTCCCTTTTCCTTCCCCAAAACCCCGATTACCGCACCTTATTTCCCGATGGACCACCATCCTCCACTCCCCTCAACTGCACCACCGGAGGCGTTTTAGGCCCCTTTGTGGGCTTAATTGGAACAATCCAGGCCCTCACGGCGATCAAATGGCTCGCCGGCATTGAAGAAAACCTCGCCAATCATCTACTCTTAGTGGACGGAAAAAAGTGGACCTTTAAACTCATGCAACTCTCTCCTACCCCCAACTATGAAATCTCCCATTCCCTATTTCAGGAATGGATGAGCCAAGGCGACATCCAACTCATAGACGTCCGCGAAGCTCATGAAAAAGAAAATGGCGATTTGGGAGGCGAACTTTTGACGCGTGCGACACTGAAGGAGGACACAAAAATCGTCCTCTACTGCCAATCGGGCCGCAGAAGCCTAACATGGGCTAATCGCCTACGCGCGCAGGGCTTTGAAGCCTATTCGCTAGAAGGCGGGGTCAACAGCGTCCCTTAAGCAATTTCGAATTACCAATTTCTGAATTTGACATCAACATTGCAGCAAACTTTGGCAGCTGTTGCAACAAATCCCATCAAAATACCGGAACCTATCGCGAGCAAGCAATAACATCCTAAAGGTGACATCGGAATCACACCTACTGCGGGCGAGCCTAAAATGCCCACAACAAGGAAGGTAATCATGGAAACTGCAAGGACACTTATTGTGCCACAACAGTAAATAGGACAACCAGAGTCAGACACAGGAGAACACATAAAAACCTCTTTATCTTAAAAACCTGGAAAACATCTCAGGGACTATTTAATACCACAGGCGCACTTGACACAAGCCGTCACCATTCCAAGCACGAAAGCAACGCTTATCCCTATCAACGCATGAGCTGTCGATGGAGACATATGGATCACGCCCTGGGACCCTAAAATACCAACGACCAAAAGGGTAATGATTGAAACGGCCACAAAAGTCGCTGCCGCACACGCACTGCCGCAACCCGCAACTGAGTCAGTAGGACACACAGACATAAAATAACCTCAAATTTAAGTCTCTTTTTGCTAAAAATTTTATCAACTTATTAACAAAAAGTAAAGAAATTGCCTGAAAAATATGAAGATTCAAAATTTTTGAATAAATAACCCGAGTTTTGGGTTATTTTTGCTCATAATCTGTGGATTTGTACGAGGCAAAATCGCAATTTTTTGCGAAGCTCATAGCTGAAAGCGCTATTTGCGAGCAGAAAAGTGTGATTTGGGCCAAAATCACAGGGGATGAGGGAAAAGAAACCAAAACTCAGGTTAATAGTCTTTGATGACGACGTAGTGCGTGACTTTGTGTTTGATATCGGAAGATTTGCTGGATCCGCAAACTAGACCCACAAAAGAAGGGATCCGGTTTCCAGACTTTGCCAGCTTGTGAAAAGGCTGCAGGGCCTGGCCTAATCTTGGAACAAGTGTGCTCAGAGGAATGAGTCCCATATGGACATCTGGAAGTAAATGGGTTGTGCGCCCCTTGCCTGGCTCTGCATGGAATACGAGTGTCCCACTTTCTGCCGCAGTACTATCAGAAAAAGTAATCGCAACATCCGCTTTTTCTGTGATTTCGATATTATCTCTTCCAATTGCTGGGTCCCAGACATGCCAATGGTAAGACCTTGCCATCCGACCAAGTCCACACTCTTCGTTTCGGGGATCATTTTGTAAAACAGCTGTGCGGATATTGTATTTAGGGAAAAGTTCGAGAATGTGAGCATTCAGATCGGAAAGAGTTGTCTCGGAATAGGGAATTTCATGGGCCTTCAGCCGCTCCTTAAATTTCTCCAAAAGCTCTACCTTTGAAAGGCCGGCAAATTGTTTCCACTGCGGAAATTGGCGCTCTAAGTGAACTGGCTCCCTCTCTCTAAGGCGTTCTCTAATTCGACTCAAAAATATCGCTCTATTTTTTTCCATGCCTTTTGAACCAATTTAATAAATTTTCTTTAAACCCAAAGAGTTTCCTGGCAATTTTCTCAAATAAGGGAGCCTGTTTTTCTTCTTGGGCAATCTTTTCCTGATATTTGACCCAAAGCTCCTGGAAGGGAACTTTAACCGGACAAACTTCTGTGCCGGGCTCAGGAAGAGTGGCGTCCGTTTGTATCCCACAGAGCGCATCTTCAAATTCGGTTCCCAAAATTTGCGAGCGCTGATTATCGAGAATCACAAGATGAAACTCTTCAGGACCATCAACCTCTCCTGACTGTCTGGGCCCTGTCAAAATGGAGATGTAACTTGTGGACCGTCCCAACAGCGTTAACATGAGCTCGAGGTCCAGTAAAGTGGGGACGATATTTTCCATTTCCATGACAGCGACCAGGGTTTTTGGAAAAGCGGCGACCATTGGCTCTTCCCCATCCTGAGTTACGTTGCAGATAGAGCCCGATTGTGCGACACCAAAGCTGCAACCCGTAACTGCCATGTCGGCTGTTAAACATTTTTTCCTGAGCTCGTCATGGGCCTCTAAAACGGTGCAGCCGATCTCTTCAAGCGCAGAATTCAAATTGAGCTCTTCTATCACCAGCGATTTGGATTTAATCACCCGTTGGACGTTATTTTTCGTAGCCACTTCCTGAATATAGACGTTGGCCTCTTCTGCGGTATTTGCAAAAAAGACATGCCCTCCCTGTTTTTCAACGGTATCTGCTAACTGGCTTAAATAATGATCCAAATGACTGATGGTATGGGCCCGAATCAAAGCCGCTTCTTCATTCCACGCTCGCCAATCTGTCTCCATGGAATAAGCATTTTTGACATTGGCAAGGATCTCCTGCCCTTCTGGATCGACAAGCTCAAATTCGGGTTCTAAAATTTTAAGCGGCATTCAACACCTCTGCAATGTGCATGACTTTACCCTTGAGTTACTTTCCTGTTATGTGAAATCTTATTTTTAAGCAATTGTTTTTGTGGATTAATCCAATCTTAATATATTAATGTTAAAATGAATTTGTAAAACAAGAGGTCTTATCATGTCTGATCCCTCAATAAATCTCGTTTTTGGATCACACACTTTACAACAAAAAATTTTCTTCAACCGTTGTGCTGTTTCCATTACAACAATCGTGGCAATTTTGGCTCTAGCAGCAGTCGTTGCTGGTGCTTTGACAATCGCAGCGTCTCTTAATGGCATTAATATCCAGGATTTGGCTCAACTTGGCTGGAAAATCGGCACAGGAATGGTTGCCGGAGGCGTTGGGGCTGTGATTGTTCTCGGCATCGGAAATACTGTTTACTTTAGGTGCATTAAAGTACCAATTGCTCAAACTCTTGATGTTGACGTTAATGATACCATAGAAGCCGATCTTTCTGAATCTGATGGTTGATAGAAGTTGCAGTCACGGCATAAGCCAGTGAGTGTGATGTAGTGTCCAAGCATGACAAAGTCTTTGGGCACCATGGACACGATTTCTTTTGGACATAAATCAATGTTGAAGAGTCTGTTACATTTTTGACACAAAAAATGGTGCGTGTGAGACGTTGACATCATCTCATAGCGTGGACAGCTGCCTGGAAGATTATGGGAACGCACCTCTTGGTCTTGAACTAAATCTTTTAAATTACGGTACAAAGTCGACAGGTTGAGCTTAGGAATTTCAGCTGAAACTTCTAACAAAATCTCTTCGATGCTCAGTGGCCGTGCAGCTTTCTTTAAGCATTCCACAATCGCCTTTCTTTGCTTTGTCATCCTCTGCATTTTGAGACCCCATCTTTTTCTTTATTGCAAATAATATTGCATTTGCATTAATTTGCCTAGAAAAAGGAGACCTTATGAAAAATACACTAGCCCTCTGCACACTTTGCGTTTTTTTAGTTTTCGGCATCAGCACCCATCTCATGGCAAAAAATGGATGGGAAACGATCAATCGCTGCGAAAAATGCAAAGACAAAAATAAGGGGTAATATGCCATCAGTAAATGAAGCTCATAGCCACTCAGAATGCAAATCAGAATGCGAAGTAGACCTTCCCTGTTCCTGGTTAGACAAAGAAAAATTGATGCTGGCTTTGGCTATTTTGGAAAAAATTTCCTTAGTTGCTTTGGCTATTTTTGCAGCTTATACCTCCCCCAAGCTGTTCTTTCCGTTTTTTGCATTTGGCGTGATCTTGGGCACTTATCTCCATTGGGGCAAGCAGGACAAGCAGAAAGAGGGGGAGGAGCATTCCCATTCTCACCATAGCACTTCGGGATGCTCCCAAGGTTTTATAGAACAACTCACCGGAGTTAAATTGCCAGCTCCTATTGGCTTGGCCGCTAATCTTGCCATTACCATTGTTCACATTGACCACCACTCAGAAGTTTTTGTCCCGATCATCGGACTCAATGCTGGAATATGGATAGGAAAGCTGTTTGCTGATTATGCTCCGCTCTGTTACCGAACAATCCGCGATCTTGATTCCCAAGCGATCTATGCATCTGTACGGGAAAGTTTAGATTTCTCTGCTTGTTCGTCACAAATACAGGCAATGAAAGAGATGTTTTCTTTGAAGGTATAGATAGTTTTCTTTTCAAAAAGAGTGTTTTTCTGTTTGATACGGACATGAACACAAAAGAACATTTGAGACTTTCTAACCAGGGCGATGGCCCCATCTGTGAATGGCAGCTATGGGGCCCTTATGTTGCTGAAAGAGCTTGGGGAACGGTTCGGGAAGATTATAGCTGGCACGGCGACGCTTGGGAATTCTTTCCTTTTGAAGATGCCCACAGACGGGTTTTTCGTTGGGGAGAAGATGCCATTGCCGGCTGGTGTGACCGCTATCAAACTCTGGTTTTGGCGCCTGCTTTCTGGAATGGAAAGGATCCGATCCTCAAAGAGAGATTGTTCGGCTTATCCTCCAACGAAGGCAACCACGGAGAAGATGTCAAAGAGCATTACTACCATCTCGATGGCATTCCAAGCCATGCCTACATGAAATACCTCTACAAATACCCCCACAATGCTTTTCCCTATGAGCAGCTCAAACAAAAAAATAAAGAGCGCTCCACTTTAGATCCCGAATATGAGCTCCTTGATACCGGAATTTTTGCAGACAACGCTTATTTTGATATCGTGATAGAGTATGTGAAACACTCTGCTGAAGATGTCATCGTCAAAATCGAGGCCTTTAATAGGGGCAAGCAAGCAGCCTCTTTACATATCATTCCGCAGCTTTGGTTTCGCAATCAATGGTCGTGGTGGGACACCCCTCTAGCCCCTCCAAAAATTGCCAAATTGTCCCAGAACAAGGATTTTATCACTCTTGTTGCCGACGATCAAAATGTCACACAACTGTTTTCGAAAATCCCTTTTGAATACCAGATTAACAAACGGTATTTGTACGCATCGAAAGGTGGCAACCCCCTTTTTACAGACAATGAAAACCAGGACAAAAAATACAATAAAGCTGGAATTCATGAGGCGGTGATCCACAAAAAAACGGCGGCCGTTAATCCTGATGAGGTGGGGACAAAAGCTGCCATCGATTACACATTTGAATCTGTAGAACCCAATTCTTCGGTGACGGTGTGGCTCCGTCTATCACCCGATCAATTAGAATATCCTTTTGAAGGGGCAGAAGCGCTAATCGAAGAGCGTAAAAAAGAAGCCGACGCTTTTTATGAAACCATCCATCCCAGTTCTGCAAATCCAGAACTCCGCATGATTCAAAGGCAAGCCTTGGCTGGCATGCTCTGGAATAAGCAGTTTTACTTTTTTGATGTCAATCAGTGGCTCATGGGGGATAATTCCAAGTTTCCCCCTCCAAACAACCGTTTCTACATCCGCAACAACCACTGGCGCCATCTCAATTCGCGCAGAATCTTGAGTATGCCCGATAAATGGGAATATTGCTGGTTTGCTGCATGGGATTTGGCTTTTCAGGCCTTGTCAATCGGTTTAGTCGATATCGAGTTTGCCAAAGAACAGATCTGGCTCCTTCTTTTTGATCAGTTTCAACACCCCAACGGGGCCATTCCTGCTTACGAATGGGAATTTTCCGATCTCAATCCTCCTGTTCAGGCCTGGTCTGCCTATCAGCTCTTCTTGATGCAAAAAGAGAAAACAGGCGTTGAAGATTTTGCGTTTTTAAAAAAATGCTTCTTTAAGTTGATCATGAACTTTGCCTATTGGGTCAACCAAGTGGATAGTTCTGGCTGCAATGTATTCGAAGGGGGTTTTTTAGGACTCGATAATATCACGTTGCTTGACCGTTCCGTAGAAATGCAAGGGGGGGCGATGCTCAAACAGTCGGATGGGACGGGCTGGATGGCTTTTTTCTCTTTAAATCTCATGCGCATTGCCCTTGAACTTGCTAAGGATGATCCGTCCTACGAGGGGCTTGCGACCAAATTTTTCCAACATTTTGTCTATATCGCAGCTGCCACTCACAGAAGAGATCAGAAAAACTACGAACTTTGGGATAAACAAGACCAGTTTTTCTACGATGTTCTGGTCTATCCTGACGGCAATTTTTCAACCTTCCGCGTCCGCTCTTTAGTGGGGTTGATTCCCCTTTTTGCAATCGAAATTCTGGGAGATGAGGAACTAGAGCGATTTCCAACCTTCAAACGGGATTTTTTCTGGTTTATCAAAAATAGGAAATCCTTAACCGATGAATGTGTCATCCCTGTAACAAAAAATGGAAAAACACACTACGTTTTGACGCTATTTGACGAAAATAAGCTGAAAAGCGTCCTCCACTATCTATGGGAACCGGGCGAATTCCGCTCCCCTTATGGAATTCGTAGTCTCTCCAAATATCACGAAAAACACCCTTTTCACTATAAAGATGCACATGTCGGCTACGAACCTGGGGAATCTATCGAGAAAATGAAAGGGGGCAACTCCAACTGGCGTGGGCCTATCTGGATGCCGATGAACTACATCATCATTTCCTCTTTGAAAAAATACGCATCCGTTTTTGATCTCAAGATCACAGCCAATGGGGAAAAAGAGGTCTCTATACAGGAGATCATCGACACCTTCATCAAAAATCTGATCGCCCTTTTTGCAGAAAACGAGCAGGGGAAACGTCCCATTTTCGGCAACAACTCCCTCTTAAACGAAGACCCCTATTTTAAAGACCACATTCTCTTCTACGAATATTTTCACGCAGAAACCGGCAAAGGGCTCGGCGCATCCCACCAAACAGGCTGGAGCGGCCTCATCGCCAACCTCATCGACGAATACCTCAAGAAAAAAACATAAACAGGAGTCACTTTTGGAAATATCAAAAGAATATGCAAAAATTGTCGCAAAGGCATGGAGCGATCCTAAATTTAAAGAGCGCCTACTTAAAAATCCCGAGGCAGTCCTAAAAGAAAATGGGATTGACGTTCCTAAGGGTAAAAAAATCCAAATACACGAAAATACCGACAAGATCAGCAATTTCATCCTGCCGTTAAAACCAAGTGGCGAGCTATCTGAACAAGAACTGGAAGGACAAGCAGCGGGCCATAGTGAGCATAGTGACGCTTGCGCTGATTAAATCTTTGATGTGCAAAAGATGTTAAGACTTAAACTTTGTCCTTCTCCTGCTGGTGGAAGAGAAGTGTGCTTTGCAGACTTTTGCCAAATTCTTTGGCAGCCTGATAGATCTGAAATTGTATATCAGAAGGTATTGTGCCAATAAATAACTGATTGAGAGATAATGTCATGATCTCTTCAAATTTTGAAATTTCAATTTGAATTGAACAATTATAAAAAAGATCACTACCTAAATATTTTCCAGTTAGAACCCCTTCGCAATCTTTTTTCCATTGATTTTTCGCATTCCTAATTTCTGTTGCAAGCTTACCTAAAAGAGGCTTTGCGATAGAGGCAATTACCTCTTTGATGGCAGCGAATATGGCATTTCCTGGCTGAACATCACTTGTATTTACCATTGTTTTTGAAGAACGTTGATTCAAAGTATTTTTAAAATTCTGAAAAGAATCGAACATTTGAATAGGCAAAACAAAGCGGTAATACTCATAGACTTCTTCTAGATCTAATTGATGAGCACTTTCTACGACACAAGCTGTAACACCATTTTCACTTTCACATTGAACCATTAAGATATAATCCTGTCCGAGCTGCAAATTTTCAGAAATTTTGGGACGGATCACTTCTGGGTTATTGGGAATTTTAATTGTCAGCTGCGTCATCTGATCCAGGCGCACATTTAATACAGGTGTATTGAAAGACTCTCCATTTTCCTTGCGGCAACTAAAGGAGAATGTTTGTAACGCAAAAGGACGGGCATTCTTGGGAATATTGACGCTGATGAGAGTTTTTGCATTCTCAAATACCAGATCAACAGTCTCAATAATTGCATTGTTAACAATGAGGCTTGCCCATCCAAATGTCATGTGAATTTTATTATCAACAACTTGCGTCATTCAAGACTCCCCAAATAAATTTGCAAAAGCTTATCAGATCAAGATAAAAAATAACACCAGTGTGTCGAGCAAACTATTTTCAACATTTTTTAAACCTGCTTGCTCTAAAGCTTGGGCAATCGATATGATGCTTCCTTAAGAGTATGATGGCTGACAAAAAATAATTGAGTCATTTACACTCATTTCTAAAAAGTGCTGCTACAATGTCAAAGTCACACAATATCGGAGAAGGTCCTCTTACCAGCTTATGCCTACGCATAGAAATGGCTGGTAACCTCGATGGGAGAAGAATCGAGAAATGGCATAAGCCCATATCTGTGGCTTTTTTTATCATTGGCCTTACTGGCATTTGCACCTCTGCTACAGGAATTGCAGCACTTGCAGGTGTTGGGAGCCTTTCCAATTTGACTCAGCTCAATGCCATTATTATGATCTCTCTTGGAGGCGGCGCCGGCTTTGCCCTAATTTTGAGCAGCGTCGTCTGCCAAGCTAAAGTCAAGCGCAATCCCGAAATCCAAGAGCTTGCCGAAGAGAGCACTCCATTCAAAGCTAAAACCTGGACTTTCTGCCGTCAACCCAACGGGACCTACAACGTAGAACGAAAAGATCCCACAGGTAAAAGAGAGACTATAGAATATGGTCATTCATATGAACAGCTCGCAGAGATTGCTAAAAGTATGCAAGAGGAGTTCCAATGGGATGAAGATGAAGAATCCTACAAACTCCCATTTGTCCAAACAGATCCCTACAAGGAGACGGAATTACTCATCAATCGAGACTCTCTCGAAAAAATATTAACCGACTCCACTTTTACCTGCGTACGCAAAGTCAACGGAGCCTATTCCCTATTCTACAAAGAAAATAATGAGGTAGTGAAAGAAGACTCTATCGACAACATAGAAAACCTGAAAAACTCCGGCTATACCTATATCAAAACCTCTCCTTTTGAACCCCAAGATCTCCTGATCGAAAAGGAGACCTTGGAAGTTCTTCTTAAACATAAAAACTGTACTTGGGTAGAGCAGGTCAACGGAAATTATTCTTTGGTGATCCGTCTCCATTCAAAGAAAGAACTGGAAGTCAAACTACAAGATATCAAACCAGAAAATGTTGGACAGTTTCAAACGATCCTCAAGCTGGTCTCAAAATTCCCGTTCGTCGAAACCTCCCAACTCCCCGCAGACGAATCACAATAAGCGTGATGTGAACGCTTAGAGCCCACACCGAACAACGATAGGAAGGATATAACGATATGAAGGATAAGAAAAGAAATTAAATATATTTTTTTTCTCTCTGTGAATCTCTGTGCCTCTGTGTCTCTGTGTTGAAAATGGCCACAAAAGCTTGACTTCACAAATTTGCGAGGTCATTTTTTAACACAGAGGCACAGAGATTCACAGAGATGATTTGTAACTATTTAAAATATGTTATTTAGAAGTCGCAAGAGTTTGCAGAGAAGGATTTATATTTTAATCTTATTCTTCATATCGTTATATCCTTCCTATCGTTGCTCGTTGTTGACTCTCAGCTTCTTATCATGCTGATCATGCGAGGATTAATCGAAGAGGGAATCGATGAAGCGCTTGGGCTCAAAAGGTTGCAGAGCATCCATACTCTCCCCTGTGCCGATAAACCTGATGGGAAGTTGGAGCTTTTTTTGAATGGAAAGGGCAGTTCCCCCTTTGGCTGTTCCGTCGAGTTTGGTGAGGATAAGGCCTGTGAGCGGCGTGAATTTATGGAAGGTGGCCGCTTGTTCCACACCATTTTGGCCGATGGTGGCATCGAGAACTAGAAGGGTTTCGTGAGGAGCTCCCGGATAGGCTTTTCCACTCACACGGTGAATTTTTTCGAGCTCTTTCATCAGATCTGTTTTTGTATGTAAACGCCCTGCAGTATCAACAAGAACAATATCCACTCCACGCCCTTTAGCAGCCGTGATGGCGTCAAAGACAACAGCTGCAGGGTCGCTGCCCGGTTTCCCTTTGACAAGGATTGATCCTGTTTGGCCGGCCCATAATTCGAGCTGATCGATGGCTGCCGCTCTAAATGTATCGGCAGCTGCAATCAACACTTTTTTCCCTTTAGATTGGAAGTGGTGAGCTAATTTTGCAATCGAGGTTGTCTTCCCATTTCCATTGACCCCCACAATTAAAATGACGTGGGGATTGCCAGGAGTCGTTTCGGGAATGGAAACAAGGCGCATCTGTTCTAAAAGATCGCTTTTGATCTCGCTCAAAATCTCATCTGTGGATAGATCTGATTTTTTTTTGCACAAATCGCGCACTTTTTGAGAAAGCTCGTTGCTGGTTTGGCTACCGAGGTCTGCCTGATAAAAAAGCTCTTCGAGCTGATCGATGGTCTCTTCGTTGACTTTGCTTGAAAAAAGGGAACGGATTTTTTGACCTAAAAACTTAAACATAAGTGCAGATGATTCCTCGTTGAATGAAATTCTATTATACCATATACGGGAAAACAGAAAAACTATGAATATTCACGAATATCAAGCAAAAATTTTACTTTGCCAATACGGCATTCCTGTCGCCCCTTACCGAGTCGCATCCAACGCAACAGAGGCCTCTCAAGCCATCGCGGAATTGGGACTCAAAAAAGGGGTTCTCAAAGTTCAAGTGCATGCGGGAGGCCGAGGAAAAGCGGGTGGAGTCAAATTTGCTGAAGACCCCGAGGAAATTGTCCGACTCGCCGACCAGATGATTGGCATGAAAATAGTCAATAACCAGACAGGACCCGAAGGTGTTATTGCAGAAAAAATTCTCATTTCCCCCCCCGTTGCGATCCAGAAAGAATACTATCTGGCAGCCACCATTGACCGTGTCCACTCTAGAGCTGTTCTGATTGCCTCTCCAGAAGGAGGAATGGAAATCGAGGAGATTGCTGCAAAAAATCCTGAGCGGATTCTCACTATTCCCATTGAGCTCGATGGAAAAATCCGCCATTTCCGTTTGATCGAACTGGCCAAATTCATGGGCTGGGAAGGCGATCTTAAAAAAGAGGGGCTGGAGTTTTGCTCCAATCTGGCAAAAGCTTTTATCGAATCGGACAGTTCTCTTCTTGAGATCAATCCCCTTGTTTTGACAGAAGATAATCATTTACTCGCTTTGGACGCCAAGTTTTCTGTCGATGACAACGCCCTTTACCGGCAAGCGGGAATTGCGCAGTGGTATGATCCCCTTCAATATCCGAAAAACGAGGTGCTCGCCCAGGAGTACCATCTAGCTTACATTAGCTTGCACGGCAATATCGGCTGTCTTGTTAACGGGGCTGGCCTTGCGATGGCCACCATGGATATTATCCGCCATTATGGAGGCGAGCCCGCCAACTTTCTCGATGTGGGAGGAGGCGCTACCAAAGATCAGATCGCAAACGGTTTTAAGATTATTCTCCTCGATCCTGCCGTCAAATGCATCTTCATCAATATTTTTGGCGGGATTATGGATTGCGGCGTGCTCGCGCAAGGAATTGTCGCAGCTTCCAAAGAAATTGAGCTTAAAGTTCCCCTTGTGGTCCGGATGGAAGGGACAAACGTGGAAAACGGCAAAAAAATCCTTCAGGAATCGGGCATCAATTACGTTCCGGCCGATAACATGGCAGATGGGGCTATTAAAGCTGTCAAGGCAGCCGGAGGGAATCTTTAAATGGCTGTACTCATCAACAAAGAGACGAAAGTGATCACTCAAGGGATCACAGGCAAAGCCGGGAGCTTCCACACAGAGCAAGGGATCCAATATGGTTCCAAATATGTGGGAGGCGTTACTCCCGGAAAAGGGGGGCAGACCCATTTAAATCTCCCCGTCTTTGACACTGTCCGAGAGGCCAAAAAGGCAACCGATTGCACAGCGAGCTTGATTTTTGTGCCGCCGCCAGCGGCTGCTGAGGCAATCATTGAAGCCGAAGATGCGGGCATTCCCTTGATTGTTTGCATTACCGAAGGAATTCCCATCAAAGACATGATCGAAGTTTCAAGAATCATGAAAAATAGCAAGACAAGCCGGCTGATTGGCCCTAATTGTCCAGGAATCATCACTCCGGGCGAATGCAAAATTGGGATCATGCCCGGTTATATCCATAAACGGGGCAAAATCGGAATTGTCTCCAGATCGGGAACGCTCACTTATGAAGCTGTCTGGCAAACCACCTCTGAAGGTCTTGGCCAAACGACCTGTGTCGGGATTGGCGGCGATCCTTTAAACGGAACCAATTTTATCGACATGCTCCAGCTTTTCGAAAACGACCCCGAAACGGAGGCCATTCTCATGATCGGGGAAATTGGAGGAAGTGCCGAAGAAGAAGCTGCCGATTTCATCAAACAGCATGTCAAAAAACCTGTTGTTGGCTTCATTGCGGGCCAAACGGCCCCTCCAGGGAAAAGAATGGGGCATGCCGGGGCAATTATCTCTGGTGGAAAAGGGAGCGCACAGGATAAAATCGAAGCTCTTCAAAAAGCAGGCGTCACGATTGCTGTCACTCCTGCCGAAATTGGCGCAACATTAAAACAAGTTCTATCTAAGTAAGTCATCGTGATTACAATTCCGGGAAAAATTCCCATCTCTATACACCCTCTTTTCTGGCTGATTGCTTTTTTTGTCGGCTGGATGTGGACATATGAACTGACCAATTCTCTTCTATGTGTCGTCATCATCTTTTTTTCTGTCGTTATTCATGAGCTTGGCCATGCCCTCAGCGGGTTAATTTTTGGTCAAAAAACCCGCATTGAGCTCGCCGTTTTTGGAGGTTTCACCTACCGGGAAGGGCGGAAGCTCAAACTCTGGGAAGAATTTATTGTGGTCTTAAATGGCCCCCTTGCAGGGTTTCTCCTTTTTTTGGCAGCCTTCTTTGTTTATGAAAATGTACATATCGCCAACACAACTTTAGCCTTTGTCGTTAAATTTACATTTATGGCCAATCTGTTTTGGACTCTCATGAATCTGGTCCCTGTTCTTCCACTTGATGGTGGACACCTCTTGAGCATTCTTTTAGAGGCCATTTTTGGCTTTAAAGGGATCAAAATCGCGATCTTTACCGGCATCGTGATCGCGGTCATCATTAGCCTAATTGCTTTCATTCTGGGACAGTATTTGGTGGGCGCTCTCTTTTTAATCCTCACCTTTGAAAGCTTCCGCTCGCTCCGCTTTTACAAGATGTTGACCGAAAAAGATAGAGATGTCGATCTTCAACAGCTCATGAAAGATGCAAGCGCCGAAGCTCAGGGAGGCAATACCGAGCTTGCCCTCAAAAAATTCGAAGAAGTGCGCGCCAAAGGAAAAGCCGGAGTTCTCTATTCCATGGCCACCCAAGAAATGGCAACCATCTACCGCAACCAGGAACAATACGACACCGCGTACAACCTCCTCGTCCCTCTCCAGAAAAATTTATCGGGAAATTCCCTGGCCCTCCTCCATTTCCTCGCCTACATGAACGGCGATTTCAAGAATGTGATGGATATTGCCAGCAAATGCTACCAGGACAATCCTTCCTACAACACAGCCCTCATCAATGCACTTGCCTGTGGCGCTCTCAGCAAAGTAGAAGCAGCTGTCGGTTGGCTCGAATGCGCTCTGCGTGAAGGGCTCCCCTCACTTCCCGATGCGATCAGCCGCGAAGAATTCGACTCCATCCGTCAAAAACCCGAATTCCTCGCCTTCCAAAAAGCCCATTCCGAGTGATCGCCCCGTTTAAATTCAACACGAAGATACAAAGAGAGAAAATATTTCGACCTCTTTGTGCCTTTGTATCTTTGTGGCTTTGTGTTGAATTTAAAACAAAGGTTGTATGGTGTTCCAGTCTTTGGAGTCGAGGATTTGAAGGACCAGCTCCAGGTACTCCTGTGAGACTTTGCTGCCTTCAAAAATCAGAGCAAACATCTTTTTAATCTGAGAAGAATCGATGAGCACAAGTATGTGACCATCACCAAACGCGCTCACATTCTGCGATACCTCTTTTGAGGGATCGATAGTGTTTAAATAACCTTTTAATGTGATTTTATCTTTGGCAGAGAAATAGATTTGGGCCGACAAATCACCATCAACTAAACCAGATAATGTCACTTTTTGAAAGAGGGACTCTTGATTTGTATTCACAAATTCCAATTCCCGTTTTACAAATCCGAGACCCTTTGAAGGGTCAAGCAATTGCCATTTTTTTTGGGGATTCACTTCGAAAGTTCCCCGATTTTTTTCGATTGCCTCTTCGGCTCTGGAATCAAACTGAAGAGTCCCCGCATTTGCTTTGATGAGAGCGACGATGAGTTGCATGGGAAAAATTTTATAGACTTGCTTGTTATCGCCTGTGATTTCAATAAAGAAAAATGTCCTCTTGGTATCTTTGAGTTCGATAAACTTTTTCTCTCTCACAAGATCCAATAAGGGCTTAAATTCACCTGTATAGCGGCAGCTTCCAAAATTGAGATGACCAAAAGTTCTTTTGTATAAAGAGTGTGCCAGTAGGGCGCCGCCTTTATCAAAAAACGCTGGGCATGCATTTCTATTCACCCAATAGCCACAGCCATAATTGTATCCAACAGGCTCCCCTTTTTTGATCTGCTGACTTGTCACCATGACCATCACCGGAACATTTTTGTAATTTAAGGTCTCGGTTTTGAGATTTTCACGCGCGATCTGCTTTTTGATCTCATTTGAAGAAAAGTGAATGGTCTCATCCACTTCAAATTCCAGTTTAAAATGCGTTTCAGAATCCTTGACGCACATATAATCAGGAATTTTAGGGGGATTTTTTCTATTTCCTGAAAATTTTTCTGGCAAATGCTGCATGAAGCTTGTAATCCCACGATGGTGTATTGTTGACACATACAGATCAGATCCGAGATAGGCGATATTTTCCTGGTTAGCATCTTGCCCAGAAGATTTGACTCCTTCTGCCAGCGTTCCCGAAATGATGGCAACAACGGTGTTGTCAGAGATATCTTTGGCTGCAAAAACACCGTAACCATAACCATTGCCCATGTAGCGAATCTCGAAGTTTTCAGCCCAATCGCTTTTCAAAAGCTGCTGTAGCTGCCGTGTTCTCAATGCGTGAATCTTGTCTTTGCCCTGTTGTGTCGTTTGAATTCTCTCTTGGACTTTGGGCACTTTAAAACCTTCGGGGGCATCCAGACCTTCACTTAAAACGACATGAAACCGCTCATTGAATTGTTTTGGAGTAAGCGCCTCTTTTTTTCCCTCCGGGTTAGTCACTGAAATGAAATCCGGTGTTTTTGCGGCTAAAATTGTCTGCATCGAAAGCATTTAAAAAATCTCATAATTTTTTTCTTGAAAATTTTAGCAAACAGCTGAATTTAAATCTAATGAGCGATCAAAGCAAAAAAAAGCTTGCATCAATCGCCTCGCTTTGTTATCTCCCCTATTCATGAAAAAAGCTCTTCTTTTAGCTCTTCTTGTTTTAACGTGTGCCGCAACCAGACAGGATTCCCATCTTTCAGAGATGAAAGAGGAGCTTAAGAGCGCCCAGAAAAAACTGGTGCAGCAAAAAGCCCATGTCGAGCACCTTCAAGAAGAAATTGCCCGCCACGAAATCGCCCTCATTCAAAAAGAGATTGCTTTAGTCGACACAGTCGCCCTACAGATCCTATCTGAGGATGAATGGTTCACCTTCTTTAAGCAACAGCGGGAAATCCTCAATCGGATCATCCGCAGCAATCTGAGCTGCAGCGCCCATGCCCAGGAAGTGCTCGACAAAATCCTCACCCTCATCACCCAAGTCAGCGACCAAACCTGCCAATAAATTCCCACAAATTAATCTTAAATTGATCCAGATTTAATAATAAATAAATACTTCTGTGTTAAAATGTTTTTCATATATTTAATTTTTAAAATACTGGAGAACAAGTATGTCAACACAAGCTCTTGGGGAATCTACAGAAAATTTCAAAAACTCAACACTTGATGCTGAAAAAGAGGGCAGCCTTGAAGGCAAACAGGTCGTTGATGCAAAAAAAGGGTCCAACAAAGGCTGGTACATTCTGGCCATCGTCGTAAGTGGCGTGGTTATGGTGGGCGCAATCAGCTTTGGCACTGTTGGTTTATTACAATCCCACGGCTTGATTAATCTACCACAATCCTTCGATTGGTTAAAAAGTGCCATTGAGGCAGCCGGCAATACACCACACTACTGGAGCTTATGGGTCATGACCGGAGGCGGTGCCCTGATAGGTGTGACTGTCATAGGAATTAGCTCACCTCAAATTCATAAGATCCGCATGGCAGAAGCCCAAGAGGAAGATAGAAGAAATCAGTGGGCAATGTTTGGCGATCACTTCAAAACCTTAGGAGTTGACCCTGATAAATATTCAATTCTTCCAGAAGGGCATTTTACGCCGCGGGGTTTTCTAACCGAAAATAAAGATGGTGATTTAATCTCCGAAAATCGACCTGACAGCTTCTTTATCGTCCTTAAAACTCAGGACGGAAGACTCCTCTGCACCGACCGGATTGAAAAGACGACCGAAGAAGCACTAGGAAATTTTTTGATAACTGAGACATATACTCATGTAGACTTACCAAAATTTTATTGGGAAATGCTTGGCGATAACTTCAAAACAATAAATGATAACCCTGATGACTATGTAGATTTGCCAATCGGACATTCTATGAAGCAGCAATTGGAACAACCCGATGAAAACGGTGATTGGATTCCCCTAGCTAAACAGGACCGCTTCTTTGTCGTCTTTAGAAATATGGAAGGAAATCTTCTCTGCACAAAACTGATAGATGAAATGTCCGCAGATGCAATATTCCAATTTTTGAGCGGGTCATCCGCCTAGCAACGTTTCTTTCTATATAAGCGTATGCCCTTCATTCTTGGGCATACGCTTTTTTATTGAGTCCCGAATGTTTATCTCCTGTTTGAGGAGAAGATCCGGAGCAGATACCAGAAGATCACGATAATGTTTCACCTTCTTTAAGCAACAGCGAGACATCCTCAATCGGATCATCTGCCTCAATCTAAGCTGCAGCATCCAAGCCCAGGAGGTTCTCGCCAAAATCCTCACCCTCATCACCCAAGTCCGCGACCAAAGCTGTCAATAAATCCCTTGTCCCTACCCGAAAAATTTATTATAAATTGATTCTAAGTTAATAGAAAAATAATACTTATATGTTAGAATATTTTCGTTCTACTAATTTTTTAATAATTAACGGAGATTAATCATGTCATATCAACAACGAATCAATGGAGACGCGCACACACGCGAGATCGTCCCCCACCAGGGACCTGAAGAACCAATTGGTGACCTTGAAAACAGAGAGGTCACTGATGCAGCAAAAGGGTCCAACAAAGGGTGGTATATTCTAGCCATCGTGGTCGGTAGTGTGTTTATGGTTGGATCAGTCAGCTTTGGCACGGTTGGTTTATTACAATCCCACGGCTTGATTTCACTCCCTCAATCCTTCGAGTGGTTAAAAACTGCAATTGCAGCTGTTGATACACCACACTCCTGGAGCTTATGGGTCATGACCGGAAGCGGCGCCGTCGTAGGGGTGACTGTCATCGGCATTAGCTCATCTCAAATTCATAAGATCCGCATGGCAGAAAAAGAGGAAGATAGACAACATAAGTTGGGAATGTTTGGTGATCATTTCGAAACCTTAAAGGTTAATCGTCAACAATTTTCTGGTCTTCAAAAGGGATTTTATTCTCCTCGATATTTTACAAACAAATACGATCAAGATGATAAGTTTTGCAACTTTGTCGTCCTAAGAAACACTCAAGGGCAACTCCTTTGCACCAACCTGATCGATGATACAACCACCAACAATCTACAAACATTTTTACAAAGTGAGGGTTATTCTGAAGATCAGACTGATTGATCCGACAAGGACTTGTTGTGATTCAATCTATAATAGCGTATGCCCATCACTTTTGGGGCATACGCTTTTTTATTGAGTCCCGAATGTTTATCTCCTGTTTGAGGAGAAGATCCGGAGCAGATACCAGAAGATCATGATGACGTTGACATACATCTTCATGGCCATGATCATGGAGAGTTTGTAGGAGACAACAGAGTTGATCTCGGCTTGTGCGCTGAACTTCCGGATGGTCTGAGCATCGTAGGCAGTGAGGCCGACAAATAGGCCAAGGCCGATGTAGCTGATCAGAAGATCGAGAAGGGGCAGATACACAAAAAGCGATGCGATCATGAAAATCAGCGTCACGGCGATCAGGCAGATTAAACCAAAAGTGAGGATCCTTCCAAGGCTTGTGAGATCATTTTTGGTGAACATCCCGTAGCCCATAGCCAGAAGAAAGACAGCTGAGGCTGTGGTAAAGGCAAGCCAAATCACCTGACCGCCGAAGGCAGCTGCAAAGGCGGGCAAAATGGTCCCAAACATGACCCCTTGAAGGGTTGCGTAGGTTAAAAACATCCCAATCACGCCCGTAATGGTAAAGCGCTGGATGGAAGCATTAAACGCAAACGCCACACCAAGCGTTCCAAAAGAAAATACCCACCAAAAAGGCATCAATTTTAAAAACAAACCCGATTGGTAGATAAAAAACGCAATCGTTGCAGTTAAGGCAAGGCCTATTGCCATCCAGCCATAAACACGGGAAGAAAAAGTCCCGAGTGCTTGCTGTGTGCGTGGATCATAGATATCATCGCGATTTCCCATAAAAGCTCCCTGTTTAAGATCTAAAGAATACTCCAATCCCTAAATTTTGACTACCATCACAGCAAGTTCAAAAACAATAAATAGAATGAGTAAGCTCAAAGTGAGGCGTCCTCCAAAAAGGGCATATTCACTTTTATACTTTAAGCGGTATCTGCCTCGCCACACCATCAAGATGGGCAAGAGCCCTAAAAGAAGGGCGCAGCCAAAACCGCCTGCATAATGGAGAGCGTTGAGGAACACTTTTGGATTAATCGAGGCAAAAATCAATGGGGGGCCAAAAATCAAGAAGGAAAGGAGCCATCTTCCACGAACTGTTTTTTTCACTTTCAAGCCATCGGAGAGGAAGTCGAGTAATCCTAAAGTAACCCCTAAAAAGGAGGTGACAAGGGCAAAAAAGGCAAAAAATTCGCCGACAGTGTAGAGCCAGGGCAAATGCAGGCTATTTTTCAGAGGGGCAACCGCACACAACCCCTCCTCTTTGGCGACATTCAGCTGCTCAACTGGAACAACTCCTAAAATGAGCGCTTCCCAAACGATATAGCAGATGAGAGGGATGAATGTCCCGATAATGATCGCTTTTCGGACTTTGTGGGGATCACGGCCTAAGTAATTCGTAATGGACGGAACTGTCCCCTGAAAGCCAAAGGAGGTAAAGACAACGGGCGTTGCCACAAGGGCTAAAGGCCAGCTGTAAGTCCTCAGCAAACTGAAATCAATATGGAGCGCCCCCAAAACCACAAAAACCAAAAATGACAAGATCAGCCCTGCCATCAAAAAGCGGTTGATCGAATCGACAGCTTTGGCCCCAAAAGCCACAAAAGGGGCAAAGATCAAAACAAAAATGAGAGGACCTATCCAATTGGGAAAAATTTTGGCCTGACAAGCCCCTGCAATATCGCAGACAAGACTTCCCCCGCCTGCCACATAAGCCACCGTCAGGGAATAAAAAAGGAACATATACAAAACCCAGGCAATCACTTTCCCAGGCATTCCAAGGGTCATATTGGCCATAGAGACAAGGTTCGTCTCGTTTTTGCTCCACAAGAACACTTCCAGCAAAAGAAGCCCAGTGGCTGTCATAAAAAGCCAGCAAAGGGTATAGATCACAACTGCCGGAAAAAAGCCACCTGCTGCCGTCAAAACCGGAAGGGCGAGCATTCCGCCTCCGATTGCTGTTCCTGCTAGAATCAGCGCGCCCCCAACAACGGAGCCCCCATTTGTCTTATTCATAGATTTTTACCTTACAAAATGTATCGGAGAGTTTGAGGTTTTATTAATTTATGATCAATTCTTTTTTGATGAACCTGATGTTAGGCGGATTTATTAAAAATAATTAAATTTGAAAAAAACATTTATTATTAAATATTAAAATGTTATAATTATTTTTTAAATAATGAGAAATAACAATGAGTTCAATTCCGCGAAATTTGTCTTCTTGGTCTTTGTCCTCCTGGATAGGATTCCATACACAGCGTACAGTACCGGGAAAGTCGAGAGTGAATCTAAATGGTTCTTCTAAAGGTAATACTTGGGATGATCTTACAGCTGCAACAAGGCGTAATTTAACCACAATTTCTGGTTACGTTCCAATTGGGTTAGGTCAATACCAGGGATATAAGAAATTGCGAATTGTAATAGAAGTACTAGTAGAAGGATCAAAGAGAGAAGATTACATAGAAAAAGCAGAGCGCTCACTCACTTGCCTTCAGAAAATTTATTTATGTGTGCGTGGCCTATTTGAAATGTTGGGGTTGGGCCTACTTTTCCTTCCATTAGATTTGGGTGCCTCTGCAATACGTCTTGGTGATTACCTTGTTCATCCAGAAGATTACCGCTCCGCTACATCAGAGGATGGCTATAATTGTTATATACCCGATGCTATTCAACCGTGACAGACTTAGCTAGGTTACGGGGCTGATCGATTTCGGCGCCACGCTCACGGGCAATGTGGTAGGCAAGGAGCTGACCGGCAACCGTTGAGATGATGGGGGAGAGCTCGTCAATGGTGGGTGGGACCCAGATCACGTCGTCTGCGATAGCGGCAATCTCTGCAGCTCCTGTGGGAGCAATCGCTAGAACTGGGCCACTTCGGGCCTGTACTTCCATGAGATTACTAATGATTTTGGGATAGGTGACTTTATCGGCGCAAAAAGCTACGGTTGGGCATTGGGCGTTGATTAAGGCGATCGGACCATGCTTCATTTCCCCAGCAGGATAGCCGTTGGCGTTGACGTAGGCGATTTCTTTGAGCTTGAGAGCCCCTTCTAGGGCTGTAGGGTACATGTAACGACGGCCTAAGAAGAAAAAGTTCTCGTAGCCCACATATTTGCTCGCAATTTTCTGGATTGCCGTTTCTTGGTTGAGAACTGATTTGATCTGTTCTGGAAGCTGGATCAGAGCTTCAATAAACTCTTTCCCCTCCTGCTGGCTCATCTGGCGCATCCGGGCAAAGCGTAGAGCTAAGAGGGCTAACACGGCCACTTGGCTGGTAAACGTTTTTGTGGCAGCGACACCGATTTCAGGTCCTGCTCTTAAGAAGAGGCAGCTGTTGAGCTCACGGGCCAGGGTTGAGCCTTGCACGTTGGTAATCCCTAAGATTTTGGCCCCTTTTTCCCGGAGCTCGCGCATCGCAGCGAGTGTGTCGGCAGTTTCGCCCGACTGGCTGATGGCGATGGCCAAGGTGTTGTCTAAAATGATCGGATTTTTATAACGGTATTCTGAGGAAATATGGACTTCTGTTGGGATACGGGCCCTTTCTTCAAACATGAGAGAGGCCAAAAGTCCTCCGTGGTACGATGTGCCACAAGCTAAGATCACAATTCTTTGGATTTTTTGGAGCTCTTCGTCAGAAAAATTAAGACCATCTAGAATTGCTGTCCCAAATTGTTCGCTGAAACGGGAAAGAAGAGCGTTCTGGATCGTTTGAGGCTGCTCAAAAATCTCTTTGAGCATGTAATGTTTGTAGCCCCCCTTGGTCACCTCTTCGGTTTCGAGGTTGACATCTTCGCTCTCTTTGGCAATGGGAGCGAGTCTCGCATCATACGCTTTGACATGGTTTCCAGTCACATGAGCAACCTCTGAGGAGTGTAAAAAGATCACTTTTTTCGTGTATTTCAAGAAAGCGCTGGAATCAGAGGCAATAAACATCCCTTTTTGGCCAATTCCAATCGCAAGTGGGCTCTCTTTTGCCGCACACACCATTTCCTGAGGATAATCCTGGTGGATCACAGCAATCGCAAAAGCCCCTTGAAGGAGCGGTAGAGCCCTTTGAACGGCACGTAGAAAATTCCCTTTGTAAAGATAGCCAATTAACTGAGAAATGACTTCCGTATCGGTTTCTGAGCGGAATCGAACTCCCTTTTTTTGGAGCATTGTCCGGATGGAATCGTGATTTTCAATAATCCCGTTATGGACAACCGCACACTTGAGATCATTATCAAATTGGGGATGGGCATTGATTTGAGAGGGCTTTCCGTGAGTGGCCCAGCGGGTATGGGCAATTGCAAGATTGCTTGTCCACCCTTTTTCTGAAAGGGCGTGGTCTAAACGTTCGACCTTGCCTACCTGCTTTTCAAAAGACATTTTGCCATCGACAATCGCAGCGACACCCGAAGAGTCATAACCCCGGTATTCCAGTTTGTGAATCCCCTCAAGAACCAATTTAATGGCCTCTTCTTCTCCCAAATATCCAAAAATCCCGCACATATTATTTCTTCTTTTTTACACCGATTTCTTTTTCAAGGGCCCGCACCATGACGCCCGCCAATTGGTCTACCAGATTTTTTTTCGGCCCCTCTACCATCACACGGCACACATTTTCAGTTCCCGAATAGCGCACCAAAATTCTTCCCTGATCTCCCAGCTCTTTTGTCACATCCTCAATGGTTTTTTGCACCAATTTCAAATCTTCAAGAGGGGGCTTTTTCCGAATGGAGACGCTCATGAGCGTCTGAGGCGTTTTTTTGATAGAAGCTGCAAGCTCTGAAAGGGACTTGCCGCTCTCAATCATAATTTTTAAGATTTGAAGCGCAGAGACAATCCCATCTCCTGTGGCATTATGATCGAGGAAGATCATATGTCCGCTCTGTTCGCCCCCAAGATAGGCCTTGTAGGTTAACATGTCCTGAATCACATAGCGATCCCCCACTTTGGATTGGAAAACTTCGATCCCCAAAGATTCAAGGTATCGGATCACCCCTAAATTGGTCATGCATGTGGCAACAACTCTGTTATTTTTGAGCACATCGCGCCGTTTGAGATCTTGAGCGCAAATGGCTAAAATGGTATCCCCATCGATCAGTTGTCCTTGCTCGTCAACCATGATCAGGCGGTCTCCATCCCCATCGAGAGCAATTCCTGCGTGCGCTTTATGCTCAATCACCCCATTTTGGATCACGTTTGGATGCAAAGAGCCGCAATTTTCATTGATGTTGATCCCGTCGGGCTCATCTCCAGTGACGACAACTTCTGCATCGAGCTCCCAAAAAGCTAAAGGAGCAACACGGTGAGCTGCCCCGTTAGCGCAGTCGAGAAAAATCTTTAAACCTTTTAATGTCTTCCCTTTTGGAAATGTTGCTTTGACAAACTCGATGTAGCGTCCATCGGCATCTGAAATTCTTCTGTTTCTTCCCACTTCATGATCGGGAGGGACATCATCAAAGGCATTGTTGGCAATCAAAGTCTCGATTTCATGCTCTAAAGTATCTGGAAGCTTGATTCCTTCAGAAGAAAAGATTTTGATTCCATTGTCATAGTAAGGATTGTGGGAAGCTGAAATGACAATCCCCGCATCTGCCCGATAAGCGCGTGTGATAAAAGCAACTCCTGGTGTGGGCAGCGGCCCTACCATCAAAGTATCGACGCCCATCGCATTTTCGAACATATAACAGGAAAGACGGGTATCTTTTCCAATAACCACGCGGTGTTTACCGTCATGTCTTCTCAGAACTTTGGCGACAGCTTTTCCGAGCAGCATGATCGTTTCCACAGTCATTGGATGGTGATTAGCCCTTCCGCGGACCCCATCTGTCCCGAAAAGTTTAAATTTTGTTGACATCTTTTATTTGTTACTTTTACTTCTGAAAAAGGCATGATTAAATCTAAAGAGCTCCATTTAGAGCAAATCAAAA
This sequence comes from uncultured bacterium, assembly GCA_964588495.1. Classification (GTDB taxonomy): domain Bacteria; phylum Chlamydiota; class Chlamydiia; order Chlamydiales; family JAAKFR01; genus CAVPKN01. Next base: position 34,913 of record CAZPPS010000007.1, on the reverse strand, counting down.
AAATCAGAAAAGCCCTCCAAGAAAAAAATGGAAGGTTTTCTCTAAAAAAAAATGGCACCGCAAATTCCTTACGTGACGGGGCGTATAAAAAAAAATCTAAGGAAATCGACCTTGGAAACTTCAACGGCATTTTAGAATTTAATCCTGAAGAAAAGTGGATATTAGTTGAGCCCAAAATCACCTTTTTTGAGCTCACAACTTTTACTCTTCAACAGAACCTGATCCCCCCGGTTGTCCCTGAATTTACCACGATCACTGTAGGCGGCGCTATTATGGGAGCGTCGCTTGAGAGTAGTTCCCACAAATTTGGCCAAGTTAATGACGCGGCTCTTGAATACGAGATGATTTTGGGAAATGGGGAGCTCATTACAGCAAGCCCCGAGCAAAACGCCGATCTTTTTTATGGATGTGCAGGCTCTTATGGCACTTTAGGGATCTTGACCGCTGTCAAACTCAGACTTATTCCAGCCAAAAAATGGGTCAAGTGCAGGTATCACCGCTTTGACACTGTCCATGAAGCTGTTCAAAAATTGATTGAACCTCTGGACTCTCAATTTGCCGAAGGAATTGTTTACAGCGCTCAAAATGCCATTGTGATGACAGCAGATATGGTAGATTCTCCTGAAAAAGGAAAGATTTTTCGGCAAAACCGCCCATGGTCTGCCTGGTATGCTCACCATGTTTTGCACACCAAAAACGAGGAAGACTATATGCCCATTCAAGAATATCTTTTCCGCCTGGATCGGGGAGGTTTTTGGGTTGGGCGTTATGTCCATTCTTTTGTGACAATGACACAGCTTTTGCTCCGTTTGGGCATCCCAAAAGTGGCGAGCGGGACAATTTCCCCCTCATTTTTGTTCCGCCTTCTGTTTGGCTGGTGCTTCCCTTCCAAAAATCTTTATAAAATCTGGCATAGACTTCCTGCAAACATTGCTGAAAACCTTTTTTTCATTCACGATTATTACCTCCCTTTCTCGAAAGTGGAAGAGGCTTTAAACTTTTTTATGAAAGAAACAGAAATTTTCCCGATCTGGCTCTGCCCAGTCAAGGGAACCCAAAAACCGCAATTTTTATCCCCACATTATGGCGAGAATGACTTTGTAGATATCGGCCTCTATGGACTTTCCAAAAATGGGAAAAGCCTAAGTGCCGATCTTGAAAAAGAGCTTTTGGCCTTTGGCGGAAAAAAAATGCTCTATAGCTTTACCTACTACGATGAAGAGACTTTTTCAAGAATTTACCATTCAAATCTTTATAGGGATCTTAGACGAAAATATTTTGCAGAATCTGCTTTTCCTTCCCTTTACACGAAGGTGACAAATCATATACACTCTTTTGAGTGAATCCTAAAATTTATACAAGCAACGATCACCATATACGCAACGATCTGATCGATCCCAATGCGCTTGTGGTTTTGACTAAGTTGCATGCAGCTGGCTACACGGCTTATTTAGTGGGCGGCGGCGTGCGCGATCTTCTCATGCGCAAAAAACCTAAAGATTACGACATCTCCACTTCGGCACGGCCTGAAGAGATCAAAGATATTTTCCGTAACTGCATCTTGATCGGAAGACGTTTCAGACTCGCTCACATCCGGTTTGGAAGGCAAATTATCGAAGTGTCCACATTTAGAGCGGGCGATCCTGAAGATGGGGAGCTCATTGTCCGGGATAACATGTGGGGATCTTCTGAAGAAGATGTCATGAGAAGAGATTTTACCATCAATGGCCTCTTCTACGACCCTCTCGACCATAAAATCATCGATTATGTGGGAGGATTTGAAGATTTGCAGAAACACTATTTGCGGGTCATCGGCGATCCTGTCCTCCGGTTTAAGCAAGACCCTGTCCGGATGATCCGGATGCAAAAATTTAGAGCCCGTTTTGGTTTTAATGTCGATCCAGAAGCCCTCAAAGCCATGGAACATTGCCGCACAGATATCGTCAAAAGCTCCCCTGCGCGCGTTTTGGAGGAAATTTTCAAGATGCTCGAATCGGGGTCGGCAGAACCTTTTTTCCGCCTTCTTGCAGAATCGGATCTTTTATCGATCCTCTTTGAAAAATTCAGCAGCTATTTTGAAGGTCCTGTTGGAGAAAATATTTATGCGTATTTGAAAGCCGTTGATTCGATGAATGGAGGAGGTTATCGACCTCTTGACCGCTCGATTTTAACAGCTGCCCTTCTTTTCCCCATTGTGGAAGCCGAGATCAAAAACTACACAGAACAGCACAATCAACTCCCCCATCAGGGAATAGTAATTCAGCTCATCGAAAATCTTGTGCATGAGCTCCTTTTTGAAGCTTTCTCCCATTTCCCGCGAAGAATCCGCTCCACTGCCCAGTTTATTTTGCAGATGCAATTTAGACTCACACCGCTCGATTCTGCAAAACGGCCCCGCACCCGCATTGTCAGACACAAAGAGTTTAATCTGGCCCTCCTTTTCCTCAAGCTAAGAGCCCTGATGCACCACGATCTTTTCAAAAGCTATGAGCATTGGAAAAAAATCCATACCAAATCCAAAGAAGAACATGATTCGCACTCTTGAAGCTCCAAACGGCCTATCGATCGAGTATCTGGGCGCAGACCACAAAGAGGGAGCAAAACCAGCATTCTTTTACTTTGCGTTATCGGCAAGAGAGAGTTTGGAGCTCCATCCCTATAGTCAGCCCCCACTTTTGGCGAGTGACCCTGGATTACGTGTTTTTTCCTTTACGATTCCTGGACATGGCAATGGCCTCAACAAATTTGACGCCATGCACTATTGGGCAGAAAAAATGTCGCAAGGGGAATATCTGCTCGAAACTTTTTTCGACAAAGTGGAAGTGGCCATCCGCTGGCTCATTGACGAAAAAATCGTCGACAAAGACAGAATTGCGGTTGGTGGGCTCTCCAGAGGTGGATTTGTGGCTACTCATATCGCTGCCAGAATTAAAGAGGTTCAGACCATTTTAGGTTTTGCCCCGTTAACCGATTTGATGCAGCTCAAAGAATTTACAGAGAGCGACTTTTTAAGAAAACGAGCCGACGAGTTAAAATTAGTCCATTTGGTAGACCGACTTGTCCATGTCCATAATGTCCGCTTTTATATCGGCAATCTGGATCATAGAGTGGGAACCGATGCCTGCTACGATTTTATTAAAAAATTGGCAGAGAAAGGGCATGAAGTACATGCCCGCCACCAAAAAGTGGAACTGATGATCACACAAGCAATCGGCCATAAAGGGCACGGGACAGCCCCACACACCTTCGAAGAAGGCTCCTTATGGACAAAGAGAATTTTATTAAAAACCTAATCTTCTCTTCTCTGTGTACTCTCTGTTCTCTGTGGTTTTAAAATTGCCTCACAGATTTGACCGACGCAAATCTCAGCATATTTAAAAACCACAGAGAACACAGAGCACACAGAGAAAGAAAAGAAAAATTCATTGGAACATGTCGATTACACAAAAAAAAACTTCTCACTCCTTGTTTTTGTTTGCGGGTGAGCAGAGCGGCGATCTTTTGGGAGGCAATTTAATCAAAGCCCTCAAAGAGCTTTCCCCTGATCTCGAACTCTTCGGCGTGGGGGGTAAAGTGATGGCAGAGGCGGGTCTTGAAGTGATCCATCCGATGGAACGCTTTCAGGTCATGGGCTTTTCCGATGTATTCAAATCCCTTCCCCGTCTCTATGCTGACTTTAAGAAAATCCGCACATTAATTCTCAACCGGAAGCCCGAGGCTGTCATCCTCATCGACTACGCCGATTTTAATATGCGCCTTGCCGCCTCTTTGCGCAAAAAAGGGTACCAAGGGAAAATCGTCCATTACGTATGCCCCTCTGTGTGGGCCTGGAGAAAAAATCGTGTCTTTTCGATGGCCAAAAACCTCGATCTCTTGCTCACGATTCTTCCTTTCGAGAAAAACTGTTTTAACCAAACAAAGCTCGATGTGACCTACGTCGGCCACCCTCTTGTGAGTGTGATCGATAACTACAAATATGGTGAACCTCTCAAGACAAAAGAGCCCCTAATCGCCATTTTTCCTGGCAGCCGACGGCACGAAATTGAGATCAATCTCCCTTTACAAATAAAAGCTGCCAAAGAACTGGGTTTGCCGGTTGCAGTTTCTGTGGCCCGCCCCGAACTTCAAGGACTCATCGAAAAACACGCCGGCAAAGATGCCCTCCTCGTGCCTTGTGAAAAAAGATATGAGCTAATGAAATCGGCAAGCTGCGCTTTGGCAACTTCTGGAACCATCATTTTAGAACTGGGACTCCATAGCGTCCCCACAGTTGTCACCTATAAAATGTCTGCCCTCAATTGCATTCTCGGCAAATACATTTTCCGGATCAATCTCCCCTCCTATACCCTTGTCAATCTGATCTGCGAAAAAAAGGTCTACCCCGAATTCATCCACAGATTTTTATCGACCAAAGAAATTGGCCACTCTCTCAAAAAATTATTAGAACAATCTGAGCAATGCCAGCAAGAATGCGCCAATCTCCGTAGCCGTCTGACACGAGATAATGCGAATCTGAAAGCTGCACAAACAATTCTTGATAAAATCTTAATATAAAAAGTATATAATAAATACATGGAATGCATTCGAAATTCGTGTTTTAATTCTCCGCTGTTCCCTCAGAATGCAGCCGCCGGATTACTTTGCATTGCAGCCGTTTCTGGAATAGCGCTGAGTTTGATCGGGCTCATTGCCACAGATCCCGGTATGTTCAGTTCCATCGTGCAATGGGGAACCACGACCCACGCCTCCCTTTTAAGCGCATCGGCCGTCCTCCTCACTCTCGACGCCCTTTGGCTCTTACATCTTTGCGGCATGCTGCCAACTTGCCCCTCTGACCCCGAGGAAGAAATTCCCATCATTGAAGAGGATGTGCCTGTTTTTAAACCTCCTGAAACAACGCTTTTGACATCCACGCAGCCTATCCCTTCTCTACAACAAGAACCTCTTGCCCGAACAGTTCTCCCTGAAACCCAAACAGTAATTCCTCCCCAAAATGAAACTCCTGTTCAACAATCTGTAACAACGCTTCTGCAACCTCCCCTACTAAACTTAATTCCCTTTATTCCCCTACAAACAGTCGATTCTCAAAACCTCACACAACCAACAGCTCTCCCTACAACAAAGCTAACTGCAACCA
>CAZPPS010000007.1:0-29676 GCA_964588495.1 uncultured bacterium | reverse complement strand
CCCAAGCAAACCTTAACTCCCACCCAAAACAAAGATCCTATTCAAAGCTCTGGAACAACGCTTCTGCAACCTCCCCTATTAAACTTAATTCCCTTTATTCCCCTACAAACAGTCGAGTCTCAAAACCTCACACAACCAACAGCTCTCCCTACAACAAAGCTAACTGCAACCAAAAGCGTTGAGCCACCCAAGCAAACCTTAACTCCCACCCAAAACAAAGATCCTATTCAAAGCTCTGGAAAAACGCTTCTGAACCCCATAAAGCCCGTATCACGAACATGTCTACCTCCCGTTCAACCCGCAACCAAAGACGTTAAGCCACTCAACCAAAAAGTCATTCCTACCCAAAACAAAGCTCCTGTTCAAAACTCAGAAACAGCGCTTATAAAACCCGTCATACCACTTAGGACTGAGCAATCCAAAAGCCCTCAAGCAGTCTTGTCTACTCAAACGGATACAATTGCTCCACAAGTGTTCCCGACATGCAATCTCTACAAGCCATTAGATTCAAATGATTTTCCACATGTTTCTGCATACAAATCATGGTCTCCTCAACCCCGTTTGCAGTCTGTCAAAAAAATCGAGCCCCTCCCTTCATCTAAGATTCAAGAACCGGCACATCAGATTGAAATAAAGAGCGTCTTGTATTTCGATGTACTCCCCGAAGAGATCATGCTGGAAATTTGTGATCATCTAAGCAAAAAGGATTTGAAAAAGTGCTACCTGGTTAGAAATGACTGGCGCAGCTGTATTGCAACAGCGCTTTGTGATGTCACAAAGTTATTCAATAATGTCACAGAATTTGACGAAGATGACTGGCAAAATTACGTTGATTTATCTGCCTATGGCCTTAGCGTAGAGGATGCCCCTCCACGTGACCGAACAAAGCTCTTTTCCGAAATCACGCATTTGCTCTCCGTCCCCAGCGAAAAGGCAGGAGCAACAGTTCTAACCATTCCGAAAAATCTTAACCTGACAATCCTCCAAAAAATTTTCTCAGATCAAGTCAACTGGCTAGCTCAGATAAAATTCGAATTTTATAATGATTTAAAACCACATCTTGATACACCTGCCCTTAAAACTTATAGAATTGTTGTTTCTAATGGGAGTCTTCAAAGGTGGGAAGAATTATCTGCTACCAGCCACTTCAATCAATTGAAAGAAAAGAATTGCGAAGGCGTTAGCGCTCTTGAGTGCCTTGTAGCTTGTAGCACCCCACTCATTATCTACAATTTTGAGGTTTTCCGATCTAAATGGAAGTTAATGAATGTTTGTGAATTGAGCCTGACACAATGGAAATCTATCCGTTCAGATAAGGATTTCATGCAGCTTTTCTACGATGAAAACAAATATCCAATTCTAAAACTTGGACTTGATAGTTATGAACTCATTAACGGACATAATAACTTAGTTGAATCTAAATGGAATCTTGTCTGTTCTAATATGTCAACTTTATGCCCAGATACAATTAATCAAAAATTTATATTGATTCATAAAGAAATGCTTTATACTGCCCGTGATAATGAATGCGCGTTCAGTTTCTTCCTTTTCAATGAAGAGGAAATTAAGTCATGGAGTACTGGCGCTGTTTTTAAGAAACATCTATAATGCTTAAGTAAATGAAAATGAAATGTCCCTGCCATAGCGGTTTAGAATACTCAAAATGCTGCGAGCCTTACCACAAGGGGAAAAATGCCCCGACGCCGCACTCTCTCATGCGCTCCAGATACAGCGCCTACGCTCTTGCTTTAGCAGACTATATCATCGAGACAACCCATCCCGATAATCCCGATTATAAAGTACCCGCAGCGGACCGGCGTGCGCACATCCTCGTCTTTTCAAAAAACACGCAGTTTACCGGACTTGACATCTTAGAAGCGCTCGATGACACCGTCACCTTCAGAGCCCACCTTGTCCAAAAGGGCCAAGATGTCTCCTTCACCGAAAAAAGCGCCTTCGCCCAAATTGATCACCGATGGCTCTACCTCAAACCTCTCACTCTATCAACCTAATAATCAACGATCTGCCAGAGTCGTTTAGCTTTTATACGACCATGAAAATGTAAGGAAATCATTAATGCCTACATACTCAATTGCATCCGCAAATCGCCATTTTGCTGTTTGCAGATCAATTTTACTTAACAAAAAAGTATCCGCAAATCGTCGTTTTGACGATTTGCAGATTGATTTTCTTGTTTAATATTCGTAAAATATACTTAAACAACCTGAGTTTTGGGAGAATAGAATGCACTCACCCCCTTTTGTTGGGCGCGAACCGGAGATGGCCAGGCTTAAAGGCTTACTGAGCTCTCGCAGCGCAAATCTGATTGTCGTGCGAGGACGCAGACGGATTGGTAAGAGTAGGCTACTCGCAGAATTTGGGAAAGAAATAAAAAGTTACTTTTTTTCGGGGAATCCACCAACCACTAAAGCGACAGCCCAATCTCAACGAGAAGTTTTTGTAGGTCAGCTTGAAAGGATAGGTATTCCGGGAATTAAACCCGATGATTGGGGGAATATTTTTTGGCATCTTTCCAAACATACCCCAAAAGGGAAAGTGCTGATTGTATTTGATGAGATTTCATGGATGGGTGGGAAAGATCCTGAATTTTTGGGTCATTTGAAAACAGCCTGGGATCTATATTTTAGCAAAAATCCCCACTTAATTTTAGCCCTTTGCGGCTCTATCTCCTCCTGGATTGAAAAAAATATTCTGAGCAATACGGGGTTTCTTGGAAGAATCATCATCGATCTTGTTCTCGATGAATTGCCCCTTCAATCGTGTAATGCTTTTTGGCACCCCAAAGAAAACCGCATTACGGCTTATGAAAAGTTCAAGATTTTATCCGTAACAGGTGGCGTTCCATTCTACCTGGAGCGCATTCAACCAAATTTATCGGCAGAACAAAATATTCGTGACCTCTGTTTTACAAAAGGGGGTCTGCTTGTCAGAGAATTTGACGAAATATTTTCTGATCTTTTTTCCCGCCGCAAAAGCAGTCATAAAGAACTTGTGAGCTGCCTTGCAAGCGGCCCTAAAGAACTCTCTCAAATTTGTAAAGAACTCGGTAAAAGCCAGGGGGGACTATACAGTCGTTACCTGGATGAACTTGTAAAAGCAGGTTTTGTAAGGAGGGATTTTACATGGGATCTCAAAAGCGGCAAATCAGGCAAATTAAGTCGTTACCGATTAAGTGATAACTATTTAAGATTTTATTTGAACTATGTCGCTCCCAATCGTGTAAAAATCGAACAAGGGAAAGTGTCTGATTCAATGCCCAACAATCTTCCTGGCTGGGAAACAGCTATGGGTTTGCAATTTGAAAACCTGGTTACCCATAATTATAGAGCTCTTTGGAACATGTTGAATATTCCATTAGAAGAAATTGTGATCGATGGACCCTTTTTTCAAAGCCCAACTGCTAAACAACAAGGATGCCAAATCGATTATCTGATTCAAACCCGTTTTCATACGCTCTATCTTTGTGAAGTTAAATTTAAAAAGGATCCTGTAGGCAAAAAAATTCTTCAAGAAATGGAAGAGAAAAGAAAGCGTTTGAAAATACCAAGATATTTTTCAGTGAGACCCGTGCTGATCCATGTTAACGGCGTAGAAGACAGTGTCCTAGAAGAAAATTATTTTGATAAGATTATCGATTTTAGCCAACTCATCAACTAAGTGATCAGGTATTTTGTGATGACGAAGAGGGTGGCGGAGACGAGGGCGGCGCCGGGAATTGTGAGGATCCAAGCCCAGAGGATGCGGGTGGCGACTCCCCACTTGACGCGAGAGAAGGACGTTGTGGTGCTCCCTACGCCAATGATGCCTCCGGTGATGGTGTGAGTTGTTGAGACGGGAATGCCGAGGACTGTGGCGATGAAAATGGAAATTGCCGCTCCCAGCTCTGCAGAAAAGCCGTCGATGGGTCTGAGTTTTGTGATTTTCATGCCCATGGTTTTTACAATCCGCCAGCCGCCAAAAAGGGTTCCTAAGCTAATGGCAACATGGCAGGACAAGATGATCCAAAGTGTAGATTTGTTTTCTAAGGAAAGTTCGATCCCTTGAGGCAAAAGGCCGCCCGCGATCAGGACTGCGACGATGACTCCCATCGTTTTTTGGGCGTCGTTGGCTCCATGGCCAATGGAATAGAGAGCAGAAGAAAGAAGCTGTCCCCTTTTAAATCCCTGGTTGAGGACCCCTGGGCGAAAATTTTGCACAAGCCAGTAGATGACGGTGATGATCCCGACGCCTAAAAAGAATCCGATCACAGGAGAAAGGACAATGAAAATGGCAATGATGGCGATTTTATCAAGGGCTAGAACACCAAGACCTGCATGGGCAATGCCTGCGCCCGCTAAGCCCCCTATAAGGGCATGAGAAGAGCTTGTGGGCAGCCCTAACCACCAGGTCAAAATGTTCCATAAAAGCCCCCCAATGACTGCATAAAATACAACCCAGACATAAAAAGTGTCTGCCGGGGCAATTTTGACGATCGTAGAGATGGTTTCAGCTACCCTTGGTCCAAAAATCAGAAAGGAGATGAAGTTGAAAAAAGCGGCCCACATCACAGCAAAGAGGGGCTGAAGCACGCGCGTTGAGACAATAGTGGCAATCGAATTTGCCGCATCATGGAAGCCATTCATAAAATCGAACAGCAGAGCGACAACGACTGTCATGACAATCAGGGAATACTCACTCATTTTCTATCAGGATTCCCTCAATAATGTTTGAGGCATCCTCACAAACATCTGTCGCTCTTTCTAAATGCTCATAGATCTCTTTCCATTTGATCAACTCTTTTGTGTCTTGCTCTTTTTCAAAAAGATTCTCGAGAGCTTCACTCAGAAGGCTATCAGCTTCATTTTCCAGCTCATTGATCTTTACAAAGCGCTCTTTGATCGCATCTGTCAGCTTCATTTTTCTAAACTCTTTGACAGTCAAAAGAATTTCATGAACCGATTTTAAGAGAATTTGCCCAAAACTAGACGCATAAGGGGAATTCAAAGTTTGCAGCTTGTAGAGAAAAATCCGCTTGGCAAGCCCCTCAATTTCGTCGCTGATGTTATCAAGAGTTGTAATCAGACGGTGAATGTCCATCCGATCCATTGGCGTGATAAAGGTTTTATGGAGCTCTGCGACACATTGATGGGTAATTAAGTCACCCTCATTTTCCAAGTGCCTTGCATGAAGAAACATGTCCGTCGTTTTATTTTCAGTTTCAATGATTTGAATCAAAAACTGGGCAGCCTCATAAGAAATGGCAGCATGCCTTTCAAAATAATCAAAAAAAAGTTCACGGTGCGGGAGTAATTTTCTAAACATAATGTGGTTCTACCACAGAAAGAATAATGGTGCAATTCCCGCGCCCGTGCCTGTGCCCGTGCCCGCCCCTTTCCCAAAGTCTTAGTTTTCACAGAGCATCGGGAACGGGCGGGCACGGGCACAAGCACGGGCACGGCAGATTACTCGAGGCTACTCTTGAGCTTGCCCAGAATGTCTTTGGAAGCGAGGGCATGGGCGTGGCGGATGCCGTTGATGAGGGCTTGTTTGTTGGAAAAGCCGTGGCATTTGACGATGATTCCTTCGACACCGCAAAGGAAAGCACCTGGATACTCAGAATAATTAAACTGCTGGTGGAGATGGGAAACAACTTCTGGAAGGCCAAAATGCTTTTGCAAGTATTCAGCGAGAAAGACGGAGATTCCCTCGGATGTTTTTAGAAAGACATTTCCGGTGAAACCATCAGTGACTAAAATGTCAATTTTGCCTTGAAAAACCTCTCGACCTTCGATATTGCCGAGAAAATACTCTCCGAAGGTTTTTTGCAAAAGTTGGTAGGTTTCTTTCAGCTCATGGGTCCCTTTCTGCTCTTCCACACCAATGTTGAGAAGACCAATTCTAGGTTTTTTCCCTTCGAGCATTGCAACATGATAAAAGGCTCCCATGACTGCATAGGAAAACAAATGTTGAGGTTTTGGGGTGATATTGGCTCCGACATCGAGAACAACAACTTTCCCCTTTTCTGTCGGCATCATGACTAAAAGTGCCGGCCGCTCAACGCCTGGCAGCGGGGGCAGATGAAGGGTTGCAAGAGCCACCAAAGCCCCAGTATTCCCCGTTGAGACAAAGGCGTCGATGGCTTTTTCTTTGAGAAGACGAATCCCGGCAGACATGGAAGAATCTTTTTTTCGCCGGACAGCAAAAAGGGGCGATTCGTCCATCTCGATCGCATCTTCTGTGGTGATGAATTCAAAGTTTGAGACAAGAGGGCCGAAATCGGCTCTGAGCGCAGACAAAATGGAATGCTGAGCAATGACAACCAGGTTGTCATCTTTTGATAATTCTTTGGAAACTGCGATAATGGCTTCAAAGATCTCCTGAGGGGACGAATCGCTTCCCATCAGATCTACAGCTATTCGGACCATACTAATCGTGCCCGTGCCCTTGCCCCTGCCCGCCCGTTTCCCCAAAATCGGGCACGGGCACGGGCAGGGGCACGGGATTAGACCCTAGTCCTTATCCGATTTAATAACCGAACGGTCGCCATAATAGCCGCAAGAGGAACAAAGACGGTGTGAAAGTCTTGGTGTTGCACAGTTGGGGCATGGTGTACATTGTTTAGGTTGCTTTGCATGGTGGGCACGCTTTGAATTTTTGCGAGCATTGCTCATGCGGTTACGTGGTACTGCCATTTTGATCTCCTTTAGGTGTAATATATTTTGCCAGAGATGCTCTTTCTGGGCAATCGCCACTATTGCATTCTGTCGTATAAGGGATTTCGATTAAAATCGCCTCTCTTAAAGCATTTTGGTAATTAAAGACACTTCCCTTGATCTCTTCCAAAGGAATTGTGTAATAAAAATGGGGAATAGAAATTTTGAAGGGGCAAGGTTGATTACAGATGGCACAGGACATCGACGCTTCTGTTTCAACGCTGAGGTGAAGGACCAGCATTCCATCAGCAAAACTGGCATTCCCTTCGATTTCAACAGGCGCGCTAAATTTCAAATCTTTTTCATTTATATCCAAAAAAGAAGGATCGAGAGATTCTTCAATCTTCTCTTGGTGTCCGTCTTTGAGACGGTGGACAAAAATTTTAAACGTGTCATCCATTTTGTAACCTAAACTGAGTTTTGGGTTATTTTTCCTCATAATCAGTGGATTTTTGTGAGGCAAAATCGCATTTTTTTGCGAAGCTCATAGTTGAAAACGCTATTTGCGAGCAAAAAAGTGTGATTTGGACCACAAAAATCGCTGAGGATGAGGGAAAATAACCCAAAACTCAGGTTAACCTAAGGGCCAAGAGCGTCGAGAATACGGGAATCTTTCATTTAGGGCCAGTTTTTTTATGTGGCAAAAGCTCGTAACATTTGCTATACTTCTGAACCAAAGTATTGAATTTTTTTATTGAACTTCTGGAATAGAAGGGTTTTGTAAATTTACATTTTAAATCTAGGGACTTCCCTAACGAGTTTTTGAGATATCTGGGTCTTGAAGGTAGTTAACGCTTCTATTCCACCTGACTGAAAGGGTGACCCATGGACAATGATGTTCTACTAAATATCGAATCCAAAGAGATTCGCTATGCACATTTAAAAGGCGGAGTGCTAACCGATCTCATCATTGAGAGAAAAAAAGCACGGCAACTGACCGGTAATATTTACCGCGGCAGAGTGACAAATATTCTTCACAATATCCAATCGGCCTTCATCGATATCAACGAGGGTGAAAATGGCTTCATCCACATGTCGGATATCATTGAGAACACGAAGAAATTTGAGCAGCTCTTCGACATGGATTTCGATCTTGATTACGACATCCAAAAAGTAGATATGCGCAAGACGCAAAAGCTCAATATCGAAGAGATCATGAAAATTGATCATCCTGTCCTTGTACAGGTCGTTAAAGAACCCATTGGAACTAAAGGGGCGAGGCTCACATCCAACATTTCCATTGCCGGAAGATACCTTGTGATGCTCCCGAACTCCCCTCACAGAGGTGTTTCCCGTAAAATTGAAGACAAAGAATCGCGCGACAAGCTCAAAAAACTGATCCGCGCCTTTGAAATGCCCCATGACATGGGCTTGATTTGCAGGACAGCGAGCCGTGAAGCGAGCACCGATATGTTGATCGATGAAGCGCACGATCTTCTCAGTTCATGGCAAACCATCATGGAAAAATTCGATAAATCGACAAAACCCACTTTGCTGTTTGAAGAATCGGACATCATCAAACGGACAGTCATGGCTTGTGTCGATAAAAAATATGACCGCCTTCTTGTCGATGACTATGCCACTTACCAAAATTGCAAACGGTACTATGCCCGTTTCAGTGAAGAGCATCCTCTAAGGATCGAATATTACCGTGACAAAACGCCGATGTTTGAAAGATTTAATGTCGAAAGGGAAATTGAAAAGGCGACAAAGCGCAAAATCTGGCTCCAAAGCGGGGGCTATCTCTTTTTTGATCGGACAGAGGCGATGTACACCATCGACGTCAACTCAGGAAGAAGCCTTGGAGGCAACTCAGACAATGATGTTGAAGAGGCCCTTGTTAGGATCAATCTGGAAGCTGCCCAGGAAATTGCGCGGCAGCTCCGTTTGCGCAATGTGGGCGGACTCGTCATCGTTGACTTTATTGATATGCGCTCACGAAAAAATCAGCGCCGTGTCCTTGAAAGGCTCAAAGATTGTATGAAAGACGATTCTGCCAAGTGCACGATTTTAGGGATGAGCGAATTTGGACTTGTTGAGATGACAAGGCAGCGTAACCGGGAATCCTTGATTCAAACGATGTTTACAAGCTGCCCTTATTGCACAGGAAGTGCTTTGATAAAAACCCATGAAAGTATTGTAATCGAAATTGAGCGGGCGATAAAAAAGGCTGCCCAAAATATGCAGCAGTTTGGCCTTCGCCTGATCACACACCCCGATTTAGACCATTATATGGAAAGAACATCGGAAAAGGAATTTTTAGACAAAATGAGTAAAAAATTGAAGGCACAGCTTGAATTTGAAACTTCAGATCAGCTACACCTCAACCATTTTCATCTCTATTCTACAGTAACTAAAGAGATCTTAGACGTATAATTATGGATTTTTTAGACAAGCTTCAGGGCGCATTGGAAAAGAAAGAGCTCCCTGAAAGAGTTTACACACAATGCAGACAGCTTTATGAAAGCTATGTCGAATCAATGACGGCGTCAGGTTTTGAGAGAAAAGACTTTGATCCTGTTTTCGAAAAGCTTCTTGAGCTCATCAAAGAGCAAGTGATAAAGCCGCATGCTTTTTCTTCCTACCACCAGAAGATTGTAGCGCCCTATAATTACTATCAATTCGGCATCGAATTTATCCGGCCCCTTGTCGACCAAAAAAGAAGCTATATCCTCGGGCTAGAAAATATGGCCAAAATCGCTGAGCAAATCGAACGGGGAGAAAACGCCGTGATGTTTGCCAATCACCAAACTGAGGTGGATCCCCAATTGATGAGCCTGATCTTGGAAAAAGATTATCTAAAATTGGGACAAGAGGTGATTTTTGTTGCCGGAGACCGTGTTTTAACCGATCCCATGGCAATCCCCTTTAGCATGGGACGCAACCTGCTATGCATCTATTCCAAGCGGCACATCGATAATCCTCCAGAAAAGAAAGAAGAAAAATTGATCCACAATCAGCGGACCATGAACCGGATGAAGGAGATTCTCTCTGAGGGCTCAAGGTTTATTTATGTGGCTCCAAGTGGTGGACGCGATCGCCAGAACGCAGAAGGTGTTGTAGAAGTAGCTCCTTTTGATCCCCAAAGTATCGAAATGTTTAGGCTCATTGCCAAACAATCTACAAAACCTGTCCATTTTTATCCCTTATCGCTTCTCACCTTTGACATCATGCCTCCTCCCCCCTCCATCGAAACGGAGCTGGGTGAAAGGAGAAAAGCTAAAAGAGAGGGAGCGTTGTTTGGCTTCGGAAAAGAGCTGGATATGGAAAACTTCCCGGGGGCAGATGTTGGGGATCGGCACCAAAAAAGGGCGGCGCGTGCCCACTATATCTGGGATATTGTGAACCAAAATTATGCATTACTAAAAGAAAAAATCCGTGCGTGACCGTGTCCGTGACCGTGACCCACCCGTGTTTCCGTGTTTTTAAACACAAAGACACGAAGACACAAAGAAAAAAATAAATTCTTCTCTGTGTTCTCTGTGCCCTCTGTGGTTTTTAATAAATTTCCACAACATTGAGAGTCAAAGTGTTGCGGGAATTTAAAAAACCACAGAGGACTAGAGAGAACACAGAGAGGGAAAAAAATGATATCTCATCTCTTTTCTTCTTTGTGTCTTCGTGTCTTTGTGTTTAAAAATACGGAAACACAGAGCGGTCACAGTTACGGACGTGCAGAGCAAAAATTAATAAAGGTATCTAAATGAAAAAACTCATCTCTTTGTTGCTGATCTCAATAACGACAGTTCTTGGAGCTGATCTCCCCAAATATGAAGTGGTGATTGATCAATGCGGCCTCTCGATTGATACGCCGGCCCTTGCGAAGCGGGAGATGCGAAAACTTCGTCTGGAAAACGGCCTGGAAGCGTTGCTCATCTCAGATCCTGAGACACACGAATCGGGAGCTGCCCTTGCAGTGGGAGTAGGAAGCTGGGATGATCCTGCTGATAGACCAGGGATGGCCCATTTTGTGGAGCACCTTTTGTTTTTGGGGACAGAAAAATACCCTGAAGAAGCGGGCTACTGCCGTTATCTCGACGAACATGGCGGCAAACGCAACGCCTTTACCATGTCTGACCGGACTGTCTACATTTTTTCTGTCAACAACAATGGATTTTCAGAAGCGCTTGACCGTTTTGGGAACTTCTTTATCGCTCCCCTGTTTAACCCCTCTGGAGTGGACCGGGAATGCAAAGCGATCCATCAAGAATACTGCAAAGATGTGCCAATGGACGCCTGGAGAATGCATTTTGTCAAAAAAGAGCTCGCCAACAGCAAACACCCTTTTCACCGTTTTTGCATCGGAAATTCAGAGACTCTGAAAAACATTTCGCAAGACGAGCTGAAAGCTTGGTATGCTGATCATTATAGCGCTAATTTGATGCACCTTGTGGTTTATTCCCCTTCAGATCTGGATCAACTTGAAAAAGAAGTTGTCTCGATCTTTTCGGCAGTCAAAAACCAAAATAAAGCAGCCTCTTCGTTTGTTGATCCAATTTTGGCAAGCTGCCCTGAGCCTAAGCTCTGCGTAATCCGCCCTTTTCAGGATTTGCAACTCTTAGAGCTCTCTTGGGAAATTCCCCGATTTTATGGACAAGACCGGGAAATCCATGCAGACAAGCTTTTGAGCCATGTTTTGGGCCATGAAGGCTCGACTTCTCTTCTGGCGCAGCTCAAACGGGAAAATCTGGCTGAAGCTTTAGGCGTTGGCAATAACCGCTTAGGAAATGATCAGTGTCTTCTTTCACTTTCTATTCAACTCACAACCAAAGGGGTTCAGGAATATGACAAAGTGATCGAACGTTGCTTTGGAGCGATTGCTGCCCTGAAATCGAGTGGCGTCCCACGCTACATTTATGACGAAGTGTGCAAGATCGAAGAGCTCCGCTACCGCTATCAATCCAGAGAATCGATTTATGATTTAGTTTCTGACTACGCGCAAAACATGATCGATGAGCCTTTGGAGACATATCCTCATAAAACGCTTCTCCCAACGCGCTATGCACCCGAAAAAATCGAAGAGCTGATTGTAAAACTGACACCGGAATGCTGTCAGTATACCCTTGTGGCTTCCCCGCACGTTTCAAAAATCGAGCCCACAGCTAAAGAGAGATGGATGGGCGTTCAATATTCTGTCGTGAATATCAATCCTGCCCATATGAAGAAGTGGAAAGAGGTTGCTGTGAATGCGGCGATGTCCATTCCCCGTCCCAACCCTTTCATTCCTGCCAATTTAGCAATTAAGGGCAAACTTTCAGAAAAAGAGCGCATTCTTCCTCAGCCAAAGTTGATTCAGGATGATGATTTCGGGAAAATTTATTCGGCTGTGGACGAACAGTTTTTAGTTCCCCAAATCTGTTGGACATTCTCGTTTAAAACGCCCCAGATTTCCGATGCTAAGCCGATGAGCCATGCGCTCGCAGATCTCTATTGCCACGCAGTCAACGAAGCTTTGAAGACCTCCTCTTACGAGGCTTTAATGGGCGGGCTCTCATATTCTCTAAAGCCCAAACACGATGCTTTAGAGCTTAAAGTGAGCGGTTATAGCGATAAAGCCATCGAGTTGCTTAAAGCTGTGACTGCCACAATGAAAACAATTCAGCCAAACAAAACGGAATTTGCCCTCTACAAAGAGATGTTAGAACGTGATTACGCAAACTCTTTGAATGCAAATCCCCTCAAAGAGGGGAGCGAGCTCTTGCTAGGGGTCCTTTTTAAGGATTTTTCCGGCTATCAGCAAAAACAGATAGCCATTAAGAAAATTAAGTTCGACCACTTCACAAGCTTTTCTAAAAACGTTTTAAAAGAGAGCTACGTAGAAGGGATGATCTACGGAAACTGCACAGAAACGGAGTCCAAAACAGCTTGGGAGACGGTCAAGGATACTTTGGGCTTTTCAGCTTATCCAAAAAATAAACATCCTAAAATTGAAGTTGCAGCCCTCCCAGCTCAAGATCACCCTTCCTGGCTCGTTTTAAAGAGCAAAAACCCTTCTAATGCTCTGATTTTAACAGCCGATTGCGGGAATTTTTCATTCAAGCGCAGAGCTGCCCAAGAAATCCTCACAAAAGGTCTTGAGGAGCCATTTTTTAGCGAGCTGAGAACCAAGCAACAAACAGCCTATCTTGTGACAAACTGGTCGCAGGAGCTCGAACGGCACCTCTATTGCTTTTTTGCGATCCAATCAAGCTCTCACGCAACACGCGATCTGCTCTCCCGATTTGAGCTTTTCATTGAATCAAGCCTCCAAAACCTCACAGACACTGTGATGCCCAAAGAGCGCTTTGAATCGATCAAAACAGCCTCGCTCGAGCAATTCAAGCACCCCGCCGAAACGATGAACAAAATGGGAACCTTCCTCCACTTAATCGCTTTCCAATATGACGGCGATTTCGACTGGATGGACAAAAAGATCCAGGCCATGCAAGAGCTGACTTATGAAGAATTTGTAGCGCACGCGCAGGAATTTTTAGGCAAAGAAAATACCCGCCGCCTTGCCATTTGTGTCAACGGAACTCTCGAACAAAAAGCGAACCTCTCCTACCCAGAAGAGACCACCAAAGAAAAACTGCGCAAACTCATCAACTACGAAGGCAGGGAGCTCATTCCCGTAGAGACAAAATAAGCTCGTTTTCAATTTAAGTTTACACATTTTATTCTCCTGGCTAACATGCGGTCAGCCAGGAGAGAGAATGGGAACTGAAAAATTTGATGCAGTTGTGATTGGGGCAGGACAATCGGGCCCCGGATTAGCGGCATCGCTCGCAGAAGCTGGAAAAAGAGTCGCCATTATTGAGAGAAAGTACTTTGGCGGCACTTGTATCAATAATGGCTGTATCCCTTCCAAAACGTATGTCGCCCATGCGAAGGTCATCAAAACTATCAGGCGGGCTGAGGAATATGGAGTTTCCGTCTCTTCTTTTACAGTTGATCTGAAAAAAATCAAGGCGCGCAAGGATTCCCTGATTCTTGGAATGCGAGAGGGTCAAAAAAAGTGGCTCGAGTCCCTATGTACCGTGATTGAGGGCGCAGCTGTTTTTGAATCTCCCCGCACTGTCAAAGTGAATGGACGCCTCTTAGAAGCCGATCAGTTTTTCATCGATGTGGGAGGGAGGGCCGTGATTCCTCCAATTAAAGGGCTCGATCAGGTTCCTTACTGCACCAATTCCACGATTTTTGATTTGGAAAAGCTTCCGTCTCACCTTCTCATCATTGGAGGGGGCTATGTGGGGGTTGAATTTGCCCAAATTTTTGCACGATTTGGCTCACGCGTCACTATTTTGCACAACCACAGCCACCTAATGCCAAACGAGGATGAACAAACCTCGAAAACTCTTGAAGAGATTTTCAAAAAAGAGGGAATAGAAGTTGTCACCCATGCAAAAGAATTGGAAATCCAGTCAAATGGCCCCGAAAATATCAAAATTTCGATCACATGCCCTCAAGGGAACAAAGAGATTGTAGGCTCACATCTTTTAATCGCAGCCGGACGGCGTGCCAATACAGACGATCTTGGCCTTGATAAAGCCCAAGTCAAGGTCAACCAAAGGGGATTTATCGAGGTCAACGACCAATTACAAACCTCTCAACCCCACATCTGGGCTATGGGAGAGTGTAACGGAAAAGGGGCCTTTACCCACACCTCTTACAACGATTTCCAAATCGTCTCCGACAATTTGCTCAAAAACGATCGCAGAAGTTTGAAAGATCGGATTCCTATCTACGCCGTCTTTTGTGATCCCCCTATTGGGAGAGTGGGCCTGACCCAAAAAGAGGCCCTCGCCCAAAATTTGCCCATTCTCACCGCAAGTCTACCAATGAGCGCCATCAACCGCGCCCGCATCAAGGGAGAAACCGATGGTTTTTTAAGCCTAATCGCCCATGCTGAGACCAAACAAATCCTCGGCGCCTGCTTTTTCGGTACAGAATGCGACGAAACAATTCAGCTCATCGCCGAAGTGATGTACGCCAAACAGCCCTACACCCTGATCGAGCGGAGCGTCCTCATCCACCCCACCGTCAGCGAGCTCATCCCCACCCTCCTCAGCAAACTCCAACCCGTAAAAATCCCGGCAGCAGTCTCTTAACTAAAAATTATTTTATACAGATTAATACGGAATAAACACGCATCTGATATACTCTTTGGAAAATCTTTAGCCAGGAGTATTCAATGTCTGTTCCTCAAGGTTCATGGGATAACACCACCTGTGTCAAACAATCTTCGCCAGAAGACCATGTCATATCCAACCAATCTTCGTTTCTTAAAGAGAATAAGGGAACTATTATCCTAATCAGTGGAGTTGCCTTTGTAATCATTGGTTCTTTAGTGTCAGCTGGAGTACTCATACATTTAGATATTAATACAATAGCCCAATGGAGCCTGTTAGGTGTGAGCGGCGGAACCTTTTTGGTTTCTATGGCAGTTGGTGGTGTCGTTCATTGCTTAAAGTGCCAAAAACCTGAGGAGGAACCAACAAGTGTTGACAGTCCAAAAATAGAAGCAAAACAGGCTATACCATCAAGCCCTTACAGAATGGTTACTTGGAACGTAGCAACATTGGCTGATTATGGTGGACTGCGCGCTGAAAGACGAAGGAGAGAAAAATCGCAAGATCCAGATGATTATGCACAACTTCAGCAACAGCTAGATGGTCTTCCAGCTAAACGCAATGAGACATTTAATAGCTACACTTTGCAACTCAATGCACTAAAAACAGATGATACACTTGAGCAGTCTGATAAGGACATGAAAATTCAAGAACTGAGGGACAAACGGGCAGAAATTGTACGGACAGAGCAGGAACAGAAAAAATCATTATCTGATCGCTCAAATTCTATTTTACAAAATGAACGGACAACGCTTTTTAAAGATGCCTTCACACAATTTGGGAATCTGGATTTTGGTTGTCTCCAAGAATCTGATCACATGGACGAAGAACAGCTAGAAGCCATTTTACCGGAAGGCTATTCTTTTTATTCCTGCGAATATGAAGTTGGCGACAAAACTAAAAAAATCATGACACACACCAGCACTTTGTTTTGGAATACCGCTAAATTCGATCGGGTAAATACAGCCAATATGGATCCTAGATCATCTAAGGATGCTATCGTGTTGTTACAGGATAAAGAAAATGGAACTACGATCTGTGTTGGAAGTGGGTATTTAAAGGGGTTTAACTTAGCTGATTCCGATGAGGGAAAATCAGCGGGAGCTATACATGGAGATAAAGATACAAGCTATGATCTTAAAACGATGGATCTTGTTAAGGCAGACCTTTACGTTTTCGCCGGCGATTTTAACGTCACACAAGAACATTACCCCGCTCGTTTAGATATTATTCGTGAGCATGGATATACTAATGATGCAAGCGATATGAATCCAACAGTTCATGATGCCAATTTGAAAGAAGAAGATGGTAAAACGAAAAAAGCTGTCAAGCTCGATTATATCTTTGCTAAAGGGGGAGAGGGTGCAAAGGTTGAAATTCGTAGTTCGCGTGTTGTTGGCCATGACTTAGAGGATTACGTCAATAGACCTTCTGATCACTTGCCTGTTAAGGGTACAATAACAATCACTCGCTCGTTGACTGTCTAGTTTTTTCAAAAAGCCCGCCCCCTGAACTTGGGGGCTGGTTTTTTTTGAGGGAAATGGGTAAAGTAGCGTGTTATGAGAACATCACGACTTTTTTTCAGAACGTTTAAGGAAGCGCCTCACGAGGCAGACATTATCTCCCACAAGCTTTTGGAGCGGGGGGGCTACTTGCGCAAGCTCGGCAAGGGGCTTTATACCTACACTCCCCTCATGTGGCGCGTTGTGAAGAAATTGTCGAACCTGATCCGGGAAGAGCTCGATAATGCGGGCGCCCAGGAAATCTCCATGCCTATTTTGCATCCGAAAGAGTTGTGGGAAAAGACGGGGCGCTGGGAAGATTTTACCTCTGCTGACCTTCTCTACACATTGGAAGATCGGGAAGACCACCCTTTTTGTATTGCGCCTACCCATGAAGAAGTCGTTGTCTCTACAGTTGCCGGCTGGGTGAGCAGCTACAAAGAGCTTCCTTTTAATCTCTATCAAATCGGAACTAAATTCCGCGACGAGATCCGTCCCCGTTTTGGACTGATCCGCTGCAAAGAATTTCTCATGAAAGATGGCTATTCTTTCTCAAAAGATCCCGAAGAGATGGATATGCAATACCGCTTGATGCGGGAGGCATATTCCAATATTTTTAAGCGGCTGAACCTTGATTTTGTGATTGTCGAAGCCCATGGAGGAAAAATCGGCTCAGGTAAGTCTGAAGAGTTTCAGGTGAGAGCTGATATTGGAGAAGATGTGGTGATGGTGTGTGGCGATTATGCTGCAAATGTCGAAGCCACAAAATCGATTCCCCCTGCTTTTGAGTATGAAAAAGAACTGAAAGCCAAAGAACGCGTCCCAACTCCTAACACGAAAACCATTGAAGAACTCTCCAAATTCTTAAAGGTCAAGCCCCAGCAAATTTTGAAGACGCTCGTTTACAAGCTCCAATATGCCGATCATGAAAAATTTGTGGCGATTGGCATTAGAGGCGACCGTCAAGTCAACGACGTGAAAGTGGGAACCAAATTTGGCGCCCTCGAAATCGCCCTTGCAAGTGAAGAAGAAGTGAGAAAACTCACAGGAGCCGGTTTTGGCTTTATCGGGCCGATCAACTGCCCGATTCCTTTTTATGCGGACAATACATCAAAGCCAATGACCAACTTTATCTGCGCCATCAACGCCGACGATATCCATGACATCAACGTGAATTGGGGCAGAGACATTCAAGAGCCTGAATTTGATGACTATCTCTTGACAGAAGCGGGAGATCAATGCCCACACATCGCGGGCGGAACCTACACAGCCCAAAAAGGGATTGAGGTTGGCCACATTTTCAATCTCGGAACCCGCTACACAGAAAAGCTTGGCGCCCTTTTCCAAGACGAAAATGGGAACACAGGCCCTATTTGGATGGGAACATATGGCATTGGCGTTGGCCGGACAGCGGCTGCCTGCATCGAACAGCGTCACGACGATAAAGGGATCATCTGGCCGATGATCATCGCTCCGTATAGAATCCTGATCACAGCAGCTGCCACTCAAGATCCCAATCTTGTCGGCGCCGCTGAAAAGCTCTACGAAGAGCTCTCAGTGCATCATTATGAGCCTTTGCTCGATGACAGAGACCTCAGACTTGGCTTCAAACTCAAAGACAGCGACCTGATCGGCATCCCCTACAAACTGATCGTCGGCAAAGCCTATACTGCTGAACAAAAAGTAGAAATCGAAGCACGCGACGGCACCAAAGAACTCGTCGACATCGGCAATGTCCTCTCCTGGGCCCGCGACCACCTAGCTCTCTAAAAAATTAATAAATTCTTAATTGATTTTTATTATTATTTTGATATAATTGAGGGGGAATTTAAAAAGGGCTTATCATGAGTTTTTATACAGTTTTGGGAGTTGCACAAGATGCCACTCAGGATGAAATCAAGAAAGCGTACAAAAATAAAGCTCTAACGTGCCATCCTGATAAAGTAGAGCCTTCAGCCAGGGAAAAATCAGAAGAAACTTTTAAATCTTTGCTGGAAGCGTTTGAAACTCTATCCGACATTAGAAAGCGTAGACTCTATGACTTGAGCAATGGCGTAGACTTCCCAACACTTGAACAGTCTCATTCCACCCATACCACTAGCAACCCAACAAACTCCAATATCAATCGGTATGCTCCCGTCTTTTACAATTCCGGCCCTTCTAATTTTTGGGGGGGACGCAAATTCACGGCCTACAACTCCTGATCTTAAACCCCATTTTCAACGCAGAGGCGCCAAAGAACTCGTCGACAGCGACAACGTCTTCTCCTGGGCCCACGACCACCTCTCATTGAAGATTAAGGCCAATTTCTGCGCCCGCTTCATCGCCTTTGGATTGCGGTGACTCGTCACCGCTTTTGCACACTCTAAGGTCTGATAGCGGTGACTTGTCGCCACCCGGGATTTTACTTTAGGGGGCGGCAAAAAAGTCGCCGCTACTTTCAGAAAAGCTCCTTGAAAAGCGTTGGACCAAGTCACCACACTCCAAAAAATCTTTTACGTCTTTGTGTTTAAAAATTTACTCAGATTTGTGAGACGCAAGACCGGGCTAGGGCAGGGGCTCGTTCACGAAAGCTTTTTGATTGACTTTAGATGGCGAGGTGGAGATGGCTACTCTGGTGGAAGCGGAATTTGCCGGCTTGACGCTTGGCACCATAGAAGCCTGAGTCTAACTGTAGTTTGATTTCTAATTACCCCTTTCCTTTGGATTTATGGCCTCGATGCACTGGAACAGGAATTTTTAATCGATGAGATGCCTGTAGAAGAAATCCTCAAAGTTGAAACCGTGATGAAATATAATGGCTTTTTCTCCCGTCTGGCAAATGATTCTCCCGGCGAGTTCAGAACAAAAGATATTGTGTGGCCCAAAGGGGGCTTTGAGATTAATACAACCTTAGCATCGTGCTCCTTTGACATAGAATTTACAAGACAAACCGGAAAAAATCGGGCTCAATTTTTCAATCAAGAAAACCGGATTAAGAGCTGTATAGTCAAAAAATCCTGGATAACGACAAAATACGCTAAAATCCAGCAGGAAGGTTTTGCGATCCAGGCTTCAGAGCAGACACAAAAACAGCTTAAAGAGCACTGGCATGAAATCGATATCCCAAAGGCTGCCGATCGATGGATTCAAGAACAAAAAAGAAATGATAACAAACTCGATTTGGTCCTGTGGTTCAAAGCAAGGTATCACCATTTTCCACCTGCAGCAACCCTTCCCGAAGATCTGCAGAACTCTTTAGCTGCTCTAAAAGACGAACAGATGCACCCAATAATGAAGGCGTGCCGTATCTGGTTTGACATTGTCCGCATCCATATTTCTCATGAGGCCAATAAACGGACAGGCAAAGCGCTTGCTTCAATTATTTTACTAAAGGCTGGCTATCTTCCCCCCAAAATTGGGAAAGAGGACGAAAAAGAATATCTGATGGTTATGGAACTTGGCATCGAAGAAAAGGATGGCTATTTACGGCTTGTCGAATTTGTTGCCAAAAACATCATCCGGACACAGCAGGAATACGCTCATCTTAAAGAGAGTTAAGTTCAAGAGCTGCCTTTCAGGCTATTGGCACCGTAAGCATACGCCCAACAAATTGGATAACTAAAGCCGATTAAACACAAAGGCACAAAGACGCAAAGGCACAAAGAAGAAGAAAGGATCTTCTCTCTGTGTCTGCTCTCTGTGGTTTTTTATTTTTCCCCACAGACTTTCGCAAAATAACTTTCGGGTATTTTTAAAAACCACAGAGAGCAGAGAGAACACAGAGAGAAAAGATATATTTTTTTTCTATCTCTTTGCGTCTTTGTGCCTTTGTGTTTTAAAATTAGAGCAAAATTGTGAGGCGAAGTTTGGGCAAGGGTACGCTTTTAGACGGCGAGGCGGCCTTAAAAAGCTGTTTTTCTGTCTGAAAATGGGCAACGCTTGGCCTCTCTAGTAGAAAAAAACCTTAGATGCCTTTTCTTTCAATGTAACCTCAGCATAAGATCGCTCTGTGCCAGGGTTATATTCAATTTTTTCAAATGTTTCTGCTGCAAATTTATAACTCCAAATATTGCTTTCCAATTGCAAAGCTATATCTCGATGCCAGCTAACGGGAGAGCGCTCTAGTAATCCAATTTGCTCTTGATCAAAAAGTGGAACATCCATTTTGCGGAAAAATTTAATTTCTACAGCTTCTACTTTGCCATCCTCGGATAGAACATCCGACTGTTGGTAAAAGCTAAATCCTGGAATTGTAAATCTCAGCTTATAGCCCGATGATGGTGTGGATACAAAAAGGCGAGCTGCCTGTCCATATTGCATACGATCGTACAAAATCGACCAGGCCGCATGGTACGACAGATATCCCTCAAGATACATTTGTTGATTTAATTCGACCGCACGCTCCTCCGCCGCATACTTCGACATATCTTCTGCTTCCCATTGGCCTTCATTAGCGCCACTTCCATATTTTCTTCCAATACTATTATGTACAAGAATGTCTTTCATCGCGCCGTTCAGGATAAGTTTAGCGTACACTTGATCATCTTTCACATAAAAAACGGCAACACGCACATTGTCATACTCTAATCGCTTGCCATCAACTGTCAAACTAAACCTGCAATCTCCGGAAACGAAGGGCCATACAACCGATGGAGGATGACAATTTTTGTTCACATGGCGATCCACACCAATCCATGTGGCTCTATCGAGAACTTCTTCCAATGGAGGGTTAAAGTTTGTCGACGACTGTTTCGGAATAAATTTTATTGGGAGTGGATCTCCGATCGGAACAGGCTCAAATGTACTGGCATATTCTTGACGACGCACAGTTGCAATCAAAGCTCCAACCCCAAAAGATCCCACAAAAGCGCCTCCGCCTATCCCATAGGCCCAAACAGGTAAAGTCTTCAAAACTGCCAAAACAACAAACGTCGCTAAAATAGCTGTCCCTACTGCCCCGAAAACTCCCAGGCTCACAGCCGTCCTTGTATCTGCAACTGCCTGAAAATGACAATCATTTGAAATCGCCACGAAATACCTCCTTTTATCAAGAGTCAATTATACCAGAATATTATTAAGATTATATGAATTATTTCTTAAAATAGGCGAGAGTGCAGAATCCTATCTCTTTGTGTCTCTATAGAATTGAGACGAGAGTTTGGGCAAGGGTAAGGGCACGTTTTTTAGACAGCGAGGTGGAGATGGCTGCTTTGGTGGAAGCGGAATTTGCCGGCTTGGCGCTTGGCTCCGTAGAGGCGGTAATCTTGGTTCAGATCTTCGATTTCTCTCCGTTGATGAATGAGCTCGGCAGCCCTTTGTCTTTGGGCGGCATGCCTTTCTTCAGCATCTTCTGCCAGATCATTTTGATTTTCGGCAAAACGTTGCCAGGATTGGAGAACCATTGTGTGGAGCTGGAACATCAAAAGAGAAAGTGTAGCCTCAAATAGCTGTGTTTCCGCCTGAAGATGGGCAGCTCTTTGGATTCCAACTGAGGAAATCACTTTTGTAATATTTCCAATATCCATAATTAACTCCTTAATAATTAAGTATATATAAAATCATTTTATTCATCAAGCTTTAAAATTCAGCACTCAAAAGCGTCGACTGCTAAAAAGGCCTTGACCCGAGAGAAGCTTTGAAGCTATAATCGGGTCATGATTAAAGAAAATATCAAAAAACCGGCAGAGTCCAAGAAGCATAGTCGAGCCTTTCAGGTTCTCATGGGACTTGTCGAGCTCTATTTGGATACTGGCAAACCCATTGGCTCCAATACCCTAAAAGAGCACGGATTTGACCATTTAAGCTCGGCCACGATCCGTAACTACTTTGTGGAGCTTGAAAAACAGGGCTTTTTGCGTCAGCCCCACTCTTCAGGGGGAAGGGTTCCCACAAATGAGGCATTGAGAGTCTATGCGAGAGGTTGTTTGGACGAGCCCCTCACTCTTCCCTCCGAAATTGAGGAGAAGTTTAAAGGACTTCAAACCTCTGCTCGCCACATCATGCGCTATTTGCAGCTCGCAGCGGAAACTTTGAGTGAATTGACGGGACTTGCCACATTTCTAACCTCAGTCCGTTTCGATCACGATTTTGTTTTAGATATTAAATTGGTCCCCATTGATCCTGAACGTCTCTTGAGTGTGATTGTCACCGATTTCGGCCAAATTCTAACCGAAGTGATCCCGCTTAAACAAAAACTAAGCTCTTTTGCCGCTAAGCGCATTGAATCCTACCTTCAATGGAGGCTCAAAGGGGGCGTCAATGCCCCTCCTGAGAATATCCCCCTTGAAGAGGAGCTTCTTGGACAATCATTTTATAATGAAATCATGCTCCGCTATATCGTCCGTTACTCAAATTTCAGCAGTGAAGAGGTTTTTCGGACAGGTTTTTCACAACTTCTCTCCTACCCCGAATTTAGCGACCCACTGGCTTTAACAACCGGCCTCTCTCTTTTTGAAAACACAGCCCACATGCGCCTTTTGTTAAATGATTGCGTCCGCTCAGGAAACCTAAGCTGCTGGATTGGCAAAGAGCTGGCTCCTTATGCCTCAGCCGCTTCCGGCTGTAGCGTCATTGCAATCCCTTTCCGCATTGGCCAGACAAAAGCAGGAGCCGTCGGACTTTTGGGGCCTTGTCGCATGCCCTACCATAAATTATTCGCCATGCTCCAGCTTTTTTCAGATTCTGTATCGAAATCCCTGACTAAAAGTCTTTTAAAGCATAAACTCTCCTTCCGCGAACCCCGCTCCCCTTTTATTGTGGGTCAAACGACGCAAAAGCTATTGGAAATTAAGGATAAATCATCATGACAGAAGAAGAAGTAACGCAACCCGAACCTCCCCAATCGGAGCTCGAAACAGTGCAACAAGAGCTGAAAAGTTGTCAGGAAAAGTATTTGCTCATGCTTGCCGAATCGGAAAATGTGCGCAAGCGGATGCAAAAAGAAAGACAGGATCTGATCAAACACTCAGTCGAGAATGTCCTAATCGAGTTTTTACATCCCATCGACAGCTTTGAAAAAGCCCTCCAATTTGCGGAGAGCATGTCGGATGAGGTCAAAAATTGGGCAGTTGGCTTTGAGATGCTCATGAACCAGTTTAAACAAGTTCTCAACCAGCACGGCGTGCACGAGTATCATAGCATCGGAAAACCGTTTGATCCTCACCTGCACGAAGCTGTTGAAATGGTTGAATCGACAGAATATCCACCGGGAGTGGTCATTGAAGAATTTGTGCGCGGCTATAAGGTGGGCGATCGCCCAATTCGCGTTGCACGCGTCAAAGTCACGAAGAAATCGACTCCCGAAGAAGTTAATAATGAAAATATTGAGGAAGGACAATAAAAATGGCGGAACAAAAAAAAGGAAAAATCATTGGAATCGATCTTGGCACCACAAACTCTTGTGTGGCTGTGATGGAAGGGGGCCAGGCAAAGGTCATCGCCTCTGCTGAAGGGACCCGTACAACGCCCTCTATTGTGGCTTATAAAGGAAATGAGAGATTAGTGGGTGTTCCTGCAAAAAGACAGGCTGTTACTAATTCAGAAAATACGATCAATTCCTCTAAAAGATTCATCGGACGCAAATATAACGAAGTTCAGTCTGAAATTAAGACTGTCCCTTTTAAGGTCGCGGCCAATGATAAAGGGGATGTTGTCTTTAATGTGAACGAGAAACTGCTCACACCAGAAGAGATTGGAGCTGCAATTCTGATTAAGATGAAAGAGACAGCAGAAGCCTATCTGGGAGAGCCCGTCACAGAAGCTGTCATCACAGTTCCTGCCTATTTTAACGACTCTCAAAGAGCCTCTACACGGGATGCCGGAAGAATTGCTGGCCTGGAAGTGAAACGTATTATTCCAGAGCCGACAGCTGCAGCACTCGCTTATGGCCTCGATAAAGGGGGCGACAAAAAAATCGCCGTCTTTGACCTTGGTGGCGGTACTTTTGATATCTCGATTCTTGAAATTGGCGACGGCGTTTTTGAAGTGCTCGCGACAAACGGGGACACGCACCTTGGGGGCGATGACTTTGACAACGTGATCATCCACTGGATGCTGGACGAATTTAAAAAAGAGCAGGGCATTGATTTGAGCAAAGACAAAATGGCTCTTCAACGCCTCCGCGATGCCGCAGAAAAGGCAAAAATTGAACTCTCTGGAGTGACATCGACTGAAATCAACCAGCCGTTTATCACAATGGATGCGACAGGTCCAAAACACTTGGCGTTGACACTCACACGGGCTAAATTTGAATCTCTTTGCGCCGATTTGATTAACCGAACAAAAGAGCCTTGCCTCAAAGCCCTTAAAGATTCGAAGCTCACTCCCGAGCAAATCGATGAGGTCCTTTTAGTGGGCGGTATGAGCCGTATGCCTGCCGTCCAAGAGATGGTCAAGAGCATCTTCAAAAAAGAACCCAATAAAGGGGTTAACCCTGATGAAGTGGTTGCGGTGGGCGCAGCGATTCAGGGTGGAGTTTTGGCAGGCCACGTTAAAGATGTGCTCCTTCTCGACGTCATTCCTCTAACATTGGGAATTGAAACGCTCGGCGGGGTGATGACACCTCTTGTTGAGCGCAATACAACCATTCCTACACAGAAAAAGCAGGTCTTTTCAACGGCCAGCGATAACCAACCAGCGGTGACCATCGTTGTTCTTCAAGGTGAACGTCCTATGGCTCGCGACAACCGGGAAATCGGCCGCTTTGACTTGCAAGACATCCCACCAGCGGCGCGTGGCATGCCCCAAATCGAGGTTGCCTTCGACATCGACGCCAACGGGATTTTGCACGTTTCTGCAAAAGATCTCTCTTCTGGTAAAGAACAGAAGATCCGAATTGAAGCCCAATCAGGTCTTCGTGACGAAGATATCCAGCGGATGGTGAAAGATGCGGAGCTTCACAAAGAAGAAGATCGAAAGCGCAAAGAAGACATCGACGTGAAAAACGAAGCCGATGCCCTCTGCTTCCAGGCTGAGAAAGCTCTTAAGGACTACAAAGATAAGATCCCAGCTGACGTCACCAGCTCCATCCAATCAAAAATTGATGCCACAAAAGAGGCGGTCAAATCAGATCAGATCGAGCGGATCAAGGCAGCTAAAGATGCCCTCAACCAAGAAATGCAAAAAATTGGCGAAGCGATGAAAGGCGCAGGCCCTCAAGGCCAACCTGGCCCCGGCCCAATGCCTGGCGCAGGCCCTCAAGGCGCAGGCGGCCCCCAAGCCGAACCCAAAAAGCATGACAACATCGAAGAAGCTGAAGTCGAAATCATCGACGACAACGAAGACAAGAAGTAATTCTCATGAGGAGCAGCGGGGAAACCTGCTGCTCTTTAATTTATATGCTCCAAAAGCAAAGCTATTTGTTCAGGGGAAGGCAATTCGTCTTTTAACTCTTTGGGCAAATGGGTCGTCGTTTTGTAAGCGGCAATGTTGATTGGCTTTGTGGTATCCTTTAGGGAGTATTCCACAATCGTCCTGCTCTTTTCTTTACAGAGAATGATCCCGATTGAGGGATTTTCATCTTCAAGCCTTACTTTATCATTGAGGACTGCGAGGTAAAATTGCATTTTGCCGACGTATTCAGGAATGAAAGCACCTATTTTTAGCTCAATAGCAACCAGGGATTTCAATTTTCTGTGGTAGAGAAGGATGTCGATAAAAAATGCTTGCCCATCCACTTCTAGTTTGTATTGCGACCCCATAAAGGCATAGACATTACCCACCTCTTTTAAAAAGTGTTCCATGTTTCTTAAGATCGCACTTTCGAGCTCATATTCGCTATGCTCATCACCTAATTCCAAAAATTCAAAAATAAATTCATCTTTTACTGCCAGTTTAGCTTCGGGTCTCATCTTTTCCGGCAAGTTCCGATCAAAACTGGTTTGACTGATCATCGTCTTTTCGAAATTTTGATTATCAATTTGATTCAACAAAACACGGTAGCTCCACCCGCTTTTTTTAGACATCCTCATATAAAACTCCCTCTCGAGAATATTCTCGCATTTCGAAAGAATAGCTACATTATGGGACCAGCTAATTTCTGCCGACAGTGTCGTCAGTTTTGGGTTATTGCAATATGAGACATAGAAATCCTTCATTCTCCAAAGGTTACGCGAAGAAAATCCTTTCATCCCTGGAAATGATTTGTGTAAATCTTTGGCAAGTAATTCTACAACGGATTCCCCCCACCCAGCGGATTCCTGTTGTTCATGAATGGTTTTCCCTATCTCTCTATAAATCTCAATCAGTTCACGATTGACTGCTGTCATCGCCCTTGTCTGGGCAGCTTTGATTTTGCTGATGACAGTTTTTTTGGACATCTTTGTATCCATTCGGTTCTTCTACAGCAGAAATGGTGGTCGTTGTTTTTGGCTTGAATGCTTTTGTTTTCATTTGAGACCAGCGTGAGTTCAAATGAAAATATTTTACTTGATGAAGTGTGGTTGCACAACCCGTTCTTTGAAGCGCAGCTTCTTTTTAACGGGAAACTAACTTTGA
Source organism: uncultured bacterium (assembly GCA_964588495.1). GTDB lineage: Bacteria > Chlamydiota > Chlamydiia > Chlamydiales > JAAKFR01 > CAVPKN01. The sequence goes on along the minus strand of CAZPPS010000007.1, from coordinate 2,877 downwards.
TTCTATTTTTTGAGCTTCTTCGATCGAAAAGCCAATACGGGTTTCAAACTCAAATTCTTCTAGTTGTCTAAAAACTTCTTTAAATGAATTTTTCAGAATTTGTACTTCACTATCTTTTAACAAGAGCACTTCCTCTGAAAGTCCTTTTGCTTTAAGGCCATCCATGAAAGCAATGACAGTCTGTTCTGCAGCCCCAATTGTTTTCTCAAAATTTGATATCCTTAATCCGTGACAAACTTCGTTAAGAACAGCTAATATTATATAGAACTCGTTTGAGTTTATATTAATTTTGTTTGTAGACATATTTTATAAACCTTCGAAGTATTTGATTCCATTACGTGGTTGAAACATAGTTCCCCCATCAAGTTTTCTTGGATCTCGAATCACTATAGTACTGGTTTCCTGATGCCAATAGGCAGTTCTTCTATTAGCAAGTTGTTTTGTCAAAGTAGGATTATTGACGACATGTTCCACATGCTCAATAAATTGCGCGCGCGTCCGTATCCAACCAGGAAACTCCCCTTGCTTCAACACATGTTTTTTAAAAGCATGCCCCTCAATCCCACCAATTTCTTGAGAAATCAGCTGATGTCTTAATCGTACCCCATTCATTGAATTCTTGGCAGACATGTAGCTAACTTCTGAAAGTTCTTCAGACAACAGAGCTGCAGATGGAAGGGCTTTTGTACCCAGACGAGCCAGCATAACACCACCACCGACTGAACCGATTAAGCCAATTGTGTCATTGATAAGACCTGCTTGTAGTGAGGTAAGATTAAACTGTGATTGCAATAAGCGGTTGAATTGCGGCTCTACTAAATGCCCTGAATAAATCGTTTTACCGGCAGCCCATAAATTATCGGCTGCATGCAGTATCAGAGGGACGCCAACGGTTGCACCAGCTACTGTTCCAGAAAGAGCCACTCCAATGGCACCTTCTGAAATGGCCCCTGCTGCATGTAGTACCCCAAAGAAACGGTTCAGCATGAGATTAGGGGGAGGTTCAGAACGGGAAAGATCCCAATCGCCGAGTTTCCAGGGGGAGTCGGCGACTTCGACTTCTTTGCCGGCAAAGTGTTTGGTTTCTCCCTCGAGGCTCCAATTGTGGAAGAAGAGTTTGTTTTCGGGGTCCGTTTTGAGACTGTCGGCAGCGCGGCTTCGGAGGTGGTCTACATTTTCGTTGGTGCCAGTGGCTTTGATGACAGCATCGTAGACACAATCGAGGGTATTTTGAGGAGCTGGGCCTGTATCTTTGTCCCATTTGACGTGGCCGACGCCGCTGGTTGTGTTTTCAAAGTTGAGGTTGATCGTGTCTTTTGCCTGAAGATCAGAAGTGACAATCTTCCCCTCTGCTGTATAGGTTTTGGTGGTGCCGTCGGGCATGTGGACAGCAATATTTCGATGGTGCAGCTTGGCAAGGATGGCAATTTCAGGATCGCCGGCAGCTTTTCCTGCACACATTCCTTGGGCATATTCATCACAGGACGGTCTTTGGGCGTAGAGATTTCCCTCGCCATCCTTATAGACCTTCAAAGAGCTTCCATATTGCTCTTTGAGGTCTTTTATGGAAGCGCTGGAATTAACGGGCGTCTTCTGAAGATCGGAATCGGAGAGATCGGTGACCTCATCGTTTGCATCTTCCCATTCCCGCTGGATTTTGTCAAAAAAGGCCTCGTCGACATTTTTCTCTGTCTGAAGGGCCTTTGCAACCCGTCCTGCAATCTTGGCATGTTTTTCAGCTTTGGTTTCGGGAAGGAACGCATCTTGCGCTTTATCAACCAAATATTTGGTTCCCATCGAAACTAAAGGCTCATAGACGGCGCTATTGAGAATTCCATTAAAGGCCAAGGAGAGCTGCGTGCAAAACTCTTTTTTCTTTTCATCGCGCACTTTTCGCATAAAGGCCGTTTTCTCGAGGGGATTGTTAGGATTTTCCTGACGGTTTTTGGTCTCTTTAGTGGTTCTGACATCCCGCGCCAATTGATGGACACTATCTTCTACAAGACTCGTGAGCTTTCCGATCGAGACTCCCAAATTCGCAATTGAGGGCGCATGGCTGATAAACTGTCCCCAGCCTCCCCCGATGGACTCGCCAAGTTTGGGCAAAGCCTGCTTGCTTCCCCGGATTGCGTGGTCAAATACATTGGCATCTTGCATCTTTTTCAGAGCGCCCCGGATGCACTCATCTAAATTGGCGTTGATGCTGGCATCTCCCTGAAGTTTATCAAAAAGGGCTTCTGCTTGCGTGGCGACAAGCTCCCAATGTTTATCAACAGCTGAATTGATGCTCCCATTCACGTCTCCTTCGTAGGATTTGGAAATAACCCCTGCCATCGCGTTGAGCCCCATGCCAGCCACTTGCGAGATTCCAGCCGAAAGAAACGTCCGCCCCACCTCTTTGGCAATAAAGCTCCCCAAATTGACACTCTCTTTGACAACTTGCCCTGCCTTCACAGCTTTTTCAACACTCGTCAGTTTTTGCGTATCAACAGCTGTTGCCAAGGATCCTGTAGAGACAAGTGAGGAGCAAAACGAGACGCCGCAACAAATCAGAGCAGAGATTGCAGAGCGCTTCATGGAGGCAATTTTTGCCTCTCCATAGTCTTCCCAACTAAATTCTCCTTTGATCGCACTTGTGATTGCAAACATCACATCGTCGATTCCTGTGCTGATCAGGAAGTTTCCGATAAATTCGCCCGCAAAAGGGATGAACGCTTTTGCCAAAACACCCGCGACAACCTGGACAATCCCCATCACAGTAACCGCCAATACTTCATACCAGGCAGGGGGGTCTTTTTTCTCAATCAGCTCGGCAATCGCTTCCAGTCCAAGCTCAATAAACTGCCCCAAACCGTCAGGAGCGGGCTGTTTGTTGTC
>CAZPPS010000006.1:0-107612 GCA_964588495.1 uncultured bacterium | reverse complement strand
CTGATTCGTGTCGTATACATGTTGATCAAAATGGCTCGTAGATAGGTCGGGCACGGGCACGGGCACGCACACGGGCACGAAAATAGGTTATGCAAGAGGTCTAATCAAGTAACATGGCTGATGCGTAGCAGCAGCCATTCCTCTTCGGGTAAGCCCGCAGCTGCGGGCTTACCCGAATTCTATCATGCATATCAGGCAAATCCTTCATATCATGCTATGAAACCCACGCACTCCTGAGGATCCCAGATTGATTTTCCTGAGCTAGTTAAAGCGGGGTTTCCAGGAGCGGATTTCCTGGATACGCAAAAGCCAGGCGGCGACTAGAAAGCTCACACCAAAACAGGCAGCTTGGGCACAGAACACAAAGAGCTGCGTGTGGATCTGTCTCGGAAAGAAGATGAACTCTTCTTTTTGCATCAGCCAAAATAGAGTGTTGTCTTGGACAAAATAAGCGCCCAATACCATTGTGACAAGCATTGCGAAGAGAGAAGCTATCAAAAGCTTTGTGGTGATTGCAAAGACACCCTCCAAATTAAGACCATAGCGGGCTTTTAGTACTCTGGCTAGAAGGAGCGTGTTGATGCAGGCGGCAGCTGATGTGGCAAGAGCGACACTGACAGCTCCCATGTGGAAGACGAAAACGAAAAGAGCATTGAGACACATGTTTAAAGCGACCATCGAAAGGGCGTAGAGTGTCGGTGTTCTATAGTTTTTATGTGCGTAGAAGGCAGAGGCGAAAACTAAAACTAATGTCATCGGCAAAAGAGCTATTCCGTAGGACCACAAGCATAAAGTGGTCTCTATGAGAGCATTATTTGTAAACGCGCCATGGCCATAAATTAAGTTCAAACCTGAAAAACCAAGGACAAAAAGAGCAGCCGTCACCGGAATCAAAAAGAGAGCCGCTTTTTTTAAGGCAAAATTGATGAAATGCAGATAGTGCTCTTTCTCTCCCCCTTGAACTGCCCGTGCGATGGGCGGCAAAATGGCCCCTGTTAAACCCACGCCAAAAAGAGCCAAAGGAAGCTGCTGCACGCGGAGCGCATACCACAAATAGGCAGGCCCTTCAGGATCTGCAAGGCGAGCAAATATGGTATCGAGGGCACTATTCACTTGAGTGGCTGCCACACCCCCCAAACCTAATAAAAAAGGACGGAGGATCAGAAGAATTTCCCTTCCAGAGAAGCTTTGCGACTTTAAATCGCCCATTGAGCGCTTCAAATAGCCTAATACCTTAGGCAAAGTGACGGCCCATTGAAGCGCGAGGGCAAAAACCAAGGCCATTGCCAAAACCTCCATCGCTTTGCTCGTTGGCTGATGCCACAAAAAGAAAAGAGCTAAAATCCACACACAATTGAGCGCGGAGGGAGCCACGCTTGGAATAAAAAATGAGCGCTCACAGTTGAGAAGCGAGGTATTTAGGGCATAAAGGCAAATAAAAACTAGAGCGGGCAACATGAGCATGGTCAAGCGGAGCACTTCGATCGTTCCCACTTTCAAATCAGCAAAAAGGAGCAATCCACCCAAAACACTTTCTGCCAAAACAGTCGTGAAAAGTAAAAAAAGTGTCAGCCCCATCGACAAATCGTAGAAAAACCGGGCTCCCAGCTTCGCATCTTGTTTTTTTAGAGATTCAAAGTGGGGAACAAAAACGGAATGCAAAGCCCCTTCGCCGAAAACACGCCTTAAGAGATGGGAAAATCTGTAGGCCATCCAAAAAGCTGCCACCGCAGGATTGGTGCCAAACGCTGCTGCCATAGCAACTTCACGCGCAAGACCTGTTGCTCGGCTGATCATCGTTCCTGAAAAAAAACGTTTAATGCTGGCGGTAATAGAAGAGCTTGTATCTTGCATCGTCATGCTTTTTAGTGTATGATTTTTGAAGATTTTTGGGTGTTATATAATGAAACTTACCGCAGATCAGCTTCTCATTGGAGCCCATACTTCAGCCGCAGGTGGCCCTCACAATGCGTTGCTCGAGGGCAAAAGTATTGGCGCGAACACGATTCAATTGTTCACTTCCAATCAAAAACAATGGAAAGGAAAAGTCCTTACTGAAGAGAGTGTTGATCTTTTCAAAAAAACCAAGATTGAGACAGGCATAAAATCCATTATGAGCCACTCCAGCTACCTCATCAATTTGGGCTCTTGTGATCCTGACATGCTGAAAAAAAGCAGGCACGCCTTCGTCGAAGAAATTGAAAGGTGTTTGGCTTTAGATCTCACATTTTTGAATTTTCATCCGGGAGCTGCCACAACAGATAGCTGCGAAAATTGCCTCGACAGGATTGTTGAGAGCCTTTTGGGCATGGAAGATTTTTTTGTGGATGACGATTTGCGCCTATTACTTGAAACAACTGCGGGACAAGGCTCTTCTGTGGGGCGCAATTTTGATGAGCTTGCCTATATCCTCGATAGAACAAAAAACAAGATCCCAATCGGTGTTTGTATCGATACGTGCCACATATTTGTAGCTGGCTACGACATCCGAACAGCTGCCGCTTGGACAAAGACGCTCGAAGAATTTGATCAAATAATCGGGATCAAAAATCTGTATGCCTTTCATATCAACGATTCTGTTGGCCCACTTGGCTCCCGAAAAGATCGACATGCAAATTTGGGAGAGGGCGAGCTTGGCCTTGAGTGTTTCAAATTTCTTATGACCTCAGAGCTGACACGCAATATCCCTAAATATTTGGAAACTCCTGGCGGTCCCACACTTTGGGACAAAGAAATTTGGCAACTAAGAGAATTTGCCCGAAAATAGAGGTTTTGTGCGAAAGAAAATTAAAGAGATTAAGACAGATCCGAAAAATGTTGGCCAATATGTGGAAGTGAAAGGTTGGGTACGCACTGTGCGGACTCAGAAAAACTTTACTTTCATTGAGGTCAATGATGGTTCAACGCTTGCCAATCTTCAGGTGATTGCCGATCAAAATCTTCACAACTATGAAGCTGTTTTGAATCTGACAACAGGCTCTTCTGTGCGAGTAGCTGGCAGAGTAGAACAGAGCCCTGGCGCCAAACAATCTGTTGAGATCCATGCCAATGAAGTGTTCATCATTGGCCACTGTGACGCTGAAACCTATCCTTTGCAAAAAAAGCGGCACTCTTTTGAATTTTTGCGCTCCATTGCCCACTTGCGTCCCCGAACCAATACGATTGGGGCTGTCACCCGTGTCCGGAATACTTTGAGCTATTCAACACACCGCTTTTTTCAGGAAAAAGGCTTTTTTTACGTCCACACGCCGATCATCACCTCTTCAGATTGTGAAGGGGGAGGGAAAATGTTTCAGGTGACAACTTTGGATAAAGCAAATCCTCCCCGCACGGAAGCGGGAGAGGTCGATCATTCTCAAGATTTTTTTGGCAAATCGGCCTATCTGACAGTCTCCGGACAGCTTAACGCGGAAATTTATGCCTGCGCTCTTTCAGATGTCTATACTTTTGGCCCTACTTTTAGAGCTGAAAATTCCCACACTTCGCGCCACTTAGCTGAATTCTGGATGATTGAGCCTGAAATGGCTTTCGCCGATATCAACGATAACATGGACCTTGCTGAGAGTTATCTCAGAACGGTTTTTAAAGATGCGCTGGAGCACAATCAGGAAGATATGGAACTTTTTGACAAGTTTGTCTCTCCAGGGGTTGTCGAAAGACTGCGCAACATTGTCGATACACCCTTTGAGCGCATCACCTATACAGAAGCTGTCTCTATCCTTGAGAAATGCAGCAAAAAATTTGAATTCCCCATCCATTGGGGTTGCGATCTTCAATCAGAACATGAGCGTTATCTCTGCGAAGAACATTTCAAAAAACCTGTGATTGTCCGTGATTACCCAGCTGCCATCAAAGCCTTCTACATGAGAGCCAACGAAGATGGAAAAACTGTGGCTGCCATGGATGTCCTCGTCCCAGGAGTTGGTGAAATTATCGGCGGCAGCCAAAGAGAGGAGCGTCACGACGTTCTTGTCGAAAAAATGGACCGTCAAGAGCTCGACAAATCGGATTACTGGTGGTATTTAGAGCTGCGTCAATATGGAAGTGTCCCCCACGCAGGCTTTGGAGCCGGCTTTGAGCGGCTTGTCCAGTTTGTCACCGGCATGGAAAACATCCGCGAAGTGATCCCCTTCCCACGATCACCTGGCCACGCCGACTTCTAAACAGGTAATAGACTTCTTGCATAACCCTTGCCCCTGACCCTGCCCTCCTTTGCCCTAATTTTAAGAAAAGGGCAAGGGCAGGGACAGAGGCAAAGGGGGCAAGGTTATGCAAGAAGTCCATTATGCTGAGTTTTGGAGCTGGAAGCGGAGGCGGGCTTTGAGTTTGAAGAGGGCGCTGAGCTTTTCCACCTCTGAGTCGATAAAACCGGTTTCGATGCGAGCAAGAGCTTGGGCTTTTACTTTCCGTTTTCGGTCGATTTCCCGGTTGAGTTGATCGACGTTGAGAAGGGTTGTGGGGCCCTTTCCAATTTTGGGGTCGACGTTGCGCGGCACACTCAAATCAATGACAAGCCGGCATGCTGAAGAGGGTTTGACTTGGGATGCGTGAATGAGAAAATGGGGACATTTTGTTCCAAAAATGGCTAAGTCAAAATCCACCCACTTTTCAAGATTGGCCCACAAAAGAAGGTCTAGGGACTCATTTCGGGCAAAATCGGAGGCTTTTTGGAGTGTGCGGTTGCAAAATGTGATGTTGTGACACCCTTTTCGCTTAAAAAGGTGAAAAATTTTCTGATTAATCTCAGATAAACCGACAAAGAGGATTTTTTTGGGCGACACATCATCAAAGACTCTTGTGGCCACATTCAAAACCGTCTCCTCCATGGAGGGCAACGCGCTTAAAGTTGCGTGTGAGCGGACATTTTTTCCAATTTTTAGACATTTCTGAAAAAGAAAATGGAGCTCTGGAGCTAGTTTATGGTATTCGTGAGCCATTTCGTAGGCCCTTTTGACCTGTCCCTGAATTTCTGTTTCGCCAATAAGAGCGCTATCAATTCCTGCTGTCACCTGCGCTAAATGTGAGAAACAGTCGATTCCAAAATAAGAATAGATTCGGTGCTCAAATTCTTCGTCAATGCGCTCCCGAATTGCGTTTAAAAGGTAGGTGTGTGTTGAGGCAGGATCTTCTGAGTGGAAATAAATTTCCGTACGGTTGCAGGTCGAAAGAAGGACAAATGAAAGATCGGCGTGAGCCGAATGACTGGGGCCAAAAAGGCGCTCCGCTGCTTTGGCAAGCTTTTCCCTTAACTCCAGGTCGGCCGATTTGTGATTTATCCCAATGATTCCAATATCCATGAAGCGCAGGTTGTATAACTAAAGTTTTGCATTATCTCGGCTTTGATTATTTTTTTGCGAGCAGATCTGGTGATGGCGAGATGGTGGACGAGATATTTCGGTAAATGTATCATCTGATCACTTATGGCAAAGAAAAACCAATACGACGAAAGCGCGATTCAAACAGTTGATGCTCTAACGCATATCCGTATGCGTTCGGGAATGTACATTGGACGTCTTGGAGATGGCTCCCATGTAGATGATGGAATTTACATCCTTTTGAAAGAAGTGATCGATAACAGCATCGATGAATTCATCATGCATCATGGAAACCGCATCGTCATCGCTCATGATCCAGAGACGAAACTTCTTTCGGTGCGCGATTATGGAAGGGGAATTCCCCTTGGAAAAGTGATTGAATGCGTCTCTCAGATCAACACGGGCGCTAAATACAACGACGATGTCTTCCAGTTTTCTGTGGGGCTGAATGGCGTTGGTTTAAAGGCTGTCAACGCCCTCTCGAGTCATTTTTTAGTGCGCAGCTTCCGGGATGGGAAATCTTTTGAAGCAGTCTTTGTAAGAGGTGTCATCCAGTCTAAGAAAGAAAAGCCGACAACGGAAGAAAATGGAACGTATATTGAGTTTATCGCAGACGCCGAGATCTTCAAAAAGTACAGCTACCTGGAAGAATATATCCGCAAAAGGCTCTGGCATTATGCCTATCTCAACACAGGCTTGACCCTCTTTTATAACGGAGAGGCGATCCAATCTGAACATGGTCTTCTCGATCTTTTAAACAGCGAAGTTGCAACAGACAGACTCTATGAGCCTTTGCATTACCGTGGCGAAAAACTCGAGTTTGCCCTATTGCACACCCAAAGTTATGGCGAAAATTACTACACCTTTGTCAACGGCCAATACACGGCTGATGGGGGAACGCACCTCTCAGCTTTCAGAGAAGGCGTTTTAAAAGGGGTGAACGAATTCTACAAAAAAAATTATCAGGGAGTAGATGTTCGAGAAGGGGTCGTGGCTTGCGCCCTTGTCAAAGTCAAAGACCCGATATTTGAATCTCAGACCAAAAATAAACTCGGCAACACTGAAATCCGCACCCCGATCATGCAAGAGGTTAAAGAGGCCATCATCAAACTCTTGCATAAGTTTCCAGATATTGCCCAAAAAATTAATGAACGGATTGCTTTCAACGAGCGTCTGCGCAAAGAGCTTGCTGCAGTTAAAAAAGAGGCCAAAGAAAAGCAGAAAAAGATCTCCTTTAAAATCCCCAAGCTTCGAGACTGTAAATTTCATTATAACGATGATTCGCTCTACAGCGACAAGACGATGATTTTTCTCACAGAAGGTGAATCTGCAAGCGCCTCGATTGTTTCTTCGCGCGATCCTTTAACACAGGCCATTTACTCGCTGCGTGGAAAACCTTTGAATGTCCACGGACTTAAAATCGATCAGCTCTACAAAAATGAAGAAATGTTCAATTTGATGAGCGCTCTTAATATCGAAGAAGACCTCTCTGGCCTGCGCTACAACAAAGTGATACTTGCAACCGATGCCGATGTCGATGGGATGCACATCCGCAATCTCCTCGTTACTTTCTTTCTCACTTATTTCGAATCACTTGTCATTCAAGGACATATCCACGTCCTGGAAACTCCCCTCTTCAAGGTAAGAAACAAAGAAAAGACCCTCTATTGCTATTCAGAAGAGGAAAAAACAGCTGCAGTGAAATCCCTTGGGAAAAATGTAGAGATCACCCGCTTTAAGGGCTTAGGAGAGATCTCCCCCAAAGAATTTCCTCAGTTTATCGGCAAAGATATGAAGCTAAAGCCTGTCGAAGTGCACGCCTTTTCAGATATTAAGCCCACGCTCGAATTTTACATGGGCAAAAATACACCGCAGCGCAGACAATTTATTATGACCAACCTTATCCACGAAGATCAGTAAACAATGGACGACGTTAAGCATTTTTTCAAAGACAACTACCTCAGATACGCTTCCTACGTGATCCTCGATAGGGCCATTCCGGACATTGCCGACGGGCTTAAACCGGTTCAACGGCGTATTTTGTGGACACTTTTCCAAATGGATGATGGCAAGCTCCATAAAGTAGCCAATATTGCAGGCCAGACAATGGCCCTCCATCCCCACGGCGATGCCCCTATCGTAGAAGCCTTAGTGAATGTGGCAAACAAAAATTTCCTGCTCGATACACAAGGAAATTTCGGGAACCCGATCACGGGCGATCCCGCAGCTGCTGCCCGTTATATTGAAGCCCGTTTAAGTGCACTTGCAAAAGAAACCCTTTTTAACCCTGAGCTCACCCAATTTTCCCCATCTTATGATGGCAGAGCAGACGAGCCTGTTGTTCTTCCTGCAAAAATCCCCCTTCTTTTGATGCAAGGAGCTGATGGAATTGCCGTTGGGATGGCAACAAAAATTTTGCCACACAACTTTTCAGAACTTTTAGAAGCACAAATCGCGATTTTGGAAGATAAACCTTTCAAAATCCTCCCCGATTTTCCCTCCGGCGGGATTATGGATCCTACCGAGTATGACAAGGGAAAAGGAAAAATCAAGCTGCGGGCCCAGATTAAAGTTGTCGATGAAAAGACAATCGTCATCAAAGAAATCTGCCATGGGACGACTACAGAGTCGGTCATCCGCTCGATTGACGAAGCTGCCAAAAAAGGGAAGATTAAAATCGATGCAATCAACGACTACACCGCTGAAAAGGTCGAGATTGAAATCAAGTTGCCACGTGGAACATATGCCAACAAAATGATCGATCACCTCTACGCCTTTACCGATTGCGAAGTGACTTTACATCCTCAAATGCTGGTGATTAAAGAGCGTTTGCCTTGGGAAGGTGACGTGGATACGTTCCTCAAATTCCATACAGAACTTCTGCAAGGCTATCTCAAAGCAGAGCTTGAATTTGAACGGGATCGGCTATTAGAAAAAATCTTCGAGAAGAGCTTGGAGCAGATTTTCATCGAAAATCGTCTCTACAAACAGATAGAAGATGTTGACACTTACGAAAAAATCCACGCAACTATGGAAAAAGGGCTCCAACCTTTCCAACCACAACTTGCCAGAATTCCTACCCGCGACGATCGAGAGCGACTTCTTTCGATCCCCATACGGCGCATCTCCCGTTTCGATATCGCAAAAAACCAGGAAGAGATTCTTGCCCTTGCCAACAAACTCGAAGAGGTCGAAAAAAACCTCAAAAACGTTACAAAGTTCACAATCAAATATTTAAATGGCCTTTTGAAAAAATATGGGTCTCTTTTTCCCCGTAGAACACAGATCAAAGCCATCGAAGAGCTTGATAAACGGGCAATCTCAGAGAAGGCGATCAAAGTCTGTTATGATCCTGAATCGGGATTCTTAGGAACCAAAGTGGGAGGGCAAACCTGTTTTGAATGCTCCAATTTGGAAAAACTCCTAATGCTTTATGCAGATGGCACATACTCAGTGATTTCAATTCCAGAAAAGCAGTATATCCACACTAAAGAAGCCGAGATTTCCTGGATTGGCGTTGCTGATAAAAAGACCCCTTTTAGCGTGGTCTATACCGACGCTGATGGCATCCCTTACGCTAAACGGTTCATCATCAAACAGTTCATTCTTGATAAAGAGTACAACTTTTTAGAGCCAGAAGACAAACTGCGTTATCTCTCTGCAAACGAAGAGATTCGACTTGAACTTGAGTTTAAACCAAAACCCAAACAAAAAGTTTCTACCCTTGCCTTTACCTTTGATAATGTGCATATCAAAGGAGTGACTGCCCGTGGTATTCGTATTGCCAACAAAGAGCTAAAAAAAATAAAGTTAGTTGAAACGGAGGAAAAAGCATGAGCAGTCCAATTGGAGGAGCGCCTGAAAAGACACCAGGAACCGGAGGCATCGAAGGAGGACTTCAAGGAAACGCAGATGTCGGCGGAGTGGCGCAGGAAAAAGGAGCGACTCTAGGAGCACTGAAATCAGCCATTATGAAAGAAATGGGTGATGAAGAGGGGAAAAAATTTTACGACATGTTTATCAAAACGGTTGTGATGATGAGCTTAAATCAGATGCGGCAAGCATCGGAGAGGGCGAAAAAGGCAGCACAAGAAATGAGAATGAGAACCTAAAATGTTCAAACTCAATCTGTTTCTAGGATTTGCCGGCGATCAGCTGTTTCAAAAAGAGCTCAATAAAGCCAATGCGACGCTCCGAAGCCTCCTTATTGGCAAAAAGGATTATCTTGAAGAAGTGAATTGTGAGGGAAAAAGCTGGCTTGGTAAACATCTTGCAGAGTTTCCAACTCTCGAAGAGATTGAGGGGATGGAGAAGCATTTGGTGAGCCTCCTCAAAAAATTGACCCCCAACTACCCTTTCTCTGAAAACCCACCACGTTTAGTGACTTTAGATTTAACCTAATTGAGATCTCCTTGGAGGGCGGCGAAGAATCGCCGCACTCCAAGGAGAGCTTAGCTGCTTAAAGATGCAACCTGACAACGAACTTCTGATAGTTTCTGATGAAGAGGCCGGGATGCGGCTCGATAGTTTTTTAAGCCGCAGATTTCCAGACTACTCACGCACTTACTTTCAGTCACTCATTGAAGAAAAACTGGTCCTTGTCAATGCAGAGCTGATCAAAAAAGGGAAAAAGCTTGAGGCGGGCGATGAGATTGAAGTGGAGTTTGCCCTTACACAAGAAATTTCTATCCAAGCAGAAGATATTCCCCTTGATATTCTCTACGAAGATGCCCATTTGCTCGCCATCAACAAAGCGCCGGGGATGGTTGTCCATCCAGCTGTGGGCAATTGGAGCGGCACGTTTGTCAACGCCTTATTGTTTCACTGTAACAACTTGAATATCAAAGACACTATCCGCCCAGGCATTGTCCATAGGCTCGATAAAGACACCTCTGGAGTACTTTTGGCAGCAAAAGATGAAATGACTCAGAGACGTTTAGTCGAAGCTTTTGCTTTACGCAAGGTAGAAAAAGAATATGTGGCGATTTGCTTAGGAAATCCCGGAAATCGACAAATTGTTGCCAACATTGGGCGCCATCCAGAAAAGCGGAAAGAGATGACAGTGCTTAAGGACAAAGGCAAAGAGGCCAAGACAGAGATCCAAACATTGGCATACAATCAGGAATTAAGCGTTGTCAAACTCCTCCCCTATACGGGAAGAACCCATCAACTCCGCGTGCATATGCAATCAATTGGCTTCCCAATTCTGGGCGATGTTGTTTATGGAAGGGCTGCCTTAAATAAAAAATATGGAGTCTCAAGACAGCTTCTCCATGCGCGGAAGCTCCGCTTTTTGCATCCCGTGACTCAAGAAGTGATTGAGCTAAATGCCCCCTTACCCCAAGATATGCAAATATTTGTTGATAAGATTGGAAAAAGCTAATGCGCGCACTTATTCAAAGAGTTAAAGAAGCCAAAGTGACTGTAAATGATAAGATTTGCGGGCAGATTGGCCACGGAATGCTCGTATTTTTGGGCGTTCATAAAGACGATAATCCTGAAAAAGTGAAGTGGCTTGTCAATAAACTTCTGAATTTAAGAATTTTCTCCGACTCTGAAGGGAAAATGAATCATGATATCCGACAATCCAGCGGCGATATTCTGATCGTCTCTCAATTTACCCTTTATGGCACCTGCACCAATGGGAATCGGCCTGAATTTACGGAGGCAGCATTCCCTGAACCTGCGTTTCTGCTCTATGAAGAATTTGTACAAGAAACTGGAGCGGCTCTTGGAAAACCTGTCCAAACCGGCATTTTTGGAGCGCTTATGGGGGTTTCGCTTGTGAATGATGGACCGGTGACATTTCTTTTAGAAAGATAATTCTGCCTATCCTCCCCTGCCCCTGCCTTTGCCCTTGCCCCTGCCCTATTTTTCTATGAATCAAAGTATTTAACCTGAGTTTTGGGTTCTTTTCCCTCATCCTCAGGGATTTTTGGGGTCCAAATCGCACTTTTTTGCTCGCAAATAGCGCTTTCAGCTATGAGCTTCGCAAAAAATTGCGATTTTGCCTCACAAAAATCCGCTGACTACGAGGAAAAATAACCCAAAACTCAGGTTATTTATGAATTTGGGAAAGGTCGGGCAAGGGCACGGATTTTTTTTGAAACATCAGTCCTCCAATAATCCCTAGCTATATAAAAAAAATTATTGTACTATGAATTTACGAACTGAAAACATCCATTTTGTTGTAGGAACAGAACCATGAAAGACTTTGTAGCTTATATCGTTAAGAATCTGGTCGACAATCCAGACCAGGTAAAAATCAATGAGATTGGCGGAACTCATACAGTGATCCTTGAGCTTTCTGTCGAAAAATCAGATATCGGAAAAATCATCGGGAAGAGAGGCAAAACGATTAACGCGATCCGCACACTTCTTATGTCTGTGGCATCTCGCAATGGTCTGCGTGTGAATCTCGAAATCCTCGAGGAAGAAGAGAAGTAACGGACCGAGCAGGACTCGAACCTGCGACCACCCGCTTAGAAGGCGGGTGCTCTATCCAACTGAGCTATCGGTCCAATAGTTCTGTAGAATAAGGGAAGTGGCAGGAAAAAAACTAGGTTTTTTTGCGTCTCGGCTGTATTCTTTTACCAAATCCCTTAAACTACGGCAAACTATGGACCCTGTAAAGATCAAAGATTTACTTATTGGCGCACAAAAGCTAACTGTCATTTCGGGACCTTGTGTCATTGAAAATGAAGATCATACGCTTGAATGCGCTGATTTTCTCGTCAACCTTTTCAAATCCAAACCTGTTAATTTCATTTTTAAAGCCAGCTACGATAAAGCCAATCGCACGTCTGTTAATTCTTTTAGAGGACCTGGCATTGAAGAGGGATTAAAAATCTTGGAAAAGGTGAAAAACACATTTGATGTCCCCGTTTTTACCGATGTCCATTCTCCTGAAGAAGCTCGGGAAGCTGCTGAAGTGTGCGATGTCATTCAAATCCCCGCATTTTTATGCAGACAAACAGATCTTTTAGTGGCTGCTGGTAAAACAGGAGCTGTAATCAACATCAAAAAAGGGCAGTTTATGGCTCCTTGGGATATGGCCCATGCTGTTGAGAAGATTGTTTCGACCGGAAATACTCAGATTTTGCTTACCGATCGGGGCACTTCTTTTGGCTATAATAATCTCGTCAGCGATATGCGCGCGATTCCCATTATGCAAAAATTGGGCTATCCCGTCCTTTTCGATGCCAGCCATTCTGTTCAGCAACCTGCCTCTGAGGGTTCTTTATCAGGCGGCAAAAGGGAATTTATCCCCACACTTGCTCGGGCAAGTCTGGCAGCAGGCGCTAGCGGAATTTATGCAGAAGCACATCCAGATCCTAAAAATGCAAAAAGTGATGCCGCATGCGTCATCCCCTTCTCCGATCTACCTCAATTGGTAGATGAGTGGATCTGCATTCATGAGGCCATGCAGAGCCTGTGTTTAAAATCTTAAGTGTACTAACGCTGCTGAGTCTACTTGTCTTTGTGTTCGTTGTTTTTCCAATCCATGAGAGTGACCGGAAAGCCTTTAAAGAATTAAGAAAATCTGCGCTTAACACAGACACAAAAGAGTTCGCACAAGAACGTACGGGCATTTCAAAACAGATTTGGTACCAATCCAATTCCCCCATTTATGTGCATATCTTAAGCGACCATTCAAAGCTTTGTTTTAGCAAAACAGAAAAAGCTTTTGAAGTGATTGAACACTTTGGCCCTTTAAGCTGCCAGATAGTGGAGAAGCAGCAGATCCGTTACCTGGAAGCTGAAAAAGCGGATTACAACTACAACACAGGAATTTTGGTTGCAGACGATACTGAGCTCTGGAAATATGCGCAGGAAGGTGAGGCTCCCTCGATGCATGCAATGGCCAAAATGATTGAGCTTACCTTTAAAGATGAAAAAATTGATTTTATAGCTCATCAGATGTCGGCACAAATTCAGGACAAAGCATTATGAGAAAATGGCTAATCCTTTTGTTCACACTGCCTCTTAGGTTATGTGCCGCACAGACAAATGTCAGCTCAGATGCATTCATATACAACGGTGATTGGGTCACATTATCGGGCAATGTGATGGTGGAAAATGCGATGGGCAAAATACAGGCACGCTGTGCGACGCTAAAAAAAGACCCTGAGGGGCAAAGCTCCATCGATTTTCCCTGGATTGAGCTTAAAAATGAGGTCTCCTTGGAACTTTCTCGAGGGGGGATTTTAAGATGCGAATCTGTTTTTCTAGATTGGGTTGAGAAGACCAGCATTCTTCATGGAAA
Organism: uncultured bacterium; assembly: GCA_964588495.1. GTDB lineage: Bacteria > Chlamydiota > Chlamydiia > Chlamydiales > JAAKFR01 > CAVPKN01. The sequence goes on along the minus strand of CAZPPS010000006.1, from coordinate 94,031 downwards.
CCCTCAAATGAGCTTTACAGGTGCTTTTGGTGAAATCTGTGCAGAGCAAGCAAAGATTGATTACCGAGAGGCAAACGGTTCTATAGAGCCCACAAAAGTGACTCTTTTGAATAATGTGCGCTTTGTCAATGCTGAAACCAATCCACAATATGCCCTCGCAGATATTGCCTACTACTATCCTGAAGAAAAGCGTCTCGTCATGGAAGGAAAAGAGGCTCCTGTCTTATTCTACGACCCCTCAAGGGGCTTGCAGCTAGCGGCGCGCACCCTATACGCCCAAAAAGATCCTGTCACAAAAAAAGAAAAAATTCAGGGTGTGGGGGCTGTACGCTTTACTTTTGGCCCTGAAGAGTTAGAAAAAATAAAACAACGATTCCCGTTTAAGAATGACTCTAAAAGATAAAAATACGATCCTAAGTGTCGAGAATCTGCAGAAGTCCTATGGGGGCTCTAAAGTTGTCGGCGATCTTTCTTTCACCATCCAAGAAGGGGAAATTGTCGGTCTTTTAGGACCTAACGGCGCTGGCAAAACGACTTCTTTTTACATGACGATGGGGCTCATCCGCCCAGATGCTGGTAAAGTTTTTTTCCACTCTGTTGATGTCACCAAAAAACCGGTTGACGAGAGGGCGAGAATGGGGATGGGATATCTGGCTCAAGAGCCCTCTGTATTTCGCAATCTCACTGTGAAAGACAACATCCTCTCCATCCTACAAACGCTCCGTTTAAGCAAAGTTGAAATTAAAAATAGGCTTGCACAGCTCCTTGAAGAGCTTCATTTGAGCCATCTTGCAGAAAAAAAGGCTGCGGGACTCTCAGGAGGTGAAAGAAGGCGCCTTGAAATTACAAGAGCCCTTGCCACCAACCCCTCTTTTTTACTCCTCGACGAACCTTTTGCCAATATCGATCCGATCGCCATCCACGATGTCAAACAAATCATCCGCATCTTAGCAGCCAAAAATATCAGCGTCCTCATCACAGACCACAACGCCCGTGAGATCTTCTCTATCGTCGATAGGAGCTATCTGATCTGCGGGGGTAAAGTCTTCCTCTCAGGCACGCCCCAAGAGTTAATTGCCCACCCAGAAGCGCGGCGCACCTACCTCGGCTCCGACTTCCAGATGTAATTTTGGAGTGCGGTGACTTGTCTGACTTGTCACCGCACTCCAAAAATTAGCGAGAAAAGATCTCATTCGGTTGGAAGAAGAATCCGATCTCTACTTGGGCTGTTTCTACAGCATCAGAGCCATGAACGGCATTGTGGTCGATGGATTCTGCAAAATCTGCGCGGATTGTGCCTGGAGCTGCATCTTTTGGGTTTGTTGCGCCCATGATCTCACGGTTTTTGGCAATCGCGTTATCCCCTTCTAAAACCATGACCAACACAGGGCCTGAGCTGATAAAATCAACAAGATCAGAGTAAAATGGGCGCGCTTTATGGACAGCGTAGAACTCTTGCCCTTGGCTTTTTGAAAGGTGGGTCATTTTGGCTGCTACAACCGTTAAACCTTTTTCTTCAAAACGGGCGATGATTTTGCCGAGAAGATTTTTTTTGGTGGCATCTGGTTTAATAATTGAAAGAGTGCGTTCTTTTGTCATTTTCTATTCCTTATTTTAAGACGAAAAAAGGAAAATAGTTACAAAATCCTGCATTTAAATCAACTATTGATACTTGAGTGCGGCCGAGATTAAGGAAGCCAGATCACACTCTTCTGAGAGTTCATCGGCTGCCTGTTTGATCGCTTTTTCAGCTTGCTGTTGTGAGCAACCCAGATGCAGAAGGGCATTGAGGGCATCTTGAATTTTCGATGATCCAGAAATTTTTTGAGTGAAATTCGAGGTGATTTTGATTTTGCCTTTGAGATCGATCAGGAGTCTTTCGGCTGTTTTTTTCCCAATTCCAGGCACTTGTGTGAGCTTGCGCGTATTTCCTGTAAGAACTGCCTCTTCCAGGCTCAAAATATCAATATGACCGATGATCGCAAGAGCCGTTTTAGGGCCGATTCCTGAAATATTGAGCAAAACCTCGAAAAGATCCCGTTCATCAGAGCTTGCGAAGGCATAAAGGGCCTGTGACATCTCCCGAACCACCCACGAGGTATGGACAAAAACAGTTTCTCCAAGATTTGGCAAATTGGGATACAGACTGGCCGGTATAAAAAGGAGGTATCCTATGCCAGAGATATCGATGACAATCTCGTGAGGATTTTTTTGAGCGAGTTTTCCGTTAAAAAAGGCGTACATTTTATAATCTAATTCCTAAATTAAAAGCTTGGCCATGACAGATCGCAAGGGCTAATGCGTCGGCAGCATCTTCTGGATGGGGAGGCTCTTTCAAACACAGCAATCTTTGAACCATGGCTTTGACCTGCGCCTTACTCGCATTGCCTTTTCCGACAACCGCCCGTTTGGCACGGCTAGGAGCATATTCAAAAACAGGGATTTCCCGCAAAGCCGCAGCGAGAACCGCAACGCCGCGCGCCATGCCCAGTTTGATGCCGCTCTGAGGGTTTTTGTGGATGTATTGTGTTTCGACAGCCACCGATTCAGGCTCATATTGTGCCAGGAGCGTCTCAATAGCATTGAAAATAATTTTATAGCGCTCCGTCAAAGGCAAAGTAGCTGGAGGTCGTATACATCCGTAATCGACGACCGAAAATTGCCTTCTTTCATCGACCAGGATCACCCCATAGCCAGTAATGAGCGTTCCAGGGTCAATTCCTAAAATTTTGCGGCGCTGTTCCAACTGCGCTCCCTAGTTGTTTTTGCCGATTGTATAAATCAAATGCGAATAAAGTAACATCCTCATAAAATGGAAATGTGCCCGATCCGTTTTACAATATCATTATCCGAATGCCCAATTGGCTTGGCGATGCCGTCATGGCAACACCCGTGATTGCCGATGTGCGGAAAAAATGGCCTAACGCCACCCTCACAGCGATGTGTCAAGGGGGCAGCATCAGCGCCCTTTTGAAGGGCAACCCCCATTTGGATGAAATTTTCACCTTCTCACGCCCAAATCCCTTTTTGAAACGGGAAGAGTTACGCGATCTCATTGGCAGGCTCAGACAAGGCAAGTATGATCTGGGAATTCTTTTACCCAATTCCTTTTCGTCTGCTTGGTGGTTTTGGCGGGGCCAAGTCAGAAAACGGATTGGTTTTCAGGGGGATTTTAGAGACTTTCTTCTAACAGATCCCATCGCTAAACCCGAAGCTCTGGGCGAAGAACACTTGGTGGTCACTTACAAACATATTTTAGAGCCCCTTGGAATTGAGCTTTCACAAACCTCCCCTGCTCTCTATGTTCAAGAGGAAGAGCGCAAAGCTGCCATCCAGCTTTTGAGAGAATACAAAATCCCAGAAGGTGCCTCTATTGTGGGGGTCAATCCGGGAGCCGCTTACGGTTCTGCCAAATGTTGGCTTCCCGAAAGATTTAAAGAGGTGATCACAAAGCTTAGCTTAAGGCCAAATACCTACATTTTGTGCTTTGGAGACCAGTCTGGAGCCCCTCTTGTTCATGATATCTGCGAAAACACGCCGCCCAACGTCATCGACCTAGCTGGTAACACAAGTATTCGTGAATTGATGGCTCTTATCCAGCAGTGCACTGTCTTTTTAACCAACGATAGCGGCCCCATGCACATGGCAGATGCCCTCAAAACTCCTCTCGTCGCCCTTTTTGGCTCAACCAATGCGACAGCCACCGGCCCTTATAGCCACGGCACCGTCATCCACAAACATGTCTCTTGCTCCCCATGCTACAAGCGCACCTGCCCCATCGACTTCCGCTGCATGAAACAGATCACGGCAGATGAAGTCTATAAGGCCATCCTCTCAAAACTCGTTTAGATAAAGTTCCGAAAAGCCACATGCTTTATATCTTTAAGAAATAACAAGATAGAAAGGATCGTACGGCAGGATAAAATAGGATAATTTAATATATTTTTTAGCCGCCTTGTGCGGCGATATTGGTTAGCCGTGGCGTGACCGAAGGGAACCCACGGAGAATGAATAATATAACAACTGAGCCACGCAGTGGCGATACGAAGCCAAAGAGTTTCGCCGCATGCGCGGCTCCTTTCCTATACTATTCACATTCCGTGGGTTCCCTTCGGTCACGCCACGGCTAACAAATATCGCCACTTCGTGGCTAAAAAGCAAAAGTCGAGATAGAGAACACAAAGAGAAGATATAATCATCTTGTCTCTTTGTGCCTTTGTGTTGAATTATTTGCCGCGAACGAGAGTGAGCTCTTCACCAACTTTGAGCTGGACAAGACGCTTGAAAAGTTCAGGGTCTTGTTCTTTCACCGCTTCTTTCAAGATACGGACAGGCGCAAGAAGATCTCTTCCGTGCGTATTGAACGGCCAAGTGCCCCAATGCATCGGAATGAACATTTTGGGTTTGAGAATCCTACTCATCAAGTCAATGGCCTGATAGACATTGGAATGTTTATCCTCTTGACCCCATTCCGGATCGGTTGGATAGAGCAGGCAATCGATAACAGGAAATTTCTCATGGATGCTGTTAAAGACTTGGGTGTCGAATTTCCAAAATTCTGGCTGGAAACCTTGAATGGAGCGGTTGATATTGCAGGTCGTATCTGCCATAAAGTAAAGATGGTACCACTGCTCATTTTCCAAGGGGACCGAAAACATGTAGCCGCCCCATAAATACTCGTTACAATCGAGGGCCGTTGTTTGAGAGGCATGATTGCAGGGAAGATAGGTTATCTTGGTTCCATCCTCCAGAGTAATTTCCTGCCACCAGCTCATTTGTGTCACAGAGGCACCTTTCGGAAAAAGCCCCGCTGCCCCCATTGGACAGCAAAATTCAGAACGATCCCGATCATAAAACTGCTGATTTGTTGCTGGATCGCAGTGGTCCGCATGCGTGTGTGAATCAACAATTAGATCGACTTTTTGTACTTCATCAAATGGCAAGCCTGGCTCTAAGGATGCATAATACAGAGGAATTGGCCCTAAAAATCGAATGGTTTTTGACCAGTTGGGGTCGGTCAAAATAGTTGTGACCTTATCATGGACCTTGATTTGGATTAAAAATGAAGCATGCCTCATCCAACGGATGCGCAGCTTATCTTCCATTGGAGTGACAGGCGATGGTCCCCACAATTCAGCCATCTGTTTTGGTAGAGGAGGATACTCTCTAAATCCGCCCATATGCATCAAAGTGATGTTTTCCCAGGTATCCCAAAGGGGATTTCTGTCATCTTGATGGCCATGAGTAAAGCGGTTAGCACAACAAATCTCACGTGTCGTCACTTCTACAGGCTCATCTCCAAGATCTTCAATACTATAATGCTTTGTATTTTTGGTACTTAAGTAGCAGAGCTGGATAATCATCATGGGAGGGGCAGAAAGAAAGAGGCCTAAGCCCCCGTTGGCGCTTAAATAACCCAAATTGCCCACCTGCAACCCATCTAAGGCCAAAGCAAGCGCCCCAATGATGAATATGGCGATCGCAATCGCTGCAGATACCACTTGGAAAATTTTTTCGGCCGTTGTCAACGCCGGAACCGTAACTGTATGTATAGAATTTGTGCTCATGCGAAAAAGTCTATACCAATTATTAAAATAACATCAAGAAAACAAGATTCCCTTATACATTTAGGCGTTACGATTTTGAGGCAAAGCAGGATAGACAGGTGAGCCAAGCGGCAGGATGAGCAGGATAATTTTTATTATTTTTTTTCATCCTGCTTATCATGCCGCGTACGATCTTGTTTATCCTGTTCTTACTTATCCGCCTACACTCAATGAAAGGCCAGGAGGCAAAGCATCACCGAAGAAACGATCTTGCTCCTGATGCGTGAGAGGACGCTCTGTTATTATGAGATCTTGTAGGTCAGCCATGTGGGGGGCAATCTTTGCGATGAGCTGCTGAGAGAGATCGATTTGGGGGCAACCTGTTTTGCGGGCAAGGAGAGCCAAGGTGAATGGAAGCTGGGGATTTTGGGCTTGAGGCTTATCCAGCAAGGTCAGGATCCATTCCTCGCAGGTTTTGGCGGGAATCACGTTGGCAGCGCTTCCGTGGAAAAGCTCGCGGCTCCCTACGCGCCCAAGAGCCCAGTAATCGCAGTTTTCACCATCTCCGGAGACAATTTTTTTGAGGAGGTTATTTCCCATTTTGATTTTGGCGGGAATGTCGATGAGCTCTAGGGAAGCTAAGGCCCTTAAATGTTCTGCGTAAGCGTAGCCTTTCTTTTTCAGTTTATAGCTGTTGAGCTCATTGTAGAGCTGAATCTGGCATCCTTTGCTTAAACCCGCAGAAATGCGTCTGTAGCAAATCCATTGCTGGAGCTGAACCTCTTCGCTCTTGGGTCTTTTGAGATCTTCTAAAATCAGCTTCCAGAGCTGCTTAATCCGGAATTCGTCCATGGGATAACCCATTCCAGGCCGCAAGAAAAAGCCGGCGAGATTCCAAAATCTAACTTCATAATGGGCTGCCAGATGTCTTTTGCTGGCTTGAGACAGGAGCGTCTCAAAAAGGGCACGTAAAATAGATGGAGGAAATTGATTTTTTTCGGTTTTAAGCACACTCTCAAGGTTTCCCATGACGGAGACGAGCTTATTTTGAGAGCCCACAGAAAACGCCTCCTGAAGCTCTTGTGAGGCCAGCTTTAAAGAACCTTCGTCGACCATTGCATCGAACAGCCTTTTTTCCTGAATGTCCCCTTGAACCTGAAACTCCAATTTCCATTTGTGAGGTGTGTTTTTTGCCACAAGGGCAAGCTCGAGAATACCAATGGGGGTCAGCGTGATCTCCAGCTGCACTTCAATCTGTTCTTTTTGCTCTTTTTTCCCGTATTGGCATCTTGTGTGGATGGGTGAGAGGCGTGTCATCTCTTCTTCAACAATCGGGATCAAATCCCCTGCTTGATCGTTTAGACGTGTGTGTGAGTGCAAAAGCTGAAATACAACAGGCTGATTGGCAGTCAAGGAGAAAACTTTTTCCGAAACGAGCTTTGTCCCTTCATTTGTCCCGCGTGGAAGCAATGTGAGCGCCTTTTTTTCACCGCCCATTTCAATCTCGAGATAATAACTTCTGGGAGTTCCCCCTTTAATCACATAATCGGGCTGTCCGCGCACTTTGGCATAGTAAGCCGCCCCTTTAGCAACAGCTAAATCAAGACTGCTTGAGGGCAATATCTGGACAGGTTTTTGGTCTTTAAACCACAAATCCAAAGATTCTACAATGCGCTTTTGAAAGACCACAGGCTTCAGAGAGCCGCCATTAAAAAGGACATACGTGGGTTTTGTGGCGCATTTGTTTTTATAAAGGAAATGAGCGAGTTGCTTGGTGATCGAAGCCTCTGTTTCATAGGCCAAGCCCATCTGTCTGACAGCGCTCCCCTTTTTCAGCTCAATGGCCTCCTCAAAGGGATAGATTCCAAAAAAACCTTCTACAAGCGTCTCTTCAACCTCTTTCCGGCTTAAACTGAGATTAAGACTTCCCCCCACAACTTTAGAGCCACTTCCAGTAATAAACACTGAATGAAACTCTTTTTTCGGATCGTTGAAGAATGCCTCTTTAGCGAGACGGGCTTCGCTTAAAAGCATGTGCTGTTGGTTTGTATCCAAATGTTGAGCAGCGCGGGCCTCCAAAATAGCCTTTAAGGCATAATCCATATTGTCGCCCCCCAAAAGGAGGTGCTTACCCACTGCCATCCGCCGCAATTCTAGATTTTCTACAACATGGATGAGGCTAAAATCGGTGGTTCCCCCTCCCACGTCACAGACTAAAATCGAATCCCCTTCAACAAAACCTTCTGTCCCGTATTCTAGAAGACGATTATAAAAAGCGGCTTGAGGCTCTTCCAAAAGGGTTAGATGTTTAAAACCGGCAATCGTTGCTGCCTCAACTGTGAGCGCTCTTGCAAGCTCATCAAACGAGGCAGGCACTGTCAGCACGATCTCCTGCTCTTCCAAAGCCAGATCGGGCTTGTTTTTGGCCATCTGACGGTTCCACATCTCACGGATGTGCAACAAAAACAAAGACGAGGCTTGAACTGCAGATAAACGGATAGAGGCGTCGGCTACCTCAAAAGGGAGGACTTTTTCTTTCCGGTTGGCAGACACATTGCACAACCAGCTTTTTGCTGAAAGGACACAACGTGTGGGCACTTTAGACCCTAACGCTAAAGCCTGTGTCCCCACAAGCCTTTGACCATCTTCTTCTAGAAAAATTGAAGAGGGAAGCAGAGGAAGAAATTCTTCATGTCCATGCTTCCCCACTTGCGGGATGCGGAAGATCTGTATTGGCTGGGACTGTTTTTCCCGATCGAAATAGGCAAGAGCCGAATTACTCGTCCCAAGATCGATGCCAATACAGAACTTAGAATTATGCAATGCACTTATCCGGTTCGTGGAACTCATAGCCGCAATCATGCGCGACTGGCAAATTTGTCACCTTGCCCATAAAGACGTTCAGCCCGTTTTTAAAGCCTGGGTCGTCTTTGAGTGCCGTTTTGTAACCTTTATTTGCCAGTTCCATGACATAAGGTGCAATAGCATTTGTTAACGCTTGCGTTGAGGTACGTGCACAGGCCCCTGGCATATTAGCCACACAGTAGTGGACAACGCCATGGGTAATGTAAATCGGATCAGAGTGAGTTGTGGCTCTAGAAGTTTCAGAGCAACCGCCCTGATCGATCGCGACATCAACAATCACACTTCCAGGGGACATCTGTCTGACCATATTCTCCGTGATCAACTTCGGAGCTTTCTTACCCGGAATCAAAACAGCACCGACCACGAGATCAGCTCCAATGACAGCCTCTTCCACAGAGACAGGCGTTGAATAAATTGTCTTGAGTTGAGGACCATAAAGATCATCGAGCTCTCTTAATCGCGCCAAACGTCTTTCCAAGATGGTGACATCGGCTCCAAATCCCATCGCCATACGGGCAACTTGCGTGCCGACAATTCCGCCACCCAAAACGACCACTTTAGCAGGAGCGACACCAGGTACGCCCCCAAGAAGGAGCCCTTTACCGCCGTAAGCCATTTGCAGAGAAGTTGCCCCTGCCTGAATCGCGAGTCTTCCAGCCACTTCACTCATCGGAGTCAAAAGAGGCAATCTTCCTTCAGGATCCGTCACAGTTTCAAAGGCAATGCCGATAACTTGTCTTTCAATCAGATGTTTTAATTGCTCTGGATCGGGTGCTAGGTGAAGGTAGCAAAAGAGGACCTGACCCTTGCGCAGCAAAGGAAATTCGCTGGATTGTGGCTCTTTAACTTTCACAATGAGCTCTGCTTCCCCATAAACTGTTTCTGCATTAGGAACAATTTTTGCACCAACACGTTCATACATCGAATCGGTAAAACCAATTTTGTTCCCTGCCATAGTTTGTACTAAAACTGTATGGCCTGACTGTGTCAAAAGGCTGACAAGGCCGGGGGTTGCACCCACACGGTATTCATGATTTTTAATTTCTTTCGGGATTCCAATAATCATGAGCATTCTCTCCTTATGTTAAGACTGCAGCTTTTTTTTCCAAAGCTAATGAGATTAGCTTAGATACCCCTTTTTCTTCCATCGAGACTCCAATTAAAAGATCTGCTATAGCCATTGTTTTTTTGTTGTGCGTTACAATAATAAATTGAGTTTTATCAATAAATTGTTTCAAAACGTTAGTAAACCGGTCGATATTGCTATCATCCAGAGGGGCATCCACCTCGTCCAAAATACAAAATGGAGCCGCTTTTACCTCAAAAATCGAAAATAGAAGGGCCAAGGCTGTTAAACATTTTTCGCCACCCGAAAGTAATGAAATAGAACGTAACTGTTTGCCGGGCGGCTTTGCCACAATTTCCACCCCTGCCTCTAAAACGTCGGAGCTATCGGTAAATGTCAGATCGGCAGAGCCCCCATTAAAAAGGATGGCAAAGTTTTTCTGAAAATTTTCCCGGATTTGCTGGAAGGTCTTTTTAAAAATTTTGCGGCTTTCCTGATCGAGCTTGGTGATCACATCTTCAAGATCTTTTTTAGAGCTCTCTAAATCCTGAAGCTGCTTATCGAGGAACTCAAAACGCCCTTGGGTTTCTTGATATTCGCTAATCGCTGTCATGTTGACAGCCCCGGCTCCAGCAACTGCATGGCGCAAACGCCCGATCTCTCTGTTGACACTCTCAAGATCGCCCTCTTCCATGACAGCTTCTTGAGGAATCGTTTCCAGCTGATATCTTTTGCTAAGCTCTTCCGCAATCGCATTTTTCTCTACAGAGCTTTGTGTGAGGGCAATTTCTAATGCATGAATCTCTTTTTCAAGAGGAGACAGCCCCTTTCTTTTGAGATTCAGCTCTTTTTCGTAGCGTTCTCCCTCTTTTTTAGCGTCAAAAAGCTCCCGTTCCTTTTCTTTAAGGGCACTCTCAAGCCTTTTATGCTGAATTTTCGAACGCTCCAGTTCCTCTTCATTGGAACCCAGAGTCTTTATGACAGCAATCGAGCGCTCTTTTAATTCTTCCTGCTCCTCCAGCATCTTCTTTTCATGGACAAGCGACTGCTGCTGCTTGGCTTTAATGATCAAGATTTGCTGGTTCACTTCCTGCCATTTCTCTAGGAGACCTTCATCGACAAGAAGAGTTTCCAGGAGGGCTCCCGCCTCTTTTTTTACAGTCTCAAGCTCTTTTTGCAATTTCTCAATGTTGTGCACATCTTTTTCAAAATGGCTGAGATTCTCTTTTTCTTTGGCAAGATGCGCCTTTTCGCTCTTAAGCTTTTCGTGATCAGTGAGCGCCCTTTGAAGAGCGAAATTTTCTTTAATCAGATCCATTTCGATCTTACGTCTAGTTTCGCTCACCTCTGACCGTTTTTTCTCGACGACCTTCAATTGTTCTGCAATCTGTTCTCTCAATGTGATCGCAGCTTTCAACTCTCGATTCTCTGTCTCAAAAGCTTCAGTGAGGGCTGCAATCTCAGCTTGCCTGTGGAAGACATTGTTGAGCTTTTTTTGCTCTCCTTTATGAAAAAACACTCCCAAAACATCGTAGAAATTGTGATCTTCGGCAATGTCGATCCCGTCCGTTAAATGACAAGCAATCGCGTTTTGTTCCACAAAAGCCGCTAAAGAGGTTTTTTTAGCTTTGGAAGCTTTAACTTCACTTTTCACAATCACCGAAAATCCGGTCACTTTTTTGGCTTTGGCAAAGGTTAAAAGCTCTTGGAACTCATCTTTGGATGCGACAACAAGGGTTTCCAAATAGCTTTTCATCGAAGAGGCAAGAAGCTCCTCATACCCTTTTTGGGGTTTCAAATATTCAAATAGAGGCTCGATTTTACCATACAAAGGGCTTTTTTCATTTTTGGCCTCTTTTAAAAGGGCCTTGGCTCCGGTGGAAAACCCTTCCATCTCCTCTTTGAGGCGATTCAACGACTTAAGATGGCTCTCTGTTTCTGTTTTTTTGCGCAAAAGCTGCTGCTCTTCAGCCATTTTCTCAGTGTTTTCTTTGCGCAAGCTCTGAAGGGATTTTTCAAGCTGATCGATCTCCCCTTTAAAGCTCTCAATATGGTGTGTGAGGCCTCGCACCTTTTCTTTCTGGACATCAATTTCGCGGGCAACCCCACTCAATACGCTCTCATTTTTCTTCTCAAGCTCCACAAGAGAGCTTAGGCGCCCTTTTTTCGACTCATAACTGAACACCGTTTTTTGCAGCTCATTTGAGAGCTGTTTTTCCAAGCTCATTTTCTTGATGTGCTCTTCCCGCCCCTTCTTGATGATCTCCTTGAGGTTCTCTTTGTGCGAATAGGCTTTTTGCTGCTGCTCCTTTTTTTCAATTTCAGACAGTCGCCCTTTTTGCTCTTCTCCAATCACGCAAAGTTGCTCTTTGACACTCTCTTCCCGTTTTTTAATCTCTAAAACACGGCTTCTCAACTGATGGATTTCACTTTCCTGAACGCGTACTTTAGTTTGGCATACATTCAACTCTTTTTGCTGCTCTTTAGCTGCAATTTCTTTCACTGTCACATCATGTTTGACTCTGGAAAATTCAATCTCAAAGTTGCCGATCTCTTTTTGAGCTGCATTTAAAGAAGCGCAGATAAGTTCCAATTTTTCATTAGATTCCCGATTTTTTTGATCGATTTTTTGAAAGCGGAAGATCAAAACCTTTTTTTCGAGTGCGTGTAGATTCTCTGTATTTTCCTGGTAGGTTTTGGCGCTGATGGCTTGTTTTTTCAGCTGCTTTGCCTGGGCCCCAATTTCGGTGTGAATGTCCTTGATGCGGGTATAATTTTCAGTGACAGAGCCTAGTTTGCGCACTGTCTCTTTTTTTCGGAGCAAGAACCGGGAAGTTCCGGCAGCTTCATCAAAAATCAGGCGCCTCTCCATTGGATTGAGGTGGATAATCTGATCGAGTTTCCCTTGTTCAAAGATCGAAAAGGCGTTTTTACCGATTCCAGAGCCTAAAAATAGGGCCTGAACGTCTTTTAGACGGACAGCTTCCCGATTGATAAAGTATTCAGATTCGCCGCTCCGGTGCAATCTTCGTGTAATTGTCAGCTCTTCATAGGGGACTGGGAGCTTGCCCTCAATGTCCGTTAACGTTACAGACACTTCGGCATAATTCAAAGCTTTCCTTTGTTCGGTCCCGGCAAATAAAACGTCATGCATTTTATCGCCTCGCAAGGACTTGGCAGATTGCTCTCCTGTTACCCAACGAAAGGCATCGACGATGTTGGATTTCCCACATCCATTGGGACCTACGATCCCAATGATGGAACAATCAAAATCGAGAACGACTTTTTCAGCAAACGATTTGAAGCCAAAAACAGTGAGTTTTTTGAGTCTCATGGAACTAATTTTAGAAGATTAACCATCTCAATAGCAGTCATCGCCGAGCTAAAGCCCATGTTGACCCCTTTTGTTCCCGCACGTATCTCGGCCTGCTCTTTGGTATCGGTTGTCAATAACCCGAAAATCACAGGAACTCCTGTGTCTAAACCTGCCTGCATGATTCCAGAAGTGGTGCCGCTTGCCACATAATCAAAGTGGGCCGTTTCACCACGGATGACAGCTCCCAGGCAAATGATCGCATCGTATTTCCCAGATTCCGCCATTTTTTTTGCCATGATCGGAATTTCAAAGGCCCCAGGAACCCATGCAAGGGCGATTGCCTCCTCATTGACTCCATGACGCAATAAAGAATCCATAGCCCCTTCGACTAGCAACATTGTAATGGGTTTGTTAAATCGTGCGGCAACGATTCCATATCTTTGTTCAGATGTATCGAAATCCCCTGCTAAATATTCCATCATTTTTCCTTATAAATTAATCTCGTGTCCCATTTTTTTCTGCTTGGTTTTGAGATAGTTGATATTGTGCCGTGTTTGTAAAGGAGGAAGGGGCACTCTTTCAACGATCGTTAACCCATATCCTGAAAGGCCGCCATATTTGGCCGGGTTATTTGTCAAAAGCCTGATCGTTGTCAAACCCAGCTCGGCAAGGATTTGGGCGCCAATCCCGTACTCACGTGAATCGGCAGGAAAGCCTAAGCGTTGATTGGCCTCAACTGTATCGACTCCCTCTTCATCCTGAATGTTGTAGGCCTGGATCTTATGAGCAAGGCCAATGCCTCTTCCTTCATGGCCACGTAAGTAGACAACAACTCCAAGACCTTCTTTAGCGATGATCTCAAGAGAGTCTTGCAACTGATTGCCACAATCGCAACGGGCAGAACCAAAAATGTCCCCCGTTAAGCACTCTGAGTGGACTCTCACAAGCACATTGCTTTTGCCCGCAACTTCCCCTTTGACAAGGACCAGATGTTCGACACCATCAATCACGGAAGTGTAAACTAGAGCCTGAAAGTTTCCAAAAGGTGTAGGAAGTGTTGCAGAAGAGACGCACTTGACAAGCTTTTCTCTTTGATGGCGGTAGCGGATCAAATCGACAATAGAGATTAGGGGGATTTTATGTTGTGCAGCAAAATCGATGAGTTGAGGCATCCTAGCCATCGAGTAATCACTATTGACCATTTCGCAAATGACACTGACAGGCTCCAAGCCTGCAAGGACACATAAATCAACTGCCGCCTCAGTATGGCCGGCTCTTTTGAGCACACCTCCAGCGCGCGCTCTCAAAGGGAAAATATGCCCAGGTTTGCGAAAATCGCTCCCTTTTGATTGCGGATCTGCCAATGCAATCATCGTTTTTGCCCGATCGGCTGCAGAAATTCCTGAAGATGTCCCTTCCGTGACATCCACTGAGACAGTAAATGCAGCTCTTTGAGATTCCGTGTTTTCTGTTACCATCAAGGGCAGGCTTAAATTATCAAGACGTTTCGGATCCATTGCTGCACAGACAACACCGCTGGTATATTGCAGAAGAAAAGACATCTTTTCGTCGGTCATTTTTTCTGCAGCGATCACGAGATCTCCCTCGTTCTCTCGATTTGGCTCATCGACAACAACGACAAATTCACCTTGCCGGATGGCGTCGATTGCCCGCTCTATCTCTCTGAAAGTTTCATCCATAGGCGAGATATCATAAAGGAATTTGGGGTATTCTACAATACCATACCCGTATGGATATCCCGTGCGTGACCGTGACCGAGTCCGTGACCGTGCCCGACCCGTGTTCCGTGCACTTTCGGTACACGGGTCGGTCACGGTCACGGAATCGGTCACGGTCACGCACGGAAAAAAAGCCGATATTAAATTAAATTTTTGATACATTCACCCTGAAATGAAAAAACCTCCCCCCCAACAAATTTCTGATCCCGAAGAGCTCGACTCCCGCCTTGTCGTTGTCAGCTCAAAAGGGTGGATTGCTCTGGTTGTGACCTGTCTTTTAATTATGGGCGGCATTTTATGGGCCTTTTTTGGCCGCATACCCAATACCTACGAGACAAAAGCCATTTATTTAAATCGGCAAGGGTTTGAAGAAATTAAAAGTCCATCGGAGGGGACCCTAATGGAAGTTTTTGTTAAAACTGGGGATCAGACCACTCAAGGGCAAATTTTAGCCACCCTTGAGAACAAAGCTAAAGAAACGATCCCGATCAAAGCCCTACAACCCGGTAAAATTGTGGTCACTTTTGCCGAACAAGGAAAACCTGTAAACGGGGGAGATCAACTTTTTCTGATCCAAAAGGAGAAAGGAGACTATGCGTTTTATGCTTTTGTTCCTATCGAGAGGGGTCAACGAATCAAAAAAGGGAGTAAAGCCTACATCAAAATTGAAGGGAGTGATGCTTCGTTGAAGTCAACGGGCTATCAGGTCCGATCGGTAGCACCCTATGCGGCTTCTGACACGGAATTAAAAGAACTTTTAGGAAGCCAAACACTCATTGCCCATTTTACCAACAATCAACCGGTTGTGATTGTGGATATCGTTGCGATTGAATCCGCAAAAGAGATTGAACCCTTCACAATAGCGACAGCGCTGATTGTGCTTGAATCTAGAAGACCGATTTCTTACCTACTTCCGATTTGGAAAAACTTATGAGACGGGCGCACACTCCCACCATCATTCAAACAGAGCCCATTGAAAGTGGCGCCGTCGCCTTAGGGATTATTCTTGGTTATTACGGCAAATTTGTTCCGTTAGAGCAACTGCGCATTGCCTGCGACATTAACCGCGATGGAAGCTTAAGCTATAACATACTTCATGCAGCCCGTCAATATGGCCTGGAAGCTGAAGAGAAGGTCGTTTCAGATAAAGAACTGACGACTATCCCAACCCCTTTTATGCTTAATTGGCAGCATAATCACTACCTTGTTGTCGAAGGGTTTCAAAAGGATTTCATCTATGTCAATGACCCCGCAATGGGGCCACGTAAAATAACCTATGACGAGCTTAAAACGAATTTTACCGGAAAAACGCTCTCATTCAAGCCTACGGCCACATTTACTAAAGGAGGAAAGCCTGTTCCCCTTTTAAAGCTCATTCTCAAAAAATTTGAAGGGTGTGCTAAACCTTTAAGTTACCTGTTCATTGCAGGCCTTTTTTTAGTGGTCCCCGGAATTGCGCTTCCTACTTTTACACAATTCTTTGTCGATACAATCTTGCTCGAGCGTATCTCTTCAACAGCCCTGATCCTGATTTTAGCCCTTTCGGCTACAGTTGTAGCGACGGCTCTTTTGACATTTTTGCAAAGCTATATTGTCGAAAGGCTCAACTGCAAAATCAGCATCCGCCTTTCTTGCCAATTTTTGTGGCATATTTTGCGACTTCCAATAGAATTTTATGCCCAGCGTCAGGGTGGAGAAATTGCTTACCGGTTAAACATCGCTGACAGAGTGGTTGCAACGCTTACAGCAGAGTTTGCACGTGCTTTTATCAGTTTTCTTTTAATTTTTACTTACGGCACTTTGATCTTTTTTTATGATGTTTTAATTGGATGGATTGCGGTCGCTGCAGCTCTTACGAATCTGCTTGTTCTCCTACTGATTAACCGCGCCAGAACCGATGCCAGCATCCGGTTGCAACAAGATATGGGTAAACGAGTTGGGATCCTGATCGGTGGACTTCAAAATATGGAGTCGATCAAAGCAGCGGCTGCTGAAGATGATTTTTTTTCCCGCTGGGCTGGCTATTTTGCCAAATCTATGAACTCTTTGCAGGACATTGGGAAGTTTGATGTTTATCTGACAATTATTCCCTCTTTTACCCAGTTTTTTACAGCAGCTGTCGTATTAACCATCGGAGGCTTGCGTGTTATCGACGGCAATATGACCCTTGGTATGCTTTTGGCCCTATTAATGTTGGTCCAAATTTTTTTAACCCCTATTGTACGCTTTCTTTACCTCGGTCAGCGTGTGCAAAATGTGAAAGGGGAGCTCTACCGCATTGAAGATGTCCTTTCAAACCCCATCGATCCACAATTTGAGATGAAAGAAATTGAAGAAGGCTCAAAATTGAACGGAGAAATTCAACTCAAAAATGTGACATTTGGCTACAGCAAATTAGCAGCGCCTCTGATCGAAAATTTTAGCCTTCACATCGCACCTGGGAAAAGCGTGGGACTTGTAGGTCCTTCAGGATGTGGCAAATCGACCATTGTACGACTCATCACAGGCCTTTTTCACCCTTGGTCAGGAGAAATTCTGTTCGACAATAAACCGCTAAATACGATCCATCGACATGCACTTAACAGGTCCTTAGCAGCGGTCGATCAGAAAGTGGTCCTCTTTGAAGGGACTGTCAGGGATAATTTGACTCTTTGGGATGAAACACTCCCCGACGAGGATCTGATCCGTGGAGCGATGGACGCCAGCATACACTCTAAGATCATCAAAAGAGAGCATGGCTATGAAAGTCAGGTGCAGGAAGGGGGGAAAAATTTTAGCGGCGGAGAACAGCAGTGTTTAGAAATTGCCCGTACTTTAGCTCTCAATCCCAGTTGTTTAATTCTAGATGAGGCTACAAGTTCTTTAGATTCAACCACAGAGGCGCATATCTTAAAAAAAATTAGACAGAGAGGATGCTCCTCCTTGATTGTCGCTCATAGGCTCAGCACGATCCGTGATTGTCATGAAATCATTGTCCTTGAAAAAGGAAAAGTTGTGGATCGTGGCGATCACGAAACGTTGATGCAACGCTGCCCGCTCTATCAGGAGCTCATCAGTTTTGAGGGGCTGCAATAATGTTTAAACAACTGATTCCACTTGAGGAAGTGCACACTACCCAAAGCAGCATGTCAATTCCACTTGAGAATGCTGTATGGCAGCTCATTGAGGGCTCTGGGGATGTGGTCCGTATGGAAAACGACCACCCTCATTTTCTTCAGGAATTTTCTGCAGGAGCCCTTCTTTTCGGATCTGCAAATGCGCCTTTGAGTTTCATTGCAGAGCCCGGATCTCTTTTAAGAAAATTTGATAGACAGTCAATAGATGCATGGCTCAATCTGCATACTGGAGAACAAGAGCTGTTTCTATCTCAATTCAACCACTGGCTGGGAGCTATTTCTTCTTCTTTAATTCCCTGGAGGATTGAAAAAGAAATCCACTTTTTTCAGCCCAGAGAAGATGGTTACTTTTCATTAAAAAATGGCGAAAAGTGCCTTCCACCCCATCATCCAGGCACCAAAAAAAATGTGGTCCTGGAATGGGTGGAGCTAAAACAAGGAAGTCTGGAACTCCTAGGCTTTCTAGAGTCAAGTTACAAACCAAAATCGTGGATACCCCTTTTCAGCGATGTTTGGTACTACGCTCAGGAAGATTCTGTCCTCAAAAAAATGCCATCCTCCTTTCTTTTTGAAAATCAAAATTGGTGCACAGCACTTGATCAATTTTATGATGTGTTTTTAAAAGCAATCCGTTCGTATTTGAGTCTGAAGGAGCCCCGTGAGACGGAACTTCTGATGCACAGATCAACGCTGGAAGCACAAAATCTCGATGCCTCCCTTTCTTCTTTGGCAGCTGTGTTGGACAAACAGAAGACACCAGATTCTCTACAAAAAGACCCCTTATTGCTTGCTTGTATGGTTGTGGGCAAAGAACTCAACATTCATTTCAAAGAGGCCGATCTGGAACGCCCCTCCGACAATTTGACAGAGCGGATACGGGCAATATGTGATGCCACAAGTGTCCGTTTTAGAAAAATCAAGTTAAATGGTCATTGGTTTAAAGAAGATAACGGCCCCCTTGTAGGGTTTTTTGGTCCCCTAAAAAAACCTGTTGCCCTCTTGATCAAAGATAAGAGCTACTGGATGATCGATCCTTCATCTAATGAACAAAAAAAGGTCGACGGCTCTCTTAAAGACCAATTCCTTCCGTTTGCCTATGAATTTTATGCTTCTCTTCCAAAAGACACGCTTAACCTAAAGAAAATCCTGCGCTTTTCAATTTTTGCCCAGAAAAAAAATCTTTTTTACATCTTTCTTATCAGCCTGATCGTAAGTTCCCTTCACTTATCTTTACCGTTTGCCAGCAAGTTCATTTTTGGAGTGGCAATCCCACAACAAAACAAAGAATTGCTTTTTGAAATCGCGGTGGCCGTTTTTGTAGCCGCTTTCAGCTTTTTTCTTTACTCCATCGCGCAAGGCTATTTTATCTTCCGCACGAACAACTTGGCCGGAAATAGACTGGAAACAGCCCTTATCGATCGTGTCTTAAGGCTGCCGGTCAAATATTTCAGCCGTTTTTCTGCAGGCGCTCTTTATTCTCGCATCAACGGCCTTGTGACCATACGAAGAGCCTTGAGCAACTACAATATTGTCCTTATTTTGAATGCGATCTTTGCCGTGGTTGCCCTATGGGCTATGTTTTTTTTCAGCGTGAAATTAAGCGCCATAACTCTTGTCGCTTTAGTTCTTTGTTCGATACTTCTTTATTATCTGCTAAACAAAATATCAGAAAAAAAAAGTAAATCTTACGAGTACAAAGGGAAATTGAGCGGCTTTATCGTTCAGGTCATCTCAGGCATCTCCAAATTACGAGCTGCTGGAGGGGAAAAAAGGGCATTTTCAAAATGGGCCCAAATCTATACTGAAGACAGAAAAAATGATCTCTTAGGTGGCTATTATAGAATTGCAGTCGAAACATTTTTCGCTGTCATGCCAAGCTTTTTACTCCTTCTGATCTTCAGCACGTTGATCTACCAGATCTTCACAGCACCCAAGCAGGAGCTAGATCCTGTCATCTCTATAGGGGACTTTTTTGGCTTTATTACGGCGTTTAGTATTTTCAGCACAGCCGTTTTCAATGCAATGCCGGCATTTATTTTTTTCTTTCAGACAGCAAAACCTATTTGGAAATGGGTATATCCCATTTTCAAATATGAGCTGGAAGCGCCCACTCAGAAAAAACAGGAAAATGAGATCAAAGGTTTCGTCTCGTTTGAGCAGGTTGTGTTCCGCTACGAGGAAACGTCCCCTCCTATTTTAAAAAATGTCTCCTTCAAAGCGGCTCCTGGAGAATTTATTGGCATTGTCGGCCCTACAGGAAGTGGAAAATCCACCATTATCCGCCTGCTTTTGGGCTTTGAAAAGGCTGAGAGGGGAAATATTTCCTTTGATGGCGTTGAAATTTCCCATCTGGACTTGTTAACTTTGCGGAGGCAGCTCGGCGTTGTGATGCAAGATGGCTCCATTTTGGGAGGAACGATCTACGAAAATCTTGTCTGCGGCGGCATTTACTCAAAAGAGCAGGTAGAAAGAGCCGTCCATTTGTCAGCCTTTGATCAGGACCTCTGGAATTTCCCCATGGGGCTCCACACCGTACTCTCAAGTGGAGGAGAAACCCTTTCTGGAGGTCAAAGACAGCGCCTTCTCATCGCACGTGCCCTTGTTTCTGAACCCAAAATCCTTCTCTTCGATGAAGCCGTCAATGCTCTCGACAACCGCACTCAAAGGCAAGTAAGTAAAAATATCGAAAAGCTCAACGTGACCCGCATCGTCATCGCCCACAGACTCACCACACTGCGCGAATGTGACCGGATCTACGTCCTCGACAACGGCGAAATTGTAGCCTCAGGCACCTTCGAAGAGCTCTCCTCAACCTCAGGCCACTTCGCCGACATCGCCTCCCGCCAACAAATTTAGATAATCCAGGCGCAGATCATTCTCAAAGCGGCTGGCTCTTTCGAGGGTAAGGCGGGGGGCGTCTTTGATGTTTGGGACTAAAAAGTTGGTGAGGAAGGGTTTTCCCTGATCGCCTAGAAGGCAGTTGCCGATGTAGACGACCAATTGGTTGACCAGATTTTCTTTTAGAAATGCTGTGTGGATTTGTGAGCCTCCTTCGATGAGGAGCTGAATGATGCCGCGCTTGCCAAGTTCGTCTAAAACGGCGTGGAGACTGGGCTCTTTTTGCAAAATCACCTCAGCGCCACACTTTTCCCAAACCTGTTTGTGGGTTTCAGAGGTGGTGAAGAGGAGTGTGGGGGCAAGGGTAATGTCTGCTAAAGGGCCTTCTGGAGGGACAGTGCCGCGCCTATCGAGCACAACTCGAAGGGGCGGGCGGGGCAGATCGTAAGAGCGGACTGTTAGCTTTGGCTTATCGATGAGAGCTGTTTGGGCGCCGATAAGGACGGCTTGGGATTTTGCACGCAAAAGTTGGACATCTTCTCTGGCCTCTTCGCCTGTGATCCACATCGAACTTCCATCGGTTGCTGCTGTTCTCCCATCGAGACTCATCGCCGTTTTGAGGACACACCAGGGACGGTTGTGTTTACGCTGGAAAAGATAGGGCGCTAAAGAGCTAGTAGCCTCTTTTTCTCCCACGCCGACAATCACTTCGATACCGGCATTTTTAAGAGCCTGAATGCCCTTGCCAGCAACACGTGGATCGGGATCTAAAATGGGGATCACAACTTTTTTAATACCAGCGCGGATGATGGCATCGACACAGGGAGGCGTTTTTCCATGGTGGGAGCACGGCTCTAAAGTGACATAAGCCGTCGCCCCCTGAGCCAGAGCTCCTGCTTTTTCAAGGGCAACCGTTTCCGCGTGGGCTTTCCCTGCAGCCTCGTGGAAACCTTCGGCTATGATTGCCCCTTTTTTTACGATGACGCAGCCGACCCAAGGGTTAGGAGGCGCTGTACATCTCCCCTTCTCAGCGAGCTCAATTGCCCAGCGCATAAAAAACAGTTGTTGCTCTTTACTTTCTTGCATATACTTGCCTAAGTAATAAATAGGATAACAGTATGCTGGACATTAAGTTAATTCGCAAAGATCGGGAAAGTATTGAAGCAAAAATTAAAACTAAAGAGCCCGATCTGGATCTTTCTCTGGTTGTCCAGCTCGATGAGCGGGTTCGACAGATCAAGACTGAGGTTGAAAAACTTAAAGAGCAAAGAAATGATCTCTCAAAGGAAGTGGGCGATTTAAAAAAAGCCAATAAACCTGCTGACAAGCAGATGGAAGATGTGCGCGCAATTGGTGAAAAAATTGCTGTGCTCGATAAAGAACTGACAGAGAAGGAAGCCGCTTTTATAGACGCCCTCTCACGGATTCCCAATATTCCCATGCACGATGTTAAAGTCTCTCAAAATGTTGCCGATAACGTTGTGACTAAAATTGTTGGAGAAAAACCCAACTTTAATTTTCCGATCAAAAACCACCTGGAACTGAACGAAAAGCACAATCTTTTTGAATTCGAAAGAACGGCGAAAACAACAGGGGCAGGCTGGCCCGCTTACCGGGGAATGGGCGCGCGTCTTGAATGGGCACTTTTAAATTATATGATTGATATTCAGCAGCTCAATGGTTTTGAGTTCTGGCTCCCTCCTGTAATGGTCCGCCCTCCGATCATGTTCGGCTCTGGCCAAATTCCTAAATTTGACGGTCAATATTACGAAGTCAACGACGGCGATCATAAGCTTTACATGGTTCCAACTGCAGAAGTTGTCTTAAATGGTCTCCATTATGACGAGATTATTCCCGCAGAAGACCTTCCGATCAAATATGCCGCCTTCACACCTTGCTTTAGAAGAGAAGCTGGGGGCGCTGGCGCACAAGAACGGGGTCTTATCCGCGTCCACCAATTCCACAAAGTGGAAATGTTCTGCTTCACACTCCCCGATCAAAGCGAAGCGATGTTTGACGAGATGGTAGCCGTTGCAGAAGAGATTTTGCAAGGTCTAGGGCTCCATTATCGCCTCACCCTTCTTGTGACAGGCGATATGTCCTTCACAGCTTCCAAAACAGTCGACGTAGAGGTCTGGCTCCCTGGACAAAATCGCTATTACGAAGTTTCTTCCATTTCTAACTGCACAGACTACCAAGCCCGCAGATCTCAAATCCGTTTCCGAGAAAAAGGGGGCAAACCAGAGCTTGTTCACACCCTGAATGGTTCGGGCCTTGCAACATCACGTCTGATGGTAGCTCTCCTCGAAAACAACCAGCAACCCGATGGTTCGATCCACCTTCCGGCAGTTCTCGCCGAGAAAGTGGGGACTCACATCCTCGAACCCCAAGCGTAATTTCCGTGCGTGTCCGTGCCGGTGCCCGACCCGTAGTCCGTTTCCGAATGAGCGGCAACTAAGCTTTCCTGGAGGGCGGCGAATAATCGCCGCTCTCCAGGAAAGTTTCGGGGGGTACGGGCACGAAAAGAGGACTAATTTTACTCTCTATCCTGGAAACTAAACAGGTCCTTGACAGCCTGGAGGGTCACATCCCGGCTAATCGCCGCGATGCTATCGGTGAGCGGGATATTTTTAGGACACACCTCGACACAGTTTTGAGCATTGCCGCAGTTTTCAATCCCGCCATCCTCCATCAGAGGGCGTAGACGCATTTTTTTCTGCATGGAGCCGATCGGATGGGTGTTAAAAAGGCGGGCCTGAGACATGACTGCCGGGCCGATAAATTTGGAGCGTTCATTGACCTGAGGACAGGCTTCCAAACAACAGCCGCAGGTCATGCACGTTGAAAGTGAATACATCACCTCTTGTTTGGCTTGGGACACTAAAGGGCCATAGCCCGTATCTTTAGACCCATCCGTTTCGATCCAGGCATGTGCTTTTTTTAAGTTCTCAAACATGCTGGAACGGTCAACAATCAGATCACGAACGAGGGGGAATTTGGTAAAAGGAGCCAGAATCAACGTCCTTTTGCCAGTCTTTTTGATATAATTCTCAATTAAAGCTGTACAGGCCTGCCTCGGGAAGCCATTGATCAATATAGAACAAGAGCCGCACACTTCTTCTAAACACCCTTGCTCCCAAGCAACGGGAGCCACTCTTTCCCCCTTGATATTGACTGGTCTTTTCTGAATCTCCATCAAGCCGCTGATCACATTCTCGCTTGGACGCAGAGGCAACTCAAATTCTTCCCAATACTGCTTTCCGGGGGTTCCTCGATAGATTTTCAAAATATAGGTTGCGCGCGCTTCCATGTTCATACTGGCAGTTGTATATGCTCGGGGATATTTTGCAAAGTGGGACGTACTTTTTTTGCGACTGTGTAATCGCGCATTTCGGGCTTTAGATGGCGCAGATCGACTGGCTCATAGGAGATTTGAGGCTCCTCTTTGGTATACGTTGCAATTGTCGTTTTAAGCCAATTCTCATCATCCCGTTTAGGGAATTCAGGCTTAAAATGGGCCCCTCTAAATTCATTGCGCAAAAGAGCCCCTTTGGTCATCACTAAAGCCAACTCAAGCATCGACTGAAACTGATGGGCAAATTGGAAGGTCTGATTCGCAAATTGGCTGTTATCATCCAAAGTGATCTTTTTGTACCGCTCTCGCAGCTCTTTGATCGTATCTAGGGCTTTAGCCAGGTTGTGGTTATTGCGTAAAACGGTCACATGAAGAACCATAGCTTTGGAGAGCTCTTCGTGTAAAATATGGACATTTTCGCCCCCATTTCGGCTCAAAAGGTCCTTTTTAAATGCTTCTTCGATGTCGAGAGCCTCTTTGTAGATCGATTCTGGACACTCCCTAAAGCTTTTTTGCAGTGAGTCGAGATAGCGGGGCACCTCTTCCCCTGTGATCAGCCCACCAAAAATACAGGAAATTAAAGAATTGGCCCCCAAACGATTGGCACCATGATATTGATAATCAGATTCGCCACAATTAAAGCAGCCGGGAAGATTTGTCATTTGACGGTAACGGGAATAGCGGTCAGGATCGCCACTTGCAGGCCAATCTACCCACGCGCCTCCCATCGAATAATGGACAGCTGGAAAGATTTTCATCGGCACTTTGCGTGGATCATCGCCCGTAAACTTTTGGTAGATATCAAAAACCGATTCAAGCTTGTGTTTACGCTCATCGGAAAGTTCCGTAGCATCGAGGTAAACCTGCATCTGCCCATCCACTCCGAGACCCTGCTCACAGACGTTCATCACAACACGGGCGCCAACATCTCTTCCGACAAGGTTTCCGTAGCCAGGATACATCTCTTCGAGGAAATACCACCGTTTCCCCGTTTCTCCACACGTGACCATCTCTCCATGCGGGCCTGGAATTTGTTTGGATGAGTCTCCCCAAACCCACATTCTGCCCCCTTCGCCACGCACAGATTCTGAAATCAGGCGTAACTTGTCATACCCAGGAATAGCTGTAGGGTGAATTTGGATAAATTCTCCGTTTGCATAATGCATTCCTTGCATATAGAGCCTACCATTGGCAGAACCTGTGCAGAATGTCGAAGTGGTTGCTTTTTTAAAGATCAAACCAGGGCCGCCTGTTGCAACAACCACAGCATCGCCCTTTAAAATTTCCAGTTTTTGGTTAAAGAGATTCAGCATGACAATGCCGCGAGAAACTCCCTCAGAATCACGTACAAGCCTTAAAAATTCGTGACTTTCAAACTTTTCGATTCTACCGAGATATTCTAGCCTTCTGACCTGCTCATCGAGGGTATAAAGAAGCTGCTGTCCAGTAGAGGCCCCGCAAAAAACGGTCCGGTTATAAAGAGTTCCTCCAAACCTCCGTGCATCGAGATGCCCTGAAGGTGTCCGGTTAAAAGGACATCCAAAACGGTCGAGCATCTGAATAATGCCCGTTGCTGACAAACACATTTCGAGAACAGGAGGTTGATTAGCAAGAAAATCTCCCCCCTTGATAGTGTCATAGGCATGTATGAAGGGAGAATCATCTTCTCCTTTCAGATTTAAAGCGGCGTTAATCCCCCCTTGAGCACATACAGAGTGGGAACGCTTGACCTTCGTCACCGAAACAATCTTGACCTTACACCCATTTTCTGCAAGACGCATGGCAGCCGATAGGCCAGCAAGACCGCCCCCAACCACGATCACTTCTTTGTCAATTTTTTGCATCCTATCCTTGAAATTGAAATGTCCAGTATGTGCCCCAGATGGCCATCAAACCGAGAAAGGTGACCACCACCATGAGTAAATTGCAGAGTGTCCGCATTCTTTTTTGAGCTAAACGGGAAAGGGTAATTCCCCAAGTGATCATTGCAGTCCAGAGGCCATTAAAGGCATGAAAAGTGGCGGCCACAACAAAAATGGTGTAGAGAATAACCATCAAAGGGCTTTTAAAGGTTTCTCTGACCATCAAATAAAAAGCCGCTCCAGCCATTGGAGAAACGGCTAGTATTTCGCCTGTCTTTAAAGGCTTTTTCTTCGCAGTTTCTATCCACTGCTGGCCCATACTCTCTTCTTGGAGGGGATTCTCGTAGAGCTTGACGTGCAACTTTTCTGCCACTTGCGTGAGCCCCTTATCTTGGGAAAGGCGCATCATATAAACCTGGCTGTCCACTTCAGAAAAGCTTGCAGGATAGGCTATAAACCGCATTTGGACTACATGTCCCAAAATTCCAAAGAGCAAAATCCAGGAGGTGATTCTCTGCCAGCTAAAAGCCCGATTCCTTCTATACTGCGGCAGAGCAGGTTTAGTCCCATCTGTGCGATGCGCGTTAAGCTTCGCAGTGAAGAGATAATAGATCCCAAAACTGCCATGAAACAAAAAGGGCAGGCCCAAAATAACAATTTCGATAACCTTAATGTAGGGCATCGATTCCAGACGATTCACAGCTGACACAAAACCGTAGCCCTCATCTAGAAAAAATAGAGCCGCCTGAGAGTTGATCAGCAGATGATAGCAAAGGTAAACCACCAGCCAGAGCCCCAAAAAGGAGTGCAGCCGGTAGAATACAAAGGCTTTTGGAAGTTTCAGATTCTCAAGTGTGACATCAGGCTCATCCATAGTTAAAAGCTGAGGCTCGCTGAGACGTAAGGGCCATGAAAGCCTACATCACTGTAAAGATCAATAGACGAAGGAGCGCCTGCTGCATTTAAAAAACTGATACGTGAAATGGCATTTTGATAGAGGAACATTTCATATCCAAATTCAAATGACAATTCCCTGCAGCCAAATCTTTTACTAAAATTTAAACCAAGACGCATATCGCAGTAAGGAATGATCTCCCAGCGTTTATCATCTTTTACAGGAACGACCGCACTTTCACATGTAAGATTAGTACATGAAACTATTGTTTGCGTAAATTCGGGCTTATGGCGGTGTGCAAGCAAAGCCCCTTTGATAGAGGCTGCCAGACTTAAATTTCCCTGATGACAAAGCAATTGTTGGCACCATAAGGGGGAATATTGCATTTGAAATGCAAGTTCTGGTCCAAGCCCCCAATTTTTACTTCTATTTTTAAAAATAATTAATCTTGTGACATTAGGTGTTACGGCTTGCTGTCTAAAATAATTAATTTTTTCATCAAAAGAGAACCTAGCCCCGTGAAGACCTGCTCTGAAAAAAAGATCTAAACATTCACAATGCAAGCCCCAAAAACCAAATAAAGCATCCAAGGAACCATATTCAAATTGAATGCGGGAATCCGCGTGGTTATAGTTCGTAAGACCAACATTGGTAGGTATGCCCTGAACGGCTCCAATACGAGCTGCAGCACTATCAGCAGAGGCCTTGGTAGTTGCTCTGGGAACATATGTCCCTGTCAACTGAAAGTCACTTAAACAATTGCAAAAAGCATAAAGACCTTCCAGGCGGTAGGCTCCGTGCCCATGAAAATCATTTTTATAACGCCGACCAATAGGAGTGCCACCTGAAGATAGATTAACATCTTGTGCAAAATAGGATTGGCTGACTGATGGAAGAAGATAGAGATATTCCCCCCTTATCTTCCAACCGCCTGCATCTGCACTTACACCTGCGTAAGCCACCTGTGTGGTCAGTAATAGGTTTAAGATCAAACAACGTACTCGGTTCATATGCCGCCTTTGGTTTTATAAAAGAATGCATATGCGTTTCTGTCGTAATTATCAAGATTTTTTTAACGTAAAAACTTTCCTGGAGTGCGGCGATTATTCGCCACCCTTCAATTACCGAACAGTCTAAAAAGAGTGTTGGCATTCGTAGAGGTTGCAGCGACTAGTTCCTCACAAGAGATGCCACGCAACTTAGCCACAAATGCGGCTGTGTGGGCGAGATAGCTGGGCTCATTGGATTTGCCCCGGTGAGGGGCAGGAGCCAGATAGGGGGCATCTGTTTCGATGAGAAGATGACTTAAGGGAATGCTTTGAGCAACTTTTTGAAGTTCGATACTTTTATTAAAAGTGACAATCCCGCTAAAGGAAACATACCAGCCCCTTTTAACTAACTCTTCGGCATCCGATAAAGTGCCTGTAAAACAATGTAGAACACCCGGCTTGCCTGCATATTCCTGATCGATGATCTCAAAGAAATCGGCAAAAGCATCTCTACAATGGATGACAACAGGAAGTTCACACTCTTTGGCCAGATTTAAGTATTTGCGCAAGAATTCTTGCTGAATGGTTTTACTCTCAGGAAAGTAATGGTAATCTAGTCCTGTTTCCCCCACAGCTATCAGTGCGCCGCTTTTTGCATAATTTGCCATTTGCTCAAAAACAAGTTCCCCTTCTGCAGCAATATCATGAGGGGTTGTGGCTGCTACACAATGTATTTGGGGAAATCTTTTTTGTAGCAAAAGCCCTTTTTCCACTTCCTCGGGGTTTGTGCAGATATTGACGATAGTCTTGATACCGAGACTAGAGGCACGCTCTATAATGGCTTCGATGTCATTATAGAGCGTGTCATGGGTGAGGTGAGCATGTGAATCGATCATTTGGTGAGATTCACAGTCGTGGTGGGTGTTTGCAGCTTATCCAGATAGTCACACACCACATTGGCAGTCAAGGTCTGCGGCAATATGACAGGTCTATCGTGGGTATTGCCCGGATAAAGGACATAGACAGGAACTCCCGATCTACCCAATCTTTCAAGCTCTTGAGTGATTGTAGCATCCTTTTTTGTCCAATCGGCAGTCATTGTGACCACACCTTTTTCCTTAAAAGCTTTTTCCACGGAAGAAGAGTGGAGCACCACTTTATTGGCCTGGCAAATCAAGCACCATTTCGCCGTAAAGTCGATAAAGACAGGAACGCCTTGTGCGCGTAGCTCTTCGACCCGCTGTGGTGAATAGGCTTCCCACCCACTATCAGAAGCTACTTGTGCAATCGCTGGAGTGTCACGGTGCTGTTTGGCAGTCATAATCGCAGCGCTTCCTCCTGTTACGATCAAAAGTGCTGCAATCACAGCAGAGATCATCCGTGTGATTTTCTTGCGATTCAAAGCGCCCCAGGTTCCATAAATCCAACCGCCGATTGCCATAATCAAAAGGCCCGCTAACAAGACAAACGTTGCCATGTTATCGGTTTGGGCCCCAAATACCCAGATAAGCCAGGCAACGGTTGCCATCATCAAAAAGCCCATGATCTGTTTGAAAGTGATCATCCAGTTGCCAGGTTTTGGTAAAAACTTCACCAGCTGAGGAAAGGCTGCAAACAGAAGATAAGGGAAAGCCATCCCAAGTCCCATCCCTGTGAAAATGAGTAGAGCCTGGATGGGCGGTAAAGTCATTGCAAATCCAAGGGCAGGACCCAAGAGCGGGCCTGTGCAAGGAGTTGCTACTAAAGTTGCGAGGACGCCGCTCATAAATGAACTTTTGAGGGGCGATCCAGAACTAGAGGCCGGTTTGCTCCCCAAAGAGATCAAGGAAGTGCCCAATTCAAAGACTCCGAAAAGGCTCAATCCCAAGAGGAACAATAACCCTGCCAGAATCGCTACAAAAACAGGTTCCTGCAGCTGGAAGCCCCAACCGATCCCTTCTCCGTATGCACGTAGAATCAAAAGGGCTCCTGAAAGAACCCAGAATGAGATCAAGACGCCCCCTGCAAACACGCCCCCATGCTTTAAAATCAGACTCCGTTTTTGACCTGCCATCTTCACAAAGCCAAAAATCTTCAAAGCCACAACTGGAAGCACACAAGGCATAACGTTGAGGATAAGTCCCCCAACAAACGCAAATAATAGGGCAACAGCGACACTTGAAACCCCTTCCACAGATTTTACCTGAGAGGCTGTAATGGCGCTATCCACCTGAATCGCTCTCTTAAGCTCATTCCCTTTTTCAGATACAAGCATAATTCCCTTTAAAGAACTTGGCAGTGTGTCTGAATGGGCCCTTTTCACTTGAAGGGTCGCATTTTTCCCTTCCGTCTTAAAAATTTGAGGAGCTGCGTAATCGATGACATCAGCATCTTCTGGGATAAATAAAATTTCTTGAATTTCCCCAAGTTTTGCTGGATTAAATTTTAAAACAAATTGATCGGCCTGCGCGCTGACTAAAAAATCTCCCTCTTTTTGGGGCAGTTGAAGGCGGGCCTGATTAAAAACCGCAATTTTTGAATCATCGATTCCAGGATCGGCACTCGTCACTGGCAAAGCCAGTTCTAGCGAAGCGCTCCCGGGAACACACGAATCTTTACAGGCTAGCCAGTTGACATCTGCTTTAATTTCAATTTTTTGATTACCAGAAAGCTGAGCTGGTGGTGTGATCTGAGTCATGAGGAGGACGCTCTCTGTGTAGCCAAAAACCACAAGGCCATCTACTGTCATTTTTTCAGGATAGGGCCAAAGAATGGGTCCCGCTTTGAATCCTTCCGGCAATTTCCAGTTCACTTGAGTGGGGAAGCCAGAATCTCCGGGATTTTGCCAATAAGTATCCCATCCATCTGCCATTTTCAATTCAACTCCGATCCAAAAAGGGCGTCCGGGCTGAATCGATTCGTCTTCCGCAAGTAAAGTGGCCTGAACCGGTTCTGTTTGCGAGAGTGCGAATGCTGAAAAATGATTTGAAAGAAGAACTGCCAGGATAGCGCAGCAATAATAAAACGATCTCACTAGTTAGTCCTCATTTTTTATGGTATCCTTTAAAAATTATATCTGATAATCTGCACATTGTAAAGATTTAAATAAAATACTTCACATAATATGTCAAATCCAATTTTTAATGCTTATCTTGGCTCTGATCTTTTTGGAAAGGCCATTTTTTTGGGGCTTTTCTTACTATCTATGATGACATGGATCATATTCCTGCAAAAATTTTTATTACAGCGTGGCGTTAAACAAAGAGGCGCCCAGCTCGTGCAGATGTTTCAAAAAAAACGTTTAAATCCTCTGGGTCTGGAAATAGGCGAAGCTCTCCACCCTTTTGCAGCCCTCTACCGAACGCTCAAAGAACACACTCTTGAGCTTTTGCAGAAAAATCACTCTGTCATCGAAGAAAAAACGGCTGTCACCTTATCCGCAACCGATATAGCCCTGATTGAAGCCCATTTATTGACAACCGTCTCCTCAGAAACCAAAAGCATGGAAAAAAATCTGTTTATCCTCTCAACAGTTGTCAGCCTTGCCCCCTTCTTAGGGCTGCTTGGCACTGTTTGGGGCATTTTGCTCACCTTTGCAGAACTACAAAATGGGTCTAGCGCCAATGCCAACTCAACGATTATGGGAGGCCTTGCCATGGCCCTTGGGACTACGGTTTTAGGCCTTCTTGTTGCCATACCCGCTTTGATCAGCTACAACTATTTAAAAGCAAAAATTGGACATCTTTCTGGTGACTTGGAAGATTTTTCTCACCTCATGCTAGCCTCTGTTGAGCTCCAATACCGACAAGTGGATGTGCAAAAATGAGAATGCGGCGCAAAACAACAACTCTTGCAGAAGCTGAGATCAATCTGACCCCTTTGATTGATGTTTGTTTTGTGATTCTGATCATGTTTATTTTAGTCGCCCCCCTCCTTGAAATGGACAAGGTCGAATTAGCTGTTGGCCCTCCTCTTGATCCGAAAAACGCTTCACTTGTGCAGGAAAAAAGCGCCGTCACAATCCGTGTGTTTAGCGATGATGTTGTCTCTATCAATGAGCAGAATGTGCCCCTTGGACAACTTAAAGGGCATTTAAGTTTTTTAAAGCAAAAGAACCCAGAAGCCAAACCCCAAGTTTTTCAAGACCGCAATTCAAAATTTGGCACCTACCAAAGTGTTAAAAATGCAGTTGAGGCGGCAGGTTTTAGAGAAATGGATGTCATTTTAAAGCCCGAATGAAAGTTACATTGTTTGTGACATTTTTGCATATTTGGTTGGTCATTTTCCTCTGTTATTTCCAAAGCAACCCTCCAAAAAACTCTCCAAAACAACCTGTTGTTGTCCATACCCAATTCGAAGCAGAAATTAAGACTGAAATCGTTGAGCCTGAGCCGCAGCCTGAGCCCCCACAACCCATTTGTGTTGAAGAAGAGCCCTTTGTTCAAGAAGAACCGAAAGAGGAACCGCCTCGTCCCCCGCCAAAACCGGTTGTCATAGAGAAAAAACCAGAGCCAAAACCTAAACCCGTTGTTAAAGAGACAAAACCGCCTCCAAAACCTATTGTTGAGCCCAAAAAGCCAGCTCCGAAACCAGTTGTTGAAGCCAAAAAACCAACCCCAAAACCTGTCGTCACAAAAACGCCTGCTCCGCCTCCAGCTCCTAAAACCACAACAAATCAGGAACAAATCGCAGCTTCAGTGAAAGAGATCCTCAAAAAACTCAATCAACCCGCTACAGGGAAAACTTCCTCGACAACTTCGAAACCTAAAGATGCACAGCCTGCGTTAGGAAAACTGGCAACCGAATCTTTGAAATTTCAAGCAAGCTACGAAGATGAACTCGCCCTTTATCTAAAAACATGCCTTGTTCTCCCAGAAAATGAAGATGTCAAAATCAAACTCACGCTGACTCGAGAAGGCAAAGTGCAAAGTTTCGAGATCATAAAGTGCAGCAGCGAGAGAAATAAACTCTATGTGCAGTCAGAAATTGCTGCGTTGACCTGTCCTCTCTTCGACTCCCATTTCAAAGGTGAGAAAACGCACACTTTTTCCATTACGCTTAAGGGACATTAAGTTTATGTCGTCCCCCCGTGCCTGTGCCTGTGCCCGTGCCCGCCCCTTCCCGTTGAAGATCCCAAAACTCGCGAATCGGGCACGGGCACAGGCAAGGGCACAGGCAAGGGCACGGGCACGGGAGATGCTTTTCGAAGATTGTCATTGAAAACAGGCCATTTTTCTGGTATCTCTTTTGGCATGCGCATCTTCTTATTTCTACTTCTTTTGTGTTGCCCCCTTTGTGCCGATGAAGAGATCATCGTCCACGTTAAAACTGCTGAAACTCTTACACCTATATATTTGCATCCCCTTCAGGAAAAAGGAAGTGGCCTCGATAAAAAATACCTTTCCTCGCTAGAAAAAGTACTCCGCTTTGATTTCGAAAATAATGGCAAAACAGAACTTGTTGCTGAGAAAAAATCTCACCTTAAAATCGAAGTTGAGATCAAAGACAAGATACTGAGCGTCAAACTCATCATCCCAGGATCTTCTAAATCCCTTGAGGGTCTTGTTCTTTCAGGAGATGCTACTAAAGACCGTGTCTTGATGCATCAAATCCATGACAAAATTTTCCAGACACTTTTTCATGAACATGGGATTGCACAAACCCACATTTTATACACTTTGCGCACACGAACGGGCGAAACTTCCTCACAATGGGTCAATAATGTGTGGAAAGCAGATTATGACGGCGGCAATGCAAAGGCCCTTACAAGCGATAACTGCTTGTGCGTCACCCCCACCTTTGTCCCAGCAAAAAACGGGGGCCCTTGCCGCAATTTCTTGTATGTTTCCTACAAGGTGGGACAACCCAAAATATTTGCCTCTGCTCTTGAATCGGGCGCTGGAAAAAGAGTGAGCTACTTAAGGGGTAATCAATTGATGCCCGCAATTGCCCCCACGCTGGATAAAGTGGCTTTTATCAGCGATATTACCGGCAACCCCGATCTTTTTGTGCAGGACTTCTCCCTTGAAAACGGCCTTTTGGATAAGCCCAGACAAGTGTTTTGCGCACCAGGAGCCACTCAAGGAACCCCCACATTTAGCCCTGACGGCCAAAAATTGGCTTTTGTTTCCAACAAAGATGGAACTCCCCGCATTTATATTCTGGACGTCCCCTCTCCTGGAGCTTCTATCAAAGATTTAAAACCAAAAATGATCAGCAAAAAAACCCGTGAGAATACCTCGCCAGCCTGGTCTCCCGATGGGCAAACCATTGCCTATAGCGCGCTGAGCTCTGGTGTAAGGCAAATCTGGCTCTACGATATTGCCAGCGGCACAGAAACACAGCTCACCGATGGATTTGGACACAAAGAAAATCCCGCTTGGGCTCCCAATTCGCTGCATCTGATGTTCAATTCTTCGACTGCGACCACATCAGATTTATTTATGATCAATCTAAACCAGAAAAAAGTTGTTAAAATTACAAATGGCCCAGGGGAAAAAAGATTTCCCGCTTGGGAGCCTGCAAAAGTGAGAGGATAAGAAAATGAAAAAACTAATTATTTTAAGTGTTATTGCAGCCAGCAGCCTAACTTCTTGTTGCCGTAGTCGGTGCGAAGTGTGGGAAGATACAAAAACCTGCAGCCGCTACCTTGGAAAAGGGGTCCGTTCTTTATTTGGCGAACATGTCGATTCAAGAGAGTATGCCAATTTCTACGAGAAATGGGGCGATTCAGATAGAGGTTCCCGAGATTCTGAATTTGTTCCCTTAGCAGATGCCTCCCATCTCAATACGAAAGATTACCCTGCCGCAAATGAATCTCCTGGCGATCCAGGATCAAAAATCCCTGGAATCGAAGGATTTATTACCCCTACAGGGACACTTGCTCCCCTGTTTAACAATGTGCATTTTGAAACCGACAGCTACTCCATTGAGGGAAGCGGTAATGTTGCCACTTTGCGCCAAATCGCTGATTATCTGGCTGATCACCCCAAAATGCATATTTTTGTAGAAGGACATGCCGACGAACGGGGAGCTGCTGCCTATAACCTGGCTCTAGGCTCTCGCCGAGCCAATGCGGTTCGCACATTTTTGATCCAAAACGGGGTAGACCCAGAAAAACTCTTCACCATCTCCTACGGCGTTGAGCGCCCACTCGTTCTTGGACACGACGATGCGGCATGGAAGAAAAATAGAAGGGCTCAGTTTAAGCTGTATGAGCGGTAGAATTCTTTCAATCTTGCTTCTTGTGGGCGGCACATTGTCTGCCGCCCCCGAATCTCTTGCCGTACAAGAGATGCGCCTCTCTTTGGAAACAATCAGCCAGCGGCTCCATAGCCACACTGTGGAGCTCAATCTTTTCCATGAAAGGTTACAAAACCTCGAAAAGCTCTCCTCTACGCTAAAGAGCGATCTCAAAGCCTCAGCCTCAGAAAAAACCCTCGAAAAGAGAATCGCTGCCCTTGAAAAAGGACAATCCCTGATCGCCTCCGACTTCCAAACTCTCAAATCCCATCTGACAGAAACCAATGCCGCCCTTGCCACCTGCCAAACCCAGCTGGGCAAGATCGACAAGCAAATCACCTCCGATATCCAATCGCTAAAAACAGCCCTCAATTCGATGCTGGCCCTTCTCCAACCGACAGCAGCAGAGCACAGCTACACTGTCCAAAATGGAGATTCTTTGGGACAAATTGCCAAAGATCACAAAACCACGATCAAAATCCTCAAGGAAATTAATAACCTCTCCTCTGATATAATCTATTCTGGCCAAAAATTATTATTACCTTAATAAGATATAAATAATTTTAGTTTATAATAATTTTTAACTAAAGAGGATTATTATGTCTCAAGGCATTCACCACCTTCATGGATCTGACGTCAACTGGGACACTTCACATTCATTTGATGAAGATTCTTTCCACAATGAGAGTGGGAGCTCCTACGGTGATCACACTTTCCAACCATTAAATCCCACCCCAATAGGTATGGAACTCCACGAAGAGGCAAATGTAGACTGGAGTTGTGAAATCACCGCAGCTGTCGTGGTGGTGGTCTTTTTGGGAGCCATTGGACTCAGCATCGGCCTTACAGATCTTTATAGTGTTCAGGGCGCTGAGTGGCTACATCATGCATTTTACAATAACGCCACAGGAGTTTGTTGCATGGTGCCTTTAGTCTTCGCTTCAGGGGGCATATTCTTTGCCACCATCCATCTGCAGGAGAATTCAGATAGCATACTGGAGTACTTAGACAATCTGAGTGATAAATTTAAAGAGAAGTTCCATGACGGATGTGCACAAATAGACGAATCCTTAAATAGTTGGTATGGGGAAGATCCTATGGAGCTATTTTATAAACAAGCGGGTAGAAATAATCCTGAAAATTCTTAAAGTTGAATAACTTGAAAGAAATGGAGTTTCACTTTCCCCGGGATACCGATTCCGATCCGAGTTCCGTGCCCGAGCCTGGAGTTCAACGCAAAGACAGCAAAGGCACAAAGGCGCAAAGAAAAAAATAAAATCTTCTCTGTGTTCTCTGTGACCTCTGTGGTTTTTAAATTCCCCTGAAGCTTTTTTATACCAGTCTGAGGGGCAAAATAAAAAAACCACAGAGGTCACAGAGAACAGAGAGAAGAAAAAAATATTCTTTCTCTTACATCTTTTAATCTTACCGTCTCTGCGTTGCCTTGAGCGTTCAGATGCGATCGAACGGAAAACGGAAGCAAAATCTTAGAGATCTTTCAGGTAATCCCCGTAGCCCTCTTCTGCCATCTTGGCTTTGGGGATGAAGCGTAGCGCCGCTGAATTGACGCAATAACGCTCTCCTTTAGGGCCAGGGCCGTCTGGGAAGACATGTCCTAGATGACAGGATTGACTGCGCACTTCTGTTCGCTCAACTCCCAGTTTATAATCAGAGAGCATCTGCATTCTTTCGGGATGAATGGGCTTGGAAAAGCTGGGCCAGCCTGTTCCTGAGTCAAATTTGTCGCTCGATAGAAAAAGGGGCTCTCCGGTGATGATGTCGACGTAGATTCCTTCCTCTTTATTATCCCAGAAGGCATTTTTGAAAGGGGGCTCTGTCCCCTCTTCCTGCGTCACATGATATTGTAGGGGCGTGAGCTTATCTTCGAGCTCTGAGGGGAGGTATTTGCCCTTCCAGAGGGTTTCTAGGCGCCCATGATGGTGGCTTGAATAGGCTTTGTAATGTGCTGGCTGTTTTTTACAGTAGCCTTGATGGTGCTCTTCTGCTGGATAGAAGGGCTTGGCTTCGAGAATTTGCGTCGCGACTTTCTTGTTAAACAGACTCTCGACGTCTTCTTTCGATTCTAGTGCGAGCTCTTTTTGCCGGGCGTCCAGATAAAAAATAGCCGTTTGATATTGAGGGCCCCGGTCAGCAAATTGCCCTCCCTCATCAAATGGGTCAATATGCCGCCAGAAAATCTCTAAAATCTGCAGAAAGGTGATCTTTTGGGGATCGAAAACCACTTCCACAGCCTCAAAGTGGCCCGTCTTACCGGTGCACACCTCTTCGTAGCTGGGATTAGGGTTCGGGCCACCTGCGTAGCCCGAACGGATCGATTCGACTCCGAAAACTCCCATAAAGGCCGATTCGATGCACCAGAAGCATCCACCGGCAAGCAATGCTGTTTCCATAGCAAACTCAGGTTTAAGCGCGTTTGCGGTCGACCTCTTTCAGCATCTTTTTACGAAGCCGAATATTAAGAGGGGTGACCTCGATTAATTCATCGTCTTCAATAAACACAATCGCCTGCTCAAGTGTCAACTTCTTTGCGGGAGTGATGAGAATATTTTCATCAGAGCCCGAAGCGCGCACGTTTGTCAGCTGTTTTGGACGGGTGACGTTCACAATAAGATCGTTGTCTCTCCCATTCTCCCCCACAATCATCCCCTCATAGACATCATCTCCCGGAGAAACAAACATCTCTCCCCGTTTCTGGATGGTGCCAATGGCATAGGCTGTGCTCTTGCCCTGGTTAATGGAGATCAGGACCCCTTTAGAACGTTTAGGGATCTCTCCTCGCCATGGTTGGAATGAATCAAAAAGGGCAGTTAGGATTCCAAGACCCCGAGTCACAGTTAGAAAATCGTTGCGGTAACCCATGATGCCCCGTGTCGGGATCAAAAACTCGATTCTGGTGATGCCATTAGCATCTGTTTCAAGATGCTGCATCTCAGCTTTCCGTTTGGACAACTCTTCGATGATGTTACCCGCAAATTCTTCAGGAGTTTCCACGTAGACCC
Source organism: uncultured bacterium (assembly GCA_964588495.1). Taxonomy (GTDB): domain Bacteria; phylum Chlamydiota; class Chlamydiia; order Chlamydiales; family JAAKFR01; genus CAVPKN01. The sequence goes on along the minus strand of CAZPPS010000006.1, from coordinate 56,203 downwards.
GCTCAATCGGCTCATACTTCACCCCTCCCGTTTCTTTGACAATCACTTGGGGTTTAGAAACTGTCATTTCAATCCCCTCGCGACGCATCGCTTCGATCAACACAGAAAGTTGCAGCTCCCCGCGCCCGTAAACCGTCATCGCTTCCTGACTCGTTCTTGACTCTTCAATGCGGAGGGAAATGTTAGAGCGTTGTTCCTTTAAGAGGCGCTCTTTGATTTTGTTGAAAGTGACGTTTTTTCCATCTTTTCCTGCAAAAGGGCCTGAATTGATCATGATGTTGACCGACATTGTGGGCTCATCGATCTGGATCGGCTGTAGTTCCACAAAATGGTTGGGGTCACACAAAGTGTCTCCCAGCATAATTTCAGGAGCTCCCGATAGGCTCACAATATCCCCTGCGATCCCTTCCTGGAATTCAACTTTCTTAATACCCCGATACCCTTCAACGCGGGTAATGGTGACAGCGGATTGCTCTTTTTGGGCATTTGTCCAAAGCACTCTTTGCCCTTTTGACACTTTTCCACCCAAAATGCGTCCTGTGGCTTGTCTTCCCAAATACTGATCGTAACCAATGGTCATCGCCTGGAAGAGAAAAGGATCGTTCACATCATTGGGAGGAGCTTCTACAGAGTTGATGATCAGCTCAAACAGAGGATCCATGTTGACTTTAGGATCGTCGAGATGGGCAATGGCATAACCTGCCAAAGCGCTCGAATAGCAATGTTTAAAGTCTAGTTGCTTGTCAGTGGCTCCGAGCTCCACAAATAGATCAAATGTCTCATTCAAAACCCTGTCAGGATCTGCGTGCGGACGGTCAATTTTATTAATCACAACGATCGGACAAATTCCCATCTTGAGGGCTTTAGAGAGAACAAAACGGGTCTGCGGCATCGGACCATCTTGAGCATCGACAAGAAGTAGAACAGAGCTAACCATTCCCAAAACACGCTCCACCTCTCCTGAAAAGTCAGAGTGGCCAGGAGTATCGATAAAGTTAAGGACGTAATCTTTGTAAGGGATACTCGTGTGTTTAGCAAAAATCGTAATCCCCCGCTCCCTTTCTTGATCGTAGGAGTCCATCATCCGATCGGGTACATCTTCGTTTTCCCGAAACAGGTTGGACTGCTTGATCAATGCATCGAGCATGGTCGTCTTTCCATGGTCAATGTGAGCAATAATGGCGATATTTCTTATAAATTTGGTAAGTGTTGTCATGGGCTCCCGTGCGTGACCGTGACCGAGACCGTGACCGTGCCCGACCGAGCTCCATGCCTCTTGAAAACACGGGGTCGGTCACGGTCACGGTCTCGGTCACGGTCACGAACAGTTATATTTTACTATAAAAGGGAACTATTGTACTGAGAAGATGCGAAAACCGCTACAGAATTCTATTAAACGCAGATGTTGTTTATGTGTAATCAGCGGGAACAAAAGAATAACCCAGACGATCAAGCTCATCAACAATTTCACCTCGCTGTCTATCTGCTATTTCGAGTTTATGGGGGTATTTGCTTGCAAACTCGTTGCTTTCTTGAAGCGCTTTTTGAAACTCGTCATCGGATTGGAACTGCTCACGGTCAAGATTTCCAGATTCACGTGGCACCCAAATCAATCTAATACCTCGTTTTGTCCAGTCAGAATGTAAAAATACAACAGGAGTGAGGCCTTCAATAACCACATTAGGCACCGGCAAAATTGCAAATCTTCCTTTATCCTGCGAATAACACGCGTTTGGCATTGCCTTTTCCAATTCATCAAATTTTTCGTTTAAATCCACTTGGCCTTGCAGAAAATTCAGAGACGGATGCTTATTATTTGTACCATCGAACTTTTCATTTACATTCAGATCAATTTTCAAAATTTCCGGCGACTGATACTTACTATTCAAATGTAAATTAAAAGCAAACCAGGCTCCTCCAGCAACAGCGCCTCCAATCATAAAAAGTTCAGCCCCAATTTTGTGCAAAACCGTAATGTTGTGAAAAATAGAAACATTACATCCTGATAGGGCGCATAAAGTCACTATGCCAACAGCCAAGGCTCCCAGAGCCACACTACTTGCAATAGCTATTTGAAGCGACCGGTTTTGATATAAAGCAAATTCGCAGTTATTATAACTTATTGATATTGAATTCATACTTCTAATTATAATTATTAATAAAATACTTGTAAACATAAATTAAACTTAACATAAAATCTTAATAAAAATAGGGAGTTGCTTCTCTGTAGAGAAAACTGTAAAATTCCGTCTTATGTCAAAACATTTCGAAGATAAAAACGCCCTGGAGCATGTCCAGCAGAAACGCCTTGAGAGCGTAGAGGTCCATGGGACGGAGATGCCTGGCCATTTAGCGGCAGGGGCAGACGCTGCCCGGGAAACGGCCTTTGTGATGCTCCTTTTCTGGCTGATCCTGATTTTTGTCCATACCCCTTCTCTGACTGTGCTGGCGGCCTTTGGCCTCGGCTGGTCTGCCTGGAAAGGGGGACGGAGCGGCTGGCTAGGTTGGTCTCGCTTGGAGAGGCTTCACCGTCTCATTGAGCAGGAAAAGTACGAAATTGAGCACCATAGGCCCCAGGAAAAAGAGGAGCTGATAGCCCTTTATCAGGAAAAAGGATTCGAAGGGAAGCTTTTGGAAGATGTGGTCGATGTCTTAATGGCCGACCAGGACCGCCTTCTCAAAGTGATGCTGGAAGAGGAGATGGGGCTGACTCTGGAAGCTCACGAGCACCCCCTACAACAGGCATTCGGAGCCGTCATTGGCTCTCTGATCGCCGTTGGCTTCTGTTCATTAGCTTACTTTCTCTTCCCCCGTTTTGGGATGTGGATTGCCGCTTTTATCCTCCTCACCACCGCCTCCGTCGTGTCGGCGCGGCATGAAAAAAATAATATCACAGCTGCCGTCATTTGGAATTTAAGTATTGCCAGTTTAGGGGTAGGTGTCGCCTACTTTTTATACAAAGTGCTGATATGAAACAATTGTTCCCCTCAACAACCGGCGCCCTAGAGCTCTTCGATGAATTTTTTCAGTCAGGCCTCGAAGAGAGCATCAGCCCGTTTTTATTCCCAAAATCACGTCGATGGGGGCGAGGGGTTGGCCTAAGAGCCTCTATCGTAGCAGCTGGTTTTCTCTTTTTTTCCTATTTTTTCTCCTTTTTTGATGCCAAAATCCCCCTTTCGAACTTTTTTTTGCTCCTCACCTTTTTCTTTGCAGGAATTCCTGCTCTGATCCACTCCATTGAAGACCTTTTGAGGCTTGAGATCAACATCAACGTCTTGATGACGTTAGCTGCCTTCTTATCCATACTCATCGGCAGCGGCAAAGAAGGAGCTCTTCTTTTGGTGCTATTTGCTCTTTCAGGAGCCATGGAAGAGGCGGTTAGCCTCAAAGCAAAGGGGGCTCTCTCCTCTTTAAAAAAGCTCTCCCCACAAAAAGCCTGGGTTGTGCAACAAGACAGCTCTTTGCTACAGCGCTCAGTTAGAGATATCGCGATTGGCACTCTGATTCATGTTAAAGCCTCCGATATCGTCCCTCTGGATGGGATTGTTGTTGAGGGGGCCTCCTCAGTTAATTTAGTCCACCTAACAGGGGAAAACCTTCCCGTAAAGGCGATTGTGAACGACGAAGTGCCTGCAGGCGCGCGCAACCTGGAAGGTTCTTTGACCCTCCGTGTGACACGGATCAGTTCCGATTCTACCCTTGCTCGCATTATCCAGTTAATTATTCAGGCGCAAGAATCTAAGCCCAAATTACAACAATTTTTTGACAAACTTAGCAGCCGCTATGCGATCACCATCATCTCTTTAGCTGCCCTTTTTGCCCTCTCATTCCCTTTTCTGTTTTCCATGCCTTTTTTGGGTAAGGAGGGCTCCATTTACCGCTCTTTAGCCTTTTTGATTGCAGCCTCCCCGTGCGCTTTAATCATCGCAGTCCCCATTGCCTATTTAAGCGCCGTCAGCGCCTGTGCAAAACAGGGAATTTTATTGAAAGGGGGCATCATTTTGGATGCTTTGGCCAAATGCACAACCATTGCCCTCGATAAAACTGGAACGGTGACAACGGGAGAACTCAAGTGTGCTGGCATCAAAGTCTTTGGCGATTTTAAAGACACTTTAGCTCTAGCCTATACACTCGAACGCTCTGCGATGCATCCTATTGCCTATGCCATTGTGGAAGAAGCCAAAAAACAAGAAGCCAGGTTTCTCGAAATTTCTGACTTTGCTCAGGTTCCCGGCTATGGCCTTCAGGCTAAATATCTCGGCAAGGAAGTCTTTATCGGTCTGAAAAGCTGGATCCTACCGAAAATCCCTCCTAATATGCGGGTCGCCATCGAAAAAGAGATCGCTTCCATTCAGGAACAAGGAGAACTCTTTACCCTTTTTGTTTACGACTCCACAGTTGCCATTTTTGAATTCAAAGACACTTTGAGACCCAAAATCTTCGAAGTTTTCAGCGAATTGAAACGGAAATGGAACATGAAGCTCATCATGCTCTCTGGTGATCATTATAACAGTGTCAAAGCCGTCGCCGCGCAGGCTGGCATCACCGATTATTACGCAGAGCTGCGCCCCGAAGAAAAGCTGGAGGCCATCTCCAAAATCGACAATCTGGTCATGATTGGCGATGGGATCAACGATGCACCCGCTCTTGCCCGGGCAGATGTGGGCATTTCCATGGGCAAAGTTGGAAGTGGAACTGCCATCGACGCCTCCGATATCGTCCTTCTGCAAGATAATATCGAATTGCTGGCATGGCTCATCAATAAAGCTCACCAAGTGGTGCGCATCGTCAAACAAAATCTGATCGTAGCAGCTGCAGCTATTGTATTTGCAACAATGCCTGCACTTCTTGGGTGGATTCCCTTGTGGTTGGCAGTAATCTTGCATGAAGGTGGGACAGTATTAGTCGGCCTAAATGCGTTACGGCTACTGAAAGGTAAAAATGTCCGAACTTCCGAGTCAGAGATTAAGTCAGGCAATTCAAGCTGAGGTTCTTCGATTTGAAGAGTTCTACCATTGGCTTGAAAAAAATATGCCTGACGTGTTTTTCAAAGAAGTCAATATCGAATGGATTCCTCTGATCGTCCACAGTCTGATGGGGTTTAAGGAGCAGGACTTTTTTGCTCTGATCCATCTCAAAAATGCGGCCATTGCCCTTTGTATCAATGATCCTCATGCCGATGTCAAAATCTTAAAAAATTTCCCCCTCTACGGGATTAAAAACTACACAACCTATGTTTCGAAAGAGCCCCTTCCTTATGAGGGCTCTCCCGGCTTTTTGAAAATTGCCACGCTAGAGTTCACAGAAGCCTTCGACAAGGAGGAGATAGATGACCGATTTTTAGGCAAGATGACAAAAGACATGCAAACTCTTGCCCTAAAAATGTTTGAGAGGGCAAAAGAGCGCGATCTTTGCCAATATGAAGTGATTTACGAAAAAAATTGGCAAACCTTGAAGGTTCCTTCCACGCAAATCGTCCTGGCCTGGAAAAATGTTCCAAAACACAATTTCCTCTATCGACTTGCACGCGTCGTGGAACGGCATGGCCTTGTCATGAAAGGAGTGAACGCCACTTATTTCCATCCTTATGAGGTCGATAGCATTTTTATGCTTGCGTTTGGCCTAGATGGTGCCGATGGCAATGCTGCCTCAGAATCAGCTGATCTTGCCGACTTTTTGCAAGAGCTCATCTCTCTAAAATATTTCGGCTCCGAAGACCCAATCGATGCGACATTTGTGCAAAAAGGGCTCGTCAGCGGCAATATGGGCAATTTTTTGAGGACCTGCATCAATTTTATCCATCAGGTCTTAGTGCATGTGGATCAAAACTTATATAGTCTGGAACACATTGAGGAAGGGATTTGCCGCCATCCGGAGCTCACAATCAAGCTTTGCGAGGCATTTGAGCTGAAATTTCACCCAAAATATCATGATTTGGCCAAATTTGCAAAAATGCACGCCCTTTTTATACAACTAGTCTCCCACATTGACACAGGCCATGAATACCACGACATACGGCGCAAAAACATCCTTTTTCAGGCCATGAATTTTGTCGCTCACACCCTCAAAACTAACTTCTATAAAACCAATAAATCGGCGTTTTCATTCCGCCTCGATCCTCAATATTTGGAACATGCCCCCTTTGAGAGAAAAAAGGTGTTCCCTGAGCTCCCCTTTGGGATCTTTTTTATCAAAGGGATGCATTTTATCGCCTTTCATATCCGCTTCAAGGATCTAGCTCGTGGTGGCTTGAGAACAATCCTCCCCCGCAGAAAAGAGAGAATGCTCGCCGAATGGAATACCGTGTTCACAGAATGTTATAACCTGGCTTTGACACAACAAAAAAAGAATAAAGACATTCCAGAAGGGGGCTCCAAAGCGGTCATTTTTCTAAAACCGTATGAACATTTAGCCTTAGAAGCTGCTATTCTTGGGCAAGAATTGGAATCTGCACATCTTCCCAAAAAGAAAATCGAGGAAAAAATCGAGGCCTTTTCAAAAGCTCAGGAACTTGAATACCTTTATCAAACGCAGCGCTCATTCATTAAAAATTTGCTGATTTTGATCAATTGTGAGCGTGATGGTAGTTTGCGCTCCAAAGACATTATCGATTACTACAAGTTGCCCGAATACATCTATTTGGGACCTGACGAGAACATGCATGATGTGATGATCGAATGGATCGCGGCTGAAAGTAAAAAAGAGCACTACCGCCCCGGCGGCGCCTTTATCAGCGGCAAGCCCAAAATCGGGATCAACCACAAAGAATTCGGAGTGACATCTCTTGGTGTCAATGTCTATATGCAAGAGGTGCTTAACTATCTCAACATCAATCCCCTTATTGACACCTTCACCGTCAAAATGACAGGAGGGCCCGATGGGGATGTGGCAGGCAATCAAATCCTCAATTTGTATCGATTTTATCCAAAAACGGCAAAGCTGGTCGCCCTCACAGACGTTTCAGGAACCATTAATGATCCTGAAGGGCTCGATTTGAAAATACTTGCCGATATGTTCCATAAAGGGCTCTCGATCCGTTTTTATCCTCCCGAGAAACTTTCCAACGGCTCATTTCTCTTGGACAGGGAGACAAAACGGGAGAAAACAAGCCTCCTCCAACAAACACTTTGCTGGCGTAAAGTGGATGGCATACTAGTTGAAGATTGGGCCTCTGGCAATGAAATGAACGCCCTTTTTCGCAATAATGTCCACCACACCTATGCCGATATTTTTATTCCTTGTGGCGGAAGACCCCGTACATTGCGCGACACTAACTACCAAGATTTTTTAGATCCAACGGGAGCTCCTACCTCCAAAGCGATTATTGAAGGGGCCAATCTTTATCTAACTCCCTGGGCCCGTCATTATCTGGAAGAGGCAGATGTTTTAATCATTATCGATAGCTCTGCCAATAAAGGAGGCGTGATTTGCTCCTCATTTGAGATTCTTTGCAGTCTCTGCCTCACGGACGAGGAATTTCTAAAATACAAGCCAACCCTTGTTGTTGAAATTCTAGAGAGGTTAAAAAGGTGCGCTCGCCTTGAAGCGGAGCTTCTTCTTTCCGAGCACGAAAAGACCAAAAAGCCACTCACAGAGATCTCAGATGAGATCTCCAAAAGGATTAATTATTTCACAGACCAGCTCTTAAGCTATCTGGAGACCATTACTCTTCCCGAAAACCCCAACGATCCTCTCAACAAATGCTTTCTCGACTATTGTCTCAAGGCGCTCAGAGACAAGTTCCAAGACCGCCTGCTGCACCAAATCCCCGAAAACCACAAAAAAGCGATTATTGCCAGCCATATCGCCTCCAGCCTCGTCTACACAAGAGGTCTCTCCTGGTTTCCCTCTCTGATAGATATCCTTCCCCTCCTCCTCAAGATTTAGGGATCAAATTTCTGAACCTGCTTGGCGTATCTTGTAAGGACTTTATAACAATAAAGCGCCACATGTTCGGGCATAAAATGTGTTTGAGCAAACTGTCTGGAAGCGATTGCCATGGCTTTGCACTCTTGATCGTGCTGTCTTGCCCATTCTATTTTTTCGATGAGATCTTTCGCATGGGAATCGAGAGGAATAAAATGGACCCACGGTTGGGCTAAACTGTTCCAAAAAAGTTCGTGACCCGCACAGTACCTAAAAATGACGCTTTCAGAATAAAATTCCCAGCGGTCGCGCGCAAAATTGCCTATCAGGCCTGAAATATCGAGTTGATACTTATATTTCAGATGATCGTCAAGTTTGACATGTGAACTAAAAGGGGCCACCTGTTTCAACTTTTCAACTTCTGACTCCCCTCCTTCACACAAAAAATGGGGGAAATGTGTGAACGCAGCATCAACATGCTCAGGATAGAGCGTCGATAAATAAACTGCCCTGCCGCGAGCGTGTAAGTGCCAATTGGTAACAGAATAGTTACCGTAGCTCCAAACGTCCGTCGCAGCTCCCCTCCAAAAAACTTTGTTTTCTCTTTCAGACCAATCCAGAGGGTAACATCCGTCGATGATAGCGCGTTCCCGATGCCATCCCGTTTCAGGGTCTTTAATGTTAAAATACCAGTCGACAAATAGAATGGTTTTTTTGGCCCCTGCTTGCCTACAACCCACTAGAATGGGAGTTTTTCCACTTGGCCCATCCCACATCCCATCCTGGTTCCAGTTCAAAAAATCAAGATCGGGCAAGCCATAGATCTCACAAAGATATTCAAGCATTCCACGACATGCAGAATGGGGTCCTTCAACGACCCGGTTATCTTTGATTCGAAAACGACAAATCCAGTCGTTGTTTTTGTGATGTTGAACATCGCTGAGATATTGAGGTGCATCAATTCCTTCAAGCTCCGCAAAATCCCGCTCAATCACCTCATCCATCCAAAAATACTCGGGATCTTGAGGGTCTAAAATAGGAAATTCAAGAGAGATGGCAACGAAAGGAAAGAAAAAACACAAACAGGAGAAAATCAAAGCTTTCATAATTTTTGACTCGCTACAAAATTTTGGTATCGAGATTAGGACGCGTTCGCATTAATTACAAAAGTAAACGCCAAAAAGCTTCTTCCACATATATCTTGCAATTCAGTTCTTTGGCGGCCCGTTCAACTGCCAAACGTACAGAATACCACATCCAATCATCGCCGCAAAAAATGCCCCCTTTCTTCAAGTGTGGGAGCCACGCCATAATGTCATTGTAAACACTTTCTGTGTCGTGACCGGCATCGATATAAATCAAATCAGCTTTCACATTTAAAGCTTTAGAGGCTTCAATGGAGTCCATCCGTATCGGAACAATGATATTTGTCAGTCCTGCATGTTTAACATTTGAGAGAAAGAGTTGGTACAAATAGGGCAGGCGTGGATCTTTTTGATGCAACTCCTCATCTCCCGAACCCTGCCAGGTATCAACAGCATAAAGCTTACCCTCTTTAGGCAAACGTTGCGCAATAAACCGTGTCGAAGAGCCAAGCCAGGAGCCCACTTCAATGACAACCTTAGGCTTCATTTCCAAAATGCACGACTCTAACTGCTTTCCATTCCAAAACCATCCCTGATTGTCAAACGGTAAATCCTGAATGGAGCAGTAGGGTTCTGGCATTCCAAACAAACTGAGGTGGCTAAAAGCAAAAAACAGCGTGACAAAACCTTTTAAAAAGTTCATTTTTTTTCCTTATAACAAAAAATTCTGAGCACAGTATGCACCTCCGGCATGTTTTAAAGGGACTATTTTCGATCGGCTCCCTTTTTTCAATTGCGTTCAGTTAAAAATGTAATTACACTTTCACTTCAAAAAAATAGAAGGTCCGCATGAAACAGATTTTGATATGCCTAACAGCGGGGGTAATTGCTCTGACAAACCTGCTTGGAGCCAGCGATATCTCAATTCCAACCTCTGAAAAAAAACCTATTCAGGAGATGGCAAATTTAGAGTTTTACGCACAAGCCGAGCAAGATAAATTCGTTTACATGCTTTTGTATGGCTTGCTAGGGAAGCAGGACAAAGGTCACTATCTTGAGATCGGAGCCTGGCATCCTACCGAGATCAACAATTCTTACTTTTTCGAAAAAAACCTGAACTGGGGCGGGGTAAGCATCGATATTTCGACACAGTTTGTGGAACAATGGAAAGAGATTCGGCAAAATCCTTTGATTCTCTCAGATGCTACACAAACGGATTATCGTGAACTTTTGCAGTCTTTCCCAAAGGTTATTGATTATCTCTCTCTTGACATTGATAGACACTACACAGATGTTTTAAGACTTGTCCCCTTTGATGAATATACTTTTAAAATCATCACAATGGAACATGACTCCTATGTGTATGGGAATCAGTATCGAGAAGAAGAGCGTCAAATCTTGAGCGCGCTTGGCTATCGTATGGTTTGTGCAGATGTCAGCAACCTTGGCAACCCATATGAGGACTGGTGGGTACACCCTTCATTTTTTACAACTGAGCAGCTTTCTTTAATCGCATCTCTTGATTTGAATGATAAAGAGCACACAGAGATCATTCAAATTCTGCAACGAGCGTTGAAAGAATCGGATGACTCATGAAACGGGTCAGCCTTCTTTTCGTCGCCCTTTTTTGGACTTTTTCGCTGGCAGCGGCCAACTCTCAAGCGGATCCCCAAACTTTTGTAGAAAATCTTAAAAGACGTTTTGGCGATACGAGTCAGTGGCATATTGCCGAAATTGGGGATGGCCATGAGACTGCGCTATGCCAGTTGATTTCAAAAGAAATGGGATGTGCTGCTTACAGCTTAATAAATGCTGATCAGGTTGCACCTGGATGTGATTTGGTTGTAAGCAACATGGGCTTCTCCAATCATACTAAAGAAGAGCAGCTCCAAATTTTACAAAACCTCCTCGTTCATATTCCCAACGGTCTTTTATTTTGTAATTTTGATCAGCCTCCGTCGGCAGCTCTGAGCGCCATCGATCTAGTAGAAGCTTTGGTGCAACACAACAAAATCGGAAAGTTGGAAACCCTTCGCCCTGTTACAAACCAAAAAAATTACGCCCTTTATTGGAGAGAACAAGAGTCGCCTCATGTAAAGATCCTAACCAAAGAAAAAGTTGTTTTAACTCCCTCACATCATCCACAAAAGGGAAATGCGATCACCTATTCTTTTAGCGGAGGGAGATTTGGGGACAATTTAGTCGCCTATTTCCATGCCAAATGGATTGCTTTGAAATATGGGCTGCCTTTTATTTACCATCCATTTCCATTTTCGAACGAACTTGATATGGATTATCTAGATCCACCGAAAAGCGTTTTTTATGCGTTTCGATTTGCGCAAACGCTTGCACGTGAAGATCTCTGCTTGCCATTTTGCAAGGAGCCCCGTTCTACACTTTTGAGCGTCGCCTATTTTCCTGAGGTCTTAGAAGAATTTGAAAAAGGATTTCATTCAGGTACTGAATACTTTGAAGTCGATTGGAACGATCCCTCTTTTCAAAAAGAGTTAAAAATGGCTCTGAAACCCAAAAAAGCGATTGCAACCCTTGAACTCTCGGAAGATAAAATCAATGTCGGTATGCATATTAGACGGGGAGGAAGCTTCGAATCCTTTGAAAGTTGCAGTCACGGATTTCCTCTAAAATTTCCTCCCCTTTCATATTTTATAGAACAATTGAAAACAGTCGCTGAACTTTTTAAAGATCAATCTGTCTATGTTCATGTTTTCACAGATGACCTCAACCCAGGCCACCTTGTGGATCAGCTAAAAACAGGGATAGGCAACTGTCCTCATGTGGAATTTAGCTATAGAACTTCCTACAATAACCACGATGCCAATGTTTTGAATGATTTCTTTTCCTTTGGAAAATTTGATTGTTTTATCGGTTCGGCTTCTAATTTTTCAATTATGGGAACCAAACTGGGAAACTATTGGTTCCTCTTTGAACCAACACACAGCATCCAAAAACAGGGCGGCAATTACGTAGACCGTGTCGACATCACTTTTAATGGCACGCATCATTTCACCCAAAAAGCCAAGATTTTAAAATGATATTTAAAACAGCTCTTCTTCTTGCCTTTGTTTTTTGCCCAATGATGCCTAGGGAGAGGCAATCGAGCTATCCCTACATTGCAGGTGATACGTTCCGGGCATCTTGCGATTTCATTTGTGATGAATACAAAAACACAATTGTTCCGGCAAAGGTCAAATATGGTGCGACTATTTTCTTAAGAACGGATGATCTGGAGCACTTTTTTTCCAATATTCATCCAAAAATTGCGAATCCTTATATCCTCGTCAGCCATAATAGCGATGCTTCTGCGCCACGCAATTTTGCCCATATGCTTGAAGATACAAAGCTTTTAGCGTGGTTTGCCCAAAATGTCGACGCAGCTCATCCCAAATTACATCCTATACCCATAGGCCTTGCGAATCGTTTTTGGCCACATGGCTCAATAGAGATCGTTGCTGAAGTTCAATCATTGCCCGCACAAGATCGGACAATTCTTCTTTATATGAATTTCTCTCCTGAAACCTGTCTTTCGGAGAGAACGCATGTATTTGAACTCTTTCACAATAAACCCTTTTGTACGGCTCCTGGACATCGACCTTTTAAAGATTATCTTATCGATCTAATGCATACCAAATTTGTATTGAGCCCCCGAGGGTATGGTATTGATTGTCACCGCACATGGGAAGCCCTATTAATGGGAGCTGTGCCTATTGTGAAGAGCTCTACATTAGATCCTCTATATGAAGGACTTCCTGTTGTGATTGTCCAAGACTGGAACGAGATTACCGAAGAATTTTTGAATAAAAAATGGGAAGAGATCCAGCAGTCACACTTCCAAAGGGAGCGCATGTACGCAGATTACTGGCTCAAAAGAATCTTTAGCTTCAAATAAGAATCCTAACCTGAGTTTTGGGTTCCTATCAACCCTATTGAAAGATCTCCCGGATTTCCCGGAAAATTTGGGGATCCAGAGGTTCAGGATGGATGCCCCAAATGCGATTCGCATATTTGACGATGGCACGGTCTGAGGAAAACTCTCCCATGCCGGCAATATTGTGAATGGCAGTTTCTGCCCATGCGGCAGGGTTTTGATAAAGCGTTTCCACTTTAAGCTGTGTGTCATAGTAATTTTCTAGATCCTGCAGAACAAAGTAGCGGTCTGCCCTCTCTGCCCCAGATGGGCGCAAAAGGGAGTCAAAAAGTGTGGCCAACGCCTCTTCTTCCTGCGCATTCTGGGAAAATGTTCCATCTTTTAGAGAATCAAGAGCCTGACCAATCTTGGGATTGCGCGCATAAATATCTAATGGGTTGTAAGATCCCCTCTTGCGTGCCACATTCAGCTCCTCAGATGTGGCTCCAAAAGCAAAAGGCCACCAGGGCTCTTGAATCGCTTCCTGCATTTCAATATTCGCCCCGTCTTGCGTTCCGATTGTCAGGGCGCCGTTGATGGCAAGCTTCATATTCCCAGTCCCTGATGCCTCCATGCCGGCAGTGGAAATCTGCTCAGAGAGATCGGCAGCAGGAATGAGCTTTTCTGCCCGTGTCACGCTGTAATTTTCCACAAAGATCACTTTGAGCTTATGCTCAATTGCAGGATCGTGATTGATCTTCCGTGCGATGCAATGGATGAGTTGAATGACCGTTTTAGCAATCGCATAACCTGCGGCTGCTTTTCCTGCAAAAAATACCGTCCGCTTTACCTTCCGCCCATGCGGATCTTTAAGGAGATCGAAATAGACCATGATCAAGTGAAGGGCATTCATCAACTGTCTTTTGTATTCGTGAAAGCGCTTGATGTGCATCGCAAACAAAGAGTGAGTGTCTATTAAATCGGGATGAGGGTTAATGATTTTCCCTGAAAAGTCCCGCTGCGGATTTTTTTCATAAAGATAGCGTTGGAGTCTTTTTTTATTCTCTTGCTTGATCTCTAAAAACCGTTTTTGCGAAGTGGGATCGCTGGCATATTCTTTGAGATTTTCAATTTGAGAAAAATCTGTGATCCATTTATCGCCGATGCGTTCATTGATAAATTCTGCAAGTTGGGGGTTGCAATGTAAAAGCCAATGCCTTTGTGTCACCCCATTTGTGATGTAGGTAAATTTTTTGGGAAATAAGGTGTAAAAATCCTTAAAGACTTCCTTTTTAAGAATGTCTCCATGCAATCTCGCCACCCCATTGACGCAATGAGAGCCGTAAATAGCTAGATGGGCCATCCGGATTTGCCCCCCTTCCACAATGGAGAGGCTTCTAACTTTTTCTTCATCCCCCGGATATTTTTTACGCACAAGATCACAAAGCTGTCGATTGATCTCTTCGATCATCGCATACTGTCTTGGAAGAAGCTGACTAAATCTTTCCTGGTTCCATTCTTCAAGAGCTTCTTTCATAACCGTGTGGTTCGTAAAACCGACAACTTCTTGAGTCACCTCAAAAGCCTTCTCCCAGCTAAAAAGGTGCCATTTGGTTAAAAGACGCATTAACTCCGCGATCACAAGGGCGGCATGGGTATCATTGATTTGAATTCGGACAACATCTTTAAAATTAGAAAGATCGGGAAAATTCAAGAGATGACGGTAGATAATATCCTGAATCGAAGCCGAAACGAGCAAAAATTCCTGTTTAAGCCGGATTCTTTTCCCGGTGTCATGATTATCGCTCGGATAAAGGACATCTGTGACGCCTGTGTTTTCAGCGGCTTGCCCAATTTGACCTGCGTTATACCGTTGCAGCTGAAAATTGCCGGGCGATTCTTTGGTTGACCAAAGACGGAGGGTGATCACATTAAAATCGGGACGAGGAGAATAGCCGATGACTGGAAAGTCGAAAGGAAGCGCCCGAACCTCTTCATAATCGTACAAATCAAAAACGGGCTCCTGATAGCTATTGAACCGTTTTTTTGTGAGACCTGCAAATTTGACAATCTTTGATACGCTATCTCTTCGAAGCTGCCACGGATTTTCATTCAAAAGCCAGCAATCGGGCTTTTCTTGCTGAATGCCATCACAAATCTGCTGCTCAAATATTCCATATTGATAGCGAAGACCATAAGCAAAACCGGGGTATTTTTGCGTGGCAAGAGAGTCTAAAAAACAGGAAGCTAGCCGTCCAAGTCCCCCATTCCCAAGTCCAGGATCGGGTTCCAAAAGCAGAGCTTCATTATAATTGTACCCCAGCTTTGCCATCACTTTTTTCATCAAAGGGTGGAGATTGAGATTAGAGATGTTGTTGACCAGCATCCTTCCAGGCAAATATTCCATGGAAAGGTAGTAAAGACGGCGCTTGCGATGCTGGTTGACTGTCCTAAGAGTGGCTGTCCAATTAACGATAATCAATTCTCTGAGAGCAAACGAGATAGCTTGAAAAATTTCCCAAGGGTAGGCCTTTTTGGGATCTCTTCCCAAAGAGGTGAGCAAGTAGTGCCTCACTCTTTTGGTCAATTTTTCTGCTTGCTCTTCCAGATTTGAATCCACTAACCTCTCCCTCAAAAATTATCCCGTGCGTGACCGTGACCGTTCCGAGACCGTGACCGAACCGAACTTCCGTTTCTTTTCGGAAACACGGCACCACGGGTCGGTCACGGTCACGCACGATGAACTTAGAAACCGAACATTACAAATGGCGCCTATTTAATGAAAAGTTTTCCTCTCACAGTTTGGAGTGTGATCGCTCTTTTTACACTCATCATGATTGTGGTGGCAACACTTGCGATGAAAAAAGAAAACTCGCTTTGTAAAATCGATCCTGCCCAGATCCGAAAAATTAGAGAACACCAACTTTGACCCTTTTTCTCTCTCTGTTGCCCATCTATATTTTTGGAAATTTGCATTGCATGAGCATGTGTGGACCCCTTGTCATGCTTCTTGCCAAGCACCCCTACCGCAATTGGTATTTTTTCGGGCGCATTTTCTCTTTTGCACTTGTGGGTCTTTTATCTTCAGAAATCGGCATTTTGCTCTTTAGACTCCTCCAAAGCTTACACCTTGCAGCAGCTCTTTCTCTTTTTTTCGGAAGTTGCATTCTGCTAACGGGAGGAGCCCTTGTTTTGAATGTCCGCCTCCCAGGTTCTTCATTTCTCAGCACCAAAATGGCCAGATTTTCAGTGGTGATTGGCAAACTGATGTCACGTAATTCAAGCTCTGCAGTCTTCCTTTTTGGCGCCTCAACAATTCTTCTTCCCTGCGGGCAAACCTTGATTGTCTTTTCTGAAATAGCTCTGAATTCAGAGCCCTTTGAGGGCCTTTTACATGGCTTTTTATTTGCCCTTTTCACATCCCCTGCTTTGATTGCAGCCATGCGCACTTCCAAATTTTTCGCAAAGCAGAAAAAAAACTACAGCATGGTGATGGGATGCGCTGTCTTATTGATCGGAGCTTTGACTTTGGCCCGCGGCTTTGCAGAACTTCAGCTCATCAACCATTGGGTGTTAAATCCAAAAGCATCCCCTCAGTACCATCTCGTGGTCTTTTAAAAAGAGTTGAAGAAATTGAGAGCTTGAAGCTAAGCTGCTCCTCATAACCAGACACCCGTAAGAGGTTGATGATGAAAAAGATTTTTTCAATGCTGTTAGTATGCTGCACTGCGTTTGCCTACGCTGATGACTCCGCCCCTATCTTTGAAGATGCTCCCGAAGATGTAAAATTTGCGAAATTTGCCCCCTTTACAGTTGCTGAAGACCCTGTTTTTGAACAGGTAGATGAAGATGAGACTGGACAATGTAAAGATGGGGAATGTACAAGGCCCACACCAAAGCCTAAAGAAGATAACACGCTATTGCCCTATGCTTACAGATTTTTTCCGGGACAATCCGGCGATCAGTCACGTGTAAGCTACGTTCAATGGCCACGATTCAAGACGCACTTTGGCATGGAAAAAATCTTCGTTCGCTTCCCACAAAGACCGGCGATTAGCCAGAGTAACACACTGTTAACTGCTTATGCCTATGATGTGGGCGTGATGTATTCCGTATCAGGGTATTTCCCTCCCATCGGCAGTATCAATGCAGGCGTTTGGTTTGATGAAATTTTGTTTAACCTAGACCGCTACCCTTGCACACTCAGCAACCATTCTATTTTCCAAGACTCCTCTGGAGTTTGGATTCTAGATTATGTTGCCCATGACTACATTAAAGATTTGGTCATTAAAGCACGTGCTGTGGTCACTCCTTTTAATGCCTATACCTTACAGTGTATCAAACCCAACGGATCACGCGATTATTTTAGCTACTTTGTAGAAAATATCTTTATCCGTCTTGATATGCCACAGTAAATAATTCTTGATTTGCACTTTTAAAGTGTGGAAACTCCCGAAAATACGATAAATGGTTTTCGGGAGTTTTTTTTTATGAAAAAGTACGATCTCATTGTGATCGGCTCTGGTCCTGCAGGGGAAAAAGCGGCTGTTAAAGCGGCCTATTTCAAATACAAAGTGGCCCTGATTGAAAAGGCTTCCCAATTTGGTGGCGCAGGAGTCGTCACAGGCACCCTCCCCTCAAAAACATTAAAAGAGACTGCCCTTTACCTTTCTGGCAAGTATGACAAAGGCCTTTACGGTATCGATCGGGACATTGCAGGATCTGCTACCGTCGAGACCTTTATGTACCGCAAAGATCTCATCATCCAATCCGAATCACAAGAAGTGCATCGAAATCTGGAAGTGCATGGTGTGGATGTTTACAAGGGCTTTGCCTCTTTTGTAGATGCTCATACAGTTCAGGTGAAGGGGGGAGAAACCATTCAGGCCGATTACATCATTATCGCGACAGGATCCTCTCCCACACATCCCGCAAACATCCCTTTTGATCATAAACGTGTTTTAGACTCAGACACCATTTTGAATATCAAACGCTTTCCCAAAAGCCTCGCCGTTCTAGGGGCCGGCGTGATCGGGATGGAATATGCGACCATCTTTTCGACTATGGGAACCAAGGTTTTTCTGATCAACCGTAACGACAAAATCCTGTCATTTATCGATCAGGAAATTGTCAAACATATGTTGGAGACAATGAAACATGATCAGATCGATCTTTTGTTCAACACGGGGGTCAAAAACATCAAAGTTCCTGAAACTGACAAAGAAATGCTCGAGGTTGAGCTTGATTCGGGAGCTGTTTTAAATGTAGATATGTTTCTTTTCGCGGCCGGCAGAAATGGGAATACGAAAGGGATGAACCTTGAAAAAATTGGGATTCAAGTGAATGAAAGGCAGCTTATTAAAGTGGATGATCATTACCAGACAGTTGTCCCCAATATCTACGCTGTCGGCGATGTGATCGGCTTTCCGGCACTTGCAAGTACCAGTATGGATCAGGGAAGAGTGGCTGTCTCTCATATTTTCCAGACAAAAGATATCGAAGAGATCGCCCATATCCTTCCTTACGGCATCTACACGGTTCCTGAAATCTCAACGGCAGGCATTACCGAAGAAGAGGCCAAAAAAGAGGGGCTCAATTACAACATCGGCATTGCCTATCACCGCGATATGCCCCGAGGCAAAATCATGGGCATTGAACGAGGAATGTTAAAATTGATCTTTACAAGCGATGATAAGCTAATCAAAGGGGTTCACATCATCGGCAATCTGGCGACGGAGCTTATCCATCAAGGGGTTGATCTCATCAAAAATAGAAAAACCTTAACCGACGTGATCGGTAAAGTTTACAACTATCCAACCCTTCACGATCTTTACAAATACGCCGCCTACGATGGCCTCAGCAACCTTGCCGGGTATAAGATTAAGATAGCTTCTTGGGCGGGGTAGAGTTTCTAAATCCGTGCGTGACCGTGACCGAGTCCGTGACCGTGACCGACCCGTGTCCCGTGCCCGAGAGCAAAACAACGCAAAGACAGCAAAGATGCAAAGGCGCAAAGAGAGGGTTACATTTTTTCCCCTCTGTGTTCTCTCTAGTCCTCTGTGGTTTTTTTAATTGCCCCTCAGACTGTTTGTAAAAAAGCTCAAGGGAATTAAAAAACCACAGAGGGCACAGAGAACAGAGAGAAGGTTTTATTTTTTTCTTTGCGTCTTTGTGCCTTTGCTGTCTTTGCGTTGAACTTCACGCTCGGGCACGGAACTCGGTTCGGGCACGGTCACGGACACGGACACGGTCACGCACGGAAAAACCCCAAGTTCCTTTGAATTCCTTGCAGTTTACTACCCATTATGGCTAGCTAAGAGGAATGAAAAAGTCAGGATTATTCAAGGGGCTTTTTGCTCTTGTCGTTTTAGCTTTTATTGGCATGTTTTACTGGTCATTCTCCCTTCAGGAAAAGGACCTGAAAAGGATGCGTCAAGACCTCAAAGAGCTCCGTGCTGACATTGCCAGTCTTGGGCAAAAAATATCCTACCAAAGACAACAACAAGCCGTCTCAACAGAAACACAAGGACAAAAAGACATAGTCGAGGTTTCTCAGCATTTTCCCAATGTTTTGCAAGACGATCCCTATATGTCGTCGACTCTTCCAGCGCTTTTGGGAGATAATTTCCGCCCCAAGGGGATATTGAGAAGGGCTTTAATTGGAAAACCTGAAAATCTGCATCCCTTTAATTCTTTCCGCGATGTTTCTGTCATGAGCGATATGTGCTGCGGGTCTGTGGGAGGTCTCAAAACAGGCTGCTATGAAACCCTGACGCCTCAACTGGCGCTTAAGCTTGAAGTTCACCCTTCTAGCGAAGATCCTGATATGCAGGAATATTGGGTCCACTTACGCGATGATATTTACTGGGCCCCCTTAGAACCTGCCCATTTTCCAGAAACGCTTGAGCTAGCTCCCCAATTTTTGGAAAAACAGAAGGTGACTGCCCACGATTTTAAATTCTTCTATGATGCGATCATGAATCCCTATCTCCATGAGGGAAAAGCAGCTTCTTTGCGCACTTACTTTAGTGACATCCAGGATTTCATCGTTGTCAACGACAAAACCTTCATTGTCCGCTGGAAGGTTCACCCCACACAAGATTCTGAGGGTCATGCTGTGCGCAGAGTCAAGTACACATCGATGGGCTTGACAGGTTCCTTACAGCCTCTTCCCCGTTTTGTTTTCCAATACTTCGTCGATGGCCAAAAGATTATCGAAGATGATGCAGAGAGTGATACCTATCGAAAAAATTCTGTCTGGGCGCAAAATTTTTCCCACCATTGGGCCAAAAATGTGATTGTCAGCTGTGGTCCCTACCTTTTTGATGGTATGACCGAAGAGGGGATCAAATTTAGACGCAATCCCCATTACCATGACCCATTTGCTGTTCTCATAGAGGGGACGAAATTCACTTTTAAAGAGAGCTTTGACGCTGTTTGGCAAGATTTCAAAGCAGGTAAAGTCGATCTTTGCACATTAGCTCCCAACCAGTTAATCGAACTCAATACTTTTTTAAACAGCAAAGAATATCAAGCGCAAAAAGCCAACAACCAAAGCATCCAAACTCTCGATTATGTGGATCACGCTTTTTATTACATTGGCTGGAACCAGCAAAAACCCTACTTTGTAAATGAAAATGTCCGCAAAGCGATGACGCTGGCAATCGATCGCAGAAGGATCATCGAGCAAAATCTCAATATGATGGCCATCGGTATCACAGGCCCTTTTTTTCGCTATTCTTCGGCAAATAACGATGAGGTAACCGAATATCCCTATGATCCTGAAGAGGCCCGGAGACTGCTTGAAGAGGCGGGCTGGATTGACATCGACGGAGATGGGATCCGTGAAAAATATGTCGATGGAGTCATGACTCCTTTCCGCTTCAAAATGTACTATTTTGTCAAAAGCTTATCGACAAAAGTGATTGCAGAATACATCACAACAGCTTTGCGCGATATTGGCGTTCATTGTGAACTTTGCGGACTCGACATTGCCGATCTTTCAAGACATTTTGAAGACAAAAACTTCGATGCGATCTTTATGGGATGGAAACTGGGGACGCCTCCAGAAGATCCAAGACAGCTTTGGCACTCTTCAGGAGCTAAAGAAAAAGGATCTTCCAATGCTGTGGGCTTTAGCAACCCCGAAATTGACTCTCTGATCGAGAAGCTCAATTATGAATACGATAAAACCAAACGGCGTGAGCTCTATCACCGATTCCACGAAATCATCCATGAAGAAGAGCCATATACGTTTTTGTACACTCCGAAAGTGCGGCTTCTTTTCAGAGAAAGCGTGAATAACATCTTCATTCCAAGAGAAAGACAAGATTTGATTCCGGGAGCAGATATCCCAGAACCTAATTTAGACACAATTTGGCTTAAAAACCGATGACAGCATACCTGATCCGTCGACTACTCTTGCTCCCTGTGACCCTTTTTGCCATCATTTTGGTCAATTTTGTTATCCTGAATCTGGCACCCAATGACCCATCCGCTCAGGCTAACATCAGCGCAACTGGGGAAGCGACGCGCTCTGCAGATGAAGGAGGGGGCGCAGGAGAGAATCAGTATCTTCTTTTTCGAGAGCACTATGGCTTAACGTTGCCTATTGTGATGAACACATGGTCTTATCTTTCCTATAAAGACGTCAAAGAGGGGCTCATTGATCTCATAGAATCTAAAGAGACCTTGAGTGTGCAAAAATATCACAAGCTGCGCACCCTTTGGGGAGATAGAGCCCGCTTTGTGATGCCTCACCTTTTATCCCAAGCTCTTGACCCTACAGAGACGCTCGCCTTCCGAAAAACGGCTGCTAATTTGTTTATCCGCGGAGGACATCAACAAGGAGCTATTGGCGCCCTTTTAAGCAGTGAAGAGAGAGAAAGTAACCGAAAAATTTCTGCGAGCAATACAGAACTTGAAAATCTCAAAATCTTATCTGACGATAGTGAGGAAGTGATTGAATCAAAAATTCTACAGCTTCAGAAGTGGTATTTAAAAATGGGAGGCGACTCTGCTTTTACAAAAAGCAGAAACGCTAAACTCATCGCTCTTGTTCTTGAAACCCGTTTCTGCCGCTATTTAAAGAGGGTTGTCACCTTAGATTTTGGCACTTTACGCAATGACAGCAACAAAAAAGTGATTCACGAAGTGGGAAAACGGATTAAATATTCTCTAACCCTTGCTGTGATCCCCCTTCTTATTACGTTTGCCCTTTGTCAAATATTTGGAATGATTATGGCAGTGAAGCAAAATCAGTGGATTGATTATTCGCTCAATGTGACCTTTCTGATCCTTTTTGCCATTCCAGTCTTTGTTGTAGCCCCTTTTCTGATCGAGAAAATCGCTTTAAATAAAACGATTCCTTTTACACAAATCCCGATTCCCTTTAGCGGCTTTCATAGCCACTTAGAGCACTATGAAACGCTTACCTCAGTTCAAAGGTTCTCCGACATTCTCCTACACATCCTTTTACCATTGACTGCCATTATGTATGGAACCATGGCCGTACAAGCCCGATTAAGCCGCACAGCTTTCCTAGAGGTACTCAGACAAGATTATATCCGTACAGCCCGCGCAAAAGGGCTGAAAGCATCGACGGTGTTGATCAAACACGCGGGACGCAACGGGGCGATCACGTTGGTGACATCTCTTGCAGCTTCTCTTGGCGTGGTTCTGGGGGGTTCTTTAATTGTGGAAACGATTTTTGAAATTAACGGTTTTGGACGCTTTTTTTATGAGGCAATCTTGAATCGGGATTTCAATGTGGTCCTATTTTCAGCATTTGCAGGCTCTCTTTTGACATTAGTGGGTTTTTTGGTAGCTGACATTTCATATACCCTTCTCGACCCGAGGATAAGTTTGGAATAAATATGGAAAGCCATTGGTCCGTTGTCTTTAAGCAATTTCGAAAAAATAAAACAGGTGTTGCCGCCCTTTGTGTGTTGGTCATTTTTGTCCTTGCAGGCATTTATGCGCCCCTTTTTGCCTCCAGTAAACCCTTTCTGGTTTTGTGGGATGGCCAATTTTATTTCCCCCTTTTGCGCTACCTGTTTTACGCCGGATTTTACACAAAGCCGATCGATCTGTTCTTTAATCTTTTGATGTTCACACTGCCGCTGGCTCTGCTGGCCTTTTTGATTTTTCGAAGAGCTCGAAAAGTGGCATTGCTATCCATTTTTGCACTCCACTGCGCCCTCTTTGTCTGGATGGCCTCAGGAGTTGTGAAAAACCCTGAAAGCGATGCGGTATTAACTGCAGCTAAAAAAAAGGCTTCGGAAGAGGTCCCAAAATACCATGAAGATCCCCTTTTGGCCCCGTTTCCCGCAAAATCAAGTTGGGCAAGTGATCTCAAGTACTTATCGCCCTATGCCAGGTTGAACCAGATATTAGATTACAAATCGATGCAAACACAGCATGCCCACCTTCAGAGCGCACGTGCCACCTTCGAAAAGTCCACCGGAAGGGAAATGCCCACTCTTTGGCATGTCTTTCAACGGAACGAAAGCTCTAAAGCTCAAGAATTGCAAGGACAGCTTAAAGCTTTAGAGGCAAATTATCTGAAAGCACGCGATCAATTCCCCAAACTTGCCGACGAATACCGCCCTTTTTCACACACCTTCATCATGGCAAAATATGTCCTTCAAAGGGCTGATTCTTTGGAAGATCTCAACCGGGCCGAAAATCATCTCTTAGAGGTTGTCAACCAGGCAGGTTCCAAAAGAACAGCCTTGGCAAATGCACGCCATCTGATTGTGAATTATCAAAAAATTCAAGGGCAGCTTGCCTACCTTGCCGAAAAAAAGAGCTGGTTTGAAAAAGAGAGTCAAAGGGCTCTGATTGTGATTCCCTCTTTTGTGCGCCCTTTTCATTGGGAAGAAGATGCAGGTGGCGCTCAAGAGGCTAATCAATATGTTCCCTGGTATGAGTTGACGCGGATCAATCGAAAAGATCTTGTTTCCGGCCTTCTATTTGGAATCCGCATCTCCATTGTTGTGGGCGTGCTCTCCATTGCCATAGCCCTTGCAATTGGCGTCCCCCTTGGAACGATTGCCGGCTATTTTGCGGGAAAAACAGATCTTGTTGCTTGCCGCTTTATTGAAATGTGGGAAGCCATGCCCACCTTTTTCATGCTTTTACTCGTTGTTGCCATCACACAAAGTAAATCGATTTTCCTAGTCATCGCAGTTCTTGGAATTTTCGGCTGGACCGGTTTTGCGCGGTTTACCCGCTCTGAAGTTCTAAGGCAAAGAAAGCTCCCCTACGTCGATGCCTGCAGATCTTTGGGGTTCACACACCGCAAAATCATGTTCTCCCACATCCTTCCAAACGCCATTCCACCCGTTTTAACGCTCCTCCCCTTCTCCATGATGGCAGCCATCACAAGTGAAGCTGGCCTTTCATTCCTAGGTTTGGGCGCCGAAGGCTCAGCCTCCTGGGGAGTCTTAATGGATGAAGGCAGATCGGTCTTCCCAGCTGAAAGTTACCTTCTATGGCCACCCGCCATCTTGCTCACTACCCTCCTCGTTTCCATCGCCCTCATCGGCGATGCCCTCCGCGATGCTCTCGACCCCAAAATGCGTCAGTAATCCCTAAACAAAATTTTCTTTTGCAAATTGACGCGATACTTCATCATGTATTCTTATTTTTTTTAATCCATCAGCGAGACATGACCATGAAAGTATTTTTATTCGCGCTTTTAATGAATACCTCCTTTTTTTTGCATGCAATCAACTGGACAGATTCCCCTCCTGATTGGATGCTAGAACAAATTGAGGAAGATCTGATTCCTTTTTCCACGGAGCTTAGCTCTGAAGCCCTCGATCGTTTCTTTAAAGAACATGGAAATGACCGATTTTTCAGTCTCACTCGCATGCGGATTCAAAATGGAGAGCTCACGTTTGATTATAGCGATAGTTCACACGTTAATTGGATCACAAACGTGATCTCAAACGGCTTTCGAAAGTTGGCTGAGCGCGCTCGGCTCCCTGATCTGGATCTCCTTTTTTCTACCTGTGACACCATCTTCGAGAATCCTCCAAATATTCCCGTCTTTATACAGAGCAAATTGGGGAATGTGCCTGGCATTCTTTTCCCCGATTGGTTTGGTTTGAGGGCCTATAGCCCAGAAAAAAACGACATCATGGAGGGCAACACCCTCTACCCTAACTGGAATGAAAAAATCCCCCTTCTTTTTTTTAGGGGAGGTGACACGAGCAGAGATAACTACATAGATTTTAGTAAGTGGGACATGGCCCCAAGAGTCAGATTAGTCCGACTCTCTTTGCAAAGACCCGATTTGATCGACGCACGCTTCTATTTCTCCCTTCATAATGTGGACAAAGTGGAAGAGGCCCGCCAGGAAGGGATGATTACTATGGATTTTGTCCACTTGCGTGACCATCCCCGCTACAAATATTTGGTGGATTTGGATGGAACCTGCGCCTCCAGTCCACGGACAGCTGCCATCTTCCATTCAAACTCCGTAGTTTTCAAAGAGGTCTCTCCTTCCAAACAATGGTGGTATAAGCTGCTGGTTCCCTATGTCCATTATATTCCTGTAGCGACTGACCTTTCAGATGTCTTTTCCCAAATCGAATGGGCGAAAGCCAATGATGAAGCTTGCCAAATCATCTCCAAAAACGGCAGAGAGCTGGTTCTAGATGTCCTGTCAGAAGATAGGATCTACCAATACATCTATCACCTTCTAGTTGCTTACGCTCAAAAACAAAAAGCTTATTATTGATGTGCATTTTTTTTCCGTGCGTGTCCGTGACCGTGACGGAACCGCGTTCCGAGCATCGAAACTCTCCTGGAGTGCGGCGATTATTCGCCCCCCTTCAATTGCTGGACAGTCTATTTGCCAATTGAAAGGCGGCGAATAATCGCCCCACTCCAGGAAAGCTTTATTGCCGCTCGCTCGGGCACGGAACTGGGTTCGGGCACGGACACGGTCTGGAGTCACGCACGGATATATGTAAGGTCTAAGAGAAGATCGCCCGCAGGGTGTAGAAGAAAATAACGGAGAGGATGGCGCCGGCAGGGACAGTGACGACCCAAGAGACGACGATATCGCGGATGGTGTTGAGGTTGATGGCGCCGATTCCTCTTGCGAAGCCTACTCCCAAGACAGCACCTACAAGGACGTGTGTTGTGGAGATAGGAAGGCCCAATTTGGAAGCTAAAACAATTGTGATAGCGGCTCCAAAACCTGCAGAGAAGCCTCTTGAGGGGGTTAATTCGGTAATTTTTTTACCAACAGTGTCAATAACGCGCCACCCCCACGTTGCAAGACCTACCACGATACCAACACCGCCCAGCAAAAGAAGCCAAATAGAGACACTTGGGCCATGGATTTGTTTGTGGAAAAGGATGTTGACAACAGCTGCTAAGGGTCCAATGGCATTCGCCACATCGTTTGAGCCATGTGCAAAGGCCATAAAGCAGGCAATAATGATTTGAAGGTAGATAAATATTTTTTCAACAACTTGAAACTCTGAAACCTGCTTCTCTTCCGGAACTTCCACTTCTTTAGCAAGGCCATCCACTTCAGCCAAAAGTTCATGCACTTTTGTCAAAACCTTGCCAGAAGCTGCCGCTTCTACACGCAAGAGATGTCTTTGGGCCTTTTTCAAACTCATCTCGACCTGACTGTCTTGCAGACGGACGGACATGGCAGGGACTTTGATTTTTTTCAGTAAACCCCATGCAATTAAACCTGTAAACACCCCT
The DNA here is from genome assembly GCA_964588495.1 of uncultured bacterium. Taxonomy (GTDB): domain Bacteria; phylum Chlamydiota; class Chlamydiia; order Chlamydiales; family JAAKFR01; genus CAVPKN01. The sequence goes on along the minus strand of CAZPPS010000006.1, from coordinate 29,653 downwards.
ACACATAAAGCAATAAGTCCTGCTCCCATGAAATTGAGCTGAAAATCTATGTTTGCAAGGCCATCAAAGAGAATAATCAAAGTCAAAACTGCAAAAATGACAAACACGAGATAAGGTGTGAGCCGTTTAGCTGCGCTAATGGGATTAATGTTATAAAGAATCTTGTAGCGAACGACTGAAAAAATAAAATAGGCAAGGCCTCCTCCTAAAAGAGGAGAAACGATCCAACTCACAGCAATGGAGACAATCTCACTCCAATAAATCGCATCAAAGCCGCCAAGGACAAGACCAAAACCCAAAACAGCTCCCACAATGGAGTGTGTGGTCGATACAGGCCATCCAAAAAATGAGGCGATTTGCAGCCACACGCCGGCGGCTAAAAGAGAGCCGAGCATCCCATAGATGTAGTCGTGCATGTCATCTGAAAAAAGGGCGGGATTGACAATTCCCGATTCCAGAGTCTCAGAGACGTTGCTTCCGAGGAAAAAGGCGCCGCAAAATTCGAAGATTGCAGCAATAACAACAGCCTGCTTTAAAGTAAGCGCGCCAGAACCGACGGACGTTCCCACAGCATTGGCAACATCATTGGCGCCAATGTTCCATGCAACATAAAACCCAAAGCAAAGGGCGAGAGTTAAGAGAACATACGTTTCTGTCACTTTACCTCTAGAGTCATTCTCACACGATTAGCGAGCTTTTCAGACTCATCGGATAAGCCGGCTATCTCTGAGATCACTTTCATCCACAGATAGAACAAAGGAGCAGACAATTTATCTGAGATTTGAAACATTTTCTTTAAAAGAGTCGCTTGCAAAAGATCAGCTTCATGTTCTTTAAAGGCGACGTCTGCAACCATTTTGCTCACTTTGGCAGCTTCAACTCCACCAAAAGAACTTTCAAGCAGCTCCCCCATCTCTTTGATGATGGCATACCCTTTTTCAAATGTTTCCAGATTCTTTTTTAGAAAAGCCTGCAACTCCTCAGCGAATTCAGGAAGGATCTCAAGAGGGGCAAAGGTCAAAAGAACCGCCACATCTTCAGCACAATCTGCAATATTATCTTGAAGGGCAAGAATTTCGAGTAAACTTTCTTTCGCAATCGGCATAAACAGGCCGGAAGGGAGGTTGTTGCGAATGTCATTTTTGGTCAGATCAGCATCGTGCTCCAACCTTGAAACATCTTCAGAAATCTTTTCTGCTTTAGCATAATCTTTTTGAGCAATCGCTTCAAAAAGAGAGACTAGCATCCGCACGCATGCCGCCACGCGATCCATATGTGTCTGGAGCGGCGCAAAAGGAGATCTGCCAAAAAGACGGGCAAGTGTTTGCATAAATTATCTTATGTCTTTTTTTTTGCCATGATAATAATGCAAGAGAACGATAATGTAAACTCCTATGACAGACCTAGCCTTGATGGTACGCAATTTAACCATCAAATTAAAAATTGAAAAAAAGCCCTACACTGTTGTTCAAAGCCTAAATTTTGATTTGAAAAAAGGGCAGACTTTAGCACTCGTAGGTGAATCTGGATGTGGGAAATCGATGACCGCCCTCTCGATTTTACGCATCCTTCCTAAACCTCCAGCGTTAGATCCTGAAGGAGAGATTATCTATCGGGGGCAAAATCTGCTCGCCCTCAAAGAATCTGAGATGCGCACAATTCGGGGGAAATCGATCGCGATGATTTTCCAAGATCCGATGACAGCTCTCAATCCGGTCTACACAATCGGAGCGCAGCTTTCGGAAGTGGTGTGGACACATCTTGGAGTAGAGGGTGATCAGGCCGCAACTTTTGTCTTAAAAGCCTTGGAAGATGTCCATTTGCCCAATCCTAAAAAAGTCATGACTCTGTATCCACACCAGCTTTCTGGAGGAATGCTGCAGCGGGCCATGATTGCAATGGCACTCATTTGCGAACCTGACATCTTAATTGCCGATGAGCCCACAACTGCCCTTGATGTGACGATACAGACGCAGATCCTGCAACTTCTCAAAGAACTTCAGGAAAAGAAGGGCATGGCGACTCTTTTGATCACGCATGATATGAGTGTCGTTGCCCAAAATGCAGATGAGGTGATTGTGATGTATGCTGGAGACCACCTTGAACAAGGTTCAGTCCATTCGCTTTTTAATCACCCAGCTCACCCTTATACTCAGGCACTTTTTGCTGCAAGACCAGATCCTGCTTTAAGAAAAGCCAAGCTCGCAGCCCTTTCTGGAAATGTTCCGCGTATCACGCATATGCCAGAAGGGTGCAGATTCCATCCACGCTGCAAATATGCCATGGAGATGTGCAAAAGCGGCAAAACTCCTCATTTTAACCTAAAAGATGAAGGGCATACCACAAAATGCTGGCTTTATGACAAAGAGCTCGACTCAAAGTTAATGATCCACGAACCCACCACATTATTCGAATAAGATGAAATTACTTGATGTCCACAATCTAAAGAAATATTTCCCTATAAGGCGTGGAATCTTGCGCAGACATGTGGGCGATTTCAAAGCAGTCGATGATGTGAGTTTTTCGATTCACGAAGGGGAAGTTGTTGGCCTTGTGGGGGAATCGGGCTCTGGCAAAAGCACAATCGGCAGATGCTTGATCCGTCTGATCGAGCCTACCGAAGGGGAAATTTATTTTAACGGTTCGGCTGTCCGGCAATTGAACGGCTCTTCGATGCGAAAATTGCGTCAAAACATTCAGATGGTCTTTCAAGACCCTTTAGCATCGCTCAATCCCCGCAAAACTGTTATGGAAAACGTAGGAGAAGCCCTTTTATTTCATAAATTGGTCGCTTCCAAAGAAGAGCAGCAAGACAAGGTAGTAGAGATGCTTGGGAAAGTGGGCCTCTCCTCTACTTTGCTGAATCAATATCCCCACCAGTTTTCAGGAGGACAGCAACAACGCCTCTCCATTGCCCGTGCGCTGATTTTAAGACCCAAACTACTGCTTTGTGATGAAATCACCTCAGCTCTTGATTTATCTGTACAAGCGCAAGTGTTGAACCTTCTGTACGATTTGAAGAAAACTTTTAAGCTGAGTTACCTAATTATTTCACACGATTTGTCTGTCGTCCGCCACTTATGCGACCGTGTCCTTGTGATGTATCAGGGAAAAATCGTGGAGAGCGGCGAAACCGAAAGTATTTTTGAATCTCCGCAGCATGAGTATACTCGGAAATTGTTGGGGTCGGTACTAAAGCGTTATCCAATCCCCCGTGCATGAACTCTCCCCCGTGCAAGACTCTTCACCGTGCGTGACCGAGACCGTGTCCGTGCCCGTGACCGACCCGATTTCCGAGCATCGAAACTCTCCTGGAGTGCGGCGATTCTTCGCCGCCCTTCAATTGTCGAGCAGCCTATTTGCCAATTGAAAAGCGGCGAATAATCGCCGCACTCCAGGAAAGCTTAGTTGCCGCGCACCTCGGTCACGGAACTCGGTTCGGTCACGGTCACGGACACGGTCTCGGTCACGCACGGAAAAAAACTACGCTTCCTCTAGAACATTCAATACACCCAGCAACCGCTCCAGATCCTCAGAGCCATAATAATGCAGCATAATCTTCCCTCCCCCTTTGGAGGAATGAGAAATCTCCACCTTAGTCCCAAGCTGGGTCTGAAGCTTTTCTTCAAACTCCTCGAATCTGACAGCCTCTTTAGAAGCAGGCGTTTTCTTTTTACGTACCAACTTGCGGCATTCTCTTTCGGTATCCCGAACATTGAGCTCTTTTTCAATAATTAGATGAGTTAACTTTTCTCTCAGATCAGGGCTTTCAAGGGATAAAATTGCCTTGGCGTGACCCATACTGATCAGACCCGAAGAGACAGAGTTCTTAATTTTTTCAGGAAGGCTCAAAAGACGCAAATAGTTGGCAACTGTCGATCTTTTTTTGCCCACTTTTTCAGACACTTCTTCCTGAGTCATCCGAAAGACATCGATCAGTTTTTTGAAGGCATCTGCCATTTCGATCGGATCCAGATTTACCCTTTGAATATTTTCAATCAATGTGGATTTTGCGGCATGTTCATCAGAGGAATTGCGTACAATCACTTTCAGTTTTTGAAGACCCGCTTTTTGTGAAGCCCTCCAACGTCTTTCTCCGGCAATGAGTTCGTAGTAATGGATTTTGCCGCCACTTTCAATTTTTCGGACTACCGGCGGATGGATTAAACCGACTGCGTGTATCGAGGCCGCTAATTCTTCAAGCTCCTCATCTGAAAATGTGCGCCTTGGCTGAAATGGACTGACCTTAATGGCCATTATGTCTACTTCACAAATTGTCTCTTCCACTTGTACAACCTCAAAAACTTCAACTTTTCAAATATCTCTTCACTACACATATGGTAGACAACTAGCAATACCATAAACTCATCAAAATTACGAGGAAAATAGAGGGGGCTGCAATATTCATTTACATCTGCCCATGGAATTGATAAAATCGGTCAAAATTAAATAAGAACCCAAAACTTAGGTTCAGAATTAGAAAGTATGGAAGAAGACAACAAGGTTTTAGTTTTTTTGCGCAAACACTGGTCCAAATGTTTTTTGGGAATTTTGGCAGTCGCCTGCGTCTTTGCCTGGTCAGAGAGATTTATGAAATCAGGCGAGAGAAAAAATACGCAGGATTTTTTCCTCATCAGCCAGCTTTTTAATAAATTTCAAAATGGGGAGCAGCTGCAACAAGAAGCGCTTGATTCTGCAGAAAAAATCTTGAAGCGTCATCCGGAGCTGCATCCCAAGTACGATTCCATGCTAGCTCTGAACTTCCTTGCGCAAACAAATCAGGAAAAAGCTTCTGTTTACGCGCATTCTATCTTAAAAAAAGTGGACAGCGAGCTTCCCTTTTTTTACAAAGAATATGCCCATACAACTCTCCTTGTCTCAGAAGGAAAATTAAAGGAGGCTTTGACTGCCTCTCTTGCGCTCCATGAGCAGCTTCAAGGTCAGGCAGGCTATCAAACCCTCGATGCCATGAATACTCTCCGGTTGTTCTTATTAGCGGATCAACTCGGCAATCAGGAACAAAAAAACGCTTATTGGAAAAAGCTGGAAAGCCATCCGGGTTTTCCTGCGATCGTAGCAGTCCTGAGCGAAGGCAAAGTTTCTTTGTCTGAGTATCTTAGAAGTCGGATGTAGTTTCTCAGCCTTCCTTGGAGTGCGGAGACTTGTCACCGCGTTTTAACGGAAGGGCGGCGAAGAATCGCCGCAATCCAAGGAAACTTGCGCCACAAAAGAACCACTTCTTCCCACTTGCAAATTTTTATAAAGATTGTTATCTTGTGTGCATCAGTAGCTAATTTGAGCTACTTAGTTTAAACTTTTAAAGTTCTTTAGTTTGCCTACTCGCCGTGTGGATGTAAAAAAGCGAAAAGGGGGGTGGAAATTGGCGTGCATGCTTAATACCACGATGGGCGATAGTTGGAATTGGTAAGAAAACAGGACTCATCAAAGAACAATCCGGCTTTGATGAGATGGAAGTTAGGAGTTACAAAGTGAATACATCAACAAACCTGCTGGTACTCGAAGCAGGAGGAGGGTATGAAATTCTCGACGAAGAGTTTTATGACAATCAAAATCATGAAATGGCAACGTCTGAAGAAATTTTCATTATTAGCGGAACTATTACAGTTTCCCCTTAAATTACCCTCATCTTGCCAAAGCCCTCGCTGCGTGCGGGGGCTTTCGTCATTATGCACCCAGATTATCAATGATAAGTGCCACAATAATAGTCAAAAACGGCGAGCGCAAGCTCAAAGAAGTTCTCGATGCGCTCATAGAATTCCCTGAAGTGATTCTCTATGATACAGGCTCTACAGATCGTACATTTGAAATTGCTGCAAAGTATCCCAACGTTGCGAGCTCTAAACATCCTTTTACCGGTTTTGGCCCTTGCCACAACGCAGCTGCCGAACTGGCTTCTCATAATTGGATCCTCTCTATTGACGCCGATGAAGTGTTATCTAAAGAGCTTGCCCACGAAATCTTAAATCTAAAGCTCGACGAAAACGCAGTCTATGCCCTCCCCTTCAACAATTTCTATAACGGCAGACACATCAAATGGTGTGGCTGGTATCCTGAAAAACACATCCGCCTTTATCACAAAAAGAAAACAGCTTTTTCAGAAGCAATGGTCCATGAAGGGGTCATAGTCAAAAGCTTAAGAGAAATCACCCTTAAAAACCCTGTCAATCATTACCCCTACGAGACTATCTCCGACTTTCTGATCAAAATGGAGCGGTATTCTTCCCTATTTGCCGACCAATACCGTCATAAAAGAAAATCTTCCCCAATCATTGCCTGTACGCACGCAGTCGCTGCTTTTTTTAAGAGCTTTTTCCTTAAAAAAGGGTTTTTAGGAGGCTACGAAGGGTTTCTTATCTCTGCTTACAATGGCCATACCGCTTTCTACAAATATCTCAAACTCTATCAGGCCAATAAATGCTCCAAGTCTTGATGTTCCACCGGGCAGAACCTGGCCCGAAAATTGGCAAACATGCAAACTCCCTTTCCATGTTCCGGGAACACCTACAGTTCCTCAAGGAACGTTACCCAATTGTTTTACCTGGAGATCCCCTTATCAAACGGAAACGATCAATCTGTTTAACCTTTGACGACGCCACCTTTGATTTTTATCACTACGTATTTCCCCTTCTCAAAGAATTCACTATCAAAGCCCTTTTAGGAGTTCCTGCAAGCTACATTCTCGATTCCACAGATCTGACACCTGATGAACGGCTCAAGGTCCCTTATCCCCTGATGATGCAAGAAGGGATTTACGAACAAAAAGCCCCTTTTTGCACCTGGAAAGAGCTCAAAGAAATGGTCTCTTCTGGCCTCGTAGAAGTCGCTTCCCATTCCTATCTACACTGCAATCTTACATTTAATTTTGTGGATCTGGAGCGTGAAATTGTCCGCTCCAAAGAACTCATCGAATCCAAACTTGACCAACCTGTCACTTCTTTCATCTACCCTTTCGGTAAAATGACCCTCGCTGTTCAAGAATTTGTCTCTAAACACTACCTCTACGCCTTCCGCATCGGCTCGGCTCTCAACTTCGGCTGGGGCAACGGCTCAAAACCCCTCTGTCGCACCATCGCTGACAATCTCCAACACCCAGCCGCCCCGTTTTCTCTCACCACCCTCACAAAAGGCTTCGCCAAAGCCCTCCTTTGCTAAAGTCGGTTATCCTTGATATAACGGTCACTTGCAACAGACCCCTCCTCTACCCTAGTTTTTTCCAGTGCTTCTTGTCTATTTTTCAAAATCTGAAAGTAGATGGCGACGCCACCTAAACCCATGCCAGCCGCAAGGTAAACACCACCAATAATAAGAGCATTCGTACTATGCAAATGAGCTCCCAGGCCAAATGCGAACGCACTTCCCAAAATCAGCGCTGTACCAGCTACAGCTGATGCAGCTCTACAACAATCTTCCATTTTTTCCCCCTCCAAGTTGTTTAATAATAACTTAAGGCCTCTTCAAAAAGCGCTTCCTGCCTATAAATACTCATGTGGGTTAAACCTGCTCTCTTGAGCATTTCCCCGATCCACTCTATCTTTTTCTAGTGCTTCTTGTTTCTCTTTCAAACACTCAAAGTAGATTCCAACGCCCAATAAACTGACACCAACACCTGTCAAAACACCACCAGCTATTAGCAAATTAGAACCACCTGCCATTCCAAGCATTAGGGATAAAACACCTCCGCCTATCAACCCCGCTCCAAAAGCATAGCAAGGCGTTGTTATATTCCGCACATCTGACATAAATTCCCCTTAATCTTAAATTTTTAATTAAATTAATTATAAATCCCTAAAGATTTTCATTTCCGATAGCTTTGATCCCCGCATAACCCCCAATAGGAATACGATCCTTTAAGTCTGGGCGATACTCTGCTTTTATGGGTCGACCCTCTGGTTCTTTATTGTTTTCGATTTCGTCTTGTTTGCATTTCAAAATTTGAGAGTAGATTGCGACACCCATCAAACTCAAACCTAACGCACCGAACCCGCTACCCACAAATAGTGTATTTGGATTGACAAATGGCGCAAATCCCATTTCATGAGCGATAATTACCCCCCCTACAGCGAGGCCAAATAACCCGCTGACAGCTGCTATTGCTGCAGTACCCGAAATCTGCATACTCACCTCACTTTATTTAAACAAACCAAATCGCCTAAAGTTTATCATCACCAATAGATCGGTCGCCCTCATAACCCGCAATGGGGATATGATCTGCGCCTTTAAATCCTGGCTCTACTCTCCCTCTTAGGGCCTCCAAATCATTGTTCTTTTGTTCTTCGGGTCTTTCATGCATGAATTTTAAAAAAGCTCCAAATCCAATAATGAATCCTGGCAGGAACGTAGACGCCGCAGCTATGCGTAAAGCAAAGCTATGTTGAGCACAAACTGCCATGATGAATCCAGCTACAACTGCACACCCGCTGACTCCAAGCACCACTTTTGAAATCATAAATACCTCACAATAAAATAATAAAAATCATAAAACCCTTACATTCTATAGGTGCCAGTCGAAGATACTTGTGTTACCTCCGGAGCCGTTCATTTGCCCATGCGCCTGCACTGTTTCTCTTGTCCCTTCTTTTTCTATCTCTTCTTGCCTATTTTTTAATATTTGAGAAAATAGGGCTGTACCGAGCAAACTTGCCCCTACAGCCATAGTAACTGCCCCACCAATTAGCAGATTGTATCCAGCCCCAGATGTTGCTGCTGCTATTCCAGCTCCTAACGGCCCCGCACCGGCTAGTAAAAATAAACCGCCAAGATAAGCAGTTGCTACTGTACAACCATTCATAAACACTCCTTCTAATTAATAATCTATAAGTCCCAGAGTTATTATCCCGTTCTCAAAGACTTTTTTTATAATGTGATATAAATCTCCTAATAATATTATTATAAAATATAAATATTAATATTATTTAAATTTCGAATTAAATTAATAAAAAAAATTGATTTAACAGTATTAGGAAATTAGGTCTAAAGCCGATTCCAGGTGGTAAAGGAACTGGTCGATCTCATCCAGGCTGTTGTAGAGACCGAAGGAGATGCGGGCGGTAGCTGTTAGGCCAAAACGCTCCATGGTGGGTTGGCTGCAGTGGTGGCCAGTTCGGAGAGCGACACCTCGGCAATCGAGAAGTGTGGCGAGATCGAAGGGATGGACGCCATTGATAGAAAAGCTGATAATCGCTCCCTTCTCTCTGGCTGTCCCAACGATATTCAGGTTGGGGATTTGGGAGAGCTTTTTGGTGGCGTAGGCCAAAAGTTCCTGCTCCCAGCTATAGATTGTCTCTATATTAATTGTGGAGATGTAATCGATGGCGCTCCCAAGACCTACAGCTTGTGCAATTAGGGGAGTTCCAGCCTCGAATTTATAAGGAAGACGGTTGTAAGTTGTCTTTTCGAGGCTCACTTTTTCGATCATGTCGCCTCCCCCTTCGATGGGAGGCATTTTGTCTAAGAGCTTTTGTTTGCCATAAAGAATGCCGATGCCGGTGGGTCCATAGAGCTTATGCCCCGAAAATGTGTAAAAATCGGCGTCGAGCTCCTGCACATCAACACTTTGGTGAGCCACAGCTTGCGCCCCGTCGAGACAGACATAAGCCCCCACTTTATGGGCGGCTTCGATGATTTGCTTCACAGGGTGGACTGTTCCCAAAACATTGGACACATGAGCGATGCTGACCAGCTTCACCTCTTCATCGAGAAGCTCTTCGAAAGCTTCCATGATGAACTCTCCCTCGTCATTCACCGGGATAATGCGCAAAACGGCCCCATACTGCTCACAAACCATTTGCCAGGGGACGATATTGGAGTGGTGCTCAATTTCAGAAATCATGATGGCATCGCCGTGCCGAATAAATTTTTTGGCAAAACTTTGAGCTAGAAGGTTTAATGCTGCGGTCGTTCCCCGCGTAAAGATAATTTCTTCAGGCTGCTCAGCATTGATAAAACTTTGCACTTTCCGTCTTGCCGATTCATACATCTCTGTCGATTCTTTGGAGATGGAATAGACGCCTCGATGGACCGTCGCATAATGATTGGTGTAAAAATCTGTCAGCGAATCGATGACACATTGTGGTTTTTGCGCAGTCGCTGCTGTATCAAAATAGATCAACGGATAGCCGTGAATCCTTTTTTTGAGCATGGGGAAATCTTGGCGCAAATCGACACATGTTTTCATGACAAAATCGCAAGCGCCTCTTGTTTCAGCTCAGGCGTTTCCAGGGATTCGACAATTTCTCGAGTAAACCCACGGACGAGTAATGCGTAAGCTTCTTCTTGGGTCATTCCACGCGAGCGCAGATAAAAAAGATGTTCCGCATCGAGCTGCCCCACAGTGGCTCCATGCGAGGCTTTGACGTCATCTGCAAAAATTTCCAGGTTAGGCTTGACATAGGCAGAAGCTCTTTCATCGAGCACAAGGTTGTGATTCATCTGATAGGCCTGTGTCTTTTGCGCCTCTTTGTTCACATAGATTTTGCCCTCAAAACTGGATCTGGAGCTCTCTCTGACCACACCTTTGAACTTTTGGAGCGAGACACAATTGGGCTCTACATGCTGCATCAACACATTCACATGGTGCTGCCGGGCCCCTTTTAGGTCCCAAACACCATAGAGATAGGCTTCCGCATCGGATTCTGTCAGTCGAACCTGATAATCATGACGAGAAGTTGCCCCTCCATTTGTACAAGAAAAGCTTTTGAAGTGGCTTCGATTCTTTAAAGTCGCTCGCACTGCCAAGAAATCATGAGCACTTTCATGTTGCTCATTGAGATGGGTAAAACTTAAGTTGGCCCGCTCATCCAAAGCAATGTCGATAAAAGAATTGGCCCAAGCATGTGCAACGGTCAATTTTTGAGAAAAATGGAGACTTCCTTGAGAATCTTTTCCTGCAAAAATATGGATTCTAGGACACATTAGAGCCGGTTCTTCCAAAGAATGTGTCAGATGTACAATTTTTAAAGGCTTTTCAGCATGACTTTTAGGAGGCAAATAGAGAAGTAGCCCCTCAGAAAAACAAGCACCGTTGAGGATGGCAAAGGGATCTTGCTCCTCTTTAAGCTGCAATCTGGGATTTAGAAATTGGCCATATGTCTTGCGCGCAACGGAGAGTGGAAGGGCAATCCAAGGTTTAGGAACTGTTGAAAGATGAGGACAGAAGGTGCCATTCACAAACACCAAAGTATCATTACTCTCCAGAATTTGCCCTTCAAAAGCTCCTGGAAGCTGATATTCCTGGCTGTATAAATCTTTTAGACGGACATAGCGATAAAGGTCGCTCTCTTTACCAGGCAGGCCCAGCTTTAAAAAACGGTCCCACATCTCAATATTGGTCGGATTTTGCTTTAGTTGAAGCATGAATATCCCTTCTCTTCCAATGTCAGAGCAAGGCTCGCATCGCCCGATTGAACAATCTTACCATCTGCCAAAACGTGGACAAAATGGGGTGTGATATAGTCGAGAAGTCGCTGATAGTGGGTGATCAAAAGGAGCCCTTTTTCAGGGTTAAAGAGTGTATTGACCCCATTGGCCACGATCCGCATCGCGTCGATATCTAGCCCCGAATCGGTTTCATCGAGAATAGAGAGGATCGGATCTAAAATCGCCATTTGTAAAATTTCGTTCCGCTTCTTCTCCCCTCCAGAAAACCCTTCGTTGACTTCACGGTCTTTAAATTTGTCCCGCATTTGAACAAGTTGCATTTTCTCTTCGAGCAATTTCGCAAAATTTTCGGTTGTCAGAGGTTCTTGTTTGTTCAATTTAGCTTTGGAACTATGCGCTTCGAATAGGAATTGTTCGTTTGAGATCCCATAAATTTCGGGAGGGTACTGAAAGCTCATGAAAAGGCCAAGAGCTGCCCGCTCTTCCGGCTCTTTTTCGAGAAGATTCTCACCCATGAAAATGATTTCCCCCTCTGTGACCTCGTAAGCCGGATGGCCCGCAAGCACTTTTGCAAGGGTTGATTTTCCCGCTCCATTGGGCCCCATGATCGCATGGATCTCGCCCGCATGGATTGTCAAATCCAGCCCTTTCAGAATAGGAGTTTCTTCGATATTTGCATGTAAATTTTTAATAATTAACATTTTACCCAACAGAATTTTCAAGTTTTAGGGTTAATAGTTTTTTAGCCTCTTCGGCAAACTCTAAAGGAAGCTCCCGGATCACCTCTTTACAAAAGCCGTTCACAACCATGTTGATCGCATCTTCTCGGGAAATTCCTCTGGATTGAAGATAGAAGAGCTGTTCCTCATTCATTTTAGAAGTGGAAGCTTCATGTTCCAGCTGCGCATTCTTATTATTCACTTCGATATAGGGAAACGTGTTGGCAGAGCATTTGTTCCCCACAAGCATCGAGTCGCATTGCGTGTAGTTGCGGGCCCCGTCTGCTTTCGGGCCAATCCTTACGAGGCCCCGGTAGCTATTATGGGACACATCTGCAGAAATCCCCTTAGAAACAATGGTAGAACGGGTATTTTTCCCCACATGGATCATTTTTGTCCCTGTGTCTGCCTGCATATGCCCGTTTGTGAGGGCGATAGAATAAAATTCGCCGACAGAATCATCGCCCAAAAGGAGACAGCTCGGGTATTTCCATGTAATTGCTGCCCCAACCTCTACTTGTGTCCAAGCGATTTTAGAGCGTTTTCCGGCACATTTTCCCCGTTTCGTCACGAAGTTGAAAATGCCCCCTTTACCTGTTTCCCGATCCCCTGCATACCAGTTTTGAACTGTGGAATATTTAATTTCTGCCCCATCCAAAGCGATGAGCTCGACAACGGCTGCGTGCAACTGATTTGTCGAGTAGGCAGGAGCTGTACACCCTTCGAGGTAGCTAACGTAAGAGCCCTCTTCCGCAATGATCAAAGTCCTTTCAAACTGACCCGATTCTTTGTCATTGATACGGAAATAGGTCGATAATTCCATCGGGCAGCGCACCCCTTTAGGGATGTAGACAAAAGAACCATCGGTAAAGACTGCAGAATTAAGAGTCGCGAAATAATTATCGCCAATGGGAACGACAGTCCCCAGATATTTTTCTATGAGCTCAGGGTATTTGTGGACCGCTTCTGAAATCGAGCAGAGAACAACACCGGCTTCTTCCAATTTTTTCTTAAAAGTTGTCCCAATCGAAACAGAATCGAAGACCATATCGACAGCGACATTCGAGAGCCGCTTTTGTTCTTCCAGAGGAATTCCGAGACGCTCAAAAGTTTTTAAAACTTCAGGATCGACCTCATCCAAACTGCCGAGCTGTGGCTTCTTTTTGGGGGCTGAGTAATAAGTAATATTTTGATAATCAATTGGTTCGTAGGAAACATTGGGCCATTTCGGTTCTTTTTCAGTCAGCCACTTCCGGTAAGCCTTCAACCTGAATTCGAGCATAAAAGGAGGTTCATTTTTCTTCTCAGAAATTAGCCTTACCGTCTCCTCGCTCAAACCCTTAGGAATCGACTCTGTTTCAACTTCAGTAACGAACCCGTACTTATATTCCGCCCGTTCCTTTAAAATTTCTTCTGTAGATAGCGCCATGGGTTACAATCATAGCAAGCCTGTCCCCTTTAAGTCCACCCATTCTTAGTAATTTTTAGACTTAATTCAACTTAGAAACAAATTAATTCTTAGTTATTATAGCTTCTTCTCATGATCCTAACCATCTTCCCTATTATTTTTTTCCCTTCTCTGTGCTCTCTTTGTTCTCTGTGGTTTTAAAATGCCGCGACACTTGACTGGCGCAAACGTTTCGGAGTATTTAAAAACCGCAAGTTACAAGAAGGACAAGTGCAAAGAAAAAATATGTCTCTCTTTGTGACTTTGTGCCTTTGTGTTTAAAAAAATGCAGATTAGTGATAGAAGGTTTGCATGTTTCGAATACTCACCGCCCTGATCTGCGCCCTCTTTCTTCATGGATGCACGCCTCCGTGCGCTTACAAATACTGCGTGGAGGGGGCACAAGAGTTTGTGCTGGATTCCTACCAGATCAACCAGGGCAAGTATTCTATACTTGAGCTTGAAGGGATTTGCCACGGCGTTTTACCAGACGATGCCCTTTGCGAATACGAAGATTGCATCGACGAAGATGACGTTTTAAAAATTGCCCTTTTTCATCCCACACGTAAAGATTTGGAGCAAGCTGTCTGCTCGATTGGCAGCAGCATTGGCTACCGCGTTGTCCATGGACAAATCCACCTGCCCCTCATAGACGGAGTCTGCGTCATTGGGCTGACGCTCGATGAGGCCCGGGCAGAAATTCAAAGACTTTATAGTGCAGAGATCGAAAATGTCGACATTTTCCTGGAGTACGCCGTCCGAATGCATAGCAAAGTCGAGCTGACAGGCGATGTTACCCGTCCAGAGATCCCAATCAATGGGAGAATCCGTCTTTATGAAGTGCTCTCGCTTGCTGGTGTCTGCCCTGAGGCTAATTTATTTAAAAGCTATGTGGTAAGAGACTGCGCTCTTCTCCCTGTCGACTTCTACAAGCTTATGGTAGAAGGAGATATGTGCCAAAATATCGTCATGAGGCCTAAAGATAAAATTTTTATTGCAGGCCCTATGACCTCTACTGTCCTTGTGATGGGGGAAGTTGGCATCAACCGAGTCATCCCAGTTCCATATGGAACAATCTCGTTAAGAGAGGCGATTGCTTCAGCGGGGGGCATCCCTTTCACAGGAGATAAACGGTGCATCCAAGTAATCCGTGGTAACATCTTAACTCCCAAAATTTATCACCTTTCATGGAACCATATCACCTATTTGCCCAATGACAGCTTGCTTTTGATACCAGGCGACACCGTCTATATCTCAGAACGGCCGATTACTAAATGGAACCGCTTTATTGAACAGCTTCTCCCAAGTTCGCTTTTGATTGATCTGGGCCTTAAAACCCGGGGAGTTTTTAGGTAACATGGAAAACAAACAGATCATCCTCTCATTTACCGACATCTTCCAATCCCTTAAAAAAAATCGCTTTTTTATTTTTGCAGCCGCTTTTCTTTGCGGGTGTGCAACTTTAGCCTATTTACTCATCCAACCGGTCCGCTTCACTGCAAATGGGATCTTTAATGGGCAGGTTTCCCAAACTGCTTCCCCTTTTGGTAAGGCGCTCGAATTGCTCGGTCGGGAAGACTTCTCAGTCTCACCCAGTGAGCAGCTTTTTCTTCTCAACAGCGCTCCTATTTTGGAAGGAGTGGTTAAAAAGCTCAATTTGCAGGCAAAAGTTATCGATAAAAAACGGGGCGAGAGGCTCCTTGAAATTTGGTATACGCTTAAAGCTGAAAGGGGACGGAGCAAACTCAAGGGCAAGAAATACGCCTCCGATCTCTATAATTCCAAAATTCTAGCTCCTACCGAGTTGATCATACCCGATCTCAATCCCTCTCTAGTTTGCGAAGACGTTACCTTTAACTCTGAAATATCTCAGACCCTTAAAATCAATTTTCTCGATGACAAATCATTTACCGTTTCCTCCGGCAAAACTATTTTCGGTAAAGGGGAGCTGACAAAACCATTTAGCATACCAGCAGGATCTTTTACCTTAAGCGGTTCTGGCCAAAAAGGTAAAACTATAAGGCTTCATTTTATTCCTATGGCTACCGCCATTGATAACGTTAAATCTTTTTTGAAAGTTAAAAAGAACAAAGAAAATACAGCTCTTATCGACGTCTCATTTTCCCATCGCAACCGGCAACTGGCAGCAAAAATTGTCAATGTCGCAATGGAACAAATTCAAGATTATTTGATGCTCCAGGGAAAGAAAAAAATTAACAAACAACTCTGTTATTTAAAGCAAAGGCAGGAGGAAACTCTTCTGCAGCTTGACGAGACGTTGCAACAAGAAAAAGCTTACCTGGAAGCCAATCTCGATAGCGGCATGATCCTTGTCCTTGAAAAAGAGCTGGAGTTCATGGCGAAAGAACAAGCTCTAAAAACGCAGCTTCTTCTTCAAACCAAAGAAGAGATGCAAAAGCTTTGTAATAGCTTAGGGGTTTCTTTTGAACTGATCGAGAGCCTAAAAGAGAACATTCCTCTTCAATCACTTACCATTGAATCTGCCCGTAAACTCTTCCTTGAAGAACAGGCATTACTAGAACGTACGCGCCTTGAAAATAAAAAATATCTCTATTGCTTGGGGAAATTAAAAGAAGATGATTTCAGCACCGTTTCCCTCGCCGCTCTTTTGACTGATGAAAATTTAAGAGGGCATTTTAAGGAGATACAACGCCTCCATCACAACTTGGTGGATGCAAAAAATCGGACAAATAAAGAGTGCGAACAGCTGAAAAGTGCCCTGGAATTGGAAAAACGGTTTCTTACTGAACAAATTGCCCTTTTAAAAGAGGGATGTGAGCTCCATGCCTATGTTTTAGAAGAAAAAATTCAGGAGCGACAGCTAGAGCTTCTGCATCTTCTTCATAATCAGCATAATCAACTGGAAGAATCGTTAAACGACCTCAAAAAGCAGGCTGTCCATTTTCCACAAAAATGGCTTAACGAGCGGAAAATGAAGATTCAAGCAAAATTGTACGGCGATATGATGGAATCGGTAACCAAACTCGTCGAAACTAAAAATATTGGCTACAACATCGATTATCTGATGTCTAATGCCTTGCAAATCGCTCTTGACCCCGTTATCCCAAATAGCCCCCGTTTAAAAATTGGGACTTTTTTTGGAGCTTTTGGGGGTATGATTCTGGTCTTTTTGGCTCTTTGCAGCTACCAAGTCTGGATTGGCCCATCAGCTTCAAGGCCTAATCTGAATTCTGCAGGATTTTTTGTCGCACCCGAACAAGAAACGGCGCCCAATTTGGCTCTTAAACTGGGTGATGCACAGTTTGTGCTTCTGTTATCGAAAGCAAAAGTCACCTGCGCTGAAGCAATTAAAGAGTTTTGGCAAAACCTTGGAGAGAATGTTTTTCTCTTAGAATTAAAATCTTCTTTTTCTGTCACGGATCACTTTATCAAGGAACTCAAGAACCTGAAAAACCAATACGACAGGATCCTAATTCTCTATCAAGGTTTACCAGAGGGTGTTGCTACAAAAATGTTGATCTCCTACGCAGATGCAACCGTCTACGGCATCACCAACGAACGTTTAGCTGAAATTAAGGAGCTCTCTCCAAACACCTTTTTCTTTATTCAGCAGCAGGAAGAAAAAATGTTTGCTTTGCGCGAGATTACACCCCATCTTGCAAAGCTTTTGAACGCCTTTTCTTCGGTGAAGCAGGCTTGGATTCAGTTTTCGACAAAGAATCTTTAAGGGCACAGGCCATTGGAGAGTGCATATTCTCCAGAAACTTCAGCTCTTTTTCCCCTTTTTCAGTATCACCGCGTAGGTAATAGAGTCTTCCAAGCAAATAGTGAGTTTTTTCGTGCTCCAGATTGATAGAAAGCGTTTGATACAATGTGGAGATCGCATTTTCATCCTCTTTCAGATCAATGTAGGCAATCGCTAAATAAAATGAGGAATCGGCATCGCTCGGATTGCGCTTGATGGCTTCTTTGAAGGCTTTGATTGCTTTTTTGGATTTGTTGGCCGAAAGGTAACAAAGCCCTAAATTATAGTAACTATCTGAAATATCAGGCTTTAGTTCGACAGCTTTTTCATAAGCCACTGCAGCTTCTTTCCAGTTTTTATCATTGGAGTAAAAAAGCCCCAGTTTTATCCAACCTTTCCAATAGGTGGGGCTGATTTCGACCGTTTTTTGCAAATGCTCGATGGCAAGTTGTGTATCACCTTGTTCTCCAAAGACAAGAGCTAAATTAAAGGAGGCTTTGTAATGGGCAGGATCGGAACGGAGTGCCTCAGAGTAATAGTGTAGAGCCTCCTCGTACTGATTCGATTGATCGTAGGAGCATCCAAGGCTAAAAAGACACTCGGCATCCTTTGGGTGTTCTTTTAAATAAATGAGGTACTGCTCAATAGCCTCCAGTGCCATCCCTTTTCTTTCAAATGCAGCCCCAAGACAGTAATGGAGATAACCATTTTCAGGATCGATCTCAAGCCCCTGTTCGCACCAGCGCAAGCCAATTTCTACATCTCCAAGCTCGAGAGAAATAATTCCCAAATAACAATAAGCCAAAGGAAGTGTTGGATCAAATCTGAGCGCTTCCTGAAATTCGTCCTGAGCTTCTATGTACTTGCCATCAAGAAATTTACCAACACCAGAACAGAAATACTCTTTAGCAAGATGTGTATCTTTTGCCGGAAACGAATTTGTCATAATTGGGGCACTCCTTTGCATTTTTGAATGAAAGTTCATGTGCAAATTCGATGCCAAGTGGGATTTTTTCCTGCCCCTGCCCTTGCCTGTGCCCTTGCCCCCTAATTTTTTTTTCGGGCAAGGGCAGGGGCAGGGGAAAAATTTAAGAATACTTTTTCTTAATCTCCCTCCACTTCTTAACCATCTCGACCGCAAGAGGAGCCGCATCTTTCCCCCATCCCCCGTAGCGTAAATAGACAATCACAATCAGCTCCGGCTTGGAAAAATCATTAGATTCGTAGCTGATCGAGCCAAACCAGACATGCTTCAGCTTCATCTGCCCATTTTTTTCATCGAGGCTCATCCTTTCAATCACTTCGCTGGTGCTTGTTTTACCAATCATCTGATTGACAACGGAAGCATCGAACTGTTTTTTTCGGATCACCCGGGCAGTCCCTTTATCTCCCATAATCACCTGTTTCATCGCTGTCAAAAGGACATTTTGGATTTGAGTCGGCATAAAGACATTCCAGCGCTCTTCACAAGTGGCATCGAGAGTCATTTGAGGTTTCAATACGTGGCCGCCATTAGCAATCAAACTCAAAAGGACAGCTGTTTGCAGAGGTGTCCCCACTAAAGAGTGCTGACCAATTGACATGGCATACAACCCTGTTCTGTTATAAGCCACATCTCTTGGAAGACGTCCAGCGTACTCTCCGGGTAAATCAATCCCACTTTTTTCTCCGAAACCCAGCAAATTAGCTGCATGGCAAAGATCTTCAGGATCTTCCAAAACATCTCCTGAAAGCATGGCAAAGTAGGGATTACTCGAAGCTTCCAGAGCGCGGATAATATCAACTTTTCCCACCCCTGAGTGTTCGGAACGGGGCAATCTCCCTCCTCTGTAATACATGGGAATTGCCTTACCATCTAACGCAAATCCCACATTCCACCGCTCAATTTTTCCAAAAATGCGGTGCTTATCATCAATAATTGTAAGCGGATTGAGATCCAAAAGAGCTTCTTTCCGTTCTTTAAGGGTCAAATAGCGTTGTCGCAATGCCTCATAAGCGGGGACGAGCTTAAAAATGGAACCAATCGTGGCCGCCTGTCTAAAGGCGTGAGATCTTGCAAAACCAAACCCATAGGCAGGGTAAAATCCGGACGCTAAATCCTTCTCTTTTCCTCCCCGCAGCGTTAAATAGCGTCCAATTAAGGGTCTAGTGAGCTGTTCATAAGAGCGGAGGGTCTTTAAAAAACTTAAAAGGTTGATTGGATCAAAGTAATCACTGACTTTGCGCAAAGCTTTGTAATGAGAAACCCACTCAAGACCCGAATGGGCCCCTCCCTTCAATTCTTTTGTCCAATGGCCAAGCGCCTGTATGTAGGGGTCAATTTGATTGGGGCTTTGATGCATTTCAGATAAAAAAAAGGCAAGAAGGTCCCATTGATTTTCTTCCCAAAAGGCTTGAAACTGGTCCTTGCAGGCAATTTCGAGATATTCGATGAAGGGGCGGGCATATTTTTTACCCGATTCCTTCTCTTCTTTTCTTTTTTGGGCCAAATAGTCCTTGAAATGCTCTTCGCGCCATTTTTTAAAATCCTGTTCACAGAAAATTTCTCGCACAATCTCTTTGACTGCTTCACGGACAGAAACATAGCGGGCAGTAGCTTCTCTATATTCCTGCAGAGGCATCCCTGAGGTAATTTTTGCAAGCTCTGGCGTAAAAAGAGAAGCATCCACACAAAGCCTGTAGAGATCGATCACAAGTATTTTTTCATAATTGGAAAGTCCTTGCGAAAACCAGGGGGCAAGCTGCTGCTTGATACGGGCTATGCCTTCTTTGACCTCTTTTTGCCGCTCTTCGAAGAACTCTTTTTCAGGAAGAGTGATTGTAATTTGGAGGGGCGCATCTTCCGGATCACGGTAACAAAGATCGAGAATTTTGGCAGCTGAGAGAGTTAGAGTGTCACTTTGAAACAGGTGTACAAGCTGATCCAGTTTTTTCTGCACAAAAAGAGCATCTTTAAGCAAAGATTTTTTCTCTAAAATCTGTTTCACCTTAGACTCAGCAGGCAAAATCATGCTCAAATAAGTATCCCAATTCAGTTCTTTGGCCTCCTCATAGTAGTCACCGTCAAATTTTTGTCGGACGTAAGGGACTTTCATGTTCCAGAGGCTTGCTAAATAAGTATCTGTTTCGAGCCACTGATTGACCCTGATATTTTTTTCCACATTTTGCTCGAGGGCTCCTGATCTTATAAAATCATTGGGCTCAAATGTAGGAAAAGAGGCGAGCGCATAGATTTGGCCGTTGTTGGGATCCATGGCAACAATAGCCCCTCCCTTGATCCAGGGCTGTTTGTCAGGGATCAAAGGGCGCATACTTAAAGGAACTGCACTTGCAGGTTCATTTTCATATTCGACAAGAAGCTTTTGGGCAAACTCCTGGAGTTCTGCAGAAATCGACAAAACAAGCTGTTGGCCACTTCTCGAAGTATCGGAATTCTCAAGTTCTTTTAAAAAATTCCCTTTGGTATCTGTCAGATATACTTTTTTGCCACTCATTCCCCGCAGCTGCTCATCAAAACTGGCCTCTACGCCCGATTTTCCTACAAAATCGTTGATGTGATAGGCCTTTTTTTCGAGCTCTTCAAGACGTGCAGCGATTTGTTCCACAGATCCATACCCTTCGAGGTGGATCTCTTTCCCCTCTTCTTCAAAAGCGCTGATGGCCTCCCGAAGCATGCTCATTTCAAGAGTGATCGCATCATACTCTTTGCGGCTGATCGGACCAATATAGCCAATCACCTCTCCCCCAATAGGCCCTAAAGGATAGCATCTTTTGGCTCCAATTTCAGCCAGCACACCTGGCCAGTCCTTTTCGAGCATTTTTAGGCGAAAATATTGCGTTTCGGTAATATTTTGTTTAATCACACAAGGGACATTGCCCAAGATGGCGCCCTTGGAATGGATAATATCTTCGATCCATTCGGAATCCAAATTCAGCTCTTCTCCCATTTTTTTTGACAAATGTGTGATATATTCTTTTCTATAAGCGCACTTAACCCGCTTCCCTTCCTCATTTTTTTTCCAGATAGACCTAGGCAGATCGCGGATTGGGCCGTAGGAGATAGCGGCGTTATATTGCACCTTATTTGTAGCTAATGGAATATTGAATCTGTCGCAAATTGTGGCCCGCTCGCTACGCTCGATCACAACACGTCTTTGCGGCTTTTTAGACTCTTCCTGTTTTTTCTCATGCTGAATGACGGCCAGATGCCAAATTTTAATTGTGATTAACAGAAGAACTATAAGAATTCCATTGAGGATCTTGTTGGCTTTTTCGGGAAGGTTGTCGATTCTGCGCGGTCTTTTCACATCTACCAAAGTTTAGGGCTTTCTTAAAATGGGGCATCTCGCTATTATTTTTCCAGTAGCTCATGCCAAACGCGCCTGTAGTTCAATGGTAGAACCGTAGCCTTCCAAGCTACTCGTGTCAGTTCGATTCTGATCAGGCGCTATATTTTTTCCCGAAGGTCGTGTATTCGGGAACAATCTTTCGCAAAAACACGGAATTAATATTTAAATTTAACCAAGACCGAAATCCTGTCCCCGAGACAGGATGTTAGGGCAACCCAAAGGCTTGGACTCTTATGCAAAACAAAGACAAAAAAGACGTCTCCATAAAAGACTTACTTGAAGCTGGGGCTCATTTTGGCCACCAGAAACGGCGCTGGAATCCGAAAATGAAAAGATTCATTTTCGATGTGCGCAACGGCTTATACATCATTGACCTTGCAAAAACTTTACAGCAGCTCCGCCTGTGCCTCGGCATTGTGGCAGACGTTGTCAGTGAGCGCAAATCCGTTCTCTTCGTTGGAACTAAAAAACAAGCTAAAGCTGTGATCCGCGAAAGCGCAGAAGATTGCGGCGAATTCTACGTCTGCGAGCGTTGGCTCGGGGGCATGCTCACAAACATGAGCACTATCCGCCAATCGATTAAAACCTTGGAAAAAGTGGAGCGCAGAGTCTCTACTGGCGGCGAGGGATTGACCAAAAAAGAGCTTTCTCTTTTGACAAAAGAGCAGGAAAAACTCGACAAAAACCTCTCAGGCATACGCGCAATGCGTAAACTTCCAGGTTTATTGATCGTAGTGGATCCTAGCAGCGAACATATTGCAGTTGCTGAAGCTAAGAAACTAGGTATCCCTGTAATGGGTCTTGTCGATACTAACTGTGATCCTGATCCGATTGATTATGTCATTCCTTGCAATGACGATGCCCTCAAAAGCGTTAAAGTCATCATTCAGGCCCTTTCACAAACAATTATCGACAAAAAAAATGAGCTCAACTTCGCGATTGATGATGAATCAGAAAAAGGTTCCCTCAAGTCTCATGAAGGAAAAGCAATAGCCGAGGAGAAAGTTTAATGGCACAAGTGACACCTCAAATGGTAAAAGAGCTCCGGGACCGCACGGGAATCGGAATGGGCAAATGTAAAGAAGCCCTCGATGAAGCTAATGGTGATATTGAGCTTGCTATCGAAAACTTACGCAAAGCGGGCATGGCCTCTGCTGTGAAAAAAGAGGGGCGTGAAACTAAAGAAGGAGTCATTAAAACGGCAGAAAAAGAAGGCCGGCTTGCTCTTATTGAAATCAATGCCGAAACAGATTTTGTCGTCAAAAATGAGAAATTCCAAAAGTTTGCGCACGATCTGGCAGACGAAGTTTGCAGCAGTCAACCTGCAAATGTCGCGGATTTGCTCCAGCAAAAATTCTCAAAAGATCCAGCTCACACAGTTGATGAATTCCGTGCGTCGATTATTCAGAGCTTAGGCGAAAACATTCAGGTGAAACGCTTAGAGCTTTTTACAAAAAAACCAGATACGTCGCTTGCTGTCTACACGCATGGCGGCGGCAAGCTGGTGACTGTTGTAGAAATCAGCGGCTCTGATAAGGAAGAGGATCTGGCAAAAGATATCGCGATGCATGTGGCGGCAGAAGCGCCCGAATATCTTTCTCAGGATGAAGTTCCTGAGCGCGTGATTGCTCACGAAAAAGAAATTGCCAGCGCCCAAATTAAAGGTAAGCCGGCAAACATCATTGAAAAGATCCTTGAAGGCAAGTTAAAAGCCTACTTCGATCAAGTCTGCTTAATCAATCAACATTTTGTCAAAGATCCCGACATCACAATTGCAGAACTTGTGGCAAAACGTGGTAAAGAAATTGGCAAATCTTTGAAGGTGAGCTACTTTTTAAGATGGAAAGTCGGTGAGTAATTACCGACGCGTCCTTCTTAAGCTCTCTGGTGAAGCGCTTATGGGAGATCTCCCTTTCGGAGTCTCCCAGGAAGCTGCCTCAAAAGCTTCCAGTAAAATCCTTGAGCTCTATTCTTCCGGTGTCGAACTTGGCATTGTGATCGGGGGCGGAAACATTTTCCGCGGCATCCAACAGGGTTCTTCTTGGGGAATGGAGCGCACTCCTGCCGATCAAATCGGTATGCTCGCAACTCTCATGAACGGCATCGTCTTATCTCAGACACTCACCAAAGCAGGTTGTGATGTGAGAATGATGAGTGCTTTAAACTGCGAATCGGTTGCTGAAAAATATCAGTGGCAAAATGCGATGTGCCATCTCAAAAAAGGACGGATTGTTCTTTTTGTTGGAGGTACCGGCCACCCCTACTTTACAACGGACACATGTGCAGCTCTGCGAGCTTGCGAAATTGGCGCAGATATCTTCTTAAAGGCCACAACCCGCGTGGACGGCATCTATGATAAAGATCCCCGAAAAGAGCCCGGCGCCAAAAAATACGACAAAATTACCTTCCAGGAAGCCTTAGAAAAAAGATTAGGCATTCTCGATCTTTCTGCTGTCACGATGTGTATGCAAGCGAATGTGCCCATCCGCGTTTTCAATTTCTTTGAGGGTCCTTTGACAAAAGCTCTCTCAGACAACCCTGTCGGCACCCTCGTCTCCAAAAACTAATCATTTAATTCAACACGAAGACACAAAGACACGAAGAAAAATAAAAAATTAGGGCGCCTCATTTTTTTACTCAGCTTGCGTAAGGTGAATTTTTTATATCCCTTTGCATTTTTGTGTCTTTGTGTTGAATTTCCACGAAATTTTATACAAAAATTCCTAAGGGACGATAAACCATCACAAAGAAATAATTTTTTAAGAAAGGATGCCTTTGACCTTCGAACGCTCTTCCTGTATTCTCTCAAAGTAAAAAAAGTCACGTAAGGGATAATTTATGGCCGATGTTGTGAAAGAAACCGAAAAGAAAATGAACGCAGTGATTGATCATTTGAAACATGAACTGAAAGGACTGCGCACAGGACGTGCAAATCCTGCTATTCTGGAAGCAGTATTTGTAGAGGTCTATGGATCGCGCATGCGCCTTCAAGATCTTGCCTCAATTGCAGTTCCTGAACCTAGACAGCTTCTAATTACGCCCTACGACAACAAAAATGTCCATGCCATCGCAAAAGGCATCGAGGCTGCCAATCTCAATCTCCAGCCCATGGTCGACGGCAATGTTGTGCGCATAAAAGTACCTGAAATGGACCAAAAAGTGCGCCAAGACATGGCCAAACAGGCCAAAAAGAAGGCTGAAGAGGCAAAAGTAGGCATCCGCAATGTACGCAGAGACGGCAATGAAGCTATCAGAAAGCAAAAAAATGACGGCGATGTCCCTGAAGATGTCATGAAAAAAACTGAAAAAAGAATCCAGGATCTTACAGATAATTTTTGCAATTTAGCTGATAAACTGGCAGATGATAAAGAAAAAGAGATCCTGACAATTTGACGTTGTTTTTAAATAGGCACCAGGAGTACTATTTCAGCACTTAAGAGTTATCTCTTATGGCCCCATCGTCTAGCCCGGTCTAGGACACCGGATTTTCATTCCGATAACAGGGGTTCGAATCCCCTTGGGGTCAACATAGATCTTGGTTGCCACAAGAAAGCAGAAGCAATAAACTTCTGCTTCAGGCACAATAGGTCTAAATATTGGGTCTTTAGCTCAGTTGGTTAGAGCACCTCACTTTTAATGAGGGGGTCGATGGTTCGAGTCCATCAAGACCCAATTTCTTTTTCCGTCCTAGATAAATCCACCAGCCTTGACCTCCAAGCATATGGCACGTTATGATCTTCGTAGCGAGCAATATGCGGCCTCATCTAAAGCAAAATATAAAACTGACGCTGAGTCGCTATAAAATCGATATTGCGATGAACATTTCCATCCAAAACTCAGTCAGCGCACGATAGGCGGGATATGCTTGATATGCATGATAAAAACAAAAAAATAATTTCTTTTTTATCATGCATATCAAGCATATCCTGCCCTATCATGTTCCTTCCACAATGCATACGCATAATCATTCTCCACGCTTGACTTTATTCGTCGCATGAATTAATATTCACATTTATA
This sequence comes from uncultured bacterium, assembly GCA_964588495.1. GTDB lineage: Bacteria > Chlamydiota > Chlamydiia > Chlamydiales > JAAKFR01 > CAVPKN01. The sequence goes on along the minus strand of CAZPPS010000006.1, from coordinate 3,997 downwards.
CGCATAAATATTCATCATGGTTAAAAAATGAGCGCTACAAACACTCCAGAAACAAGACAGGAAGCCATCAAGGGCCTGGTCAAAGCAAGGGCTATCTCAGATCAAACACAGCTTGTGGATCTTCTTTTCGAGCATCATGGCATTGAGACCAATCAAGCCGTTGTTTCGCGGGATCTCAGGAAATTGGGGATCGTCAAAAAGCTGGTCAACGGAGAGCTATTGTATGAATTGCCCGGCATTGACGTGTCCGCTGAAATCTTAAAATTGGCTTTGATCGATGTCAGCCACAATGAAGCGATGATCGTCATCAAAACACAACCAGGTTTAGCCTCATTTGTGGGTGATTGTTTAGATCAACATGAGGATTTGGAAATTTTAGGGTGCCTGGCGGGTGAAAATATCGTTTTTGCTGTCCCAAAATCGATTAAGCAAATCCACAAATCCTACAAAGCCATTTGTGAAAAATTTCATTTTAAAAAGGAGGGTTGAAATGTTTAAAAAAATAACCCTCTTAATGACCGTTTTTTTCATCTCGTCACAGGCTTTTTCTTCTAATACACTTATTGTGGGAACAAATGCAGAATTTCCCCCTTTTACCTACATTGAGAGTGGGGAAATTGTGGGTTTTGATATTGATATCGCAAATGAGGTTGGCAGAAGGCTTACAAAAGATATTCATTTTAAAAATATGCCCTTCGACGCCTTAATTCCTGACATTCTTTTAAACAATGTCGATTTTGTAGCAGCCGGGATGAGCTACACAGAAGAGCGTGCAAAGCGTGTTTTGTTTACGAAACCCTATTTATCTGAAGATCCACTTGTCATATTCACCTCTGACAAGAATGTTCGCTCCATCGAGGATCTTACAAATCAAACAGTCGTGGTCGTGGAAGGGTTCACAGCAGATCTTTTCATGTCGTCTAAAAAAGGGATCAAGCTCATACGTCTCCCCACGCAAGCTGACGCTTTTTTGGCCGTGAAAAGTAGAAGAGCCGCTGCTTTTATTACCGCTAAAAGTACTGTGGATGCCTTTTTTGAAAAACAGCCAGAGGCCAAATTTCATACAATTGGCATCGAAGGTACTGGAGAAACTTGTGCCCTTGTTGTTCCGAAAAATCGGGCTCCATTGTTGAAAGAGATTCAACAAGCACTCGATGCCATGGAAAGTGACGGCACCCTTGCCAAGCTCAAAAAGAAATGGAAGTTCACATGATCGACCTATCTCTCATTTGGAATTCCCTTCCTAGCCTTCTTCATGGAGCTTATATTTCAGTTGCCCTAACACTTGTGGCAGCCTCAATTGGTTTAAGCTTGGGCTCTATTTTAGGGGTAGCAACAACGTTCCAATCACGTCCCCTTTCTGCAGTGATTGGCATCTATGTGACATTTTTCCGCGGCACGCCGATGCTTGTGCAAATATTGTTTTTCTATTACGTGCTCCCGCAGTTTGGAATTATGATTGCCCCATTTTGGGCAGCAAGTATTGCCATTGGATTAAATAGCGCGGCCTACATCAGCCAAATCGTTCTGACCGGAATCAACGGCGTCCCTGTAGGACAGCTGGAGGCCGCTCACACGCTTGGTTTTACCAAAATTAAGACACTGCGTTTTATTGTCTTGCCCCAGGCATTTCGCATGGTCATACCCGCTCTTGGAAATGAGCTCATCACACTGGTTAAAGATTCCAGCTTAGCCTCTATTATCGGCGTTATGGAGCTCTCAAAAGAGGCCTCTATTATCCGCAGCAGAACTTATGACGCTTTTTCCATTCTTTTAGCGATCTCAGTCATTTATTTGCTTCTGACTGCGACCCTTTCTTTTTGCATCAAAAAATACGAATGCCGGTTGAAAAAACAATATGTTTAAGGTCAAAAATCTCTCTAAAAAGGTCCGTGGCAAAGAAATCTTGAAAGATCTCAATTTTGAGATCGGTCATGGCCAAATTGGCATTTTTCTAGGAGAATCGGGCGTTGGCAAATCGACACTGCTACGTATATTAAATAATTTAGAAACTTATGATAGCGGCTCATTTACGCTGGACGGCTCCTCTTTAAGCTTAAGAAATGTCAATCGCTCGCATACTATAGGCATGGTCTTTCAGCACTTCCACTTGTTTGAACATTTAAGAACTAAAGATAACATTGTCCTCGCTCTCACCAAATGTAAAAATGTCCCTAAAATGGAAGCTGAAGCAATCGCAGATGCCTCTCTTAACCGTTATGAACTACAAGATCAATCCTCAACAATGGTTTGTAAGCTCTCTGGCGGGCAAAAACAGCGTTTAGCTCTTGCCCGAACATTGGCTTTAGACCCAAAAATTATATGCCTGGATGAGCCCACTTCAGCCCTGGATCCACGCCTGACTGCGCAAATCGCAAAATTTATTGTGGAGCTTGCCCAAGAAAAGCGGATCATTCTCCTAACCACCCATGATTTGAGCCTATTAGAACATCTTGAAGGGCAACTTTTTCTGATGAACAAAGGCTCGATTATCGCATCTGTCTCAAAACAGGAATATATGGATAATTCGGCCGCTTATCCATCCTTACACCGTTTTTTAAAAGGGTTTTAACTAACCTGAGTTTTGGGTTGTTTTCCTCGTAATCAGCGGAGTTTTCTGAGCCAATCTTGCGATTTTTTGCGAAGATCATAGTCGAAGACGCTATTTTCGAGCAAAAAAGCGCAAGAGGGGCCAGAAAAGTCCCTGAGGACGAGGGAATAAAACCCAAAACTCAGGTTAACTATGGATCACTTTCCAGGCGGTCAGCTTGTCAATCAATACGTCTCTCTTTTCGAAATGAGAGTGCCTGATAGCAGAAAGAAGCCAACCCGACTGTTCTCGAGTTAAACATTTTTCAATATTCTCAAACAAATTTAAAACTATTTCCTCTGCTTGTTTGAGATTGAAAAACCCCGATTTCATATTTCTTTCTAGTGAATCGTAAAATCTTCGGACATAATAAATAAAAGCTTTACCAGCGTCGGCATATTTGAATGCTTCGCAATAGACTATTTTTTCTTCAATTGAACTATTGTTAGATTGAAGCTCAAATTGCGCAAACATACCTACCAAAAATGCCTTTAACTCATCTTCTGTCATTCTTTCAAATAACTGACGGAAGAAGCTGCTCACACATTTTGAAAAATCTTTAAACCGTAAAAAGCAGTCGTCATTTGGAAAAAGCTTGTGCATGAGATTTGTACACTTGATGATCACATCCAGATAGGTATGCTTATTGTGGAAATAAATTTTCTGTGGATGAAGCTTGGATGACCAATCTGCTGCCATTTGATCAAGCAGTTCTTTTTGAAAGATTCTAATACCGCTCAGATCGGCAATGTTTTTTAGATCACTCCGATCTTTGTCACTCAATATAATAACGGCATCCAAATAACGTTCTTGTACATGCAAGTTAGTGATGCTTACCATTTTCTGAAGAGCCAATTTCAAGGGCGTCGATTCAGATTTGTTTTGGGCCAGGATATTATTCGTATTCTTGATCAATGTCTGAAGGAGCTCGCCTCTTATATCTGAAATTTTCTCTAGATTTTCAAGATAGAAATGGAGAATGGTGCCATCCCTATCGGGAGAATTGTTAAAGACAATGTCCCGCCTTTTGCCAATCTCAAATAAACGGATCAGATGCTCTTTCGAGCTGGAAAGCACGCTACATTCTAGAAGGGTAAATTTCTTCTCCCCTTCATAAAACGTGTACTTGACCAGTTCTGCTTCAGCGAGAGTCATCACATGGTCGAGATTTTCTTTCTGTAGCGGCAAATGATAACCATAAAAAGTGTAATAAAGTGGATTCGTGATTGTCTGAACACAGTATATAGCAGCATTTAACATAGGATTCCCAAACATGAAAAGATTAAAGAAATATTAAGAGCAAAGGAAGTTTAAGGAAATCTTTTTTTTGAAGTTTTTCAAGAAATTGAAGGTTTTTTTTGCTAAAATTGGGCGGGTTGCATAGGATTCGGGGTATGCCTGAAAGAC
>CAZPPS010000005.1:0-110971 GCA_964588495.1 uncultured bacterium | reverse complement strand
TTGCCAATCACATCTCGCAGCGCTGTCTGCGAGGCCCAACCAATGGAGCTATAGTAATCGGCGATTTCCAAAGCTGACTTTTTAGGATCGATCACTTGCCAGAAAAGAACGGCATCCACATCGACAGGAACCGTGTCTTTTGTGAGCGTCTTTTCAGCTTTAAAAGTTGTCGACATCACGCGGATATCGATCCAATAGGGTATCTTATCCAAAACGGGAATGATGAAAAAAAGTCCTGGCCCTTTCAGCGTCCGAAATTTCCCCATCCGCAACACAACGGCCCTTTCCCACTGATCGGCAATCTTTACAGACGCCGAGACAATCCAGGCAACAAAAAATGCGAGGACAAAAACCCACGCCCCAGAAAAATTAAACCCAAAAATGAGATACTCTACGAAGATCCCGATTGCGAGAATAATGATAAACAGGAGTGTGGAAACAGAATTGTGCATGATGTGCTCCGTGGATTTCTTCACAGAAGCAATTCGCGTGCCAGCAAGCCACGATACTTAAGACAAAAATTGGGCAACGAAGTTACAAGAATACACGTAAGAAAGCATGATAAGGAGGATATACTTGATATACATGATAGAAAATATAAAAATTTAATTTTTTATCTTGCATGTCAAGTATATCCTGCTAATCATGCCCTTAAGTTTGAGGAAACATTTTTTAACTATTGACTTATCCTGCCCCTTATCGAAGAGGTGGGGGCAGAAAGTTTCGTGGTTTTAATAAAAAAAGATATTGATCAATTTAGCTGCAAAACCTACTTTGAAGCCTGTTTGTAGAAAAGTAAAAAAGGGTTGGATAATGGCAGCAAAAAAAACCGCAATGCAACATGAAGTGAGAGTTGAACTTGAAAGTTGTGTGCTGAACGGTTTTTTAAATGTTCCCGAATCGGCAAAAGGAATTGTGCTTTTTGCTCACGGAAGTGGAAGCTCCTTTTTGAGTCCCCGCAATCAACTCGTTTCCCGTTTTTTGACCGATAATAATGTAGCGACCCTCCTTTTTGATCTATTGACGGATGAAGAGGGGAAGTTGGATGCTACCACAAGGCAGTTCCGCTTTAACATCCCATTTTTGGCAGAAAGATTGCTTGCAACCACAGAGTGGGTCTGGAATTTGCCGGAGACCAAACATCTAACAGTGGGTTATTTTGGGGCAAGTACAGGATCGGCTGCAGCTCTCATTGCAGCCGCAGAGCTCGGAGAAAAAGTTCGGGCCGTTGTTTCGCGCGGGGGGCGTCCCGACTTAGCAGGAATGGCCCTTTCAAGGCTGCAATCTCCGACGCTTCTAATTGTCGGAGGGGATGATTATGGTGTCATCGAACTGAACGAGCATTCCCTCGATCTTATCCGCTGCACAAAGAAACTGGAAATTATTCCAGGAGCCACCCATTTGTTTGAAGAGCCAGGGACGCTTGAGCAAGTGAGTCATAAAGCAGCGCTCTGGTTTTCCGAGTATCTTTAGTAATAAAAGGAAATGAGTGCTTCGATTTAATTTTATTTTTGCACTGTTTCTTTTTTGCAGCAACTGTGCAAGCGCAGAATCTTCATGGAAACTCGACTATGGGATCCGCTATGGAGTAAGCCGCGGACACTACAAACTTAACTTGCATGATGCAGACATGGTGCATGTTTCTCGACTTACTTTTAAGGACTTAACAGCTCATACAACCGAAGGATATCTCAATTTTGCCTCAGAGTGTGGTTTTTTTCTGAAGGGCTTTTTGGGGGCGGGGTCTATCACAGGAGGGGCTCTTCTCGATCATGATTTACCGCCAACAGTTGTCCCATTTTCCAAAACGTATAGTGAGCAAAAGTTTGGCCTTCTGGGCTATTTGACAACTGATTTGGGATACCGGTTGTTTTCCTGGAAACACTGCCTGACAGTGGGCGGTTATATCGGCTATTGCTATTGGATGGAAAATTACCATGCTTTTGGGGCGAAACAAATCGGAGATAACCCCCACATCTTACCATTTCCTATCTCTTCCAAAATCAATGTGCTGGATAATCACGCCCGTTTGAATTGTTTGCGTTTAGGGACAAGCTTTAAGTTGAAACTTTCACGAAACCTATCTTTAGAGCTCGATGCTGCCTATCTAAGAGCTGCTATGAACACTCAAGATTTTCACAATTTGCGCCCTGATATTCGGGGAATTCTGGACGATGGAAAAGGGAACGGCTTTCAAATCGATGCCCTACTTCATTACAACTTATGCCCAGGCTTTACTCTGGGCGTTGGGGGAAGAGTTTGGCATGTGTTTACCAAAGGGTTTGCACACTTTGAGGAGATATTTGCCACAGTGAGCGCTCAGCCGATCAATACGGCGCTGACTCGGTATGGATTGTTGTTTGAAACGCGTTATGCTTTTGGATACAACACAGACCCCTGTCTATTGCCCTTTTGCTGGCAAGGAGCTTACTTCGGCTTAAATCTGGGATATGGAATGAATTTTGAAATTATCTCCTTAGAGCCCACATCTGAGGTCACCCACATTTTTCAGCAAATTCTCCCGAATAAGCTCCACCTTCGGGATGCCGGCTTTTTAGGAGGGGCCGAGCTGGGCTACAACTGGCAAAAAGGGTGCTTGCTTGTAGGGTTTGAGACAGACTTCAACTATTCCAACATCAGCGGCTCCAAAGCTGTCAGCTCCAGCAACGTCGATGTGGCAACAACGACCGAAATGCGGCTCCATTTTGTTTCCACATTCAGAGCGCGCTTTGGAAAACTTATGACAAATAAGGCCTTGGCTTACATCACAGGGGGCTTAAGCTTCGGAAAAATTGAGTTTAATCTGGACCAGCGTCCCATTTTCGTCACTTGCAGCGAAATTTTATGTGCCCACGGCACTCAAAAGAAAAACAAAGCTGGCTGGTGCGCAGGCGCTGGCTTCGAATACGCTATTTCTCCCAGATTCTCTCTAAAAACGGAGTATCTCTACTTCGATTTAGGCAAACTCTCCCATCAAGCCCTAGGCGAATCAGTGATCGGCACAGCCTCCTACCAGGTCCATTCTCAGATGAGTAACCATTCCATCCGCCTCGGCCTGAACTGTAAGCTCCGTGCGTGACCGACCAGTGTTTCGTAACTTTAACGAATTCAACACAAAGACACGAAGATACAAAGACACAAAGAGATACACATTTTCCTTCTCTGTGTGCTCTGTGTCCTCTGTGGTTTTTAAAATGTGCGAAGTCTTTGATTATAAAATCTTTGTAGAGAAAATAAAAAAAACCACAGAGAATACAGAGAAGAGAGAGAAAAAATAGGTCTCTTCGTGTCTTTGTGTTTATCATTCAATGACACGAAACATGGATCAGTCACGGGCAGGGTCACGCATGGAAAAAATATCACACGGTCTATTCTTTTTATGGTAAAATAATTTTTATCTAGACGGAGATTTGTGTGAAGCGGGAGTATCCCTTTGGGGCTGAAGTTTTTGAGGATGGGGTTCACTTTCGTGTGTGGGCGCCTGAAAAAAAGAACGTCGAGCTTTTGTTCAAAGAGAAGAGATATCCCTTAGAACAGGAAAAAGATGGGTGGTTTTCTTTATTTCTGAAAGAAGCGAAAGCTGGGGATCTTTACTGGTATAGTTTGGATGGGGGAGCCCCGATAGCAGATCCTGCTTCCTATTCTCAGCCTCAAGGGATTACGGGGCCATCGTGCGTGTTTGATCCGAATGCGTTTGTGTGGAAAGATAAGGACTGGGAGGGTGCTGCCTCTTTAAAAGGGCAGGTTCTCTATGAGATGCACATCGGAACTTTTACAGCTGAAGGGACTTGGAAGTCAGCCATTGAAAAACTTAAGTTTTTGGCAGAGGTTGGAATCACGCTGATCGAGATGATGCCTATTGGTGAGTTTGCCGGAAAATTTGGGTGGGGCTATGACGGAATCTTTTTATTTGCCCCTTATAGCCAATATGGCAAACCTGAAGATTTGATGGCTTTTGTAGAAGCTGCTCACCAAGTGGGGATTGGGGTTGTCTTAGATGTTGTCTACAATCACTTTGGCCCAGGTCTTGATCTTCACCGGCAGTTTGCCCCACATTTTTTTAATAAAGAGCTCCAAACCGATTGGGGGGAGGCGATTGATTTCGATGGTCCCCATTCCAAGTCTGTCCGCTCTTTTTTTATCTCCAACGCCCTCTACTTTTTAGAGAAATTTCATTTCGATGGCCTCCGCCTTGATGCGACACAAAATATTTATGACCGCTCTAAAAAACACATTCTTTTAGAGATTAACGAAAAAATTGAAGACAGATTCCCCAATAAAAAAATTCTCCTGATTGCCGAAAATGAATCTCAAAGAAGTGAGCTTCTTCAAGACTACAAATTCGATGCCGTCTGGAACGATGATTTTCATCACGCAGCACGTGTGGCGCTTTGTGGAAGGCAAGAGGCCTATTTTACAGATTATAGTGGCGAGCCGCAGGAAATTTTGTCTGCTATTAAGTATGGGTATCTCTATCAGGGGCAATATTATGCGTGGCAAGAGCAATTGCGAGGAACACCTGCTTTAGACATAAGTCCCGAACATTTTATCCATTTTTTAGAAAATCATGATCAGCTGGCGAATGTACAAGTGGGTCAAAGGATCAAAACACTTTCCAACCCCGCATTATATCGCAGTTTCACAGCGCTCATGATCTTAAGTCCCAATGTTCCGTTGTTATTTCAAGGACAAGAAATAGGATCTACCACCCCTTTTAATTTTTTTGCTGATCTGCCTGAGGGTTTTCGTTCTATAGTTTGGTCGGGCAGGAAAGAATTTTTAAGTCAGTTTCCCTCTTTCATGAGTTTGAACGCACTTGTTGATTATCCCGATCCCTCCAATCCGGATGTTTTTATGGGAAGCAAACTCAATTGGGATAAAATTGACGATAGAGCTTTGAATTTTCATAAAACTTTGATCGATTTGCGCAAAAAAGATCCCGTCTTTTGTCATCCCAAAAAAATTGATGGGGCCATCATCCGATCTCAAGTGCTTCTTCTCCGTTTTTTTGGGGAGACATCAGATCGACTTGTTTTGTGCAACTTCGGCAGTGATTTTATAATGCAATCGATTGCCGAGCCCCTTTTTGCCCCTCCTTTGGAACAATATTGGGCATTACTCTTGTCGACAGAGGAAGGTCGTTTTGGGGGCTCCGGGAGTCCAAAGATAATAGATGAAATTCCCGAATGGATTTTGTCGGGTTACACAACTTACGTTTTAGGATCAGTATATGACACACACCATCTTTAATTGTGAATTTGCTAAAGAAAAAAACCACGAAGAGTGGATTGAAAAAGAGTGGCTGATCGCGAATGGTCTGGGCGGCTATAGCTCGAGCACTTTAGCTTGCGTTCCCACCCGAATGTATCACGGCGTTTTAGTAGCATCTCTTCCTGTGTATGGACGAACTGTCCTTCTCAATCACTTGCTTGAGACGGTGCGACTCGATACGGGTCAAGAGATTATATTGAATAATCTGGAAAGATCCGAAGCTGTTTTTGATCTGCAGGGCGTGAATTATCTGGAAAGCTTTTGTCTCGAAAATGGGCTTCCTGTGTGGACTTATAACTTTGAGGGTCTCCGTTTTCAGAAAAAATTGGTCATGACGCATGTGCAGAGTACAACCCATATCCTTTATGAATGCCTGTCAGAAGGTCGCTCCATAGAAATTAAACTTTATCCTTATTGCAACTTCCATCCGATTTCACAAGAGCTTGTCAATAAAATGGATGAGCCCTACCTCTTTACGATTGCTGAAAATCGGTACGAAATTTTCCGTGCAAACTATCCCCCTTTAAGGCTCTACCTTTCAGGAGAATGCCACTTTGTTTTGGAGTCTCACAAAGTCAACAGTGTTTTTTATAGACGGGAAGCCAGAAGAGGTTATCCTCCGATGGGAACTTTGTGGAGTCCTGGCTACTTTATTCTTCCAATAAGGGGGAAGAATACATCGGGAATCTCGTTTTCAATAGAAAACTGGGATCAAATTCTGGCCCTCCAGCCAAAAGAAGCTATAGAGGCGGAATTTTTGAGAAAAGAACTTCTATTGAGTAAAGCCACCCAGCTTTCTAAATCGCATTTATGCAACCAGCTCATTTTTTCTGCCGACGCCTTTATCATTAAACCTTCAAGCCGTACTCAAGATAATGTGCGCGCACACGCAGCAGGAGATGAGGTGCGCACAGTGATTGCGGGTTATCACTGGTTTGCTGACTGGGGAAGGGACACGATGATCTCTCTTGAGGGGCTCACTCTTTGCACAGGGCGGGAAGATGAAGCGCGCTGGATTTTGCGAACATTTGCCTACTATGTCAAACAGGGCTTGATTCCCAATATGTTCCCGGAAGGTTACCAACAGGGACTTTACCACACAGCCGATGCGACCTTGTGGTTTTTCCATGCCCTGAACCGGTATTTTGAAAAAACAAACGATAGAGAAACACTTCATTTTATTTTCCCCAAGCTTCTGGAGATTTATCACGCTCATATTCATGGAACTGCGTATAACATTCGCGTGGATCACAACGATGGCCTTCTTATGCAAGGGGCTGAAGGGTATCAGCTGACATGGATGGATGCCAAAGTTGAAGATTGGGTGGTGACTCCCAGAAGGGGAAAAGCGGTAGAGATTAATGCTCTTTGGTATAACGCTTTAAAGATTTTTGAAAAATGGCTAGAGCTGGAATCTTATCCAGCCCTTCAACAAGAGGTCAAGCACCAGGCAGCTAAAGTCTATGAATCTTTTAACCAAAAATTCTGGAACGAAAAAAATAAGTATCTTTTTGATGTGATCGAAGGGGAGAAAGGAAATGATGAGTCTTTAAGACCCAATCAGCTTTTTGCCCTTTCGCTGGATTACCCCGTTCTTGATCCTGCTCGTTGGAAAGATGTTTTTATCAGCACCAAAGATAATTTATTGACCCCTGTAGGCCTGCGCTCTCTTGCTGCCGGAGATCCTGATTTTAAGGCCAGTTATACAGGGGACTTAAGGGCGCGCGATGCTGCCTATCACCAGGGAACTGTCTGGACTTGGTTGATTGGCCCTTACATCGACGCCTGGCTTAGAGTCTTTCCCGATGAGAAAAATGAGATGCGCAAATACATCGAAGAGTTTCAAACCCACCTCACAGAGGCGGGGATTGGCTTTATCTCGGAAATCTTTGATGCTCTCCCACCGCACCATGCGCGAGGCTGCATCGCCCAAGCCTGGAGCGTCGCCGAGCTCCTAAGATGTATTACAAAAGTGTTCTAATGGCTTATCTTCCCGTGCGTGTCCGAGACCGTGTCCGTGTCCGTGACCGAACTGTGTTCCGTGCTCTGAAAACACGGGAAACGGAAGCACGGTTCGGTCACGGTCACGGACACGGTCTCGGACACGCACGGAGAAAAGAGAGAGGTTTAGAATTCGACAGGTTTTGAGGTGAAGGTCATCCTCTTCTGGGTGAAGGGGTGGATGAAGCTTAGTGAGTGGGCGTGCAGGGCGAGCCGCTTGAAGGGATTGATCAGAGAGCCGTACCGTTTGTCGCCCACAATTGGGTAGCCACACGAAGAAGCGTGGACACGGATCTGGTGCTTGCGTCCGGTTTCGAGGCGCAATTTGAGCCAGGTGAGTTTTTTGGTGTAGCGGATCACTTCATAATGGGTAATCGCAAGCCGTCCTAACTCTTCTGTGGTCACTTCAACGTCATAGTTGGGCAATTCGCGCAAATAACTCTGCCAAGTTCCTACTTTATCTGGGAGATGGCCCGCTACGACTGCCAGATATTCCCGCTCGATTTCATGTTTTTCGAAGAGGGGACTTAAACCTTCTTCAGCCAATTTGGAACGGGCAAAAACTAAAACCCCTGAGGTATCCTGGTCAAGTCTGTGGACAGGCAAAAGGGAAGAAGACTTGAAGCTGGTTTTTAGGAGATGGAAGGCGTTGAGAGATTCTTTTTCTGCGGGGACGCTTAAGAGTCCTGCCGGCTTATCGATGACGATCAGCCATCTGTCTTGATAAAGAACGGGGATGCCGAGAGCTTTTTGATTGGGTTCTTTTTTCTCTAGACTAAGAGTTTGCCCTCTAATAAGTTGTGCATTAGCTTGTATTTGGGGAAGGTCATCGACGACAACTCTTCCCCATTTGATCCAGCTTTGGTGCGTGCGTCTTGAACTTTCTGGATAGTAAAGTCTCAAGGCGTCGATTAGTTTAATGTCTTCTTCGAGAGTATAACTCATTTCTTTTCAGGTATAATTTTCCAAAGAAGCCAGTTAATAATGGCTACAATGATTGCAAATAATATGGCCCACCAAAAGTTATCTACTTTAAATCCAGGCACAATTGCACTTACAAGATATACTAAAAGACCCATTATTACAAACGAAAAAAGACCCAACGTCAAGATATTGATCGGAAGTGTCAAAATAAAGATAATCGGGCGAATAATGGCGTTGACAATACCGAGGACAATGGCAACCCAAAGGGCAGTCCAGAAACTCGAAAGGTGAATTCCCGGCAGAATATAGCTAGTCGCAAGGACAGCTATCGTGTTGATGATAATAGCGATAAGAATATGCATAATCTTTTTTTGATCCTTTTGTGTGTGTTGTTTTTCTTGAGTGTATCAATTGTAGGATTTTCTTTACATACTGGCATTTCTCCCATGCCCAGTTCTGTAAAGGCCAAGAAAGCAATTCTTGAGGCTATTCCAGCAGGTGCGGGCAAGATTTTTGAGCTTGGATCTGGCTGGGGAGGACTTGCGCGTCTGATTGCTAAGAGCTTGCCAGGAGCGGATGTGTGCGGTTTTGAGATGTCGTGGATTCCGTGGCTGGTTTCAAGGATATTTAAAAAGGGTAATTTGAATTTTTATAAAAAAAATTTTTTGAAAGAACCGCTTGAGGAAGCCGATGTGATCGTGTGCTATCTTTGTCTCAAGGGGATGAGGGGTTTAAAAACAAAATTTGAAAATCTGCGGCCGGGCACGTGGATTGTGTCCAATACCTTTGCCATTCCTGGGTGGGAGCCAGAAAGAGTTGTTCAACTCAATGACATTTGGAAATCTCAAATTTATATTTACCTTAGATAGGAATTTAGAAAGGTAATCTAGTTAACAAACTAGTCTAACTCCCATCATAAAAAGCATGATATGAAAGATATACATGATAAGCATGATAAAGAAAAAAAATAAATTTATCTTCTTATCATGCATATCATGCGTATCCTGTTACATCATGCTTTTTCCTTTAGGAGTCAAACTTCATTCAAATTAATAATTTAAATAATTAAACTTTTGAAACTTAGTTAACATTTTAATATAATATTATTAGGAATAATTAAATATCATGGGCGACTAATGGCATTTTCTAATATTAATTCTTCAGGTCAGAGTCCTCTTTCAAAAGCAGCTTTTATCCTTAAAAATTCATCTTCTGCGAAATGCTCACTGACGGCTGTTGCCATAGGAATCATTTTTGTCGCTGGAATGGCTGTGGCTGCCTGGCATGTATATGGTTTAACGACTAAGCTGCATCTGTTTGGGTTTATATGGCTCGTTATATTAAGTGGAATCGGCACTATAGGAACGATTATAAGCTCTTGTTTTTTGTGTTGTAGTGTGGATGGTGAAAATTATCGTATAAATCGTAACGCTAATCCCAGGCCAGATCCGTTCATGGAAGAAATTGCTGCAGAGACAGAGTCTATGAGCGAGAATAAAGAAGAGTTCCCTGCGATTATTCCTGAAATGAAATACGAAATTTTTAAACGTTTGCCAACCTATGATTTATCTCAAGCTGCCCTTGTCAGTAAAACTTTTGTTTCCTATTGCGTTAAAATCATGATTGCAAGGGCCCAAGAATATGGTTATCAGATCACTACTTTTGCCGATGCCCAAAAAAGTTTGGCCTCACTATTCAATTCGATAGCGTACTTAGTAGATCAAAATAAAATCCCGCAAAAAAGCCTTGTTTATAACGGTTATCACCCTTTCCGTTACGTTGATTACGAAAAAACATTCATTTCTTGCAGAGCTCAAAAGCCAGAGCTGCGTGATGAATTAAACACAGGTTTGATTACTTATTTCAATGATAATAAAGAACATTCTTATTATCTCTGTAAACAGAAAAGGAAAGTCCAGGGCAACGAATTGGCGCAAGCCTTTTTAGCTCTTGGAGCTGATCCCAACACGTCCATTGATGGAAAACTGCCTTTAATTGAGATGGTCAGGTGGGGAAGAGTGCAGGAAGTTAAGAATTTAATCGCACTCAGCGCTATTGTTGATGCAGAAGACAAAAATGGATATACGGCTCTTTTTCTTGCAGTTTACAACAGAAATCAGCAGTTGATTGACATTCTATTACAAGCCAAAGCCAACCCCAATTTGATAACAAAAAATACATTAGTTCTACATCTTGCACTCAATAGGAGCAACACCTTAGGAATCATTCGAGCCTTGCTAAATGCAGGTGCCGATCCCAATCTCGTGGATTCAAATGGCGATTTACCTTTACAAATAGCAGTGGATAGAAAATGCCCAGAATTTGTGGAGCTGCTTTTAGAAAATAGAGCTGAGGTTAATGCTCTGGATACACGAGGGATTTCCGCTCTCCAACGGCTTTTTTGCCACAAAGAGATCAATCTGCAAATCCTGAAAGCATTATTAGAAAAAGGTGCAGATACCAATGTCCAAAGTGAAAAAGCAGATCCTCTATTACATGTTGCTGTTGAGCTCAACCGCCCAGATATTGTGACGCTGCTCTTGGCCAAAGGAGCTAATATTAATGCTGTGGATAAACAAGGAATGACAGCTCTCCAACGCTTTTTTTGCTACAAAAACAGAAATCTGCAAATCCTGGAAGCATTATTAAAAAAAGGTGCAGATCCCAACATCCAAAGTGAAAAAAAAGGTCCTCTTTTACATTACGCTTCTCATGAAGCGACGAGCCTTCTTATAGACTACAAAGCCCATGTTGACGCGCTAGATAAAGAAGGTCATTCTGCCCTTTATGCCGCGATCCAGAAAAATGCTGTAGAGGCTGAAGCTCTTGAGAAAGTCAAAGTACTTCTGCAAGCGGGAGCCAACCCCAATCTTGCCAAAGAGGGGACCCACCTCCCTCTTGAACTTGCCATTGAAAAACGGTTTATAAGCGTCATCCTTCGCCTCTTGGATGAGGGTGCCAACCCAGAGCTTTTATCAGAAGCCGCTCTTGAAGCTGCCAAGCAAAGCCGTGAAATCAGCTTCCTTCTTCGCCTGACCAAGTAATGCTTACAGAAAGGCAATTCTTCGCCGCCCTTCCGTGAAAAAGCAAGACCCAAGTCACCGACTCCAAAAATTATCTAGGACGGCTTTTGGAGTGCGGTGACTCGTCACCGCTTTTTATTAAGGAAAGTCTTAGCGAGGTAAGAGTGTTAAGCGCGTTGTTGCTTCCACCAGAGATAGGAGCCTACGGCAACGGTCGTAAGTCCAAGCGAGCCTCCGATAGAGAGGGTAAGAACGGCTGGCAAAGTTAGAATGATGCCGCTTCCTTTATAAATCACAGTGCCGGGGTGATAAACAATTAAAACAGCGGTTGCGATTAAGGCAAGGGTGAGGAAGATCGCTCCTGCCGCAAATACGATTTTTGCATTGGAATAGGAAGTGGAAGAGGAGGGCAACGAATCTTGTCGAGAGGAGTCCGTGTTTTTATTTTCAGAAATAAGTGGGATTGTCAAAACAGTGAATGTGTGTTGCCATCTAAACGGATCTACACCTGGAAATTGCTTACTAGTTACTGTTCGATACAGCACTTTTAGATTGTTTTCAGGCTCAATGAACTGTACCCAATAAAGATGGCTTCTTTGTGTATTTAAGAGATTGGTCAGAACCTCAGACTTAAAATTATATAGGTTTTCTAAATACGTAACCCAAAATGTTCCTTTACCGGTTGATACTGTAAAGCTTTCGTATTCCAAGTCTTCTATTGACCACTTCGGGTATTGACTGACATTGCTTGAACTTGGAATTAGAAAATCTTGGCTAATGGAAACAGACCATTGCCCCTCATTGTTCTTTTTGACCGTGAGCTCTCTAGGTTGCTCCCCATCATTATAAAAACAGTGTCGTCCCTCTACGGTGCTTAAACGCCAGTAATCTGGGTTCGGGTTGGCTTCAGGAATAATAATGGGAAAAAAAGCAGGTTCTGTTTCATTAAAGTCGACTATTTTTGCAGAAATATTGTCCGAAACAATAAGTGCATTATTTGCAAAACTACAGCGTAAAATTAAGTAGGCATCATCTTTAACATTTGAAATATAACTGATAAAACTTAAATTACTTGCGTGCCATTGCCAAATGCTGCATCCCGAATAGGTTACAATAATCACTCTATTTTCATTAAGAAAGAGGTCCTTAATAGATTGGTCTTCATTTCGGTGACGTTCTTCAATCTTGTCTTGCATTTCATCATTTAGCTTTAGTAAAGAGTGCTCAAGATTTGTAAAATTCATAATCAATAGAGCATCCGAACTAAACGCAAACTTGAAATAGTGCCTCCCTTGACTATCTGTTGCTAAGCATGTTGGAAAAAATGATCCGTTCAGATTCATAGAGCTTTCTTCGATGGTAGCTTTTGCAAGCATTTCAGAGGTGATACGGGGAATCTGCCCAAAAGAGCGCTGCGTTCTCATTGCGCTGCATGACCTAAGGCAGGGTTTATAAAAATCTTGTGAGGTTAGGGCAAAAAAAGTTAACCCTCGCAGGCCATGATTCTTAAAAATGAAGTTTATAATTATTGGCAAAAGATCATCTTTTGGAAAGTGATCCCAAAAGTGTAATTCTGCTTTTCCATTTAAACTCTGTACAGCCAAGAATCTGCCTAATCTGAAACGTTAACGATAACTATTATAACAAGATTAAGAAATTCGTTGATAGCGGTTTGAGTGTCAAAAATGAATTTCTTGCCAGAACTTGTCATAGATTAACAGGTTCTTGTAAAAAAATATCAATTTATTTATTGACATTCAGGTGGAAATTTGCAAAAATTACTTAACTGGAGGTGTTTATGGGAAAGAAATTGGAAGGAAAAGTCGCAGTCATCACGGGGGCTTCGAAGGGCATTGGGGCTAGGATCGCTCTTGATTTTGCTCAAGAGGGGGCTATGGTTGTTGTTAATTACTCCAAAAGTAAAAAAGAGGCCGATGCCCTTGTGGAAAAGATTCAGAAAAATGGGGGCAAAGCGATCGCCGTTCAAGCTGATGTTGCCGTGCCCGAAGAGATCAAAAAACTATTCTCTGAAACACTCAAGCACTATGGCAAAGTGGACATTGTCGTGAATAATGCGGGTCTCTACGACTTTAAACCTCTTGAAGAGATCACACCTGAGCATTTCCACCGCCACTATAATCTCAATGTACTCGCTCTTCTTCTGGTCTCTCAAGAAGGGGTGAAGCACATGCCGCAAGGGGGGAGTATTATCAACATCAGCTCCCTTGCAAGTACAAAATCCTTACCGAATACCTCTGTTTACAGTTCTACAAAAGCGGCTGTCGATTCCATCACAAGAATTTTAGCAAAGGAGCTAGGAGGGCGAAAAATCCGGGTGAACGCCATCAATCCAGGCTTTGTCGAAACAGAAGGGGTGCATGCAGCGGGGCTTTATGAAAATGAGTTTCGTGTCCAAATCGAAAAGGAGACACCCCTTGGAAGGATCGGAAAACCGGAAGACATTTCACCTGCAGCTGTTTTTTTGGCATCCGATGACTCCTCATGGATCAGCGGCGAAACTTTCGTGATTTCTGGCGGCTTCCACTAAGAACGTTGTTGTTTCCACCAAAGATAGGAGCCTACAGCCATGGTTGCGAGTCCAAGCGAGCCTCCTATAGAAAGGGTGAGTACGGCTGGCAAAGTTAAAATGATGCCGCTTCCTTCATAAATGACGGTTCCAGGGTGATAAACGATTAAAACGGTGGTGCCTAAGGCAGCAAAGGCGAGGAAGAGGGCACCGACCACAATTACGATTTTTCCATGAGGGTAGGGAGAAGGAGCCATTTCAGACACTTCTTCTACAGTTTCCGGCAAGCGTTCTTTCGGAGAAGAAGCGATTTGTTTGTTTTCTGCAATGCCGAGAGGAATCGTCAGTACGGTAAATTTATGCTGTTTTATCAAGGACACCAGTCCAATTGCAGGGTTGGAGTAAGGAGCACATTCTGTACGATAAAACAATTTGAAACAGTCATCTGGCTCTAGATACCCCGCCCAAAAAATATGTGCTGTCTGTTGATCTAAGAAACTAGTGAGTGCTTCCGACTTGAAATTATAGCTGTGTTCTAGATGCTGAATAACAAATCTGCTCTGATCCGTATTTATAAGAAGAAAGTTTTCGTGCTCCAGGGTGTATGGCATCCATATGGGACATGCTTTCATGTTGCAAGAGGGAAAACCTTCTAATATGGAAAGATACCAATGTCCCTCACTGCTTTTTTCAAGAATCAGCTCCCCATTTTCAAAGATTTCATCTCTTACTTGATCAAGTCCCTTACAAAAACTGTGTCGCATCTGTATTGTCTGTACGCCAAAATTTTGAGGTACTTCAGAATAAACTATAGGCAAAAAATTATGGTTTTCCGCACTAAAGTCGACGATATAGTAACTGCTGGGTTCTTCAGTAAATTTGTTCACTTCAACAAGGAGTGCGTTATTTGCAAAGCTGCAGCTTTTGATAGGCCAAAAATGTGTAGCGTGTTCATCGTAAAGTGAAAAGTAGTCGACAAAAGTTAATTTGTTCTCTTCCCATTCCCAGTTACTATAACCCGACCAGGTTACAACCATCACTCCATTGTCATTGGGAAAGGCGCCGACAACAGTCTGTGCCATTGCTGATTGAGATGCCACACTGTTGTCTTTCATTTCTGCTAGCTTTAGCAAGTGATGCTCATAATTTTCAAAATGCATAATCCAAAGAGCATCGGAACCAAACGAAAAGTAATGCCGACCTTTATCATCTGTTACTAAGTGCTTTGGAACGAATGAGCCATTCAGTTCAAAAATGCTTTCTTTTTTTGTAGCTTTTGCAAGCTTCTCAGAATTGATACGGGGAATCTGCCCAAAAGAGCGCTGGTTTCTCAGCGCGTTGCATGACTTAAGGCAGATCTTATAGAAATCTTGGGAGGTAAGGGCAAAAGCGGTTAAACCTCTCAGGCCATTATTCATGAAAATGAAGTTTGTAATTATCGGTAAAAGGTCATCTTTTGGAAAGTGATCCCAAAAGTATAAATCTGCGTTTCCACTTACAGGTTGCATTGTCATAAATAAAAAGCACCTCTTATTGGTATAACAGTTAAGAAATTACATTTGTAAACTTTTCCTGGAGTGCGGCGATTCTTTACCGCCCTCTCGTTAAAACGCGGTGACGAGTCACCGCACTCCAAAAAAAGCGGTGACTTATCACCGCGTTTTATCACAGAAGCACTTAGTACTTGCGGATGGTTTTGGCAAGGTAGGCGTCGATTTGGTCGATGGTCGCTTGCTTGGAGACGCTGCTGTCGATGAGGGCGAGCTTGCCCTTTTTCTCGTAGTAGCCTTTGAGAGGTTCGGTCTGTTCGTGGAAAATACGGAGACGCTCGCGGATTACTTCTTCGGTGTCATCTTTGCGCTGAATGAGCTTTGCCCCTTCCACATCGCAGATCCCCTCTTGTTTGGGAGGGATATTTGTTTTGTGGTAGATGGCGCCGCAGGTTTCACAGACAAGGCGGCCGCCAAGGCGCTCAACGATCACTTCGTCGGGAACTTCGAGGCTGATGACGATGATTTGAGCTTTTGATTTGGAAAGACGTTCATCTAAAGCGATGGCTTGTGGAATTGTGCGGGGGAAGCCGTCGAGAATGTAGCCTCTTTCGCAATCCGATTTGGTAATTCTGTCAAAAAGCATATCGAGGACAAGTTCATCGGGGACAAGCTGTCCACTATCCATATAGGCTTTGGCTTTTTGGCCAATCGGCGTGCAGTTTTTTAGATTTTCGCGGAATAAATCGCCGGTAGAAATTTGGGGAATGCCATATTTTTCACTTAAGCGGCAAGCTTGGGTCCCTTTTCCGGCACCGGGTGCTCCGAGCATAATGAAAATAGTTTTGTTGTGTTCTTTGGTATCGTGGTTCATGGCAAAAAGGGAAAGTCCAAAAAGAGAAGCAATTGCACAAAAAATAATAATAAATGATTTCATGAAAAAGGCCTTTTCGTTAATTAATAATCAAAAAGGCCTTATTATACTAGCTTAATTTAATTTTTGCAAACTCTTAAGCACGACCAAAGCGTCCGCCGCCTGGGGCTTTATTGAAAGGGCGTCTTTCGCCTCTATCACCGCCACGGCTGTCACCTCTTCCTCCGCCGCCTCTGTCGTCTCTCTTTTGAGGAGGACGTGCTTCATTAACAGCGATGGTTTTACCTTCTACGACCTTTTTATCCAGGGCTTCCATAGCAGCTTCTGCATCATCTTTAGAATCGATTTCTACGAAACCAAAACCTTTTGATCTTCCTGTTTCACGGTCAATAATTAATTTAACGCTTGATGGGTTGTACTCTGAAAAAAGTTCTTTTAAATCTTCTTCGGAGCTTGAATATGGCAAGTTGCCAACGAAAAGTCTCATCTTAGTACCTGTGTTACTGCGATACCCTCATGGGGTATCTTTTTTCTAAATGGTTTAATTTGTGTGCCTAATAGTGGCAAAAATTAAATGTTTCCTAAAAAAGAACCCCCTTTGGGATTCTTTAACGGAAATTTAACGTAAATTGAGATTTTTATCAAGTAACTTTCGTACTTACTGTACGATACTGTAAGGGCGACCGTGTTTCGCAGGTTCAAGCAATTTAAACACGAAGACACAAAGACACAAAGAAAAGACAATAAAAAATTGTAACATTGCTCAGTTTTCAGTTTGTCCTATCTCTTTGTGTCTTTGCGTCTTTGTGTTGAATCAAAATGCAGATTTTAGACACGAAAATGCTAAAGTCAAGTTCGTGTCTTTGCGTTTTATTGCGCACGGGCACGGAACTCGGGTCGGTCACGGACACGGACACGGTCTCGGTCACGCACGGTTTAATCTATCGTCACGCACGGTTTAATCTGTAAGATCTCTCTGTCTGCCAGGCGGCGATCAGAAGGGCTGCGATGACGCAGAAGCCAAAAGCTGAGAGCATGGGAATAGAAATAGGCCCTAAGATAGTGATTTTTTCGGAGCAACTGGGGCCAGAGCCGCACATATTGATGGGGTTCCAGCCGGGGATTTCCTGAATAAATATTTGGTAGAGAGCGGCTAAGAAGCCGAAGAATACCTGCGGCAAAACGTAGGGGATAATTCCTGTATAGCCGCGGAAAGTAGCGATCCCCAGAATGATGAAAAGGGGAAACAGGGCAATTCTTTGATACCAGCAGAGATGGCATGGTTCAATATTTTTGATGACGCTGTAGTAAAGAGAAAACATCATTCCCAATGTGACAACAAGCCAAGCGGCATATAAACCATATTTACGGACGACCATTAGTAAACCCCTTCGTGTTCAAGAACTTCTTTGATGAGCGTTGTCAAAGAATCGTAAGAAAGCTCATCGAGTTTAATACCATTGACATAGACTGCAGGAGCGCTGATTGTTCCCCCCATAATGTAGGCGCCATAAGCTGTATTGTTCTCAATTTGAAGTCGAAAAGTCTGTTTTTCAATGTCTTCTTCAAGGTGATGGAGCTCAATGGCTGGTGATGTGGCTTTTGCAAATTCGACAAGCCTATTAGTTGTTGCCCAGTCGCTCGTCACATTTTTTTCATGTTGATACATGTAATCCACATATTTAAAGAACAGCTCATCGTTTGGGTAAATCGAGCGGTCATGGTAGACACTTAAAGAGGCAATGGCTGCCGGCATCGAGCCTGGCAAAAATGAGATGGGAATGACCGTATAACGGATTTTGTTAGTATCGATGAACTCTTTTTTGATTTTGGGGAAAATCTCATTATTAAAATCGCGGCAATGGGAACATTTAGGCTCTTCAAAAACGACCACATGCACACGGGCTTTGCCATAACCCAAAGTGGG
Source organism: uncultured bacterium (assembly GCA_964588495.1). Lineage (GTDB taxonomy): Bacteria > Chlamydiota > Chlamydiia > Chlamydiales > JAAKFR01 > CAVPKN01. The sequence continues at coordinate 92,934 of CAZPPS010000005.1, read as the reverse complement.
CTGGCCCGCCGTATTGATTGGAATCGAAGGGGGGAGTTTGTGTTTGGTAAAAAAGCTGACTGAAGAGACAGCGAGTAAAAGAGTTGCCGTGATCAGCAGCAGTTTTCTTGGGGGTTTTACAGTAATCGCCATTTATATTCTTTTAATAATTATAAATCTATTTTTGATTATAATTATTCGGCAAATTCTGTAATAGATTTCTTTTTATTTTTTCTGATTTTTCTCTTTTTTTGCTTCCGAATTTTTTCTATCTCTTTCTCTTTCGGTGTTTTGATTCCGAAAATTTCTTTTTCAAGACGTTCGCATAATTGTCGTCTGGCTAAAAATCGGTTGATTTCCTGGGAGCGGTCTTGTCCACATTTGATTTCTATGCCACTTGGGACATGTTTCAAATAGACAGTGGAAGCTGTTTTATTGACTTTCTGGCCGCCAGGGCCGCTTCCCAGGACAAATTTTTCAATTAAATCCTCTTCTCGAAGATTTAACTGATCCATCCGCTCTTTTAAATCATCCTGCTTTTGTTTAGAGATTCCCATAAATCGGCAATAAAATCTGAGTGCCCAACTTGTTGCTGGAAGCGAAAGTGCTCTTCAAAGTTAGGGGCCACAGGGAAGTGAGCATCCTCAGGAAAAATTCCAAGGCTGACTCCCTTTTTCAAGACTTCTTTTGTTTTTAGAACATTTAAATACTCGATATATTCAATAGTTTCCACATATTTTGCTTTAGAGATTCCACCTTGCATCGCGAGCTGATCGTAATAATCAAAGTCCGCTTGAGAAAGGGCGTTGTGCATTTCAAAGACAATCGAAGTGATCACATCACCTGGAGATCTTGATTTATTCACATTGATGCAGATCGAGCGGTCATCGGGGCACCAGGCAGCGCTCGGGATATAGGGTCTGTGCTGGGCTGTTGTGACTGTCAGGGGGCCTTGAGCTTCAACACGTCTCATGAGCTCCTTCCCTTCTTCCAGTTGGTAGATTTTCCGAAGAGGGGCATTAAAATGGGGGTGGTGATGGGGGTAGGCAAAACCTACTTGTGTCAGAAAGCCAAGACTGAGTATTAAGGCTATCATTTTTTTCATAATAGTTCCGATTGTTAATTAATCAGCGCTATTATAACGACTTATGAAGATCACAACAACCCTTTTGCTTGGTCTACAATGTGCTCAACTGTAAATCCAAATTTTTTCAGTACATCTTTTAGAGGGGCAGAGGCTCCAAAAGTCTTCATTCCTATACATTTTCCTTGAGGTCCCACATAGCGATCCCAACCGAAAGTAGAAGCTTGTTCAACTGCGATTCGGGCCGTGACATCGGGTGGCAAAACGCTAGTGCGATACGCTTCATCCTGGAGCTCAAAAAGATGCCAGGAAGGCATGCTGACGACGCGGCATTTGATCCCTTCTTTGGAAAGCTGCTCGTAAGCTTCGAGGCAAAGAGAAACCTCACTTCCTGTTCCCATGAGCAAAAGTTCGGGTTTTCCTTCGCAGTCTGCAAGGATATAGGCTCCTTTATGAAGGCCTTTGGCAGAGCCTAACTTGCTTCTGTCCAAAGTCGGTACTTTTTGGCGAGTCAAGATCAGAACAGCAGGTTCATGGTGGAGCTCCATGATGTGGCGCCACGCCTCAACCACTTCATTGGCATCGCAAGGTCGAAGCGTTGTCAATCCAGGAACTGCCCGTAAATTGGCGAGCTGCTCGACTGGTTGGTGTGTGGGGCCATCTTCGCCAACGCCGATCGAATCGTGTGTAAAAATGTAGATCACAGGGATTTCCATAATCGCGCTTAAACGGATGGGAGGCCGGCAGTAATCGCTGAATATCAAGAAAGTGGAACCAAAGGGGCGAATTTTGCACAAAGAAAGGCCGTTGAGTATTGAGCCCATCGCATGCTCACGAATTCCGAAATGGAAGTTTTTGCCGCTATAGTTACTGGCTTCAAAACCCCCTGTCTTATCAAACTTAAGAGTTGTCTTAGTTGATGGGGACAAATCGGCAGAGCCGCCCAGCATCCAAGGGCAGTTTTTTGCGATCGCATTCAGAATTTGTCCCGAAGAGTCCCGTGTGGCAATCCCTTTAGGATCGGCCGGGAAATCTTTTAAATCTTTATCCCATCCATCGGGAAGCTGCCGATGCTGCATTTTGTAAAGATGATCAGCAAGTTCTGGATATTCTTGTTTGTAGCGGTCAAAAAGGGCAAACCAGTTGTCGCGCGCCTGTTTTCCACGCTTTCCTAAAGTATTTTGAAAGTGGTCATAAATGCCGTCGGGAACCAGAAACTTGGCATTTTCTGGCCATCCATAGAATTTCTTGGTCAGCCGGATCTCTTCTTCTCCAAGTGGCTCACCGTGAGCCGCTTCTGTGTCTTGTTTATGAGGGGAGCCCCAAGCGATGTGGCTATCTACGATGATAAATGTGGGACGATCGTGTGTCTCATTGAAAATATTAAGGGCCCGCTCTAAAAGTTGTAAATCATTGGCGTCAGCGACGCGCAAAACGTTCCAGCCATAGCCTAAAAAACGGGAAGCAATGTCTTCTGTAAAGGCAAGATTGGTGTTTCCTTCGATGGTGATGTGGTTGTTGTCGTAGATCCAACACAGATTGGAGAGTTTCAGGTGTCCTGCAAGAGATGCCGCTTCTGAGGAGACGCCTTCCATCATATCTCCATCGCCACAAATGACATAAGTTTTGAAATTGATCATCTCAAAGCCGGGTCGATTGAAATAGGTGCTCATCCAGCGGCTTGCGATTGCCATTCCGACGCTAGTGGCAACCCCTTGGCCTAAAGGGCCTGTTGTGGTCTCAACGCCGGAGGTAATTCTATATTCAGGATGCCCGGGACATTTACTGTCGAGTTGACGGAATTTTTTGATGTCATCGAGGCTGACTGAGGGTTGTCCCAAAGTCTCATATTTGGCATTCACAGCTTTGACGCCGTTGAGATGTAAAAGGGAATACAAAAGCATAGAAGCATGCCCATTTGAAAGGACAAAACGGTCTCGATTAGGCCAAATGGGATGCTCGGGATCAAAGTTTAAAAAGTGTTGCCAGATGCAGTAAGCCACAGGAGCTAAAGCCATGGGAGTTCCGGGGTGTCCTGAGTTTGCAGCTTCGACCGCATCCATGGAAAGGGTGCGGATTGTATTAATTGCAAGCTCTTCCATTTTAAAATCGACTTCAGATTTTGTGGGATCTTTGATCTCTGCCATTTCAATTCCTTATAATTTATCTGTTGAGCTGTAACCAAGGATGAGTGCTGTGACTCCAAAAACCATATGAAACCAGCTGTTAGGTTTACTACTCGCAAAAACTCCCATGATAGCTGCCTCTCCGTAAATAAAACCAAGAAGAGCCAAAAGAACATAGAGCGAGCCTGCGATTTGAAAGAAAAACCGGCATTTTTTATGGTTTTTTACAGCAAGCGTTAAAGCGAGTACGCCGGTTATAAAATAAAAAATGTCAAGTCCCAAATTGACTTTAAATATCTTTAAAAAAAGCCCATCGGACAGAGCCAGGTGAATGCCGATCACAACTGATAAAATTAGAAAGAAGATTCCAAAGATCAGGGCAAAAGCTCTCACAGGAAAGGGCTCCTTATTATACGGTAAGGATAGGCTTTGATTAAAAAAAGTCTATACAAAATAAATTTTTTCTATAATAATCTAATCTATAAGTATCTATAACATGAGGGGAACTATGTCAACCAACAAACAAGTTGTTGTCGTCACAGGATCGAGCGGCCGTATTGGTACGCGTTGCATTGAAAAACTGAAAGAGGCCTATCAGCCGATCGGTCTTGACTTTGTTGCCATGACCTCAGAAATTCCTGAGCTCGAATTTGTTTATGTCGATCTCGGATCGGACCATAGCGTTGAGTGTGCCTTTAACCGCATACGCTATGCCTACGGAAATAAAATTGCCTGTATCATCCACTTGGCAGCCTTCTATAGCTTTACAGGTGACGATCTTGCGATGTATGACAAAATCACTGTCCAAGGAACACGGAGAGTCTTAACGGAAGCCAAGAAGTTCGAAGTGGATCAGTTCATTTTTACCTCAACCATGCTTGTCCATAACCCTTCAGAGCGGGGAGTGATTCAGAATGAAGATTCTCCAATTGAAGGAAAGTGGCACTATCCCGCCTCTAAAGTGCGGACAGAGAAATTGCTCCGCGAAGAGTGTGGCAATATTCCGTATGTCATCATTCGCATTGGCGGCTGCTACGACGAACAGTGTAACTGCGTCCCGATTTCACAACACATCAGCCGTATCTACGAAAAGCAGTTTGCCGGCTACCTTTTCCCGGGAGATTCTTCCCACGGCGTTCCTTACACGCACTTTGACGATTTCACAGACATGGTAATGACGCTGATCGAAAAGCGGAAAGACCTTCCTAAAGATCTAACGCTCCTTTGCTGTGAAGAAGATTCGATCAGCTACCGTGATCTTCAAACCATTATCGGAAGAGAGTGCTATGGCAAAGAGAAATGGCCGATGATTTGGATCCCCACATGGTTTGCCAAATTTGGCGCCTGGGCACAAAACTTGGCCCCAGGACCCAAACCCTTCATCAAGCCTTGGATGGTCGACCTAGCAGACGACAACTACGAATTCACAATGGAAAGATCCCGCAAAGTGCTTGGCTGGTCGCCCAAACACAACCTGCGCAACACTTTACCTGCTATGATTGAAAACATGAAGGCCGACCCCGTCGCTTGGTACAAGCGCCACAAAATCCCCATCCCTAACAGCGTCAAAAGGAAAGCCGCCCACAAAAAGTCTGCTTAGAGCAGGGAGAGCTTATTCACGGAAAAATGTGGGGATTCGTGTTTTGACCAGCTTGTGTCGAAGATCAGGTCATTCGACAAAGCTTTGCCACAATAATGTTTGTACATTTTGCCAAGAGCTTCTTTTGGATTTGTGACTTGTTTAGCCCCAACCGTTGAATCAAAGAGATAAAATAAATAATCACTGGCTTTAATAAATACAAAAATAGCACCGCTTTCGTAGTAGCCATTGAGAAAAAACACAGGCGTACTCAAGAAATATGCCCCCTCGCTCCATTTGGATGGCTCGCTTTCAAGAATTAAAGAGGGTGAATGGGCAGAAAATATTTCTTCAAAGTCCGTTCCCATAAAATGATACACGAGCCGCCGTTCGTTAGCTACATGATCTTTCGCTATGCCTTGATACAAAGCTTCTTTATTGCCATAAACTTCGAATATTGTATTAACTGCCAGTCTAAAAAAAGCAAGAGATGATGGACTCTCATCATCATCTGGATGTGGACAATTTTCTAGAATAGCCATGTGCTCATTGAAATTTCTCCCTTCCAATAAGCTGAGCACTGTTTCATTAAATATCCATTCGGATTTTTCAAGGCGTGAATGCGGGTTCAGTGCTGATAATTCAAATAAATTAAAATGCGAATTTTTCACTTTTTGGAGAAATTTATACATGTTCTCATCGATGGTCACTGGGGGAGATACAAGATGTAAACTTCCAAAGCAGGCTTGCAGGGCTACAGCTTCAAAAGGCATTCCATTTTCATATTTCTTTGCCAGATACTCCATATCTTTGGTTCTTAGCCAATCTCGACAAAAAGATAGGCTAGCGCCTGCAGCAATTCCTAAGCCAAACGGCTGGAGACAGATTTGTTGTTTTAGATTTGCGCCTCTAACAGTTGCATACTTTTCAAATTCTGCGCTGAATTGATTGTGGTAATAAGGGATGTCCTTCTTTTTGCCGCGGTTTTCCGTTGCAAAAAGGAGCTCTCCTTCAAAAGCTTCATTTTTGCTCCAATTATGAATAGCACTTATAAACGTCGTATTTAATAGAAAGGCGCAGTGTGAACTGAGTCTACCAACAACACTTGCTTCGGCAGTTTTAGGAAATGGCACCTCCTCCTGTGGCTCTTCAAAATCTGTTGGACCTGGTTCTTTTGCAAATGAGGCAATGATATCGGCAACAACAATTGTTGCCGAAGCAATAAAGCCCCCATAACTTCCATTGACACCCAAACTCGAGATGAAACCATAAGCGATCAGCCCAATATCTACGGAAATAGCAATCCGATTCCCAAAATCACCTATTACAGCCTTAGAAGAAAAATAATTAGCAACAGCATATGACATGCACCTATTATACAGCATTATCGTGAAGATTTGACTAATTTTAGACGTTTTTTTGGTTTTCCAGAGGGAAGGAGTGTTTTTGCTCAGGAAAAATGCCAAAAATTACCAAAAAGTGTCAAATTTGGCATAAAATCGCAGCACGAAATGGAGATTCTGAGGGTGTCATTGAAGTTATTCAAATTCACTTAGAAGCTTACAATAAGGCTCAATTGGCAAAAGATGCTGATCTTCCAAAAACAACTTTATACCACGCCTTAATAAGTAAAAATCCCACGATAAAGGCCTTGGCAAAACTAGCCCATGCTTGTCTATAGTTAAGAATTTTACGTCACCTAGAACCTATCTCAAAGCCGCTCAATCTAGAAATGTATCAAGCTAAAATTCAATAATCACCGCCAATATCTGATTTGTCTTTCCCATAGCACCACAATTCTTCTGACTTGCGTTTTTTTGCTCGAAAATAACATCTTCAACTATGATCTTCGCAAAAAAACGCAAGATTGGCTCAGAAAATTCCGCTGATTACGAGGAAAACAACCCAAAACTCAGGGTATAAGATTAGTCATGGCATATGACTCACATACAGATACAAAGACTCTAGAAAGTTGGAAGAAAATGAAATGCCTATATATAAAGATATCTTTTTTCTTTTTGATTTTATCCCTTTTTCAAGGCATGTGCTTTGCAAATGAAACGGCAGAGGACGCGCGCAAAACTTTTATCATTACCGGTGCCACCGGCGAATTAGGGGGCGCAACTGCGAGGCTGCTTGCCAAGAACTATGATTTGATTTTGACGGGAAGAGATCTTGGCAAATTAAAAATTCTACAAGAAGAACTTTTAGCAACCCATTCCGGTCATTTTGGGATATGCACTCTTGATTTTATCGATCTTTCTTCACGAGAAAAATTTAGCCATTTTTTGAAGCAAGCGGGTTCTCAAATTGCAGGACTACTTTTGATCACTCCGAGACCTCATTTTTATGGAAAAGGTCTAATACAGGAAGAGGATGTTTGGTTAGAAGTTTTGCAACAAACATTCACAGGGCCGATGGAAGCTTTAAAAATAGTAATTCCTTATTTATCTAAGCCTAGTAAAATCGTGGTGATTGCGGGGACAACTTCGGTTCAATTACAACCTGAATATGGCCCGTCTTGTGTCATTCGCAGGATGTGGACGACTTACACAAAAGCGTTATCACATCAATTAGGCCCTCAAGGTATTTGTGTCAATGCTCTGTCACCAGGTATTGTCTTGACTGGTTTTCATGAAGAGAGAATTCAAAAGAAGGCAAGTGAAAATGGATTAAGTTACGAAGAGCAAATGGCAAAAGATGTTGCTAGTATTCCTTTACATCGCCACGCAAAACTTCATGAAGTCGCTCAATCAATTAAATTTCTCCTTTCCGACCAATCAGATTTCATCAATGGAGTTAATTTAATTCTCGATGGTGGCTTTACTGTAAGTTATTAGGTGTGTGGCATCATGTTGTAGTTGAGGTGATCCATTTAGAAAAGTTATAAAAAGGAGGGGGAGAGGTAGTCGACCATTCTAAAGTCCTGCCATTCCAGGGATCCCTGCCTCACCCGATTTTTTTTTCCTTCTCTGTGTTCTCTCTGTCCTCTGTGGTTTTAAAATTTCCCGCAGATTGAGGAACGCAAAAGTTTCGTATTTTTTTAAAAAAACCACAGAGGACAGAGAGAACACAGAGAAGCTATTTATTTTTTTTCTCTGCGTCTTTTGCGCCTCAGCGTCTCTGCGTTGAAGGCTTCAGCCGATTACAGCTCGTCTGATAGGATTTGGTTGCGGTAGTTTCCCATGAGCTTGACCATGAAGTGTAGGTTGTGGATGGAGGCGAGGGTGTAGGCGGTGAGCTCTTTTGCTTTGAAGAGATGGTGGATGTAGGCGAGAGACGATTTTTGGCAGGTGGGGCATTCACAGCCTTTTTCGATGGGATTGAAATTTTCCCGATATTTGAGCTGTTCGATTTTGACGTTACCCTCCTTGGTAAAAAGAAGGCCGTGGCGGGCAGCGCGCGTTGGGTAAGAGCTATCAAACGTGTCAATGCCTAGGGGAACGAGAGAGGCGAGAGAGGGGAGATCTCCAATTCCGAGAAGGTGATTGGGTTTTTCGTCCGGGAGCTGAGGGCGTGTGAAAGCTACAAGCTCTTCAAGCTCCTGCTTGTTTTTGCCAACGCTTCCTCCAATTGCAAAACCATCAAAGGGGAGATCTTTAAGAGTTGCGCAGCTCAAAGACCGGAGATCTTTGTTGATCCCTCCGTGGATAACACCGTACATCGCTTGTGAGTTTGGATTCTTCAAATGCTCTTCTAAGGAGCGTCTTTCCCAGCGGTGCGTCCGAGCTAACGATTTTTTGAGATCATCTTGTTCGATGTGGTAAGGGGGAAGCTCATCCAAAGGGATGATAATGTCAGCCCCAAGAGCTTTTTGGGCCTGAATGGACGATTCGGGTGTAAGAAGAATTTTGGCCCCATCTCTATAAGATCTAAAAGTGACCCCTTCTTCTGTGATTTTCAAAACACAACCGTCCCCTTTTTTCTTGCCGCGGCTTTTGAGCTCGTCGTGGACAGAGCCGTAGCTTAAGCTGAAGACCTGAAAACCTCCTGAATCTGTGATGAGCGGCTGTTTCCGGTTGATAAAGCGGTGAAGGCCTCCTGCTTTTTGGACAATATCGGGTCCTGGTTGCAAAAGAAGGTGATAAGTGTTGCAAAACATGAGCTGCAAGCCGATGGCATCGACGATGTCGTTGTCCAAAGCTTTGAGAGTCCCGTTGGTTCCCACTGCCACAAAGTTGGGAGTGTCGATAATGCCGTGGGGCGTGTGGATTCTTCCCACGCGCGCTTTGGATTTTTTAGATTGGTGAATGATTTCAAACTTGAACATGGCGAACTACCTTTTTAGAGAGAGCAACAAAAGGGGCGGAGAGCAAAATGACAATCCCTTTGACTGCTAAACTTAAGATCATAATATCTGTAACAGAAGAGACCAAACCGTAGAGCCCGATAAAAGAAAAAAGGAGAGTGTCTAGAGTTTGGGACAAAATGAGTGCGAGAATTGTGCGGGCGGTCAGGAACTTGCCCGAGGTTTTTTTTCTTAAAAAACTAAAAAACGAGAGATCAATGAATTGAACGGTAAGAAAAGAGAAGATGGAGGCCAAAAAAATGCGCGGCGCCGGATTTAAAAGAGCTGAGAAGGCGCTTTGTGTGTTGTCAAACGCATTGGGCTGATAGCGGAGATGAATTTGGGAGAGGACAATAAAAGCGCAGCCGACAAAGAATGAGATCCAAACACACTTGCGAGCTTGGCTTCGCCCAAAAAATTCTTGAATTAAATTCAGCCCTAAGAGATATCCTACTGCCAAAGCATCACTTGCTGTAACGCATAAGCCAAAAAGGGTAATTTGTTTAAGAACGAAGATATTCATCACGACTCCGAGAAGGCAGAGCCATGCGATCATCGTTTCGATTCCATAGCGCAAAGCAATGAGAGTGATTGCAGAAATCACCGAAATGTGCAGACAAAGGTGGAGAGCATTCATGAATAAACAAATTAATTGAAAAGCGTGTCTAGTATGACAGAATCCACAAAAACTCTCATCATGAAATTTGGAGGGGCCGCTGTCAAAAGCCCTGAGAGTTTTTCTCATATTGCCGATTTGATCATCCAAAGATCCCAAAACTATGAGAGAATCGCGGTTGTTTTAAGCGCGATGGGGGGGATGACCGACCATTTGATTAGCCTAGCCCACCATGTGAATCCCTCACCTCCAAAAAGAGAGTATGATATGCTGGTGAGTGCAGGCGAAAGGATTAGTATCTCACTTCTTGCCATGGCTTTACTTGCAAAAGGACGCCAAGCGGTCAGCTTTACCGGCAGCCAGTCGGGGATCATCACTTCGAATTTGCATGGGGAAGCCCGGATTATCGATGTGCGCCCTTACCGTCTTTTGCCCTATTTGGAAAATCAACAATTCGTTATTGTGGCCGGTTTCCAAGGTGTCAGCAAAGACAAGGAAATCACAACTCTCGGAAGGGGGGGCTCAGATACGACAGCTGTGGCTTTAGGGATTGCCTTGAGAGCTGAAAAAGTAGAATTTTACAAAGATGTAGAGGGAATTTTTCAACAAGACCCAAAAATTGAAGTGGGGACGCAGCTTTTTCAAAAACTTTCCTATACGGACGCTTTTGATGTTGTAACTCAAACGGGTGGACGCATTTTACATCCAAGAGCCATTCGCCTTGCTCAAAAAAATGGACTTCCTTTGCACGTCAAAACATTTATTAACATGCACGCAATAGGTACACTGATTTGCAACGAAAGCTTCTCTACAACGGAACCGATTTATGAAGACTGATCGAGGGCAATATTACCCGCGCATTCAAGCTGACTTTGAGATGACGGGGACAACTCCTTTTTATGAAGTGGCGATCGAACGTATTTTAAAACATGTTGTTCCAAGAGAAGTTTTTGAAGAAGATGAGTTTGTCCAATTTGCCGAAAAACTCCCTGTCATGTGCTGGACGCCCATTTTAGAGCCCCCATTTGACATTTCTTTTTTTGTGCTCTGCCGATTTCGGGCAAACGCCTACCGCTTTTTTTACGAAATGGTGAACCGGTGGCTCATTCCGGGAAAACGGCTCAATGCCCTCATCCAATTTGCCATCGACTTTTCGATGCCGGAAATTAGCCCTCAAAAATACATCGGCGGCGAGGTGATGGTTCGCATTGAAAACCATAAAGAACTTGAGATTTTGCGCAAAAATCTGCCTATTATCGAAAGTGAAATCCGTTTGGGGATGGAATCGTATTATCAATCGTGCCGGATTCTTGAAATTAAGGGACTTTGTTCGGACGAAAAAACGGCGTTGATTCAGGAAAATATTGTGTCGCTGATCAAGCACCGTCCCCAAGATTTTGATTATGATATTCTCTCAGAAATGCAACACTTTCTGGTCCTTTGCAAAGAGGAATTCAAGCAGATGCGCAGCTTTAAACACATGAGCCGCATCATCTGCATCCACTATCTTTTCCGGAAAACCTTAAAAATCTCGCTAAGCATCTATCCTGATAGACGTTACATCAATATCAAACTGATCCGGGCAATGACTGATAATCGGAGAGTTTTAGGACTCGCGATTGGGATGAGTTTTTTACGGGAAAATGAGCGGTTTGAAGCTCGCCATATTTTAAACGGCGTTCAATCCCTTCTTCCCGGGACAAAAATGGTCGAGGGCTCGTTTTTTTGCAATCAAAGCAGGTCGGATCCTACTCTCACCATCTATCTTGAGATCGAAAAAGAAAATCTGGAGACGATTAGTCTAGAAGAAGAGCGTATTTTGAAAGCCGATCTTGGATTTGAGCTTAAAAACCGCATTGAGCAGAGCATCAACCCCATTTTCATGCCCCAAAATGAAGAAGTGATCATGCGCCACATAGTGGCTTTGAGCGGACAGATTAAGTATGTGAAAGATCTTCCTCAAATCATCATCGATTTTGCCAAACAAACAGAAGATCAGCTGGAATTTTTAGTGGTCGCAGTCCGTGTTGCCAAATCGAAATTGACAAGCATAAGCGCAGCTTTTGAGCATATGCCCACATTTCTTGAATTTGTTCCTGATCGGACCAAAATTGTAGGGCCGCTTAAAAAATACAAAAAAGAGGCTTCCGTATTTTATTTGCGCATCCAGAAGGATTCTTTTTTGCGCAAAGACCATTCTGTTGATTTGGTCAAAGCACGTAATGAAGTTTCTAAAGAGCTGCAGCGTGTCATCGGCGATTTTCGGGACTACAATGGAGGGACGATCTCCAAAGAAAACGAATTATTTGACAAGCTAAGAGCCGTCCACGCAGACAACGCCTTTTTGCTGGAAAGCTTTTTTTATTCGCTCAATCCACCCATTATGCGCAGCTTGCTAACTGCCGATCCGCTGATTTATCTTTTCGACATGGTCTTAAATGCCGACGCCATGGAACTTGCAGAGGAACTTCCTTATCAGATCAGCATGCGCTATGAAAAAGATTTTTTCTATATTGTTGTCAGTGCCCGCGATCTTAATTTTCCCGAGCACATCATGCCCCATTTGAGCCAATTTTCAGGGCGGATTGTCACCTGCTTTATCCAGCAAACCGAGCTGCCCTGTTTTGGCCTGATTTTCCGCGATCCCGAAGAGGAAGAAGCCCTTCGCCTGCGTCTCTCAATCGAACAGACCTTAGCCGAGTCCTACGCTAAACATTTAAAATATTAATTTCTCTTTATAATAAATTAACATTTAAAGTAACATGTGTGCGTAACTGGAGGTTACTATGGCACATGGTACAGGCAATAATTCTAAAGTCTTTGTTGACCAACCTAACTTGGGGCGCGAACCTATTTGTGAGTGCAACCGCGACAAGATCATAGGTCTTGTTTTGGCAGCTCTTTCCTCAATCGCCCTCATCTTTGCGTTTGTCTTGGCAGGCGGGGTGTTTGGCGGCGGCCAAATGGCTTTTGTCGCAGCCGGCTTAGCTGTTGGAAGCACCATCGGCCTTGGCGTCTCAGCCTTTCTCATCCTCCGCGACCCCCCCAAAGACAAAGACGACTAAAGAAAGCGAAAATAAAACCCACGAGGATAAAAAGACAAAGAGATACTTTTTTTTGTTCTCTGTGTCCTCTGTGGTTTTTTTATTTTGTCTCACGGACTTTTATACCATAACTTTCCGGGAATTTAATAAACCACAGCGGGCACAGAGAAGGGAAGAAAGAAAATCTGTCTCTTTGTTGAAAATACAGGTTGGATTAAGAAGTCCAGAAGTGGGGGCGGTCGAGGTGGCCTAAGGTGATTGTGCCGCTTTGGTATTCGGAAGGGACAGAGCTGGCAGCTCCTTCGTGACCTGTGGAGTCTGTATAAGGATGCGTGTAGATATTTCCTAGGCGGTCATCTTCATGGCCCGGATTTTTGATGGCATTTTCTGCGACAACGAGTGCGACTGGATCGATGAATTGGGCGTAAGGTGGCATGTTTGGGTTACTTGAGTAGGCTGTTTGAAAAGCGCCTGTAAATGTGTCCTGGCAAAGAGGGGCATCGCCATTGCCTTTCATCATTTGCTCAAGAAGTTGAAGATGGGCCTTATTGGGATTCGAAGCGGGAAGGTTGTCAACAATTTGTTTGATCTGATCATCTGTAAATGGGGGCACCCAGTTGCCATTAACCTGTTTACGATCCCCAATAATTTCTTTTGGGATCAATCCATCTTGAGCGAGCTGACACAGCCTATTACTCATCACTTGATTCCCTTTAGCGCCGAGAGTGTTTGTACAAATGCCAACTGAGAGATCCCTTGCAAGATTGATTTGGATTTTCATTTCTCCATAGGCGTGTTGGAGGACTGCCTTGTTGGGATTAGAATCGGGCAGAGATTGGATAATCTGTTGGATTTGATCATCGCTCAAAGCGGGTGCATTTCCCGTATAAAGGCCAAGGGCTTTAAGCTGATCAGTTAAGCTTTTGACACTTCCCATCCCCCAACCATCTCCTGTCCCACTTAAAAGTTCTGAAGTTTTATCGGGAATGGTGATCGTTGTCTGGTTGATGGCAGGAGGGGAGGGCTGGCCAGGAGGTGTCCTTGTAAAGATCATCTTGTGTGTTTTAGGATCAACCGTGCCGCTCCAAATTCCTTTTCCGTCATCTCCCACAGTAACAGAATCATTGGTGCTGATTTGAAGGGCATGCTGTAAGTATTTTTCGATAAAGCCATCCATCCATGACTTGGTCTGTCCGGGCTGCGGTGTGATGAAAAAATCCTGAGGAAAATGGCCTGTTGAGGCGGCATCCATGAGCGATAGAATGGTGTTTCCTTGGATCAATCCCGACCAGGGAGGGCCCATAGCTGTGAGCTTTTGGACCAAAATATCATAAGCATCCCGAACAAGCCCCCCTTCGTGATCGGTTCCATCTTTCCGCATCACGCTGACCAGCATGGGAAGGGTGACATTATCGACAGCTGTTGTGTTCAGAAAAATCATTCCCTGATGGGTCGGATCCTTGTAGGGCTCTGTTGTAAACTCAATTTTATCCCACATCACGGCATTACTAGGATCATCCAGACGGTGAGGATCGGGGCTCATAATGCCCCCTGCCGGATCGATTCCAAATTTTAGCGGCTCTCCGATAGATTGATAGAGCCTCCCTCCGTTTAAGCTAGGAAGATAAAATGAGGCCCCTTTGCCATCTGCTGAGCGATTGAAATAGGAGAGGGGAAAGGCATATTTGGAAGAATCCATGCCCGGCTCGGCGTCGATGTAATGGGGAGTTCCATTACGGTCATACTGGACAAAACATTGTTTGCCTGTCAGAGGATCCACTCCAATAATTTGGATGTAAACTTGAGAATCAGGGATTCCGCTGGAATTGACATATGTAAATAAGGCAGAACCATCAGGGGTTGTTGCCGGGAGGTTTTGATTTGTCGGCTGATTACCTGAAAGCTCTTTGATAAAATCTTGCTCATTTGCCGGCGCTTTAGGCAAAATTGTGTTAAGCACATAAGCTTTAAAACCGGCAAAATCGTTGGAGTGTGTATCAAGAGCCTGACGGATCAGTTTTCCAGTAGCTTCATCTAACTTAAAAGACTGCACATAGGCATTTTCGATATCTGTGGGTATGGGGAATTTGATATGAACGCCGGGAAGCATGGCAGCAAGGTCTTTAAAATTCTTGGGATCGATTCCGTATAACTTAAATACATCTTGGTCTTGATTTCCTAAAAACTGGTTGATCACATTGGTAATTTGATCACCGTTCATTCCCGGCTGCACGAGTTTTAACAACTCTTGTGCAAACTGTTTCTCTCCAGCCGTTCGTCCGGGAGCATCGCTCCACTTGGTAATCGCGTCTCTAAAATTGCTCGCTAAATCATCTAGCGGGGTATCAAATCCACCTTGGGCCTTAAGATATTTAATGACTTGAGAAAGCTCAGGCTCTTTAAGCCCAGTGGCATCGAGCGAGTTTCTCATTCCCCCTCCCGGGACAAACAGAGCGTCTATTTGTTGCTGCGTTTGTTGCTTAAAAGCAGCAATTTGTGCAGGACTGGCCCCGTTTTTGATCATTTGAGCCAGATTTTTTTCATAATTACTTTTGAAGCTCGTGGGGTCGGTTGCAATATTTTTGAGCAGCAACGCAATCATGTCTTTCTGAGCAGGAGTCAGATCGGTGGGTAAATCGGGTGTTGTTGATTTGAGAGCAGGTTTCGCTGCCATCTCAAAGATGGACGGGCGCTTTTTTTCTTTTTTCTGAACCGTTGCCGCATCAGAAAAAACGTGGCCCGTCTCTTTTTGCATGTGGTTTAAAATCGCCTTGAGCTCTTTAGGATCAGTAATCCCGACCTTTTCCAATTGATTCTCAATTGTAGAAAGATCGGTTTCTCCACTGCCCATTAGATTGTAGATCGTTTGCTCTTGGGCACTTGTAAGCTGAACGCCCTCAATTTTTAGTGGCGGCTTCCCTTGAGGGGCGATTTCGCCTCCACCCTGTGTCGGAAAATGAATAGACATATCCGCAAAATATTTTAAACCCTCCAATTCTTTCAAGAAATTGTTTTATGCAACGTCCCCACATTTCTCGAATTTTTGCCCTACCGGACCAAAATTCTAGGCCCACTTAAAAAATACAAAAAAGAGGCAGCGGTCTTAATATGACTCTAACAAATATATCTTATGATCCTGTCATAAAAAAATGAGGGTTTTGTGGCGCTTTCAGTAAGTTATTCTTTTAATGGCGTGGCAGATACGCGGACGGCCTTGAGTGCAGGGCTTTCAGGAACTGCAGCGACAGCGCTATTGGCCACATTTGTTGTGTTGGCAGCTTTGGAAATTATGCCGGTTTGGGCCTACGGGATAGGCGGGGCCTGTTTTGTTGGAACCTTGGCAATTGGGGCTTTGATTGCGACCCTACGAAGCGGAGAAGAAGTCGTTAAAATTCCCGAAAAAGTTTTGCCTCTTGTGCAATCAGGCATTAATGGCCCTGTAAACTCTGATAAACTCACAGGAACAATTAAGCTGGACCTCCTTCAAAGCACTTTAGATTTTTTTAAACTTGCAAACGCATATAAAAATCAAGAGCCAACATTTATTGTAAACCCACACCTACTTTATTCTAGGGGTGCTACATCCCAATTGCCTGGACAATTTTTTTCCGAAATAAAAAGCCCCCTTGAGCATATTAAAAATAGTAAGGGAGAAGTCTTAAAGAATGATCCAGACCATTTATACTTTAATGTTGAAATCTATATCAACTCCTCGAATCAGTTTGTAAGTGCCTGTCTACCTTCCTATATGATTTTCGATGAAGATGGAAAAGTTATGAATCCGATTAGTTTTTATTTTTGTGATGAATTGTACAATCTTTCAACTAACAACTTAGATCGGCTGGATACATATTTTGAAGATAACCCTAAAACCCCTTGTGATTACGATTTTTCCCCTGACACTGTCAAATCTCTTAGAAAACTTCAAAAGAAGTTCGAGCAAGAGCGGCTTTTGCTGATCGAAAAAAATGATATTTTTTGTGGAATATCCGCAGACTCCACCCAATTTGCAATGGTCAACAATCAATTTGAGCTTATCCCTTATACTCCCAAGAAAGTTCCAATAAGCGAACCAATTGAAGAAATCAAAGCACTCATCCATAATTTAGATAAATCTTATACGTGTATTGGCGAAGTTGCCGGGTTTGATAGAAGCTCTGTTGAAACAGGACAATTAACAGTTATCATGGACAAAAAGAATAGAACCCTCTGGTTGCACACAAACCAAGGGAAAAAGCAACGAGTTGCCGTATTATCTTTTTTGGCTGATGCTGATTTTGCTAAAGCCTCTCTTACAATTTCTAATGGCATAGCAACCATTACTATCCCTAAATATGAAGCAACCGCATTATAAAGGAATTTTCAGTGAGAGCTTACGCACGGAAAAATTTTTATTAAGCTTCGATTAATTTTAGATCAATTTGCTAGCGGATAGCGTGATTCTGTTAAAAAAAAGGGAGGAGCTTATATTGATTTGATTAGAGAACTACTGACTCAAGCTCAGCCAGCACTGTTAGCATTTGTTTGTCAATTTCTGCGGCAGCTTCTGCGCCGATAATTTCTTCATTAGCAGCAAGAGATTGTCGATGCTGCTTTTCAAACGTTTCGATCTGCAATTTAGCACTGTGAATTGCGGTTTCAGCGTTGTTTTTAACAATTTTCGCCCTTCTTTCTGCACGAATCAGTAAATCGGGATCTATAGAGACGGGAACAAATAGATATTTCGCAGCGGCTTGTAGGGTTTTGTCACCATTAAGATAATCGTCGGCCTCTATTTGTTTTCTTTGATGGTTTTCAATCAGTCTAGACAAGCCCAGAATCCGCTTCTTATGACCCTCTATGAGAAGAATCCGTTGTTGCTTTCCTGACTCAATCGGCTCATTTTTCTGATCCCTCTGACTTCTTAGCTCTGCCAGCCTCGCCTTATCTTTTTCAAGTTGTTTCTTGGCATCCGCTAGATCTCTCTTTACTGCTGACTTTGCAAGTATTTCTTTCAAGCGAGCATCAAGCCGCTCTTCTTCGGTTTGCCCGCAACAACTCTTGAGGCACTGGCAAATCGCGATGCCTATAGCGCTGATGGCAGCGCCAGCCCCAAAAGCCCACGCATAGGAACTCACAACATTCATAAGACCAATCTCACACGCAGCAAGCGCTGTAATAATGGCTAAGGCGACTGTCGTAATGGCTAAAACCGCCTGAATAGTGGGCAGGATTATATCCTTAAAACTGCTAGCCGTAGAACTGTTGCATATGGACTGTGTGCTCATGCCTTTAACTATACTATTTTAAAGGATTTATTAATATAACAAACGTCCTTAGAATCACTTCAGGTGAGCGATCTCCTCTTCAAGACTCTCTTCCTCGGAAACTTTGCCTAGGTATTCAGGAAGCTCAAGCCCTGCAAGAGCCGCGACATCGTGAAGAGCGGGGAGTGACTTCACAAATTGGTTGATAAAGTTGGAAGTTGAAGAGCCTTGCCCATCTTTATTACAGCCGCTATCCCAAACGGTGATCTTGTCAATTTTGATGCTTTTAATGGCTTCGACCTGGATTTTGATAATCTCTTCCAATTTTTCGATCAAGAGCATCGTAGAAGCGCTTTTGGCATCGTGACCGCACGCTTCGACAAGCTGTTTGTAGCCCTTAGCTTTAGCGTCTAATAATTTCTGAATTCCTTCCGCTTCCGCTTGTTTGATCGCAAGGATCGATTCAGCTTCACCCTTAGCAATCAACACATTGCGCTGCGCTTCCGCTTCTGCTTCAATCTGGATGATTTTCTTGGCAATTTCTTTGGGGACAACTTGTTCGGCTTCGAGCAATTGCATTTGGGCAGAAGCGCGCGCTTTCTGAATTTCAACTTCAGCGTTTTGCTTGGCAACAGAAGAGCGTCTTGTGGCCTCAGCTTCTTTTTCAGAAAGGGTCGCATTTGTCAAAGCAATCTGAGCTCTAGATTCGTTTTCTCCAAGGACTGCTTCTGCATTCAAAGCAGCCACTGAAACTCTCCGATCTTTTTCGGCGACAGATCTTCCAATTTCTCCCTGTTTTTCCTGCTCAGAGACATCAATTTTGGCTTGGTTGACAGCTGTTGCCGAGGCTTTTTTTCCAATACTTTCGATATATTCAGACTCATCGGTAATGTCTGTGATGTTGACATTCAGCAGCGTTAGGCCGATTTTATGGAGCTCTGGCTCAATGTTCTTTTTGATGGCTTCCAGGAAACGTTCTCTGTCCTGGTTGATCTCTTCAATACGCAACGAAGCAACTGTCAGACGGAGCTGACCGATAATAATTTCTGTGGCCATCGATTCAATGCCTCTATGATCCAAGTCGAGCAATCTGACAGCTGCGTTATTCATGATCTCAGGCATCAGGCCAATGGCGACAGTAAATGTGCTGGGCACGTTAATGCGGATATTTTGATGTGACAACGCCCCTTTAAGAGGGATATGAATGGTGCGTGGTGTCAAATCAAGAAAGGCGCTTCCCTGAATCAAAGGCCAGACAAATGTGCCCCCTCCATGGTAGCATTGTACGGTTTTGCTCCCGCCCATACGACCAAATACCACCAAAATTTTATTGGAGGGGCATCTACGGTAGAGCTTTGCCAAAAAGATGAGCGTTGAAAAGATAAATAAAGCAAAAAAGATCACTGTGAAGCCCATATATGTCATTTCCATAAAACAAAACCCTACCTTGAGACAACTTTTACAGTTGTCTCGTTAATTTTTTCAAAAATAGTGACAGAAACAAAAGAGGGGAGATCCATGTCTGCTACCGCATCAATTTCATGTGTCAAATTGTGAAGAGATAGGGTCACTTTTCCCATCCCGTCTTTTGGAATGCGCTGATAAACCGTTGCCTCTTTGCCAACCGCATCTTCAATGTTAAAAACAGTTCCCGAGCTGTGCAGCCCCTTCGCCATCCGAAAAATCCAGCCGGTGACAAAAATAACGAGAATCCCTGCCAGCCCACCCAAAACTATGGAAACAAAATAAGAGAGTCCAAATTGTTTTGTACAGGTCAGCCCTACTAACCCAAACATCAGCAAAAAACCCGACAAGGCCTGCTTGGATAACCAGTTAAAGCCCGTATCAAAATCTTCAATAGAAATTCCAATCAGATTTAAACAAAGCTGAAGTAGAAACAGGGCAACTCCTGCAACTGTGCAGTACCAAAAAAAATGAGCTGCAATCTCTGGCATGATGCCCCCGATTTAAGCCCTAAATTGTGCCATAAAATCGTGATTACAGGAATGTAATTCTCTTAAACGAATAAGAAACAGGATAGACAGGATCGCTTCAGCGGCAGGATAGAAAAATAAAAAATAACCCCAAGTTTGGCAGTTTGCATGATAAAATTTATTTTAATCACTGAATGTGAGAAATTTTTTATTAAAAATGTTGTGCATAAATTATTTATGTTTACACGCGCTAAATTTTGTATAAAAAGTTCTGCTATCTAAAAGCAATAACAAGATAAGAGGATCGCAAGCGGCAGGATATGCAGGATAGTAAAACACAAATGCCACATTTTGAATTAACTGAAAGCATATTAGGATGTTGCTTTGATGTAATGAATGAACTTGGTGTTGCCTTTCTCGAGTCAGTTTATAAAAATGCACTAACAATAGCAATGAAAGAAAAGGGGCTCTCTGTACAGATTGAAAAAGGGTTTGAGGTAGCATTCAGAGGCCGTAAAATTGGCATGTACAAAGCTGATCTGATCATTAATGAAAGGGTGATTGTTGAATTGAAATGCTGTGAACAAATACATAATGAACACCTAGTGCTCGGTCAAGCCTTTTGTGAGGAGTTTGGCCGCCTCAAAGCCCTCACAAAAGGCTTGACCGAGCACTAGCTCAATTAATAAATTACCTAAAAGCTTCAGGCATTACTGTAGGCATGTTGGTGAATTTTGGGAGAAGAAAATTGGAGTATAAACGGTTACATCATCCTGCTTATCCTGCCGCTTGCGATCCTTCCCATCTTATTCTTTCTTGAGGAAATAGTGTGTGTTGTGCCAAAATTTTTATTCACATCCTGTTTATCGCAAGACTTTTACAAAATAACTGTCAAAGTCGGGATCGAAAAACGGCTAGTTAAGACCGATTTTTTGCTGAATTTTCTAGTTGCCAGAAATTTAAGGCAATGCAGCGGTCTTAAACTATTTTGCAAAAAGTGGAGAGGATGCCGATGGCTTTTTTCAGGTTTTCTTTTTTGATTAAAATATAATCTGTGTCGAAGGTAGAAATGGCAAAGATGCTGATTTTGGCTTCTGCCAAGGGCGCAGCAAGTGAAACAAGAATGCCGGTGAGAGCAAAATCTAAAGGGCCTTCCACCTTTAGAGCGCGCCATCCTTTTTCTGCTTTAACATCCGCACGAACTCTCGATTCTTCGCAAACAATCGAAAGCTCGTCTTTTGTCCGGGTGATCGAAAAAAAATAGCCTTCTTGTGCCCAAGATGGAATAGCATCTTTTGGATTGAGCCTGGCAACAGCTAGTGGTTCTTGCATTACAGATAAAGTCAACATATGAAATCCTTTAAATAAGGTAACGATTCTATCTTATTTAAGAATTTTACCGACAGCAGAACGTGCGTTTTGAAAGGGGAGGAAGCAGGAGTTTTTTCTGATAAAAATCGGCTAAATTGTAAGTCGAATTACGATTTAGCCGGATTTTTTCTAAATATTTTCAAATCAAAGAGATGTGATGCACAGAAAAAGGTTTGGCGTTTCTTTTTGACAAGTTTTTATCAAAAATCAGAGTATCAGATAGAGCTTTGCCGCAGTAAGGTTCGCACAATTCGCCAAAAGCTTTGTCAGCGATCTGTCCAGGAGGTGAAATCCGAATGCAATATTTGCAATACTGAATTATAATGTATACAAGTATGAGGTAAAAAATGGCGAATAGAGCAGAAAATCAGGTGGGGACTCCCTATGTTGAAAGGCTAGATGAGAGTTCCGGGTGTTGTTCACGACAAGCGGCCCTTGTGAGCCTCGCAGCTTTGGGACTTATTGTGATAGTAGGGGCGGCGATTGCAGCCTGGCAACTGCACGGTCTCATTCAAAACTTTTCTTATACTCTATTAGTTTTAGAACCCATTGGAATAGGTCTGGTTGCGACAGCTGTCTTGTTGTGTTGCAAACCGCGTGTTGTAGAAGAGGCCGGCCCTATTGAAAATAAAACGTGGCGATTTGGGGAGCAGGTAAGCAACGTTACATGTGTTGGATGCAGTCTGTATCGCCTGGATCGACCAATTGTTGGATTTGATTTGGGGAAATCAAAGTGTGTGCTTGTCCTTGGTGAATTGAAAACACCTGATTTTAGCAGCGAAAACCCTTCGATCGTTTATAGCTTAGTGGGGAGTAATTCTGGTAACGTGAAATTTTTAGATTTTCCCTCAGTAACCTGCGGTGAGGAGACTGTGACGAGAATTGAATATAATCCTCACCGTGAGATATTTACTTACAAGGATCCCTCTACTCATGAGGATAGATCTTTCTTCGGGCCCAGCAGCTTGACTTTGTTTTATGGGAACAATCCCATTGGTATGGATATAAATCTGGAAATGGCAATCGATGGACCTCAGGGTCAAAAATTTGTCGTTGCCACCCACCAACCAGATAGTGCATCAAAAGCAAAAATTCCCACATTTGGCAAGAAACTGGATTCTTACAAATCCTTGGATGGGTGGTTGCACAAGTTGCAATTCACCGGCGATATTGAAGTGCGCGAGATTAACGGGAAAATTGACGGTTATGAAGGGAGCATTGCACTTGTACTTGGGAAGGTCGAAGAGGGCGCCTCTTTTGGAAAAGAGACTCCTCCCATTGTACATTATCACCGTTCCTTAGCATGGCCTTTGGAGTACTATCCCAAGTTCGAATATAGACCTGAGTTTTGGGTTCTTTTCCCTCATCCTCAGGGATTTTTGTGGCCCAAATCGCACTTTTTTGCTCGCAAATAGGGGCTCCGCTATGAGCTTCGCAAAAAATTGCGATTTTGCCTCACAAAAATCCGCTGATTACGAGGAAAAATAACCCAAAACTCAGGTTATAGGTCTTACGAGAATCGTCTAAAATGTGGGGATTCCAGACCGGATCTTATTATTTCAAAAGAATATGATGTGGGCCAAAATGGCCAGCGCTTTGTAAATGCCTACCCTGAGCCAGCATTAGATGGCTAAATGCTCTTCTTCGAATATTTTTTTCTGTCTCAGATTATCCAAACATTTATGAGAGATAGGGGTTAGCGGATGGCGTGGTTTGCGTTTTGGAAGGAGAGGAGCTCGATGTTGCCGAGCCGCTGGTGATTGCCAGAGTAGATTAAATAGCCCTTTTTGGAACGGGTGCCGGCAAGCTCCTGGAAGAAGTGGAGGTTTTCAAGGAATTCTTTGTGAAATGTTTGGCTCGATTTGATCTCGATAGGAATAAGCTCATTGCCCGATTGGAAAATGAGATCAACCTCATGTCCATGTGAGTCTCGGAAAAAATAGAGATCTGGGTCGTTTCCTTGGTTGACTCTGGCTTTGAGCAGCTCAAGAAAAATGAGATTTTCTACCAGATTTCCTCGTAAAGGGTCGCGGGTTAGTTGATTTATCTCCTTGATTCCTAAAAGATAACAAGCAAGTCCCACATCTGTAAAGTAGAGTTTAGGTGTTTTAATCGCTCTTTTGCCAAAATTTTCGTAATAGGGTTGGAGGCGGTATATAATAAAAGAGGCTTCCAGTATGGAGAGCCACTCTTTAGCTGTTTTGGATGAAACACCGACGTCGTTACATAAACTCTCAAAATTAATGAGCTGCCCGATCCGACCTGCACAAAGGCGGATGAACTTTTGAAACTGGGCTAAGTCTTTGACATTGAGGATTTGTCTGACATCTCTTTCAACATAAGTTTGGAAGTAGTTGCGGTAAGCAGTTGTAGGATCGAGATGATCTTTAAAAATGCGGGGGTAGCCTCCTTTTAAGATATACTCGTCTAGTGAAAGGGTGATTTGCGCATCCTGGAGCTCCTTCAGACTTAAAGGCAAAAGGGTTAAAAGCGCTGTCCGTCCCGCTAATGATTGGGAAATTGCATGATGCAGCTCCAGTTGATGGCTTCCTGTGAGAATAAACATCCCTTTCTGATCTTTCTCATCAACAATGGTTTGAATATAAGAAAGTAAGGAGGGGAGACGCTGGATTTCATCGAGTATGGCCCCTTCAGCGTATTGGGACAAAAAAGCTCTTGGGTCTGCCTCAATGACTTCCCTAGTATCCAAAGCCTCCAAATTGACGTAAGGCTTTTGAGGAAAAGTCGCCTTAACCAGGGTAGTTTTCCCCGATTGCCTCGGTCCAATCACTGTCACAACAGGATAATCCCTGGCTAAAGCCTCTAATTCTTCCTGAAGTTCTCTTTGATACATGAAATTCCGGCTAAATTGTAACTCAACTCCAGATTATCCGGATTTTCAGAAATCTTGTCAAAGTGTTGCCAGAAATTGTTTTGAGGAAAAAGCTGGAGGCTAAGAGGGTGAGGAGCCTGCAGAGGCTGCGCTTACAAACGCGGACCTATTTCTTTTTATGAATTTCCTGTTCAGCTTGGAGCCAGTCCTCAGTTTCGTGCCCATCCTGCCGGCCTCGCTGTTCGTAGAGTTCATAAGCGCGTTTGGCGATTTTCTCCCTATCATCAGCTGGTTTAGGTTTGAAAAACTCTTTTATCTTCTCAAATAGACTCTTACATTTAGGCATAGGGTGGAATCCTTTTTTTTGTTTAAATAGGCGGCTTGTTCTCTCCGGTTTAGGGGATGCTCTTTTCCAAGTTTTTAATTTCTCATCGTTAGGGGAGTGTGTGGGTGTAAAGAATGACGCTGACAACGAAAAGAACAAGAAAAATCCAGAAGGTAATTTTAGCAGCTTTATTAAATCCGGTGATAAGCTCACCAAAGCCAAGAATAGCTGCTACGACTGCAGCAAATAGAAAGAACAAAGTCCACCAAAGCATACAGCTCCTACCTTCATCACCTCTTCTAGCAAAAGATATGCCAAAGTATCAACTATCTAGACCCTCAAGGGCTTTCCACTTGAGGAAAAAGCCCGATGCCAGGAGGACAATGGTCAGGTTATAATAATTGTCGCTAGGGTCTTTCGGTTATGCCTAATCCAATTGAACTCTTAGTAATTAATATTGTTTGGTTTACGCACGGCTTTTAATGGAAGCACTTTTTGTTCTTCACCTTTTGTCTTTAAAGTAAGAAAGGCAGCATATCCAAATGCCTGGGTGATACTTGCAATCGTAGAAAGCGTCAAATTTCTTTTTGAATCGCTACGCTATTTTTGATCGCGAGGGATGATCGTAAGAGCGATGATGGTGATGAGGGCTATAAGCATCGTGCAACCTAAGGCCAGCTCCCAGGGGAAATCCTTGGTGGCGATGGTTTGTTTTCGGGGTGAGCTTGAGAGGGGTTGTGCTCTTCGGGGAGAGATGGGCTGGTAATTGTTTGCTGGCAGGCTTTGAGGCGTGATATTGGAAACAGAGGGCATGACATTCCCTTTTTTTGCTAAGATATGAGGCTTGAGCTTTTGTGAATAGGCAGCAAATTGATTGATTTTCTCCATCATTTCCAGAGACGTTTCAATATCTTCGGCGATGAGCAAATCGTGTTTAAATTCGTGTTTTGATTTGGCCATTGCGATGTATTCCTCACCATCTGAAAAAAATGAGCCATGCAATTTCAAAGTGTAGGGAAGGCAGCTGCAAATTTCTTGTAAAAACTGGAGGATCCCTTGATTGGGTTTGCCATCTTGAATGGCGTTTTTATAACCCCAGTCGATGAGAAATAAATTAATCGTCCCATGTACATCCAGGTTTTTTAATTTATCGAATAGGCGAAAAAGTAAAATTTCCTCTCCCAGAAGCCCACCGCTACAAAGTATGACAAGATTAAACTCAAATTGCCCGCGAAAATTTTTACATTTTTGAATTTTTGGACTTTGAATGATGGCTGAAATCACATCATTTTCAAATGCATTTCTGTACCCCGGCTTTTTTATTCGATTTAAGTCTTCACAGCTACATTCACACAAAACCCCACGTATATTTCCAAAGTGGTGCGTCTCATCTTCACAGTGTCCTGGATAACCCTGCATGTCCAGATAGGCATTGCCGCATGTTGCATTCTTAAAAACGTTAAGCATCCCTGAGTTAATATAAAGGACATTTGGATTGTGAGAATGGGAGGGTCTCAGATGGGAGCACTTAAATGAAAGGCAATGTGGGCTGCGCGTTGCAGTTTCGATTGCATTCAAAGTGTCATTTGTGTTCAGTGGTTTCCATTCAATTCCGGTTTGAGTAGACAATGCCATTTCTTCGCGCCCCCTTAAATTAACAATATCTTAACATCATAAGGGCGGCGCTTTTTTATGCAAATTATTTATCAGAGAAAAAATAATTCCAACTGGGCTGAAATTGTGTGGAGTCTGAGGACAAAGCATAGGCTGGTTGTTGGATGGAGAGTGGATCAAAAACGCCGGCACTTTGTAAATACCATCCTAATTCAGGAGAAGAGAGATAACGATAAGGAAAATTGCTTAAGTTGCAGTTCGTCCCGGTGGATTTGGAGGGCTTCTGATTGCTCGCCCTTTTGCCAAAAGAGGAGGGCAAAGCATATCCGGATTGTTGGGTGGAAGGAATTGATGTTTTGATAGAGATCTAAATAGCAGGATTTAGCGTAGTCCTTATTAAAAATGGGATGAAAAACGTTTGTGTAGAAGGCAAGTGGGTCAGAAAGGTCAGAAGCTGCACACAATTTTTCGAAATTCTTTAAAAAATTTCTTCTTTCGGAGACATAACGGACTTCAAATCCTTGCCAAGTGAAAAATAAAGTGGCGCTTTTGACAGTGTGCTTGCACTGGTAAGACCAAAAAGATTTGGCTAAAAAAGAGATTGGAAATGCTTCCATGTGCTGATGAAAGCAGTGATTGTAGGAACATTCTTGCAGCTTTAAGACCACTTTTTTCTGATGACCGCGCGCACATAAAAATTCCAGGCAGTCATTTAAACGGATAAACTCTTCGAGGGTGCATTCATCTTTTAAGAGGAGTTCCAAAATTTCCAAGATAGCTCCATTATCGATCCACCTCTTATCGGTTTTAAAAAATTCTAATAAATAGAGGCGTGTAGCTGCGTCTAAATTCCAAAATATGTGCCTAAAGCATTGGGGGTCGATTTTCTCATTTTTATCTAGAGCCTCACAAAAGGGTTTCAAAGTGTCTTCAAGAATTTCGGGGGCCTTTAAGGTAGCAGCACTTATCAGGAGACTTGAAAACAGAGCTTCGCTCAAAGAGTCTTGAGATTTTTCAAATTGCAAAAGAGCCACCCCTTCTTTGTAATTATCGCGGGTAAACATGTAGAGGCCAAACTTTGGTAATACACTCATTTTCAGTGATTGTATCTCGGTAAAACGGCCCATTTGGTAAAGATGGAGGGCAAGTAGAGTGTTGTAGGTTTCAAGAAAAGCGGGGATGTTCTCAAATTCATGACGTCTCTTGGAAATTAACTCCACAACTTTTGGAGCTGTTTTTTCTTTAATCCGCCCTAAGATTGCAGACGAATAATGAACCTCCGTTTTCGTTTCATGCAGTTGTTTCAGACACTCTAATATGGGGAGCACATGCTCTTCTTTGATCACCCAGCTTTGACCAAAACCGTCCAAATATTTCTGCGTGAACGCATTTGTAAAATTTAAATAGCCTGCAAAATCATTGGCTTTTAAGTATTCAAATGAGACAGTGTTAATGATTGGTTCGAACAATCGGCAATTGTCATAGTGAATGAGTTGATCTCCAATATCTTGTTTTAGCAAAGCAGGGACATAATTTCTCTCATCGCGGCTAAGCCTTTCCAGCTCTTGTTTATCTTTGGGTTCAAGCTGTCGATAAATCGTTTCCACTTCTTTCAATTTGCCTAGCTGAATTCCTTGAATCACAACAAAATTTAAGCCCAGTCGGTACCTGAAATTGACAAGGACTTCAGGATGACTTTGTAAAAGGTTTAAGATTTCGATAACTTCTTCTTCATCAAGATGGACAGCGTCTATGTTTTCATTCCTTTTGTACCAACCTAATTTCTCCTGCAATACATTAGCCGACTTGAAGAGTGTGACAAGTTGTTGATCTAGCTGATTTAAGGCTGACAGATAGCAAAGTTCTGCCTCTTCTGTTTTTAGTTTAAGAGAAGAGCTCGCAAATTGAAGCTCTTCCTGCATACGCTTTTTAAAGAGGACTTTACGTTTTTCATACCGCTCTTCAAAAACTGAAAGTGTGTACTTAATGAGAGGATGGATTTCTTTAAGCGCCCCTCTCAGCTGCTTTGGATTGATGAGCATTGTTGTACACTCAAATATTTGCAATTCCTGCTCCAGTATTGAAATCAGGTGAATGTGGCACTGGTTAAGGTATTCTGATTGGGCAGTCTCCTTAGCATCAAAAAAAGGTCCTCGCTTACCCAAAAGGGCGAAAACAGATTCGTATGCCTCAACTGCACTCTTATATTCTTGTTCATTGCAGGCGACATTCATGTGTTCAAATTGCAGACGCCGCTTTTCTTGCTTGTGATGGACAAGGGCACAAAAACCCGAGTTTTCAATGTTTTCAATGGTTTTGAAATCAATCAAATGCTGGCCAAATAAGACCTGGAATTTTTTCCATTCAAGGAGGGCCAAATTGAGATCTAGGCCCGATTTTCTGACAATCTGGTCTTTGAGGCATGCTAAAAGGCACCGGATATGGCACGTGTTTTTTTTCTGCTTCGAAATTTTAGAGCAGTCAAGGGTATCAGAGCTTTCCTGCTCGCTTAAATTCTCGATAAAAGCTGCCAAATTCTGTTGAGAATGGCTCATAAACTTGTACTCATACACCTCTTCCCAAAACTCTTGGCTTAAAAAGTGGGCTCCCTTGTCATCTACCTGATAAACCGAGAGGGGCTTATTCAAGGCTGTGTCGTAATAACTAACTTCCCAAGCATCCTCTCTTATCTTTTCAATGACTAAGATGGTTTCGTGGGTAAGCGTTCCTACCAAAAAAAGGGTTTTTTCACCATTTTGCAGAGAAGAGACTTGGGTTATGGCATTCTCTACCAGTTGATGCCTTTTGTTTTCGTCGGGAGCAAAATTTGACTCGGCTTGCCACATGGTATTGCCTGTGATCGCTAGCAAGGGGAGGGCAAAGCTGCCTGAACGGATCAAATCGATCAATGAGGATTGCTCATCGGCTCTTTGCAACATTCCAATGACAGTTTTAATCTGATTAACAGTGGCAGGATCGAGCTGATGTGCAGAATCCCTCATCAAAAAGCTCTCCAGTTCAAGACGGAGTCTTGCGCCACTCACAGAGCCTGCAAACCACTCAAAACGGCTTAAATCTTCAAGGACCTTTTTTTCATCTCCAATCCCTTCAACCTGATCGAGGAAGAAGCCCATCACGAGCTTATGGAGCTCATCTTGAGGAGAAATACCCAAAGCTTCTTTTTTCCATTCAATCTGTTGTTGGATGGATAAATTTTCTGGAGGTGAAAAAAACAAACCATATAAAAAATTCATGGAATTATTCTATCACACAAGTATTAATTTAAAATAAAGATTATGATAATTAAGTTCTCTCTCGGTGGCGGATTTTTGCTTGCGGCTATGGTGGAGATGAGGTATATTTGTACTGAATTTTAGCGAGCTACACAACTGCATGCGACCGGTATCCCAAAAGCGCCTTCCACGCCATTATGATGGCCAGCAGCTCACCTCAAGACACATCTGTCAGCTTCTGCCCCTTTTTATGGAAGACATTGGCAAAAAAGTGGACGAGCGTCCTGATTTGGTCTGTGCCGCATGGCCGCAAGTGATCGGAGAGCAGCTAGCTCCCATGACACAGGCCGTTTCGTTTGTGGAAGGAATTCTGACGGTTAAAGTTAAAAATTCGACGTTGTTCAGCCTTTTGACTCAAAATGACAAACCCCGTCTGATTCAAAGTTTAAGAGATAAATTTCCAGGAACCGTAATCAAAACAATCTTCTTTAGATTAGGATAAATAAATGCATATGGATTTGGAAGACAAAGCGACTCAATCTAAAGAGAAGCAGTATGATGCAAGTGCAATCACCGTTCTTGAAGGGTTGCAGGCTGTCCGCGAGCGCCCCGGGATGTACATTGGCGATACCGGACAAAACGGTCTGCACCATTTAGTTTACGAAGTTGTCGACAACAGTATCGACGAGGCCATGGCAGGCTTTTGCTCTCATATCGACATCACCATTCACCCAGACAATAGTATTACCGTTGAAGATGATGGACGGGGAATTCCAGTGGGGATTCACGAACAGGAATCGAAAAAGCGGGGTTATGAGATCTCAGCTCTCGAAGTTGTGTTGACCGTTTTGCACGCGGGCGGAAAATTCAGCAAAGATACCTACAAAGTCTCTGGAGGCCTTCACGGGGTGGGCGTTTCTTGCGTCAATGCGTTATCTGAAAAGTTTCAAGTCGACGTGTTTAAAGATGGCAAAATCTACCGGATGGTGTTTGCAAGGGGCAAACCTTGTGGCCCGATCGAAATTGTAGGGACAACAGAAAAAAGAGGAACAAAAGTTACCTTTTGGCCCGATAAAGAGATTTTTGCGGTGACAGTTTTTGATGCCGACATTTTATCGCGCAGACTGCGTGAGCTCGCATTCTTGAACCGGGGAATCGATATCCGCTTTAAGGATGAGCGGGACGAAGAGCGGCCACTGACTCAGTTTCGCTATGAGGGAGGAATCGTTTCGTTTGTCTCCTATTTGAACGAAAACAAAATCCCTCTTTTCCCCACTCCTGTCTACTTTAAAGGGGGTAAAGAAGGGGATAATGGCCCGATTGAATTTGAAGTGGCGATGCAATGGAACGATGGCTACGTCGAATCGATCCTCTCTTATGCCAACAACATCCCCACACGCCAAGGGGGATCCCATTTAACTGGATTTTCAACTGCCCTTACACGTGTTTTGAATACTTATATCAAGAGCCACAACCTTCTCAAAAGCGACAAAATCGCAATTACCGGGGAAGACATGCGGGAAGGTCTGACGGCTGTGATTTCGGTTAAAGTGGCCAATCCCCAGTTTGAAGGGCAAACCAAGCAAAGACTCGGAAACAGCGATGTGGGCTCGATTGTGCAGCAAATTGCCGGAGAAGAGCTCTCTATCTATCTCAGCGAAAACCCTCAAATTGCCCGTTCGATTATTGAAAAAGTGATTGTGGCAGCCCAAGCGCGCGAAGCTGCTAAAAAGGCCCGTGAACTTACTTTGAGAAAAACAGCCTTAGATAGCGCACGTTTGCCAGGGAAATTGATCGACTGTCAGGAAAGGGAACCTGCAAAGTGTGAGATCTATATCGTAGAAGGGGACTCTGCGGGAGGTTCTGCAAAAATGGGGCGTGACCGCCGTTTTCAGGCCATTTTGCCCATTCGTGGTAAAATTCTGAATGTCGAAAAAGCCCGTTTGCAAAAAGTTTTCCAAAACCAGGAAGTGGGAACCATTATTGCAGCTTTAGGATGCGGCATTGGAGCCGATACGTTAAACCTTGAAAAGCTCCGTTACCACCGCATCATCATCATGACGGATGCTGACGTCGACGGATCCCACATCAGAACGCTTCTCTTGACTTTCTTCTACCGCCACATGCCGGCGCTCATCGAAAATAACTACATTTACATTGCGCAGCCCCCTCTTTATAAGGTAACGCGCAAAAAACAGAGCCGCTACATCACCTCAGAAAAAGAGATGGATAACTACCTGCTCGAGCTGGGAAGACAGGATGTGAAAATTCACGACGCTATCCAAGATAAAGATCTCGACGAGAACGAGACGAATGTTCTGGTCTCTTTGATTTTGGATGTGGAGCATTTCATCACATCGCTGGAAAGAAAGGCGATTCCTTTTAGAGAATTTATCGACTCGAAGAGCGAAAAGGGAGAATATCCCCGCTATGTGATTACTGCTTTTAAAGATGAACCTACTAAGTTTGTCTATTCCGAAGATGAGTTTTTGGATATCGCCAAAGACTTTGATATCCAGCAGCGGGAAAGCTACGAGGCGACCTTAAAAGATTTGAGCGAAGAGGAAAAACAGGAAGCGCTCAAAACTTTCCGTCCTAAATCTCTCTCTTATATCGAGCTTTTCAAGGAAGAGTCTTTCCAACAGCTTATGAACCGTTTGAGCGAAGCGGGACTCTCTTTAGATCGCTACCTGATCGCCAATGGAAAGCTATTTGCTGTGAAAGAAGGGGAAGAGAACGCCCAGGAATTTTTCACAATGCGGGAGCTGATCGACTATTTGCGCGTCCATGGAAGAAAAGGGGTCGAAGTCCAACGGTATAAGGGTCTTGGTGAGATGAACGCTGACCAGCTTTGGGAGACCACGATGAATCCTGAGAAGCGGACGCTGATGCGCGTGACTTTGCCCGATGCTTTTGCTGCCGATCACATGTTTACGATGCTCATGGGAGAAGAGGTCCCGCCCCGAAGAGCCTTTATCGAACACCATGCCCTCTCTGTTAAGAATCTAGATATTTAGGAACGTAAAGAAGTATGTCATTTAGAGAAAACGAAGTTATTGTCCCACGCAACCTCGAAGAGGAGATGAAGGAGAGCTATCTCCGGTATTCGATGTCGGTGATTATCTCCCGCGCACTTCCAGACGTTCGTGATGGTCTTAAGCCCTCGCAGCGCCGTATTTTGTTTGCGATGCGCCAGTTGAATCTGAGCCCCGGTTCTAAACACCGTAAATGCGCCAAAATTTGCGGCGATACATCTGGTGACTACCACCCTCACGGTGAGTCGGTGATTTATCCGACCCTTGTGCGGATGGCTCAAGATTGGGCGATGCGCTACACATTGGTGGATGGCCAGGGTAACTTTGGCTCGATTGACGGCGACCCTCCAGCTGCGATGCGTTATACAGAGGCCAGATTAACCGCAGGTGCTCTGCAGCTGATGGAAGATCTGGACAAAGACACTGTTGACATGGCCTCCAACTATGATGAGACTAAGACAGAACCTCTTGTGTTCCCAGCAAAATTCCCTAACTTGCTCTGCAACGGCTCTTCCGGAATTGCGGTGGGGATGGCGACTAACATCCCGTCTCATAATTTGAATGAACTGATCGAAGCGACTCTTCTTGTTCTTAATAATAAAGACACGACAATCGACGAGATCATGGGAGTGATGCCGGGTCCCGATTTTGCAACGGGCGGGGTCATTTGTGGCACACGGGGCATTCGGGAAGCTTATCACACAGGAAGAGGAAAGCTCCTTGTGCGAGGCGTAATCCGGACAGAAGAAAACACGGCGACACCTGGACGTGAGCGGATCGTGATTGATGAGATTCCTTACGGCGTCAACAAATCCCGTCTGATTGAGCAAATGGCCGAGCTTGTTAATAACAAAACGATGAATGGCGTCAGCGATGTGCGCGATGAATCGGATAAAGATGGTCTGCGGATCGTTTTGGAATTGAAAAGAAACGAAATTCCCGATGTGACGATCAATCAGCTCTACAAGTTTACCGATCTTCAGGTCACTTTTGGCTGCAACATGCTCGCTCTCGATAAGAATTTGCCGAGGACGATGAACATCAAGCAGATGCTCTCTGCGTGGATTGTGCACCGGATCGATGTGATTCGCAGAAGAACCCGTTTCGAGCTTCAAAAAGCAGAAGCGCGTGCTCATATTTTGGAAGGTTACTTAAAAGCGATCGATCATCTCGATGAAGTTGTCAAAATCATTCGAGCCAGCGGCAGCCGCGACGAAGCACGTGTTGCTTTAACTGCAAGATTCCAGCTGACAGACCGGCAGGCCAACGCTGTTTTGGATTTGAAACTCTATCAATTGACAGGGCTTGAGCAAGACAAAATCAATGCCGAATATCAGGAACTTCTGAAAAAGATCGAGTATTTAAAATCTGTTTTAGCCTCTGAGCTCTTGGTGCGGGGCATTATCGCCGATGAGCTTAAAGATATTCAGAAAACCCATAAATCACTGCGCAAAACACAGATTGTCCAGGCAGAAGGGGATTTCAACGTCGAAGATCTTATCCCTGACGAGCAGGTCATTATCACGATTTCTGAAGACGATTATATCAAACGGATGCCTCTTGATCTTTTCCGCGAACAGAAGCGGGGAGGCTCTGGAGTGACTGGCTTTGATATCAAGCGGGAAACGGATGCTTTGAAAGGCATTTATGTCGCCACGACCCATGAGCATCTTCTTATCTTTACGAATCTTGGAAGATGTTATTGGCTCAAAGTGTGGCAGCTGCCAGAAGGGGAGCGCAGATCCAAAGGAAAGCCGCTCGTCAACCTTCTCGAAGATATTCAGGAAGGGGAGAAGATCGCGACCATTTTGCGCACCAAAGAGTTTGTGGATGATCGCTATATTTTCATGGCGACTAAAAAGGGAATAGTTAAGAAAACAGAGCTCACGTCGTTTAGTAATCCGCGTCGTAAAGGGATCAGAGCTCTAGAAATCGACGAAGGAGATGAGCTCATTGCTGCACGTCTGGTAGGAAGTGAAGAACAGGTGATGCTCTTTACACACCACGGCATGGCGGTCCGTTTTGAACATGGCAAAGTCCGTTCAATGGGAAGAAGCGCCCGCGGCGTGAAAGGTGTCACTCTGAAAGAAGATACTGACCGCCTTGTGGGTTGTGAAGTTGTCGCAACAGAAGAAGAAACGGTTCTTGTTGTCTGCGAAAACGGATATGGCAAACGCTCTTTTGTCTCGGAATTTAGACAGACAAACCGAGGTGGCGTAGGCGTGCGCTCCATTATTACAAGCGATCGCAACGGAAATGTTGTCGGAGCCGTCTCTGTTTCTGATCAAGATGGCCTTGTCATGATGTCTGCAAGCGGGCAAACTGTACGAATCAATATGAATGATCTGCGAGTGATGGGACGCTCGACGCAAGGCGTTAAACTTGTCAACCTTAAGGAAGGGGACACTCTTCTCGCAATCGAAAAACTGGAAGGAGTCAATGATGCAACAGATCAACAAACCCTATGAGGGGCTCTTTATCACCATCGAAGGGGGAGAAGGGTCGGGGAAATCGACTTTAAGCGACCATTTGGCCCTTTTTCTTCAAAATAAAGGGTACGCGGTCTTAAAGACACGGGAACCAGGTGGAACGCCTCTTTGTGAACATTTGCGTAACCTCCTTTTGAACTCACACGAGCCGATGCATGAAAAAACGGAGCTTCTCCTCTTTTTAGCAGCACGCGTCCAACATTTGGAAGAGCAGATTAAGCCTGCTCTGCATGAAGGACAGATTGTTATTTGTGAACGTTTCCACGATTCAACCATTGCCTATCAGGGCTGTGCCCGGGGGCTTGGAATGGATTACGTAGAAAAGCTCTGCAAAATGATTTGTGATAACCCCGATTGTACAATTCTTCTCGATAATGATCCTCAGGAAGGGATGATGAGAATGAAATCAGAAGGGAAGCAACCCGATCGTATTGAGAAAGAAATGCTCCAATTCCACCGCGAGGTGAGACAGGGCTTTTTACGACTGGCAGATGAGCACCCCAACCGGATTGCTGTCATCGACGCCGCACTTCCGATTGAAGAGGTGGCCCGCCAGGCAATCCATGCATTAGAGCCCCATTTAATGATCCGCAAGCGATGAAACGCCTCTCGCAGATTCTAAAAAGTGGACAAATCCCACACGCCCTTCTTTTTTGCGGCCCCAAAGGGTCTGGCAAAAAAGAAGCGGCCTACAAATTCGCCTCAGATCTACTCCAAAAGCCACTAGAAAATCACCCCGACGTCCATCTTCTATTTCCTGAAGGAAAAGCTGAGACACACCCCATCGAGTCTATTCGCCAGATAGCTCAAAATGCAGCCTTGGCACCTTTTATGGCCTCCTGGAAGATTTTTATCGTCCATGACGCTGAAAAAATGCTCCCCACAAGCAGCAATGCCCTTTTGAAAACGTTGGAAGAGCCCCCTTCTCAAACACTCATTCTTCTTCTCTGTGATCATCCCGAAAAGCTCCTTCCAACAATCGCATCCCGCTGCCAAAAAATCGAATTTGTATCCTCAATAAAAAATAGAGATCCTGAAACCCTTGCTCTTCTTGCCGCGAATTTTCCCCGCGAAAAACTCAAGGATTTTGACACTAAAGAAGGGTCAGCTGTCTTTGAAACGATCCTTCTCTGGTTCCGTGATAGGATGCTGATAGAACTTGGCGCCTCACAAGATTTGCTCCATTTCCCAGATCACGCTGAGCAAGTTAGGAAAACGCCCTGCCTCCCGCTGGAAAAAGTCGAGGGCCACCTCAACCACTGCCGCTTAGCGTACGAAAGATCCACCAAACTCTCTACCTGCCTCGAAGCTTTCCGTCTCCAGATCCAACAAGATTAGTGAGATAGAGTCTGCGTAAAAGTTAACGATAAGAACGATAAAAGGATAGGAACGATAAAACAAAAAATATAAAAAATATCGTTTACATCCTTTTATCATTCTTATCGTTAACTTTTTACGAAAGCTTTTGGGTTAATGCAAATCGTTCTCAGCTTCGATGAGATAGCCTCTGCACTCTGGAAGCTCTTGATCTGTTTCACCCGTTCCCTGGTTATAGTTATAGGTATTATAGGCGGTAATAGCATTTTGAATATCATTAATTACTTTGCTTGATACTCCGCTTGCTTCCATGTCTTTTTTAAGATGATACAATGCATCATTAACGTCACCACCCGGGGTCAACAGAAGCTTCTTAATATCCTCAATCCTTTGTTGCCAGTTTGTATCAATATTAGAATTTGACTGAGGTTGATAAATGGGCTGGTAGCCTCCTAGTGGATTAATGCTCATAAGACCCTCTCCTTTAGTTTCTTAATATAAAAGATTATAACAAAAATCAAATAAAAAATATACATATTAATTCTTAAAAAATTAATGAAGTTTTAATGATTTGCAGGTATACTGGTTATTTTGACAAAGAGGTTAGCATGAAAGCAGTCACACTAACGGAATCGGGCCTGAAACCTGCCGTACAACATTCTGAGACAACTTGCGCTTGTAACAAAATATTTGTGGCCCTTTCGGTGATTGCAGCGCTCGGGCTATTTCTTGCATCCGCAATTGGGGGTGTCGGGTTATTCATGCAGAGCGCTCCTCAGTGGATCGCAAGTATTGGCCCCATAGGTCAGTGGGTCATGTTGGTGGGTGGCGGCCTACTTGGAGCTGGAGCCGCAGGCTATGGTTTTTACGGCATTTGCAAAAAAGAGACTCATAAAGAGGCTCATAAAGAAGCTGATGAGGTCTATCACTCAAAACCAAAAGGCAACATTGTAAACCCTGCAAAAGCTGCCGTGTTTCAAGCAACTCAGCAAACTTACAAGGTGGGTTGCTACATGAATGCCCATGGTGTGCGCTGCGATTTTGACAATTCAAAAATGATAGAGGGAACACAAATAGTGCGTTGGCCTCAGCCAATCAACAAGGATGGGAGTTACAAAACGCAATTTTGTGTTAAGGAAGATGACACACTCAACGTTCTTCTAAAGTTAAGTGCTAAGTATAAGGATAGAGGACTTATTCCCGCTGGCATAAACATGGCAAATGGCCATCATCCTGGAGGGGGTGTTGAACGTGGTTGTTCTGCACAGGAAGAGGAGATCTGCCGCAGATCCAATCATTATTTAGGCTTAACAACTCAAAACTATCCCTTGGAGCCTTGTTCAGTGATCTATTGTCCCGATGTGGTCGTTTTCCGCGAAGATGAGAAGCAGGACTATGCGTTTATGGATTCTCCTCGAAGTACAGCCCTTGTGGCTGTTGCAGCCTTGGATTTAAGAGAGGGTTCAGAAGACAGAAAGAACTTAAACTTACCAGCTGTCGGGAATTTAACTGATGATGAGTTGAGCCAAAACAAAAATTATACTGAGCTAACTAAGACAAAAATACGCCATACCTTGAATGCGATGTATAGTAATGGGCATGTCCACATTGTTCTTGGAGCTTTAGGCTGTGGCGCTTTCCAAAACCCTCCCCAGGTTGTCGCTCGCTTATTTGCTGACGTTTTTAAAGAAAAGGAGTTCGCTGGTGCTTTTCAGGAAGTGCACTTTGCCATCCTGAGACTCAGCAATAAAGATCAGGCCAACATCGACGCCTTCAACCAGATCTGCAAAGAGCTCAACAAATCCTAAAGCCCCAAAAACATTCCTGGAGTGCGGCGATTATTCGCCGCCCTTCAATTGAAAGAAATTTTTTAAGGCGCTAAGCGCTATCCATTTCAATAACGCGTCTATGCCAAACAGTCTTTTTGCCAATTGAAGGGCGGCGAAGAATCGTCGCACTTCAGGAAAGCTTAAGTCTCTAGACTAGAATGGTTTGCTGGCGATCCGGTAGCCGGCAATATCTACAAAGAGCTCAACAAATCCTAATTCCATGCCATAGGTTCCCTTTGGTCACCTACGGCTAACAAATATCACCGCTTCGCGGCTAAAAAGAAAAAACAATAATTTTTCTCTTTCTTTGTGTCTTCGCGTCTTCGTGTCTTTGTGTTGAATTTTCCCAAGAATCTAAACTAAAAGGGTTTGTTGGAGATCCAGGAGCCGGCGATGCGCAGGTAGTCGACGTAGGTGAGTTCGTTTTTTTTGAGAGCGCACGCCCTACAAAGTCTGGGGAGATCTGATTGGAAATCTTGGTAACGTTCGATGAGAGTCGATTCTCCTGGAATCATTTTGTTGGAATAGTGCGTGAACCATTTGCGGACAGATTCGATCAATTTTTCAGGCTGATCGTGATGGGCAGAAATGTCATGGCCAGAAAGATCGGATAAAAATGTCTGGTAGCGGTACTTTTCTTTATCGAGAATCAGACACGATTTGTTTTTATGTTTCACATTACCAAACGCTTTGGCTCCTAGAAAAATGCCTAATTCGAGAGGCATGTTGAATCTGGGCAAACCCGATTGTACATGGAGTTCTGTGCGGGATATATCGTGTATTCCAAGCGAGCATTCAGCGATAATTTGCATGATCTTTTCGATGCGTACTTGGCCACTGTCATTGAGCTCTTTGGCACATCTGGGGATAAAACCGCAATCAAGTGTGGTAAAAACGGCAGCTTCAAATAAGCCATTATATTCTTCGTCGAAAGGACAATTGATGAAAACTTGGTGTGTCACGTGTGGGAGAACGTTTAAGACTTTTTGCTGGAACGTCTGCTGTAAGCGGCAGCTTTGGCAGCGAGAACTTTTTTTACAGCTCTTTGGGCT
This sequence comes from uncultured bacterium, assembly GCA_964588495.1. GTDB lineage: Bacteria > Chlamydiota > Chlamydiia > Chlamydiales > JAAKFR01 > CAVPKN01. The sequence goes on along the minus strand of CAZPPS010000005.1, from coordinate 53,940 downwards.
GCAGCAAGGGTGACTTTCCCTTTTCCTCTCGCAGAGGCTATCTTTGGCAGTTGGACTGTGCGTATAGCTCTTTTTGTGGTTGCCATAGAAAAGTCTCCCTTTTGATTCTCAACATAATACTTTTAATACTTTAGTGAAAGAGCTTATTTAAAAAGGCAGAAAGTTGCTGGAGAATATGGCGGGGGATTTCGTGGCCTCCTTGAAAGGTGTGGAGTTTGCCGACAAGACCGCCGTCGATGAGGAGCTTTTCGAGCTCTTCGGCTTTGGAGATGGGCATGAGCTGGTCGTGGATGCCGTGGCTTTGGAAAAAGGGTGTGTGAGCATGCTGAGGAGCTAATTGCTTCCAGTTGAGTTCGTTGAGAAGTGTCCCTGAAAAGAGAAGGAGGGCTCCGATTTTTTGGTAGGAACGGAGCGCGACTTCGATCGTAAGGACAGCCCCTTGGCTAAAGCCTCCCAAAATGATCTCTGAGCGGGGAACATCCAGTTCCGTGAGGAATTGATCCATCAAAAGATGGGCTTGGGTCAGTTCTGGCGGAAACGCCTGAGAAATTTCGTCGTAACGTTTTTCTCGGATCGCTTGGGCAAGCTCCGAAATTTTGAGGGGAAACCAAGCATAGCCACTATGTTCTTCTGAAAACATCACTTTGACGGGCCCTTGAGGAAAAAGCCAAGTGGGTCCTTCGTAGGTTTTACTCAAAGAGACCAAATCGTAGCAATCGGCTCCAAAACCATGCATCAAGACGATGGTCCCTTTTTTGGGATCACCAGGGATCTCAATTGTTTTCAGTCCCGCAATTGTCCGCTCTCTCATGGCTTATATCTTTTTGTAACAACGTCCCAGTTGATATTGTTGAAAAAAGCCTGGATGTAGGCTTTACGATCGACGTTGTAATCAAGCATGTAGGCGTGTTCCCAAACATCCATGATGAGAATAGGCTGTCCACCTGCCAAATGTCCAATATCATGCTCGCCGATCCAGGTATTGATCAGTCGTCCTTCGATGGGGTCTTGATAAAGGACAGACCAGCCGATGCCGCGGATAAGGCCTGTGTCGCTAAAATCTTTCTGCCAGGCTTCATAGCTTCCAAAATCCTGCACAATCTTCTTGTACAAAGGGGAGTTGTTATCGATTTTAGAATTTTTGCCGCCCAGGTTGCTGAAGTACAGCTCATGCAAACGCATTCCATCAAATTCCCACCCAAAACGTCTTTTCAGCTCCTGATAGCAGGCAGAAGCTTGTTTTCCCTCACCAATCAGCAGATTGATCTGATTAACCAATTGGTTTGTGTTATTCACATAACCCTGATAGAGCTTAAGGTGTGTATTGATAGCATTGTCAGAAAAACCAGGCATTCCCACAAGGTAGGAGAAATCTTTTGCTTTATAGGGTTGTAAAGAAGTAACAGCTGTCTGAGGCGCAGACTCTGGAGCTCCAATTATTGGAGCCGTTGCAAGAAGTAACGAGGAAAACAATAGATTTTTCATAGATAAAGTCCTTTTGTCCAAAAATGCAAGCGTAGCCGATTGTTGTGTTATAATCAATTTTGAAATAGGCTGTGGAAAAAGGAGGCAAAATGCCGGAAGCAATTACAATAAAAGGGCAGCCGCTCACACTCAAAGGAGCTTTTGTCCGAGAAGGGCAGATAGCGCCCGACTGCGAACTGACAGGCAAAGATCTAAAACCTGTGAAGCTTTCCTCATTTAAAGGGAAGGCTTTCGTTCTTTTTTCAGTTCCCTCACTAGACACACCTACATGCAACAAAGAGACCCACCGCTTTAATGAAGAAATGGCGAAATACAAAGATCAGCTCAATGTGATCTGTGTCAGCATGGATCTACCCTTTGCGCAAGCCCGCTGGTGTGGCGCAGAAGGAATTGAGAATGTGCTGACCCTGTCGGATTACAAAAACCGTGAATTTGGGCAAAAATATGGTGTGCTTATCAATGAGCTTGGGCTTCTTGCGCGCGCGATTTTTATTCTCGATTCCAATATGAAGGTTTTATGGTGTGATCTTGTCAAAGAGGTTACAAGTGAACCGGATTATCAGAAAGTTTTAGCTCAAGTAAACCAACTTCTCGTGAAAAAATGATCATTTTACGCAAGTCAAAGGAGAGGGGCTTTGAAGATCATGAGTGGCTCCAAACCTATCATAGCTTCTCCTTTGGCAATTATTATGACCCCCATTTTATTAATTACCGCACCCTCAGGGTCCTGAACGAGGATACTCTGCAAGGGGGGAAAGGCTTTGGCTCGCATAGTCATAAAGACATGGAGATCATCACCTATGTCTTAGAGGGAACTTTGGAGACCAGAGATAGTTTGGGCCACACAGACACTCTAAGAGCTGACGAAGTGCAGCTCCTAAGCGCTGGCTCGGGAATGATCCACAGCGAATACAATCTTTCGCCCTATCTTCCGGCCCATTCTCTGCAAATCTGGATTCAACCCGACAAATTTGGATTGGATCCCAAATACACCAAAAAAACGTTCTCTTCGGCTGCCAAGTGGGGACAATGGTGTTTGATCTGTTCCCGAAATGGACGTGAGGGTTCTTTACAGATCCATCAGGATGTCGATCTTTACGCGACTTTGCTCGATGACAATCACGAGCTTACATTTGAAGCTTCCGAAGAGCGCTTTTACTGGATACAAGTGATTTCAGGGAAATTTCAGATTAATGAGACTATTTTAGAAGCGGGAGATAGTGTCTCTATGAACTCTATCTCCCAAATCCCTGTCCATTGCCTAATAGCTGGAGAACTGCTCTTGTTCGATCTCAACTAACGGCTTGACTTCGGTAAATAACGTTTTCAGTTTTGCCTCGATGTCATATCCAGAAGGGAAATTTTGTGTCAGCTTCACCAATAAATCCCGGATTTCTTCTTTGCCCCATGCGAGTTCCACCATTCCCTTACGACACCACATTTCCAAGGCATGTTCGATAAATATATGTTGCCCATCTTTTGGATTCTCAACAAAATCGAAAAGAGCCACTTTGTCCACAGAAATTTCCACTTCCATATGAAGCTCCGTGTCCATTTGAGTTTCCTTGACCTGATCAATTCCCAAATTCTTTGGATGCAGGTCGAAAATCTTTTTTGCCGTGAGTGAGGTCACAAAAAAATGGTTAACCATCTTCAGATGTCCATCATTTTTCAAACTGATTGTCCCTTCTATTTTCTTCTGAATGACAAACATGTCGTCAAGCATCGTTTCGATGTTATCGATCGGTACGACATTAAGATTCAATTCTTGCCCATCCAGGCAATTTTGACGTTGGTTTGTTAGGTAGGCTTTTATCGTTTCAGGCGACTTTTTAGAGCATCTGGCATTCAAAACCTTCAAAACCCTACCGTCTGGCAGTAAATAGACGTCAAAAAAGTTGCCCTGATCAGAAAAGGGCATTAGCTCAACTTCTTTCCCTTTTATTGTAATGGAACCTCCCTTTGCCTGCTCACAGAGCAACTGGTAGGGGTTTTTAGGGGTATTCGTGGTAATTATAGGCGCCGGTTTTGAAGATCCATAAAGAGGTGCGCTAAAAGATGCTGAAGGGAAAGGTTTGGGTCTATTATTGATTTTTGCCGGGGTTTGTGGCACAGAGTTTGGACCATCATCGAGTTTTCTTCTCTTCTCATTTTCGACGATTTCTGTATTCGTGCGGATGGCTTCAAAAGAGGCATCAAACTTGGATTTTGCTCTCGAGTGCAGCTGATTCTTATTATTCGAACTATTTTTGCTAGGGGTTTGGGGGATGGAGAATGTATTGAAAGTGGTCTTTGACATAGTAATGCTCGGGGGTAAAAAGTGTAAAAAATCGCAAGCATAGTAACTTTATTAATAAATACTAACAACTTAAATATTAGTTTATATTGTGTTGTTTAAATTTTAGTTGACAGCACTGGCGATTTTCAACAAATTTTTCCGTAAGTCAATCAGCTAAAACAAATTATAATTTTTTTTGTATAAAAAGAAGATTTTTTATAATATCTTTCCCCATGAGCTATTTATGTATTGAGGGCGTGATCCGGCCTAGTTGCAGAACCTGCGCATTTGAGCTTCTCAATGGAGCTCCCTGCGCAGAACTGATTCAGGAGACAAAAACATATAAACCGGATGAGGTTGAAACTTTGATCCGGCAATCCATATTTGAAGATCAAAGCGATCCTACCTTTTGGCAGCGAAGAACGGTTTTACAAATGATGAAATCCCCATCTGTTGTTTCGATGGGATTTATTCCCAATGTTCAGGGTGAATGTCAGTGGCTTTTCTGGCAAAGACTCGACTATGAGAAGAACAAATTGGGATTTTATGCACCCTATCTTAACAAAGAAGATCGACAGCGTTATGAAGCAGAAGAGAGTGGGATCTCATTTTTTCAAATGACCAGTTTGAAAACAGCGGTAGACGCTCTATATGAACTTCCGGAAATCGATGAGGCAAAGGACCAACTCTGTGCGATCCTTGGCTGTTTTTGGTTCGATCTAGAAAATCACAGCCTCTATGTCAATTTTTGTGCGGGGAATGTCGGTTATTCAATCGGCTGGACCAAAATCTGCCAGTCGCAAAATGTTGAAATCACCATTGAGGACGCTGAATTTAATCAAAGATAAGGTCAGAAGCCTCATCGTCTACGGGCTCATCTTCATGTGCAATCGTTATTTGCGGTTTTTTAGGCGAATCGAATTGGAGTTTCTGCATGGCTTTAGAAGGTCTGCCCGTAATTCGTGTTGATTGGCTAGGATGCCAACGCGAATCGGGATAGCCCCAATTAATTGGCTTGCCACACAAGCGATCCAAGATTGTGGTGTTGTATGCTAAAGGGTAGCCAAAATACTCAAATGATTCGGTCAGGTTGGATAAGAATAAGCTTGTTTGCTTTCGATCCCAACCCTGTTGTTTCTGTCCGTATGAACACCAATCATATAAGGAGCTTATAATGCAAGTCATTAGCATGCCTTCTGAAGGATTGGAATACCAAATGTCACCGTAGGGTTCTTTAGGAAAATCAAATAAGGCAACTCTCTCTCCTTGCACAGCTATGTCTTTTGGAGAAAGTTTCAAAATCAGCCCTTTTTTCAGAATTGTAAAAACATGCAGTGCAGTTGATCAACGTGACATGGATTTGCCACATCGATTTGGTAAGGCATTTCTTCTTGAATAATGACCTTTTGTTCTCTGGCAGTGTCCTTATTATAGATGGGGACAACGGAAAGCCCTGCTTGTACGGCACTCTCATGCTTATCCAGATAATATATCAAATGGCCATCGAGAACCTCAGGCTTTCTTTTTATCCATTTATTGTTCAACAGTTTCAATACCCGTTTATCTCCAATCCGGAATGTATTAAAAAAAGCTCCTCCCTTAGTCAGAGGAGTAAGCTGCATGTCCTTGCCATCTATTTGAAGGGTCTTTTTTTTGGCTTCATGCCAGAGTTTTTCGTAATCATTGGTAATCGATTTTTTTTTCGATTCAATCTCAGAAAATGAAAATGGGGATTGTTCAAAAACTGGCTCAGAATCATCCACCTGATGTTCGGTTTTTCTTTTCTTCAGAACAGTCTGATCGGGATTTGCAAATTGCAATTCGTTATTTTCAACAGCTTGAAAAGCGTTATATAGATTGATGACAGATTGCGGCGTTTCTCTGACAGTTTATTTTGCCGTTTCTGCGGAGAATGTCGAAAAAATGGAACGATTTTGCACCACACTTGTCATTTGATATCCCAATAATTCTCTGTTTTATAGAGCTGATCGATGATAGTTTTATTGTGCTCTAGCGGATAGCCATAATTATCAAAGCCTTCGGTAAGATCGTCCAAGAAGGCGTTTGTGTCCTCTCTTGTCCATCCCTCGTCTCTTGCTTTTGCACACCATTTCTCCAAAGCATCTATAATGAAAATCATCTGCACATTTTCATTTCCAAAACCCTCAAGAGATTTAGGCTCTTCAACAAAATCATAAACGGCAACATAGCCTCCTTTTACACCCATGTTTAGGGGATGCAGATCCATAATCAGTCCTGATTTTAAAGTCGTTAAAAATATGTAGCGGAGCTGGCCGCGGTGTGATTGATTTGTTAGAGAGAATTTACCGGCGATTCTTTCCTGAATAATGACTTTTTGTTCCCGCGCCTCATTAATGTTATAGATAATACCAACAGGAATGCCTGCAAGCCTGGCTTTTTCAAAATTTTCTAGATAGCAATCCAAGTAACCATCCACGGTAGCAGGAGATTGTCGTGAGCGCCGTTGATTAAACACCTTAACTACTTGGGTAGGGTAACCAACCCGATCATACGCATCAAAAAAAGAGCCCTCATCAGAGAGAAATGTGAGTTTTATTTCCGTCTGGCCCATTGTGAAGGTCCCGAATTGTGCCGCCAGGCAGATTCTTTCATACTCACTTGGGATTTTTCTTGGTTTCATGGGCTCTTCAAGCAGTCGAAATGTAGACTTGGGCTGCCTGGCTTCCGACAGCTGTACAAGAGATTTGGCTGCGTTCCCTTGTAGCTCAAAGGGGATCTCTTCGCTTAGGTAGCTATCGTATTGGTTTTGATCTGGTTGGGAAAGGGCGAAGTTTTCGTAGTCGGTGTCGCTAATCGTTTTTGCTTCTTCAATTTCACCAAAAAGGGATCTCTTGGTGGGTTTGACGAGATTATTTACAAAAGTAGTTTTTTGAGCGGTTTGTAGAATCTCACTTTCGTAATCGGCATTGTTAATCGTTTTCACATCTTCAAATTCACCAAACAGGGATCTTTTGATAGGTTTAGTGCGCTTATTTTCAGAAGCGGTTGTTGTTCTAGGAGAACTGGACAATATACCATCTTCGTAACCGGCATAACTACTCGTTTTCACAGCTTCGAATTCACTAAACAGGGATCTTTTGATAGGTGGGCAGGTCGTATTTTTAGAAGAGGTTGTTTTAATCGGGGAGCTCGATACTTTTTTTTCGGAGCTATCCTCCTGAATCCAAGAAAAGCGGGTTTTTTCAAACTCTGGTTGGGAATCATCGGGAGTGTGTTCATTTTTATTTTTTTTAAGAGTCCCAAAATCGGGATTTTCAAAATGGTCTAGATTGTTTTCAACAGCTTCAAAAGCGGCATCGAGGTTTAATCGGGCTCTAGGAGTTTTTCTTTCCACTACTGGTTGAGTTGTCAAAGGCAGTATCGAATTCAAAGGGGAACTTTCAACGGAGGAAGAGGTCATGTTTATTTCTCCTTTCTATCTTGTTATTATAAAATTTCAAATATTATAACATTGTGAAAGTTAAAAGTCAAATTAAAGTAATTATAGTAGTAATACTAAATTTTAATTAATTTATTAATATTACTTTTCGTAAGTCTCACAACTGGAGATGTATAAATATTTTTTGTGTAAAAATTAGAATTTTATTAAGATTCCACGATTATGTTAACGATTCAATACATTTACGGCTTAATCGATCCCGGCTATCCCTTGGACCCACTGGTCTATAAAGATGACAAAGATTATTCCGTTGAAACAGCTCAAACCTTAGTACAGGAATATAGGCATTTAAAACCCGATTATACCCTTTGGCAGCAAAGAGCTATTATACAGATGATGGTATCACCCTCGGTCATATCGATGGGTTATGAGCCCGTAGATGAGAGCTCTTGGCAGATTGTTTTTGTACAAAAAATCAACGTGATCCGGCAGAGGTTTGGCTTTTACGCTCCTTATCTTTCAAAAAAGCAAACAGCTTTGTGGGATGCCAAAAGAAAGTTTACGTTTACTCATATTGCAACTTCCGATGACTTTTTTAATACCGTGGAAGAGATCGATGATGAGGAAGTTAAAAAGGAACTCTGTCTCATTTTTTGTTGTTTCTGGGGTGATCAACAAAATAAAAGCCTATACGTCAATTTTTTGGTTAGAGGCGTGGGGTATTCTATAGGTTGGACTGTAAATAGACTACCACAGCTGCAGCAGTTTCCACCAGGCGCTCCCAAGGCCGAACCAGATGATGATATTGACAACGCTTAAGATAAAGCCGATGCGCCACCAATCTTTAATCTCGATATAACCCGATCCAAAGAAAACAGGCGCCGGACCACTTCCATAATGGGTCAAAGCGCCCATCAAACTGCTTGCAAATCCCAAAACCAGAATGGCTAAGGGCGGCGGCGTCCCAAGGCCGATGGCTACCATCAAAAAGGCGGGATACATTGCCCCCACATGAGCCGAATTGCTCGCAAAAAAGTAGTGGGAATAGAAGTAGACAAGAACAAGAATGGCAAAGGCATAAGCCCAGCTCATCCCTCCCACAAAATTGACCATTAAAGAGCTGAACCAAGGGGTGAAGCCTAATGTATTTAAAGAGGTTGCCATCATGCTCAGCACTGAAAACCAGATAAAGGTGTCCCAGGCGTTATATTCAGAGATTACATCATTCCAGTTGAGGACATTAAAAATGAGAAGGAGCGATAAACCGGCCATTGCAGCGACAGTCGCGCTAACTCCAAAGAGTGCTCCAAAAACCCAAAGCACAAGCAGGATAACAAAAACTCCAAGCATCATCCACTCATGGCTCCCGAGCCTGCCCATGTCCTTTAAATGCTTTCGTGCAAGTTCTGGGGCATCGGGCGTCTCTTTAAGCTCTGGCGGATAAAGCTTATAGACAATCAGCGGCATAGCGATTAAAGAGAGAATCCCAGGAATCAGGGCAGCTAAGGCCCAAGTGCCCCAAGTGATTTTGAAGCCTGCGTTTTGCGTCAGCTGGACAATGAGGGGATTGGCAGCCATCGCAGTCAAAAACATGGCGCTCGTAATCGTGGAGCCTTGATAGGCCACTTTAATCAAAAAAGAGCCAATTCTTCTTTGTGTTCCTAATGCCGGCTCACTTCCAAAAGATTTGGCAAGCCCTTGCGCAATCGGAAAAATGACGCCCCCTGTCCGAGCCGTTACACTTGGAATGGCGGGCGCCAAAATCAATTCACTCAACAAGAGCCCGTAGCTCAAACCCAGCGTCTTCTTTCCAAATAGCGAGACAAAAAAGTAAGCAATCCGGCTTCCCAGCCCCGTTTTGATAAAGCCACGCGATATAAAAAAGGCAAAGACCACAAGCCATGCAATGCAGCTCTGGAAACCTGAAAGTGTCTGGTCTAACGTCAAAGTATTTGTAAGCGTTGCGACGCTCATGGCAATCACAACCAGCGCTCCCAGCGGCAGCGGCTTCAAAATGATCCCAATAATCGTGGTAAAGAAAATGGCAAACAACCGCCACGCCTTGACATCAACCGCTTCCGGTCTTGGGATATTCCAAAGCACTAAGCCAATTGCGATGACAATTAAAAAAAGGAGTGCTTGAGTCTTTTTCATAAAGCGTTATCCTACCCAAAACCTCTTTTTCCCGGTAGCTCAGATAGATGGGATAGATAAAAATGATCGCTACGTTGGGGATTGGGATTGGGGCAAAGTGTTTTGTTTAGAGCGCGCGAAAAAGAGCTTGATAAGCATGATCCTATGCGCGCTAGCAGTTGACAAGCCACTTTTCCATTTCGGAGACGGTGTCATCGATGAGCTCTGCTGTTTGGAAAAGGTGCGAAATTTTGGTTTGCTTTTCCTCGTTCAGGATGGCGCTTACATATTCGAGGCTGATGAAGGTTGTGTTGATGAGCTCTTCGTCGAAAGCTTTTCGGATGTAGGGGTAAAGCTCTTCAGGGTAGAGCGTGCAGGAGGAAGCAACGAGATTATCCCAAGCAAAAGAGGGGGATCTTTCGAGTTTTCCTTCGAACAGCGATTTGAAGTAATCGATCAGTTTGGAGCGTGCAAGCGTACCGCAGCCCACTAAAATGACGAGAGCCGTCTGTGCGGCTGCCCTGACATATTCGTTGAGGGAATGATTCTCGATCAGCTGCATCAGGATTGTGGTGTTATTGCCGCAGACACTTGCAAAAAGGCGGGAGAGATCTTCGGTTAAGACATCCCCTGAAATGAGGTGGGGGATGTCGCCAGGAAAGGAAAAAAGCTTCACAAGAAGGGGAAAAGCTCTCTCTTCACGGAATTGGGCCAGCAAATACATCGCATAGAGATGCCCTTGGTAATTATCATCTTCAATGACCTCATCCACTCTGTGGATCGCATCTTCAAGAATTTCCAGAAGATAGGGGATGATCTGATTTTTTTTGGCAATGGCCGATTCGATAGCTTCCCGTGGGAGCTCGCCCAGATCGTACGCAAGTTCTTCAAGTATGTGTGGCAATTCCATGAACGGCTATTCTTATAGCACCTCAAACTTTTTTTGGCCTCGACTTTCTGAAGTTTTTTTGTTTATTATATTCGGAGCCTGTTTAAAAGAGGCTCCTAAAAATTTATTCTTGTCGTGAGGCAATCCTATGAAATTCTTACTGACTTTATGCCTGGCATGTTGTTTTGCAGGCTGTCATTCACCAAAAAAAGAGGAAAAAACTACTATGAGTAATCAGATAGTGACCATTCGCACAAACTTGGGAAATATCGATGTGGAATTGGCCACAGATAAAGCGCCAACAACCGTTACAAATTTTTTGCGCTATGTGGATGAGAAACACTTCAACCACACAATTTTCCATAGAGTCATCGATGGCTTTATGATCCAAGGTGGAGGTTTTACTGCCGACATGAAGCAAAAGCCTACGCACGAGCCCATTCAAAATGAAGCTGGCAATGGACTCCAAAATCTGCGCGGCACACTTGCTATGGCAAGAACTTCAGATGTTCACTCAGCAACTGCCCAGTTTTTCATCAACGTCGCCGATAATGACTTCCTCAACTACCGCAACCCGACAGGCCAAGGCTTTGGTTACTGCGTTTTCGGAAAAGTGATTTCAGGCATGGATGTTGTCGATAAAATCAAAAATGCCAAAACAGGCACCCGCAAAGGAATGCAGGATGTCCCCGTCGAGACTATTGAGATCCTAGAGATCGTTCGTAAGTAATTTTCTAAGTGTGGGTTGTGAACCCAGCCCACATCTTCAATTTAAAGATCCATCCGTCCTATTTTTTTAATGGTAAAATAAAAATTGGTGGAGTATCTTGTTGATTTCTTAATTGAGTCGAGGCTGTAGACTTATGATACGCAATGAAACCTCACAAACTATTTTGTGGCAGCAGCCAGACATAAACGCGCCTGTTTTAGTGGGTGACCCAGGGCCATCCTCTAGTGAAATCGCAGATAAAGTTCAGATGCTGGATTTTGGCGAGAGTCAGGAAATCGCTAAATTGAAAAGGCAATTAGAACAAAGAGATGACACGATCAGTCTCCAGGCAGCTGCAATTAAACAGCTAACAGCTGATAATGCAGAGGCAAACGCAAAAATAAAACGCAAAAAAGATAAATTAAGTGAAAAAAATGAAAACTTTTCTAACCTAGAAACAGACCTTTTCAAATATGAGGCTGAACTTAATAAATTAAGGCCTTTGCAAAAAGAAACGCAGGCGAAGGCGGTTTCCCCCGGTCTTCTTTCCTCGGTAGGAAAATTTTGTCTCAAGTATAGCTCGATCTTTGAAGCTATATGTAATTTTTCAGGAGCCATTTTATCTTTTTGTTACTCTTCTATCGGTGCTCCTATTGCTATGTGCGTAACTGGCTGTGTCAAAATTTTTAACTGGTTTGCCGGTTTCTTTAGTTAGGAGGGATTTATGGCAATAAACAGAGACTATCAAAATGTGGAAACCGTTGCATTTTTGTGTGAAGAAAAGAAAAAAAAAAGACGCAGAAATCCAAAAAAATTGGGAAAAGTTAGCCGCTCTGGGTCGTATCGCGGTAGAAAATAATAGCATTCTAAGTGCTTTGGCTGAGCAGGAAGCGATAGTAGGTGAGAAAAGTGAGAGATTAATAAGTTCTGTTGCGCAAGAAAAGATGCAGCAGATACAAAATTCTGGTGAACAAGGGGATCGGGAAAACCGGCACCAAAAAATAAAACATGTGATCGCAGGTTTTATTATTTATGGTTTAATTGCAACCGGAATCACGTTTGGCGTGCTGAGCTATCTTAAATAATTTGTTGAGGGAACATGAGTATTAGTGCGGATTTTAAACAATATATCTCTGATGGGGGAGGACTGTCATGGGAAGATTACTACCTTGGAAAAATTAGAGATTCTTTGGGTTATTTAATAAATACAGATCCTGAGAATCTTTCTTCAGATATTGGTAAGATTATTTTTGAAAATCTAGATTGTAGTACAGCAGTTGCCTTTACCCAGGTTTCAAAAGGGCTGCATGAGCGCTCAAGCAAAAGATGGTTTATCCGGCAAGCTCGACAGGTTATTTGCAAATACGTGCAGAAAGAAACAAGCTACAAAGATTTTATCAAAAGCGGAGGCTGGAAAGATTTTGTAATAGTAAGCGCCAAATTGGCAGGTTTAGCTTTAACGGTTGGGGCGGGAATTAAGGCCAGCATTCACTATAGCCGTATCCCTGAAGATGCTCCTACAAAAAAGATTACGGTACGCGATCCTGAATCAGATACGAGCTATGAAGTGACTGCATATGATCATCCTGAAATGGACCAAGTCAATTCTTGGTGTACCGTGTGCGCTTTAGCAGGCACAATCACTGTTTGCGGTATAGTGGGCCATGGATTGTATAGTCTGCTCAAAGAGGTGGAGATTGAGCATTTCTTTTCTAAAACGGAACAGGAACTGGTTGAAGCATCAGAACCCAATTGGGCTTTTAAGGGCATCCATCCGGAATTTTATGAGTGGAAAATGAATAAGATGAAAGAAAACTTGTGTTCCAATCCGCCCAATTGGCAAGAACATCCGGAGCTGCAGAAAATGATATGCCCTCTTTCTAATGACTTTATGTTATTTCCTGTCAAAGATCGTTGCGGTCATTACTTTGATTACCGCTCAATTCGGGCGCATCAATTACAATCTTCGTCTCAGCCTCTTATATGTCCAATTTCAAAAAGGAAAGAAAATAAGGGATTATCTCAGTTGGAATTTGATAAAAGCCGCTTTGATTTTATTCAACGTTGTCTTCGTGAGCCTTCAAATGTCCAAAAATAGGCACCCTTTGTAAAGCTGTAGGGGAGATGCCTGAAGTTGATTCCTTGCTTACGACTATAAGATTGAACGGGGAGAGAAGGGCGGCTGAAGACTGGCCGCCCTAGAGGAAATTACTTTTTAGGAGGCTTTGGGCTTCCTGGCTTTTCTTTTTTAGACATGTCAGCACCAAATTCGGATTTTAAGGCAAATGTCTTCAAGACCATTTCTCAAAGAATCATTTGCATTACGGCTGACATTGTGTAGAAAATCTTTTTTTTATGAAAGTTTTTTTACAGATGGTGGCAGGCGGCGAAATGGCCTGGCTTAAGTATGCGCCACTCAGGGACTTTTTGTTTGCACAGATCCGTTGCCATGGGACACCTGCTTGAAAATGGGCAACCAGGTGGTGGGTTTAACGGGTTAGGAAGTTCTCCTTTTAACACAACGCGTTGTCTTTTCCTTTCGATGAAGGGGTCTGGGATGGGAATTGATGAAAAAAGGGCTTGTGTGTACGGGTGGAGGGGGGTTTGGTAGAGCTCTTCTGAGGTTGTCAACTCCATGATTTGCCCCAAATACATCACAGCGACTCGGTCGCAGATGTATTTGATCATCGCAAGATCGTGAGCGATAAAAAGAAGGGTCAAGCCCATCTGCTTTTGGAGTTTTTTGAGGAGATTGACAACTTGTGCTTGAATGGAGACATCGAGAGCTGAGATGGGCTCATCGCAGATGATAAATTCAGGCTCAACTGCAAGAGCGCGTGCGATGCCGATCCGTTGTCTTTGTCCGCCGCTGAATTCGTGCGGAAAACGGCTCATATGGTTGGGATTTAAGCCCACAAGCTCTAAGAGTTCTTCGATACGCTTTTGGCGGACAGCCCCTTTTGCCAACTTGTGGATATCTAAAGGCTCACCAATGATATCTTGCACAGTCATACGGGGATTTAGTGAGGAATAAGGGTCTTGAAAGATGATCTGCATGCGCCGTCTCATCTCTTTCATCTCACGCGCTTTTAAAGTAGAGAGATCAATTCCATCAAAAAGGACTTTTCCGGAGCTTGGCTCCTGAAGGCGCAAAATTGTCCGCCCCACAGTTGTTTTTCCGCAGCCACTTTCCCCAACGAGTCCCAAAGTTTCACCCGCAAATATCTGCAAATTGACATTCTGGATCGCTTTGAAAAGTTTTTTTTCAAAGGAATACTCTTTGCTCAAGTCCTGAATATCAACTAATACTTTGTTCATCTTTTCTCTTTAACCAGCACGCAACATTATGGTCGGGTTCTAAAACTTCAAGGGGGGGATATTCTTTTTCACAGATTTTCATGGCATAGGGACATCTGCTGCAAAAAGGGCACCCTGCCGGGGGATTTAACAGATTGGGAGGCGTTCCATAGATGGGGACGAGTTCTTCGCTCCGATTGAGATCGAGGCGGGGAACTGAGCGCAAGAGGCCGTGCGTGTAGGGATGGCGGGGGCGCTTGAAGATTTGTTCGACACTTCCACTTTCCATAATTTGCCCTCCATACATCACAAGGACACGGTCACACATTCCGGCCACAATGCCAAGATCATGGGTAATCAAAATGATGCTCGTGCCCATTTTTTTCTGGATGTCTTTCATAAGATCCAGAATTTGGGCCTGGATGGTCACATCAAGAGCTGTTGTCGGCTCGTCTGCGATCAACAATTTGGGATTGCAGGCAAGAGCGATTGCGATAATCACCCGTTGTCTCATCCCGCCGCTAAATTCGTGGGGATATTGAGACATTCTTTTTTCAGCTTCTGGAATTCCAACCAACTCCAAAAGCTCAATCGCCTGTTTTTTGACAACCTCTTTTGACAGTTTTTGGTGTTTAAAAATGCCTTCCATGATCTGCACACCAATGCGCATCGTGGGATTCAGCGAAGTCATCGGATCCTGGAAGATCATCCCGATCTCTTTGCCGCAGATTTTTTGCCGCTCCTTTTTTGTTTTCTTCAAAAGATCGGCGCCGTTCAACAAAATTTCCCCGGGTCCAAGAATTCCGGGTGGAGAGGGGATGAGCCCCATAATCGCATGGGCAGTGGCGCTTTTACCGCAGCCCGATTCCCCAACGATTCCGACAGTTTCCCCTTTTTCGACAGAAAAAGAGACATTTCTGACGGCGCGGACAACGCCCAGATAGGTCTTAAACGAGACACAGAGATTTTTGACTTCTAATAGAGGCATCTGCTTATTTCCTCAACTTGGGGTCAAGGGCATCACGAAGACCGTCGCCCACAAGGTTAAAGGCGAGCATTGTGACACTGATAAAAATCGCTGGAAAAAACAGACGCCACGGATAATAACGCATCGCAGGCAATCCATCACTTGCCATCGTTCCCCAACTTGCAACAGGAGCCTGAACGCCGAGTCCTAAAAAGCTCAAAAACGCTTCTGTGAAGATGGCGAGGGGAATCGTGATCGTGACAGTGACAATGATGGGGCCCATCGCGTTGGGAATGAGGTGTTTGATCAAAACTCTGGAGTTAGAGGCTCCTAAAGCGATTGCTGCCTGGATATAATCTTGTTCTTTGAGCTGTAATAGCTGGCCACGTACAATGCGTGCCATCCCGATCCAGCCCGTAATTGTCAGAGCAATTAAAATGGGAAAAAGGCCCGATCCCATGACAACCATCAGCATGATGACGACCAGCAAATAAGGGATAGCATATAAAATATCGGCAATGCGCATCAAAAGATTATCCACTTTTCCCCCAGCTAAGGCGGCCACGCCTCCCCATAAAACGCCAAGCGCCAAATCGATGAGGGCCGCACTCACTCCGACAAATAAAGAGATGCGGGCGCCACACGCCGTTCTTGCAAAAATATCGCGTCCTAAATCATCTGTCCCAAACCAAAACTGCGCACTCGGAGCCTGATTTTTGAGGGCGAGGTGCGTTTCATAATAGGTGTGGGGAGTGATCATCGGCCCGAAAATAGCAAAGATGGCAAGAAAACATAAAATCCCCAGGCCGCCAATGGCGACCTTGTTTTGGCATAATCTTCGGAAGACATCTTCCCAAAAACTCAAAGAGGGGCGGGTGATCTTTTCGCTTGCATAAAGATCTTGCTGTAAAGGCTGGAATAAATCGTTCGTGCTCATTTTTTCCCCGTTTTGATCCGTGGATCGACCCAACCATAAAGGATATCAACAAACATAATGGCAGATAAGAGAATGATGCTGTAAAAAACGGTGATTCCCATGATCACAGTATAGTCCCGATTGGTGATGCTGTTGATAAACCACTGTCCAAGGCCTGGAATTCCAAAAATTTTCTCAATGATAAAACTGCCGGTCAAAATATTGGCAGTTAACATGCCGATATAGGTGATGACGGGCAAAAGGGCATTGCGAAGGGCATGCTTAAATGTGACTGCCACATCGCTTAAGCCCTTCGATCTGGCCGTTTTGATATAATCCAGGGTTAAAACTTCCACCATGTTGGCACGGGTGAGCCTTGCAATAAATGCCGTTGGAAGGGCCGCTAAGGCAACGGCTGGCATAACCGATTGGGCAAACGTTCCCCAGCGGGCGACCGGTAAAAGATCGAGTTTGATCGACAAGACATATTGAAGGGTGGCTGCCAAAATGAAGCTGGGAACGGAAATACCAACAACTGCAACGATCATGCAAAGGTAGTCTTGCCACCGATTTTGCTTTAAGGCGGCAACAGTTCCCAGGATGATACCTGCCGAGACTGCCAAAAACATCGCCTCCAGCCCTAAAATGGCGGAAATAGGGAAGCTTTTATTGATGATATCATTGACTGTCCGGGCTTTATATTTAAACGAGGGGCCAAGATCCCATGTTACAATCGATTTGAGATAGTTGAGGTATTGGATATACCAGGGGTCGTTGAGTTTATAGTGTTCGTAGAGCGATTCTAAAACTTCTTTTGGGAGGGCTTTATCTTGCGTAAACGGATCGCCGGGAATGGCTTTCATCAGAAAAAAGGTGATCGTCACAATCACCCAAAGGGCGAGAAGATTGGCTCCTAATCTTTTGACAAGATAGATCTTCATTTGTTGATGTAGGCCCTTTTAAAGTCACCCGCCCCTAGTGGCGAAAGATGGACACCCTCGACATAAGGTTTTTTCAAATAGCCATTCACTACAAAATAAATGGGGACAATGGGCATTTCTGAAATTAAAATCTCTTCTGCTTTTTGCAAATACTCAAACCTTTTTGCGTAGTTCGTCTCTTTTGCGGCTAAGTCCATATAATTGATGTATTCGGGATGCTCCCAACCGGTGTCGTTATTTCCCCCAGCTCCTGGAATATTTTTAAACTTGAAGGGTTCCAAAAACGAGACAGGGTCTTGATAGTCGCCCACCCATCCCATTCGGCATACCTGAAAGTCCTGGTTGCTGATTTTGCTCAAATAAACTTTCCAGTCAAAAACTAAAAGTTCCAGTTCTATCCCAAATGTTTCTTTCCATTGCTGCTGGATTGCCTGGGCAATTTTCTGGTGCTCACGGCTTGTGTTATAGGTCAAAGTGAGCTTTGGAAAATCTTTGAGATTAATATTTAGCTCTTCTAACCCTTTCTCAAAGAGTTGTTTTGCAAGTTCCGTGTCGTTGTCTTTAAAAAGGGATTGTTTTGACCAACCAGGAAGATTGGGAACAAGGGCGGTCGCGGGCTGTTGGCCTGCTTGGGAAATGTGTTCGACAATCTCTTTCCGGTTGATCGCATAGGCTAAAGCTTTCCGGATATTGGTGTTGTTAAGCTGTGGGTAATTGGTATTGAACTTGTAATAGTAAACTGCGGTTGCTGGATAAAAATAGATCATGTGCTCCTGATTGTCCGCCTCTTTCAAAGCGGCAATAAACTCAGGAGGAAGGGTAGAAAGAGGTGAACCTGCCCAATCGAGCTCATTCATCTCAAACATGTAAAATTCAGTCGTCGTATCATCAATCATGACCATACGGATCTCTTGGAGCTTGACCTCATCTTTGTCCCAATAGCTTCGGCTCTTTTCCATCACCAGCTCACTTTCATGCTCCCAGCTTTTGAGTTGAAAAGGGCCGTTGGTGACATAATCGGGGCCAGCTTCTGCTGCCCATTCGGGATTTTTCTGATCGATGCGGGGATTAATGGGATAAAGGGTGGGAAACGCGGTCAGCTCCAAAAAGTAGGGGGCCGGATGATCGAGTGTGACAACCAAAGTGGAGGGATTGACAGCCTCCACTCCCAGCATAGCAAGGGGAAGCTTACCCTCTTTAATGGCGGCTGCATTTTTGATGCAGTAAAGCTTGTCGGCAAAAGGGGCAGGAAACGTGGGATCGAGCATCTTTTTCCACGTATACACAAAATCGTTTGCTGTGATTTTGTCCCCATTTGTCCAATAAGCTTCCCGAAGCGTGAAAATGTAGGTCAATTTGTCGGGAGAAACCACAATACTCTCAGCCAAGCCGGGTTGGGGCAAATAGTCATCCCCAATACGGGTCAGCCCCTCAAAAAGATTCATCAAGACATTCATAGACGTCGAGTCGGTCGCCTTCCTGGAGTCTAATGTGGGGGGCTCTGTATAAAGATTAAGCCGCAGAATCTGTTTGGAATTAGAAGAATTACTTGAGCAGGCCGTCAATAAACAGAGAATTATTGTGACGATACACCTTTTAAACATGAGGCTCACGATAATGGATCAGAGATTAATTGCCAATTTTTAATGCTTTCTTAACAGAGTTAGGCTATAATTGTTCTTTTGAAGGAGAATTTTCATGAGCGAATATGTTTCAGCTGATACTGCTTGGACAACTTTTGCCACAAGGATATATCTATACTATCGATCCGCCAAGCATTTTTGCTACTGTTCTTGACAGCGCCCACCTGTGTAACCGTTTGCAAATTTTGGCCCTAAAGTACTTGCATACTCGCGAGCTAGCCCTTTTCAAAAATTTAAGGATGGTAGCCTTTAATGATTATGAAGATAAGAAGGCAATTCCTTTGATCCAGAAATCCATTCAAATGCCTGTTGTTTCAAAATCCGATCTGTTTAAAGGGCCAGATGGTACCTACCTGCCCCCAGACGAGGCAAAGGGTCATGCCCTTGTCCTGCACAACAATAGCGACGCTTTCGGGCGAAACATCGAAACCGAAGGGATGAATATCAAGGATAATTGGGCGGGTAGCATGGATGGTGTGATCGGGAATTACTCCGATGCGGCTTGTGTGCTGAAAAGCGATCGACCCGATCTTCTTGATTATATCATCTAATCGCTGTGGATTGAGCAGCAAGAGAGTAAACAGGATAAACAGGATAGCTTCGCTGCAGGATGGGCAGGATAATTAAAAATATCTTAAATGTCCTTTTTATCCAGCCGCTCTGTGATCCTGTATATCTTGTTTTTCTTGCAACCACCAAGTTTCTAATGCAGTCTCCTGATTAGCCAATCGGCCTAAATTTTTTTAATGCAATCTTAATGCTAGAAAGCTATAACTCTCTTTTTTAAAAGGAGAAAATTATGGCAATCGATTGTTGCAGCGGAAATCATTCCCTAACTCAGCTACCTGATGATGAACTCGCTTTCAAGTGCACGAAGTGGCTATTTGTTATCCCCGTTATCGTCGGATTGGGTTTACTTTTTGCAGCGTGTGTGGGTGGCGCTGGCTTATTCAGCAGCAATCTTCCCCAGTGGATAGTGACAATTGGCAATACAGGTCAGTGGGTCCTATTTATTGTAGGGGGCGCTGCCGGCCTCGCAGTTCTCGGCGGTTCTGCTTGCTATGCGATCCTTCACAGAAGTAATGAATATGTTGAGCTTACGGAGTCGACTCCGAATTCAACGGTTATTGATGATTCTGACGCCATTGAAAAGAAAGAACGGGAAAAGGAGGAGTGTTGCAATAAATTTGTGAAGCGGGCACTTGCGATCGAGCCACTCATGAATGAATTTCGAAATCTGTTTTCACAAGACCTTTGCAGTCTGCAAAAAGAAGAAACAGAGAAACTGCAACAAACTTTTCTAGATAAAGAAAAGAAATTGAAACAACAGTACCAACTGCTGTCTGAATGTTATAGGGCCCTTAAGGGACATGAAGGCAAAAATGAGGACTGGGAAAAGGCATCACAAATATATCGTCAAGTGGATGATTTAATACATAAGCAGGCAGAAACATTCAAAAACCGGCTCAATAAACATCATGATAATTTTGATTATAAACCGAAGCTTATAGAGTATGACAAGTTGTACAAGGAATATGACGCCTATCTTGATAGCCTGATTTCTTTGAATCAGGAGGACACTTCTCAAATGACTCTTGCGGAATTAAAGGCCCATCAGAATTTGTGCAGCCAAGAACAACAAAAAGTTCAAGATAGATGGCTGCAATTTTCAAATGATTTCTCTTGCTTTAGCGGCATCAGAGCTGAGAATATAAGAAATTCTGATGAACTATGGTATAAAACGACAAGATTAGCCGAAACCCACAGCAAATATACAGATCTATTAAGACAGCGAATCGAACAGATCGAATCTAAAAATATTGTTCCTACTCAAGACTCTATTGTTTTCGATGATTTCGGAAATAGTTTGATGCAAGAAGTTGGATTAGAGAAATTCGAAAAAGATTTTAAAGAATTGGAGAGATTGTCAAAAGAGATCGAGCCGCTTGCAGATCGTTTTCGTACCCTAATCTCGCAAGAGATCGATAGTTTAAGCCAAGAGGACATGGCAACGCTTCAAAAAACTTTTGAAGAACAGAAAACTGCTTTGAATAAGAAATTCGAATCCTTGGATGGCTATTATTTCGATCTTTTCGACTTTGAAAGTATCATTCAAACAGAATCTTGGAAAGCCATCGATGAAATCCGCAGTTCAGTCCGAAACTTAATAAATAACGAAGCCCCCAAATTCCAATCTAAGCTTGATAAAAGGACGAATAGGATTTAAAAATTAGTTTTACTTTTTTTATCCTTTCCATCCTTTTATCCTGTTATTTATTTTAATAGCTTGCCCGTCCTGCCGCTTGCGATTCTGTTTATCCTGTTCTTGTTCTTGCCACAAAGTTTTAACGGGTTTCCTGTTTTATCCAAGCAGATTTGAAGTCGGCAAGGCCCAGCGGCGATAAAACAACATCGTGCACATAAGGTTGTTTGACGTAATCAAATGTGCAATGGTAAAGAGGCGCAAGCGGCATCTCAGCAATCAAAATCTTCTCAGCCTCATCCAATAATCCCAATCTGTTTTCGGGATCTGTCATCGACTGCTCCAAAAGGGCTGAGAACCTCTCATTATGCCAACGGGTTGTGTTCAAAGAGCCATCTTTTTCTTGGAACAGTTCCAAAAATGCGAGAGGATCGTGATAATCGGCAAACCACGATCCAGTTCCCATCATGAAATTGCCAGAACTTAAGTGTCTTCTGTGAAGCTGCGCTTCCATCCCAATAAGCTCCACATGAATTCCAAGGGTTGATTGGAGCTGATCCTGGATGAGCTGGGCAATTTTGGCGTCTCTTTCTCCTGGCGGATAACTTAACGTTAAGGTTGGGAGAGGGCCGATCTCTTGCATCAGCCTTTTGGCTTCCGAGATATTTCCATCTTCAAACAAAGAACCTGAAATCATGGAAGGGGGAACCAGTCGTGTTGCAGGGGTTTGATTGCCCTGGAGGATGTGAGTGATGATCTCTTGCCGGTTGATGGCGTAAGAGATTGCTTTGCGTACATTTTCATTGTTAAAGGGCTCTTTTTCTGTGTTGAAAAGGAGCCAGAAGGTTCCGGCGACGGGATAAGAGCTGAGCATCCCTTTTTCTTTGAGCTTGGCAAGGATTTCGGGGGTAATATTATGGGAGATCGGCTGTCCGAGCCAGTCGAGCTCATTTTTCTCAAATAGAAGGCTTTCGGTATTGTTGTCTGGAATAACAGAGAAAGCAATGGAATCGAGATGGACATTTTGGTTATCCCAATAGAAGGGATTTTTCTTGAGGACAATTTCCCGTTGCATGGTCCATTGATCAAGAGAAAAAGGACCATTTGAAACTGAGATGTCCTTTTTGTAAACGGGATAGTAGGTGGGGAAAGCGGTGAGCTCTAAAAAATAGGGAGTCGGCATTTTAAGAACGACATGGAGCGTTTTTTCATCGAGCGCCTGCACTTGCTGGACCGGATTCATCATATAGGCGTAGTCGCTGATAAATTCACGATTGAGAATTTCAAGCCACGAAGTTTCAAAATCGTGGGCCGTGACAGGCTCATGATTGTTCCAGTTAGAGTCTCTTAAGTGAAAGGTGTAGCTTAAAAAATCCTCAGAGATGTCGACCCTTTGAGCCAATGCCGGTTGCGGAATTCCGGCAGCATCCAGCCTCATCAGTCCTTCGTACAATTGTTTGACGAGGGTGAGATCTTTGAGGCTGCGCACGGCGCGCGGATCTAAAGAGGCGGGATCGTCAGTCAAATTCAGATGGAGGGTCTGTTTTGCGGTATTTTCCTGTTTTTTGCTACACGCAGCTGGGCTTAGAGCCAAAAGAAGAAGGATTAGTCGGATCAGCATTTGAGGTCTCCGTGAAAGGAATTCGTGTTAAGGCGTCCAGTTCCATAGAATCTGCCCCGTTTTGTAAAAACGTATGGTAGCCCAGCCCAGCGATCATAGCGGCATTATCGACACTTAGGCCCCTTGCTGGCCAAAATACGGGAAGCGAGGATTTTTCTTCTAAGAGTTTTCGCAAATAGCCATTTTGGCTCACGCCCCCTCCTAAAACGATGCTGCGGCATTGGTGGTGGGAGGCCGCTGCAAGGATTTTATCAGTGAGTGTTGTAAAAGCGGTGTGTTGAAAACTAGCTGCTAGATCGGCTTTTTCTTGGTCTTGAAGGAGGAGCGGGGAATCTTTTGTACAGTTTTGCCCTTTTGCCAAATAAAGGACGGCAGTTTTAAGGCCACTAAAGGAAAAATCAAAGGGGCGTCCCTTGATTTGGCCCGCTTTAAAAGGATAGCGGAGGGGATTTCCTAGAGAAGCGAGTTTTTCGATTTGAGGGCCGCCCGGATAGGGAAGATTCAACAGTTTGGCCACTTTGTCGAAGGCTTCGCCGATGGCGTCGTCTTGTGTCTGGCCAATGAGTGAATAGCTACCGATCGCATCGATTTTGACAAGCGAGGTGTGTCCGCCCGAGATCACAACTCCAAGTGCCGGAAGGGGAATATCTTGCGACATAAAGGCGGCATAGATGTGGGCTTCGATGTGATTGACGCCGATGAGGGGTTTGTTTGCTGAGAGGCTGAGTGCTTTAGCAAAGTTAAGCCCAATGAGGAGCGCCCCAATCAATCCCGGTCCTTTGGCTACCGCAATTAAATCGATCTCTTCGAGGGGAACGGTCAAAGCTTTGCGGACAAGCGAGGGCAAAACCTCAATGTGTCGCCTGCACGCAAGTTCGGGGATCACGCCCCCATACTTTTCGTGCAAATCTTCCTGAGACGCCACAACATTAGAGAGAATTTCGTGGCCATCACGCACAAGGGCGCAGGCTGTCTCATCACATGTGCTTTCGATTCCTAATACTAACATAAAGTTACATTCGTGAACGAACCCGCGCCCGAGTGCGAACTGTGTTGTGTACCCGAGAGAAAGGCAACGCAAAGGGGGCAGAGACGCAATGACGCAAAGAGATCGGGTACAAAATCTAATCTCTCTGTGTGCTCTGTGTTCTCTGTGGTTTTTATAATTCCCCTAAAGTTTATTTATAAAAGTCTGAGGAACAATTAAAACCACAGAGAACACAGAGCACACAGAGAAGGGAAAAAATAATTTATCTTTCTTCTTTGCGCCTTAGCATCTTTGCTTCTTTGCGTTTACTTTCCTTAATGGAACAAGATTTATTAAAAGCTACTATTTTAAACGAGAGAGGAGATTTTTACCAGCCTCAGAATCAACCACCCAAAGAACAGGGTTGCTCTCTGTCCCAATTCCCTGAGAAGGGAATTCCTCAGGTTTAAAGGGGCCAAATAAAACTTTTTCTAACACTTCGGCCTTCGATTCGCCCAATACATAAATACAAATGTGCCTTGAGCGGTTGATGCACTCATAAGTAAAAGTCATCCGCCACGTATTTTTTTGGGGGACAAAGTTGGGAACTACAAGCCTTCCCTTTGTTTTGAGCGCGTCTGTGTGGGGGAATAATGAGGCTGTATGGCCATCATCTCCCATTCCAAGCATCACCAAATCAAAAGGATGAGAGCCCAGCTTATCTAGGATCACATCTTCATAGGCTTTGGCATTCGCCTCAATATTCTCTTCTGCCACCATACGAAAAATTTGAGATTGAGGAATTGGAAGCTTAGAAAGTCCACCTTCTTCCAGGGCCATTCTGTAATTACTGTCTTGATGAATCGGTCCAACGCTCCTTTCATCGCTCCAAAAGATAAACACTTTTGACCAATCCACTTGCTCTTGCAAAGCGCCTAGTTTTTGAAAAATTTGTTTGGGGGTAGAACCGCCCGAGAGAGC
The DNA here is from genome assembly GCA_964588495.1 of uncultured bacterium. Classification (GTDB taxonomy): domain Bacteria; phylum Chlamydiota; class Chlamydiia; order Chlamydiales; family JAAKFR01; genus CAVPKN01. The sequence continues at coordinate 29,489 of CAZPPS010000005.1, read as the reverse complement.
CACGGCAAAAAAATCGTGATCCTGGATCGATTCATTGGCAATTTGGATCCAAAGATCAACGGCGCACGTCAAGGTGAGATCAGGATCACCTGGTAAAGCAATTTTTCGTCTGCTATCTAAAACGTAATAAGGTTGGCTCAAAGGGACCTCCAGGGAATCAATGAGAGAATTTCCAGCATATTTTTATAATGTTTACCACTAGAGGGATAAAAAATCTCCTCCACAATCTCTTGGCCCGCCGCTGTGCCGCTTAAATAACTGCATTCGGGAAGCTGACAAAAATCTTTTTCTGAATATTGAATACAGACCTGGCGGCTATTTGGCTGTTTTTTGAAAATGTAGTGGCCTTCATCTTTAAGACTTACAATTTCTACCTCAAAAATTTGTCCCGGTAGTTCTGCCTCTTTGGCTTGAGGGATCAAGGTAACCTCAATATCTTGGCTTCCTACCCTGTAAGTTAAGTTGAGGTTTCCATCTACTTTTAAAATCGTCTGAAACTTCCAATTGAGCCGAGAGGCTAACCACGCCTGTAAATAGGCAGCCTCAATTTCCGTATGTTTTTGATGTTCAGACTCTTTTTTATTGTAGTAGATTTTAAGAGCCACGCATTGCTGAAGATCTGCCAAAGACTGCGGGTTATTAAAAACACGCGCAAGGAGCGATCTCCAGCCCGAAAGGGCGCTCCAATTCAGATCGCCGATGCGGCAATGAAAGCATTTCATCAATGACATCACAGCGCAGCTATAATTTTGAAGATCGGTTGTCGACTCCGAATCGAAAATAATGCGGTCAGCAAGGGGCTCTAAATGAGGGAGAACAGCGTTTTCTTTGATCGGATCTTGCGTCCACAAAAGATAAACGGGCAGGTCGGGCAAAATATGGGGAAGGACCATGAAAGGGACACGCTCGATGCACTCTCGTGCTACTTCAATCTGAATGATTTCACAAAAAATTTTCAACTCGCCAAGACCAATGGTTTCCGAGCTGACAGTAGTTTTTAGAGAGTCTTCGTCAGCATTGACATCGCTGATGATCAAAATCACGCGGCAGGGGAATTTTGCGACAACCGATTTGATGATATTCTGGTAATAATTCGCTTGCGTTCCCTTATGGAGATAGACGATCAGGGTAAAGAGGGAGGCTCTGATTTTATTTTGCCCCTGTTCTTCGTTCCACAGCTTGGTCAGTTCTTCGTTGATGTCGATGTTCTGAATGATATTCATGCTTAGATCAATCTCCAGGCAAAGCCATCAGAGCCAAGCAGCTCATCGGCAGCTTTGGGCCCCCAACTTCCTGAAGGGTAATTGGGGAAATCGCTTGCCACATTTTTTTGCCATCTTTCTAAAACCGGAGAGATCCATTTCCACGAAGCTAAAACCTCATCGCCTCTTGCAAACAAGGTTCCATCTCCGAGCATGCAATCGCAGATCAGCCTCTCATAAGCCTCTGGTGGGGTTAAGCCAAAATAGGAACCGTAGCGGAAATCCATTTTGACAGGCTGAATCGGAGAAGAGGGACCTGGAACTTTACAATTGATGCGCAAAGAGATCCCTTCGTCGGGCTGAATTCGGATAACGAGCACGTTATGTTCATTTTTGGCTCCTGCACGTGAAAACAAAATCCCCGGAACTTCTTTAAAGACAATCGCAATCTCTGTGACTCTTTTGGGAAGTCTCTTGCCAGCTCGCAAATAAAAAGGGACACCTGCCCAACGCCAATTGTCAATGTAGAGCTTCAAAGCCGCAAATGTTTCAACAGAAGAATTGGGATTCACATTGTTCTCTTCTCGGTAGCCAATCACGCTCTGTCCATTAATAAATCCGGGTCCATACTGACCTCTGACAATGTATTTGTTAAAGTTTTCAAGATCAATAGGACGGAGGGCTGATAACACTTTAACCTTTTCATCCCGAATGGCATCGCCATTCAAGCTCGGCGGCGGCTCCATGGCTGTCAAACAAAGAAGCTGCATCATGTGGTTTTGGACAATGTCGCGCAAAATGCCCGCTTCTTCGAAAAATGCGCCCCGCGTTCCAATGCCAATTTCTTCTGCCACAGTAATTTGAACATGGGAAATGTAGTGATTATTCCAAAATGATTCAAAAAGGGAATTAGCAAAACGGAAAACAAGGAGATTTTGAACCGTCTCTTTCCCTAGATAGTGATCGATCCGGTAAATTTGAGACTCTGCAAGGTGATTTAAGACAAATTGTTGCAGCTCAATGGCAGATTTATAGTCATGGCCAAAGGGTTTTTCGATAATGACCCGTGACCATTTGTCTTTGACCTTACTGGTGTCGTAAATCAGCTGGTGTTGCCCAAGCCTTTTGATAATTTCAGGAAAATAGCTCGGTTGCGTCGAAAGATAAAAAATCCGATTGCCCGCAGTTCCATGCTGCTTATCAATGTCATCCAGCAGCTTACGTAAGTTATCATACCCTTGTTCATCATCAAAATCAGATTGGTGGTAATAAATTTGATGTCCAAAAGTATTCCAGAGATTTTCATCAACGGGCTTCACTCTAGAAAATTTATTGACCGCCTCATGCATCTCCTTACGGAAATCGTCGTTACTTTTAGGACGTCTGGCGAAGCCGACACAGGCAAAGTGATTAGGCAGCTGTCCGTCCCTCTGAAGATTATAAAGAGCCGGAAACAGTTTGCGCGACGTTAAATCGCCTGTCGCCCCAAAAATCACAACAATGCAAGGATCCACCACTTTCGACTGCCTTTTCTCCTCAGTGAGCGGATTTTGGAAAGTGGCTCCCTTGTCTCCGAAAGTAATGGTCGTAATATCTGGAAATACTTCGGAAAATTCTTGCATAGCCACCTGATCTTTTTACATATGGCTTTACCTTAATTCTTCTTAATTTGCAAGAGGCAGTAACCTGAGTTTGGGGTTCTTTTCCCTCACCCTCAGGGATTTTTGTGGTAAAAACACCTCAACAAAGTTCTCTTTGTAACTTCATGACAGTCTTAAGATGAATTGCCAATCAATCTTTGCTTAAAAGAATCGAGTAAGGACTGGTACGCTTCACAATGTCGGAGTTTATCGTCTTCAAAGATAAAAAGAGGCTTCAAATTCGGGTAGGAAGCTGCATCAAGTATATGAAAAGCATGGTAAATCTTGTAAAACTGTGCTGGCGGATGCAAACAGATGGCCGACATGTCTAAGAGATGATTTAGATAGGTGTCTGCATCTATATTTCCTTGTAAATAATCGCCTTGTGAATCATGCAAAAGCATGGCTTGAAAAAGATGACCCAATTTTGAACTGAGCCACAATTGCTCTGCAATCCCGGTCGCAATCTTTCGATTGGCCAGCAGTTCGGCTTCCTTGGCAGATACACCATTTCGCTCAAACTTTTTGCTAATCCCTTTTCCAATGTCGTGTAGAGCAAGGAAGAGAAGGAAATCACTCCAGTCCATGATTCCTTCAAGCTCGGCCTGAAAGTAAGTTCTGTACTTATGTGCAAGCTCAAGAACCATCTGTGTATGCTCGCCAACAGTATAACCTTCAACGACACCCGCTGACAGATCATAGTACTCTTTGACCTGAGGATTTTCTTTAAGAGCTGCGAGAATTTCTTGGGCCGTACTCTCATAATTTGAAATTGTATCCAAAACACTTTTTTGCCACTGCAACGGAGATGTCGATGGATAACAGCAATAGGTCATGGATTCCATTAGCGGATTTACCTTCGTGACAAAAAACGACATTTTTCACCTACCTTCTTTTGGATTCAGAAATATGATTTTACGATCACTTTATAATTAGGAGCAATCTCAACAGATCAGATTTTCTTGTCTTAAATTGATCTCTGCTTTAGCGTATCTTAACATTTTAAGCCTAGGAGATTTTATGATTTCTGCTACTGATAACGACAGCCAGACCTACAAGCATTTGTATGACCCTATCAGTGGAAAGTTAATGACAGATGCTGTGACGCTTTACCCTTGTGGACACACATTTAGTCAAAAGACAATTATGGAGCGACCATCAGAGAGATGCCCGCTTGATGGTGAACTTTACTTTAGTTTCTCTCCCGATAAAAAGATTCGAGATTTGGCTAAAGAAATGGAAGCTATGACGCATTCTCTTTCCAATCTTATGTCATCACCTATCTCAGAGGTGTTAAGCAAAGAAGATGCGAAAGTTCTTTTCTTCGAAGTGGCAAGCAAGGGATTAGCTGATCAACTAGAACTTTGCTTAGACAGTGGCATGGATGTCAATGTGATAAATGATTTTGGATGGACCGCATTATTATTTACCGCATGCTGTGGTCATTTGCTGGCAGTTGAAGTTCTTCTTGCTCGAAAAGCTAACCCGAATGCGGCGGATTCTTTTAACGCCACAGCCTTGATGTGGGCTGCCAGAAATGGCCATCCTGAAATCTTAACGGCTCTCCTTGATGCCGGTGCAGAAATAGATGCTATCGATAGTGAAGGTCGCACTGCGCTCATGTTAGGCGCGCGCGCAGGTAAAGTAGAAGCTGTGCGTGTTTTGCTTGACCGGGGAGCCAATTTCAATCTTGAAACAAACTATGGTACGAAAGCTATCGATCTTGCCCGCGGCAAAAATCACGATGAGATTGTGAAATTATTGGAAGAAAAAGTTAACAAATAGGTTTAAGAGGATTTATGATTTCGCCCATTTATATTGAAAACAGCAAACTCCATGAAATGCTAACAGATCCTATTACGATGAGATTAATGACAGATGCTGTGCGGCTCAATCCTTGTGGCCACGTATTTTGCGAAGAGACGATCTTAAATCTAGAAACACCCGCACGCTGTCCATTTGATAGGCATTATATTACGAATTATTGCGCCGATCGTAATATTCGCGATTTGGCTCAAGAAATGCAAAATGAGGTAAATGCTCAAAACTCCCGTATTCTTGAATCTTCAACTATGGCAAAAGCCTTAAGTGAAGAAGATGCAAAAATCCTTTTCTTTGAATCTGCAAATAAAGGATTGGCCGATCAACTAGAGCTTTTTTGCGACAGAGGCATGGGTGTCGATACCACAAATGAGTACGGATGGACCGCTTTAATTTTTGCAGCTTCTCGTGGACATTTATTGGCTGTCAAAATCCTTCTTTTTAAAAAAGCTAATCCCAATGCTGTAGATACGTTTATGGCTACTGCTTTGATGTGGGCTGGTAGAAATGGTTATCATGAAATTCTAATTGCGCTTCTTGATGCTGGGGCAGAGATAAATGCTGCTGATTGTGACGGTCGCACAGCGCTTATGTTTGCATCACGCGCTGGCAACGTCGAATGTGTTGTTATTTTAATCGAAAGAGAAGCAGATGTTACTCTAGAGGCAAATAACGGAATGAAGGCAATCGATCTTGCTAGGGAAAAAAATCACGATGAGGTTGTCAGGCTGTTAGAAAATAAGTAAGCAGATAAAAGGTCAAAAATATGTCTCTATTAGGAAGTGGCAATACCCTTAGATCCAGGTCTATAATTCAAGGTGGATTAGGAGTTTTTCAAATTGCATACGGCGTTTCTTTAGCAAGTACAACCAACGAAAATGATCGTATTTCAGACGTAGCGAGTTCTGTGTTTATCTCATCGGGGCTAAATACTCTGATGTATGCTATTAGCGATCCTTTAGATGAATTCCGTACTTCAAAAGAGAGCTATTGGGCATATGGCAAAGAATTCTTATGCGGAGGTTTGCTGGGAGGTATTGGAGCCTGTCTAAGTGCCGCAGGTTTTGCTTCAAGCATTGGGTCTCGTATATTAGGTGGTATGATTTATTCGCCTCTAAGGGAAGTGGTTCATAAATATAGCAAAACAGGGAAATTGCCTTCGGTAAAGATACTAAAAGCTAAAGCTATGACCGGGGGCGCAAGAGGGTTCACAGGGTACTTTGGGGGCGCTCTAGTAGCTCATGTTAGTAGAGTTGTATATCCCGTCACTCACATTACATATGACATGGAAGTACGCATGATGGACATCGTCTATCGGGCAATACAGGGAGGGATCGAAGGGGGGATTGTCTGTGCGGCTTGCCAAGTTGTATCTAACGTTTGCAGTGAAGTACTTGAGGGAAAAGATCGAGATAGAAGCAGAGGAGTTGTTAAAAGCACGCTGATCGGAGTCTGTTTTGGCGCGACTATCGGAGGATTTATTCAGTGGCAGAATAACAGAATCCTTACATTGCAGATTGAAATTAGGAAATTGCAGGAGCAGATTCTCCAACTTGAGTATAAGAAAACAGCGCATGAGTTTTTTTCGTATGCCATTGTTGCCGGATGTGCGTCGGGAAATCCTGTAGCTTGTGTTGGAGGTGCACTCACATATTTCGTTTTCCATCCTTCTCTAACTGAGTATGGTGGACGCATCTTGGCTTACTTTGACAAGGCGTTGTTGCCTGAAGTGGATGGGCCTTTATTGCCAGCTATGGTTCCGCAGCTTGCAGTCAATGATGTTTATGAGCAGGCCACGCTCATACAAACATTCTACTCAGTCAGCAAAGCTCTCCAGCCAGAACTCAAAGTCACTTTTAGTAACTGCGATCCTCATGAATTATTCAAGCATGTGGTGCTCGTTCAAGTCATCTGTCAGGATTACTATGATCTTGGAATTAAAGATGGCATGCTTGAGAAATTTGGCTTCAGCCAGGCTAATCCTCCCTGGGAAGAAAAGGACGCCCGCTACCTATTTGCACTTCTTGGCATACTCTCTGCAAAAGGGGAGATTGGACATCACCTCGACTTTGAAAAGATACAATTTAATAACAAAGAAATCCCAAGGCCAACTGTCCATTGGAGTTGGAATCAGCTAGTGCAACCTAATAGCGGTGGCACATGGGAAGAGGAATTAATAGCCATATTGCAACCTTTGGAGGATTTTGAGAGCTCAGAAGAAGGCAAGCCCTTCAACTTGGCCCCTTATGACACTTTTTTCATTGGCAAGCAAACACTTAAAAATCGGGCCATTGTCCTCATACCTGATACTTTTCAAGAGTTTATCGATAAGCTCCGTGAACATTATGCAACTTCACAAATCAAGTTTGTGACCTATGATCACAGAAAGAAATTACGGGAAGCTGTTATGGATCAGCTTGAACAAGATCCAAATGTTTGGCACATGTGCGATTACCAAGGAAATCTTCTTGGAAGAGAAGAGAGTTATCAACGCGGCGGTTATGAGGAAATGACTTGTATCAAAAAGAGCAATCAAGAAGTCATTCGCCTTTTATGGAAAGCAAACACCCAAATTGGGAACTCTCTCAATGTAAAAGGCCGTATGGTTGACCTTCACCACAATTTGACTTCAACGTATTTTCCCTGTGATCATATCGGACACGCATACACTAAGGCTTTGAACCGATTCAAATGTAACAAAGCTAGCTATTGGCAAAGCCGTTTTTTCGCTGGAAATATCGAAAATAAAGAAGACCTTGAGTCAATGGGATCTCTAATAATGCTTAAATCCTATCATGCTTTAAGACAGTATGATCCGGCAACCAATTGCGTAAGGGATGCTGACTACATAATGGCAGAGGCAATCTACGCTGATATGGTCAGTCTTTTTTGCAAACAAAATCCTGAAGCTGCTCTTGCATTCAGCAAATTTGATTTTAAACTCATGATCGAGCCTAAATTACCTGGTCTTATCCAGTTTTTGCAGAATATAGACGTAAATCTCCGAAACGGCCAAGATCCTTTTGTCCCATTTAATGTATATACCTCAGCTTTAATCGAACGGATGGAAAGATGTCTGCAGGCAAAAGCAAGCGCGCGCCACATCATCCAAGAACCTGCCACGTCCCCTATGAAGATACCAGCCTATATCTTCGACATAGGAAATGCGGAATGGAGGCACGTGAGTATACCAGATGAGTCTCCTAACTTTAATCTTGATAAGGACTGGCCACTCACTGAAGAGCTTAATGCTTATAAAGACAAGATTCTGCAGGTGCTTCTTCAAAACGAAGAAAATCTGCAAGCACTCTATCAGTGCTTAGAACCTACCAATGAGATCAGCAATGAAAATTATCGCAAAACGGTCATCCGAGGCTTTATTTTTGCCTTGATCCAAGAACAGTGCTTCTTGAAAAATCAGACCTATGCTGAGAGCTCGATTTTAAGGCCGCGTACTTTAAACAATGCTGATGAATTGTAACAGTGCAACTGTGAGAGCCATTCAACGCTAATAAGAGGGTCAAAAAAGAGATGAGAATTATTTATCTCTCTGTTCTCTGTGCCCTCTGTGGTTTTTAAAATACATGAACGTGACGTCGTCAAGTCTGTGAGGCATTTTTAAAACCACAGAGCACACAGAGAAAAGCAATTTACATTTTTATCTCTTTGTGCCTTAGTGTCTTTGTGTTGAATTTCTCTAGTAGCCGAGGTGGCATTGGAGGAGGATGACGGCAGAGACGGCGTCGATGACCTTAGCGCGCTTTTTGCGGCTCATGCCTCCTTCTTTGAGGGAGCGCTCCGCTTGGGAGGTGGAGAGGCGCTCGTCGATGAGGGAAACTTCGCAGCTCACTTTGGCTTGGAGCTGCGTCATAAAGTGTTTGACCTCATCAGCGAGAAAGCTCATGCGGCCATCCATGTGGATGGGGTTGCCGATGATGATCTTCTCGAGATCGTAGGGAGCGAGCAGTTTAAGAATATTTTGGACTGTTTCTGCGCTGTTTCTTCCTGCCTGGACGACTCCGAGCGAGGAGGCGATGATTTGGCTCTCGTCGGAGATGGCAACGCCTAAACGTTTGAGCCCAAAATCGATGCTAGCAACTCTTTTTTTCTTGTCCATTCTCAACCATTGCTTTTACAAAGTCTCTAAAAAGGGGATGGGGCTCTGTGGGTCTCGATTTAAATTCTGGGTGGAATTGCACGCCCACCATCCAAGGATGGTCTTTCACTTCTGCAATTTCACACAAATGCCCATTTTCCAAGATTCCTGAAAGGAGAAGGCCGTGATTTTCAGCGATTTCTTTGTATCGGTTATTAAACTCGTAGCGGTGACGGTGTCTTTCGGAAATCTTGAGAGAGCCATAAGCTTGGTGCGCTTTACTTCCCTGTTTGAGCATACAAGAATAGGCTCCGAGGCGCATAGTTCCACCCATTGTCTCGACTTGTTCTTGTTCGCTCAATAAAGAGATCACAGGCTCAGGAGCTTGGGGCTCCATTTCTGTCGAATTAGCCCCTTTGAGTCCTAAAACGTTCCGGGCAAATTCAACACAAAGGACTTGCATTCCAAGGCAGATGCCGAAGTAGGGAATTTTTTGTTCGCGGCAATACTTGGCAGCGTCGATTTTACCTTCCCAGCCCCGTTCGCCAAAGCCTCCTGGAACTAAAAAGCCATCACAACCTTCAAGATCTTCGACAGCTTCGATTTTATCAGACTCAATGGTTTTGATATTGAGCTTATAGCCCGCAGCAATTGCGCCATGTTGGAGCGCTTCAAACACCGATTTATAAGCGTCTTTATGTTGGAGGTATTTGCCCACAATGCCAACGGTAATACTACCTTTAGGTTTCTTGATGGTCTCCACAATGGCTTGCCATTCGGTAAGATCAACAGCTTTGTCTTCCAGGCCTAAATCTTCACAAACTCTCTTCCCAAGACCTTGTTGTTCAAGCATCAAAGGAACTTCGTAGATCGTTGTTTTTACATCGAGCGCATCAAAAACAGATTCTTTGGGAACGCTGCAAAACAGGCTGATTTTCTTTTTAATGTCTAGCGAGAGAGGCTCCTCACATCTGCAGAGAATAAAATCGGGGAGTATCCCGATACCACGCAAGGTCTGGACAGAGTGTTGGGTCGGCTTGGTTTTTACTTCGCCAGCAGCTTTGAGATAAGGGACATAGGTCATGTGGATGTTGAGACAGTCGGACGGTCTTTCGCAACGGAATTGGCGGATCGCCTCTAAGAAGGGAAGCGATTCAATGTCGCCGATCGTGCCCCCAATTTCCACCAGGACGATATCAGCTTGGGCGGCCTCTCCACACAGCATGATCCGTTTTTTGATCTCATCGGTAATATGGGGAATCACCTGGACAGTTTTTCCAAGATAATCTCCGTGACGCTCCCGTTTAATGACTGTTTCGTAGATTTGGCCCGAAGTGGCAGTCGATGCTTTTGTCAAAGGGGAGGAGGTGTAGCGGTAATAATGTCCCAAATCGAGATCGGTCTCGATCCCGTCGTCTGTGACATAAACCTCTCCATGCTCAAATGGATTCATCGTCCCTGGGTCGACATTAAGATAAGGGTCTAATTTAAGCATCGCAGCCTTATAGCCCCGTTTTTCCAAAAGGAGGGCAATCGAGGCCAAAGTTAAACCTTTACCCAGAGAGGAGACAACGCCTCCTGTTATGAATAGATACTTTCTTTTAAACTGGCTTTTTGACATATCAATCTTTCTACTATTTTTAAATCTTCCGGGGTATCAACCCCAACTGCTTGATCTTCAACTACACACACATGGATTGGATAGCCGCTCTCTAAAATCTTGAGCTGCTCCAGATCCTCGCTTTCTTGAAGCGGCGTCCTGTTTAAAAGGACATATTTTTGCATAAAACTCCGTCTAAAGCAATAAACTCCGATGTGCCGGTAATAAAAAGAGGAATTTTCTTTAGACATGAAAGGGATTGGGGATCTGCTAAAGTAAAGGGCTCTGCCTGAGTGGTCAAAAACGCATTTGACTGTGTGTCTGCTCAGGGCAGCTTCCCGGTCATGAATCGGGGCCACAGGAGTTGTTAAAACGGCCTCCTGAGACGTAGCTAGTTTCTTGACAAGGACATCGACAATTGAGGGATCTAAACAGGGCTCATCTCCCTGAATGTTAACCACAATTTCAGCGTCTCCGAAATGTTGTTCGACAACAGCCCATGCCCGGTCAGTTCCTGTTGGGCAGCAAGGGGATGTCATAAAGCATTCAGCATCAAAGCTTTTAACATGATCGGCAATGCGTTCATCATCGGTTGCGATCACAACCCGATCTAAAGATTTGCAAAGCTTGGCATTTTCGTAAGTTCTCTGTATCAAGGATTTGCCCAAAATATGGGCTAGGGGTTTACCGGGAAAACGGCTGCTTTGGTAGCGGGCTGGGATGACTCCAACAACTTTCATAACCTAAAAGGATACAAAAAATCATTTTTAAATTCAAGAAGAACAGGATTAGAAACTAACAAAACATTTTTTAAATAATATAGTTATCAAATAAAATAATTATAAGTACTAAATTTACAATTACGAGGCCTACATGAGCTTATTCTCAAACAAATTCTTATTAAACATACTTGCTTGCGGACTCATTCTGTCTAGTGCAGTTCAGGCAGCTACCGCAACAGATACAAGGGAGAAGGCTGACGCGGCAACTCAGAAAAAAGTAGAATGGAAAACTTATAGCTATCCAGAGAGCGGTTTTTCAATCGATTTACCTAAAAAGCCAGAACAAGTAAAACAATCTATCGATGTACCTAAGAGCAATCTCAAAATCAACTATGAAACATATTTAAGTGAACCTTCAGACAACGTCGTTTATGTTGTTTCTGTTTGGAACTATCCAGCTCAAGTCGATATGTCAAAACCTGAAGTAAACCTCCAGGATGGCTTTAAGGGAATGGTCCAAGCACTTACCGGTTCTGAAGTTCAGGATATGAAGATCAATGATTTCCAAGGATATAAATCCCTCGAATTCTTAGTCAAAAACCAGGACATCTACTTCCAGGGGCGTCTAATTTTGGTGCACAACACACTGTACCAAGTCTTTACAGTCTACAAAAAAGGCGAAGATATGTCTAAAGACTATCCACGTTTCATCAACTCTTTCAAGCTGATCAACCCAGAAAAACGTAAGCCAAATGGGACCGAAACTAAAACTGAGACTCCCTCTTCAACAACTGCTCAGAAAACCAAATACAGCATGTAATCCATCTTTCATGAACGAGTCCCTTCTTCAGGGACTCGTTCGTCTTACAGACATATTACAAGATAATAAAAATAACAGGATAAAAGGATGGGCAAGATAATTTAAAAAATTATTTTTTTTGCTTGTTTACCCATCCATCCTTTTATCCTGTTATTTTTACTATCGTGCAAATCTATTTGGCAAATTTGTGAGTTATAGAGCGAGGTCCTATAACTCACGCGAGAGAGATCTGCCGTAAGTTTTCTTTTCAAACCAGTAGTCGAAGGAGAAGATGCCGGGGCCGAAGCTGAGAACTGTCAGCGCAGTCATGAGATAAGTGAAGGGGGCTTGAGAGAATACGGCTGTTGGATTGGTGAAGAGCTGAGCGGCACCTTCTTTATGGGCAGTTGAAAGAGCCACGATAAGGAGGATTGATAGAAGTAGGGCAAAAAATCTTGAGAAAAGACCTAGAATCAAAGCGATGCCTCCCAAAAGCTCCACTGTGGCTACCAAGCCTGCTGAAAAAGAGGGGAATGGGATTCCCAGGTTTGCAAAACTGTCTCCCACTTGTGCAATTTTAGTCCATTTTCCAAAACCTGTCACGACAAGCAAAACGCCCCAGTAGAGGCGGATGGCAAGTAGGAAAAGTTGTCCAAACCAATTGCCCCCTTTCGCTAAACCCCAATGAGTTTTTTTAAACCATCCTGCTGCCATAGAACCTCAATAAATAATTTTTTTTCTCACTGAGACAAATATAGGGTTTTGATATTATTTGTCAGTAAAATGTATGTAGATTACAGATATTCTAAGCAAAACAATCCCGTTCTTTTAGCAAAAGAGTTTGAGGTTTCCTCGCACGATTTTTCTCGCGCAGCGGTAATTGGAGTGATTGTAGGGGCGATTTTGTGTATGACGGGCGCTCTTTTGATGGCTTTTTATCAATATGACGCTGCCATTTTCTGGTCTGGGTTGTCAGTTAATATTATCGGCTCCACCACTTTTCTTTACGGAGCGATCTATGGCATTTTTTATCATTTTTTTGTCCGATGTTCTGCGCAACTCCAACAACACCAAAAGCGAATGTTCCATCACGTGAAAACAAAAGAGGCATATCTAACGCTTTTGGAGCAAGATCGGGGAGCGAGCTATACATTCAAACTACCGAAACTGAGACAAGAAATGGAAATGCATAGAACGTCGGAAGAGAGAAGAGCCGTAACAGAAAAGGATATCAATCGAGGCATGCACTGTCACTTGAATGGAATTCCTATTCCACCAGATGAGGTAGAAAAAAAATATGGCTCGTACATCTATGGATTTGTCAATCAGAACATTTTTAGTGAGCTCGCTTGTATTCTTGCGAGCCGGTATAGAAATGATCATCTCACTGCTTACTTGATTCAGGTTGACGGAGGGTCAATGAAGCTTAACCTTATCAAGGAAGATGGAGAACAATATTTGATTGTTCAGTTGCGTTCTCAATTCCGTATTTATACTGAAAAACTGGAAAAATACGTTAAAACAACCCTTAAAATGAATGTCAGAACCGGAGATGCCGTTATGACATGGGATAGTCCGCAAAATGATCTTCCAGACTTTTGATATTCCAAAAGCTGCCGAGCTGATCCGCCTAGGAGAGCTTGTCGCGTTTCCTACAGAGACTGTTTATGGTCTTGGGGCTTCTGTTTTTTTGCCCGAAGCGATTCAGAAAATTTTTCAGGTTAAGGGACGTCCTCAGGACAATCCTTTGATTGTTCACATTTCTGATCTCAAGCAATTGGAGATGATTGTTCAAGATGTGCCGGAGAGTTTTTACCTTTTGGCAAAGGCTTTTTTTCCGGGGCCGTTGACTGTGCTTTTGAAAAAAAAAGAGTGTGTGCCGGCAATTGTTTCGGCAAATCTGGAGACAATTGGAGTGCGAATGCCCGCTCACGAGTTAGCTCTTAAATTGATTGAGGCAGTTGGTGTCCCCCTGGTGGCCCCTTCTGCGAACATTTCTGGAAGGCCGAGTAGCACGCGGGCAGAACATGTGGTGAATGACTTTGCGGGTCACATTGCGGGAGTTTTGGATGGGGGCCCTTGCGGACTTGGGATTGAATCAACTGTTTTGGCTTTAGATCCTGTTCCTACAATTTTGCGACCAGGAGCGATCGGGCAAAAAGAATTGGAGGCTGTTTTGGGAGTGCCCGTTTTGTTTGCGGGGGAAAGTGTGGAAAAGCCTGCTTCTCCTGGGATGAAGTATCGGCATTATGCTCCACGTGCGAAAGTTTTGGTGTTTGAAACACAAAAAGATCTAGAAGTCTATTTAAGCCTTGCTGGTTCAAAAAAACGGACTATCCTTTACACGATTAGACAGCAAGATTTGTACGCAAGCTTTCGACAAGCAGATGTTGAGGGCAAAGAGGAAATTCTCATTCTTTGTGATGAAACGGTTCAAAAAAATAGGGCTTTGATGAATCGGATCCACAAAGCTGCTTGTTCTTAGAGGGAATTGCAAAACTGCTTTCCCAGGAAAATTTGCAATTGCCTCTAAAATCTTTTTCTTTTACGTTTGCAATTTAAAAATCGGGCACAGACACGGGAGAATTATGGGACTTAACGTAGCACAAAAACTCATCCAATCACACCTCGTTGAGGGTAAAATGCAAGTGGGAGAGGAGATCAGCCTTAAAATCGACCAGACACTGACGCAGGATGCGACAGGAACAATGGTCATGCTCGAGCTTGAGGCGATGAATCTGGAGCGTGCAAAAACAGAGATTTCTGTGCAGTATGTCGATCATAATATCTTGCAGGACGATTTCAAAAATGCAGAAGATCATATTTTCTTAAGAAGTGCGTGTCAGCGCTTTGGAATTTGGTATAGCCGCGCAGGAAACGGGGTCAGTCACCCTGTTCATATGGAAAGATTTGGAATTCCGGGCAAAACACTTTTAGGGTCTGATAGCCATACATGCGCAGCAGGCTCTATGGGAATGCTCGCGATTGGCGCGGGTGGCTTAGAGGTGGCTTTTGCTATTGCAGGTGAGCCTTACCATGTGAAAATGCCCAAAATTTGGGGTATCAAACTGATAGGTTCTTTACCGGACTGGGTGAGCGCCAAAGATGTAATCCTTGAAGTGTTGAGACGGCATGATGTGACGGGCGGCGTTGGAAAGATTATCGAATACTATGGCCCAGGACTTGCCTGCTTATCTGCGATGGACCGGCATGTGATTGCCAATATGGGAGCAGAACTTGGGGCGACTACCACTGTTTTCCCCTCTGATGGGGAAGTCAAACGGTTTATGGAGAGCCAAAGACGGGGCAATCAGTGGGTAGAATTACTTCCTGATAACGATTGCTCCTATGATCTTCATGACGAGATCGATTTATCCAAGCTCGAACCGCTCATTGCCCTTCCTAGCAGTCCTGGCAAGGTGGTGCCTGTGCGGGAAGTGGAGGGAGCCGACGTTTATCAGGTAATGGTGGGCTCATCTGCCAACCCCGGATACCGCGATTTTGCAATTGTGGCTGAAATCATGAAGGGGCAAAAGGCAAAAGACCAGCTCTCCTTTGATATCAACCCCACTTCCAGACAGATACTCGAAAACTTGGCCCGTAATGGCCATTTGGAAATACTTGCAGCCTCAGGAGCCCGGATTCACCAAGCAGGCTGTAATGGCTGTATTGGAATGGGACAAGCGCCTGCGAATGGTCGGCCCTCTTTGCGCACCGTTCCAAGAAACTTCCCCGGAAGATCGGGAACCAAAGAAGATGCTGTCTATCTTTGCAGCCCAGAAACGGCGGCGGCTGCTGCTATCACAGGAGTGATCACCGATCCGCGCAAACTCAAGATGCCTTATCCAAAAATGAGAGAGCCCGATGAGCTGGTTGTCGATGCCGATTCTGTTGTGCGGCCGCCTGCTGATGGAAGATCGATCGAGCTCGATAAGGGGAGCAACATTAAGCCTCTTCCCATATTTGATGAGATAGAACCTTCTTTTGAGGGACCCATTTTAATTAAGGTGGGAGACAATGTCTCCACAGATGAAATCATGCCGGCCGGAGCTAAAGTGCTTCCCTATAGAAGTAATATTCCAGCGATCAGCCGCTTTGTGTTTGCCCAAATCGACGAGAGCTATCCCGAAAGAACCAAGCCCTACAAAGAAACGGGCCACTTGATTATCGGCGGCGACAACTATGGACAAGGTTCTAGCCGTGAACATGCGGTGATTGCCCCCCGCTATTTGGGAGTCCGCGTGGTTTTAGCCAAAAGTTTTGCCCGCATTCACCGCGCAAACCTGGCCAACTTCGGAATTGTCCCGTTAATGTTCAGCGATCCCAAAGAATGGGATAAACTCCACGAGTCTGATATCCTCTCTTTCCCTAAACTTAAAGAGGAGATTCAAGCAGGGGATACGGTGACTGTGAAAAATGTGAGTCAGGGCTACCACTTTAAGGCAAAGCACACGCTTACCAAACGGGAGCTTCAAAATGTGCTCTTAGGGGGCTCTATCAGCGAATACCGGAGAAAAAATAGCTAATGTACTCCGCCGATCTTCATTGTGATTTACTCTCCTATCTTGCAGATAACGACACGCGGACGATTTTTGATCCCGAAGTGCGCTGTTCTTTAGATCAGCTCAAAAAAGGGAAGGTTGCGTTTCAAGTCTGTGCTGTGTTTACAAGAACAGAAAAAGGGTCTTTCCTTAAGGGAAAAAAGCAGTTTGAGCTTTTTTTCAAATTAAAAGAGCGGGAAGATCTTCACATTGATCCCCACACAAAACTGGAAGTGGCAGCTGCTATTGAAAACGGATCGGGTTTATGCGAAGAAGAGGAAGATCTTGAGCTTGCTTTCAAGCGTTTTGAGTATTATTCCCAAATTGCCGGCCCCATTTTATATGTGAGTCTGACGTGGAATCATGAAAACCGGTTTGGGGGAGGCAACCTAACGACTGCCGGTCTTAAAAGAGATGGGGAGCTGTTTCTTGAGTTTCTCGACGGAAAAAAATGTGCCATAGACCTAAGCCATACCTCCGATGCCCTTGCACACGACATTTTAAACTACATCGATAAAAAGAACCTCAAAATCACCCCTCTTGCGAGCCACTCCAACTTCCGCGCCGTTTGTGATCAGCCTCGTAATCTAACCGATGACATTGCGAAAGAAATTATCAGACGCAAAGGGATCATTGGCCTCAATTTTTACAAAGTTTTTGTGGGACCCGAAGGGGAGAGTGATTTCTTAAAGCATTTGGAGCATGCCCGCAGCTTAAATGCCCTTGAAAATTACTGTTTTGGGGCAGATTTTTTCTATGATAAGGATTTTGTCTCGCTTAAATCTCCATCGCCGCCCTATCACACAAATTTCGACAATGCTAGTTGCTATCCTTATGTTCTTTCTGTTTTGTCGCAAGTTCTTGGCAATCAAGAAATTGAGAATATAGCCACCACAAACATTCACAATTTTAGGAAACGATTATGATACTTGCAGGAGATATTGGCGGCACTAAAACCCATCTGGCCCTTTTTGGAGAAAAAGAAGGGAACTACGCCTGGTCTCACCTGGCAACTTACCCGAGCCAAAAATATCCGAATCTCGAAACCATTGTTACTGAGTTTTTAGAGAGCAGCAAAACGATGCATGGCTCTTCTACCATTAAGACAGCCTGTTTTGCAGTTGCTGGTCCTGTGATTGACGGAGCTTGCCGGGCAACGAATCTTCCCTGGATTATTGATAGCAAGGAGATCGCGAAGACCTTAGGTTTTGAAAAGGTCTTCCTTCTCAACGACTTGGAAGCTAATGCCTGGGCCATTGAGATCCTAAATTCCGATAACCTTTTTGAGCTTTTTAAAGGAAAGGGTAAAAAAGAGGGGAATCGGGCAGTTGTCTCTCCAGGGACAGGTCTTGGAGAAGCGGGTCTTTATTGGGATGGAACGACCCACCATCCTTTTGCCTGCGAAGGGGGACACTGTGAATTTGGCCCAAGAGACGAGCTCCAGCTCCAGCTTTGCAGCTTTTTGCAAAGCAAATTTGGTCATGTTTCCTATGAACGCATCTTATCTGGCCCCGGTTTTTTGAATGTTTACTCCTTTTTCAAGGAGAAAGTGGGCCTCAAAGAAGAGAATTGGCTAACCGAAGAGCTTAAATCAGGCGATCCTGCCAAAATCATCACTCAATACGCTCTCAACGCACAATCTGAAATCTGTCTCCAAACCTTGAATCTGTTTGTCTCAATATTGGGCTCAGAGGTAGGAAACTGCGTCCTGAAGTTTATGGCCACAGGGGGGATCTATTTAGGGGGAGGCATCCCTCCCAAAATCTTGCCCAAGCTCAAAGAGCCCCTCTTCATCGAAAATTTTGCCGACAAGGGACGCTTCAGAGATCTTTTAGAGAGTATCCCCATCCGCGTCATCCTCGATGACAAGGCCAGCCTTAAAGGTGCTGCCCACTATTGCCGCCTGCAACTTAAGAAATAGAGGGATGACCTTTTTTGTCATGCGGTACCGTGGCCGATACCGATCCGAGCTCCCTGCCCCTACACTTTGTCTCACTAATTTGCCTTTTTTTGAACACAAAGACGCAAAGAAAGAAGAAATGATTTAATCACATCTCTTTGTGCCTTTGTGTCTTTGTGTTTAAATATACGGAAACGCGGTTCGTTATAACGGTATCGGTATCGAACGGGTGGTAGCTCAAAATTGCCGTCTACCATAGAATGGGTTTGTAATCAAATGGGGAAGATAGGCTATGAAACTGGAAGCGCTTTTTTCTCAGCAAGTTGCACAATTATCAGCCGTTCTAGACGAAAGTCACTATCTTTCGCGTGAAGGGCTCAACTGGATTTCCCGCGAGATTCATGTTCTAACCGATCAGTTCTATGAGGGAACCCTCTCATTCCCAGACGTTGAAAAAACCTTGGCTCAGCTCAATAAAAAAGCGGCTAGCGACGAAATTTCCACATTATTGACCAAACTGAAGCACGTCAACCCAACGTCACCCCGTTTGGACAAACTCAAGCGCATCGCAGAAAGGTTACTCATTGATGAAATTTCGCCCGAACAAGCTAGGCAAGATCTTCAAAATCTGATGCATCCTCGTAACTCAGATTAAATCTCTTCCACTCGTTCCTGATTGTTGTTGGAGTTGGTGGATGAGGTGCTTGTGGAGTTTGTTTGCTGTACCCTATTTATTTCCGGCAGATCCGATATTATTGGTGACCCAGATAAATCGGCCTCTATGTGGTCAAGCTCTTCCCCAGACGCGCTAAAAGAGTCTGAATCGTCGATAGAGTTCGAATTCATAAGTGAGCCCCTATCTCTTTGTTCTCTACGTTCAATCTCTCGTTTATCAATACTGTATAGACACGCGAGCAGTATCAGCTGCATGATGCCTACAATAGGGGTGCCGATTGTGAGAACTTTGGCCACAAGACCGTCCATGGCCTCTAAGTAGCCATGGATATGCCCCGCGCCCCCAACGGCGATCGTAATCAAGAGGCCAACGGTAACAATGAGACCGATCGCCAACCCATAGAAGGTTGGTCGCGGAATCGCTGTCTTGTCCTTGCCGGCCCTGTTTGGCAGGATTACTGGCTGATTTTGAGAATTAGGTTTAACGTGATTCATAATGCATTTATTATAGCATAAAAAATAATATTAGTTAATATTAATTTTAAATTAATTAGAAAGCGAAATAAAGGATCAAAAATTTGTTTTGACTTAGCCATCCTGAAGCCTTATTATCGTGCATAAGGAGATTTGCCCATGACAACATACCAAAATAGAGAAAGCACTTACGCCATCCAACCTTTTTTCATGTCGCGGGTCTCGTCACGAGCCTTCAGCGAAGAGCGTTTGACCGAGGAGGAGCTCTCTTCCCTCTTTGAAGCAGCCCGCTGGGCCCCATCTTCTTACAACAATCAGCCGTGGCGCTTTGTCTATGCCAGACGCTCTGATAAAGAGTGGGAGACGCTGTTTAATGTTCTCGTCGATTTCAACAAATCGTGGTGTAAAAACGCAGACACTCTCGTTGTCGTTATCTCCCGTCAGAATTTTGAGCATAACAATAAGCCTGCCGGGACTGCCTCTTTTGATACAGGCGCTGCTTGGATGAGTTTAGCCATAGAAGCGCATGCAAGGGGCATCGTGGCTCATGGCATGCAAGGTTTTGACTACAATGCGATCAAAGCAGCCCTCAAAATCCCTGACAACTTCAAGGTCGAAGCCATGGTCGCCATCGGCAAAGCAGGGGACAAAGAGAGCCTTTCTCCCGAGCTCCAAGCCAAAGAAGAGCCATCGCAGCGTAAACCGCTCCAAGAGATCGTTGCCAAAGGGCACTTCCCCTTTCAATAATAGGCGTTTTTACTGCTAAAGCAGTAAAAGTTGTGAATTTGACTCTATTTTCGTGTGAAAATATTTGATTTCCGCTTGACTATTTTGGTAGAGAGCGGCTCCAACTTCCAGAAAATTCGATTGATCAAATCTTGTCAGAGCTCCATCAATGCTTGCCTGATTGGGAAACACTTATTGCAAATTCCTTTCTGTCACCAGAGAAAAAAGAAGCCTACTGGAACCTGAGTTTTGGGTTCTTTTTCATCATCCTCAGGGATTTTTGTGGTCCAAATCGCACTTTTTTGCTCGCAAATAGCGCTTTCAGCTATGAGCTTCGCAAAAAATTGCGATTTTGCCTCACAAGAATCCGCTGATTACGAGGAAAAATAACCCAAAACTCAGGTTACTGGAAGCTTCTTCAAAGTAGAGTTGCCTGTCTTTTTTAGGCATACACTTTTTCTTGGATAGATTTAAACCTCTTCGCTACAATCCCTTGATCATAAAGTGAGGGGATTTTATGAAAAAACTGTACACACTGCTATTTGTTCTCTTTGTTTTGAACTTCAAGGTTTTAGGGTCCACGGAAATCACTACATGTCTAGAATATGCTACAGGCTGGACAGGGTCGGGGATTGCAGAGGGGATTAACTACCGTTTAGATGCCCTTTATCAGGAAAAAAGATACATCGCGATCAAAGACATTAAAATCTGCGAATGGGGATATGGAGCCAATGTCTACATTATCTACGACGTTTCAAATAAGCCACTAAACAATGGGAGAACTTTTGTAAAGTACTGTTATGGCATGACAGGTTCTAGTGTTGCAGCGGATACATCTACCCAACTCGATCTTCTTTATAAAAAAGCGAAAGATCAAAGAAAGCTGCTAAAGATCAGAGATATTAAATTCACTCACGATGGGCTAAATGGCTACATTATCTACGAGCTCTCTGATCTGAAATAAGTTAGATCGTCTTGTTGGTGCCGGCTCTAATTAAATAGACATAAAATATTTGAAGACTACAATTGCTTTTCATGTTAGAAAGCTCCAATCTTCAAATCGTCGTGCTCTTGGCTGTTGGCTTTTCTGTTGCCAGCATTTTGGGGTATTTTGCGTGGCGCATTAAAGTTTCTCCCATTCTTGGTTATTTACTCGCAGGCTACATCATCGGGCCTTATTCGCCGGGCTTTGTCGCCGATATGCATACATCGGAGCAGCTAGCGGAGATAGGCGTTGTTTTAATGATGTTTGGCGTTGGTTTGGATTTTAAATTGCAGGACCTCATCAATGTAAGAAGAATCGCTATCCCGGGAGCCATTGGTCAGACGCTATTTACCGTTTTGTTCAGTCTTGGGGTGAGTTTTCTTCTAGGTTGGTCCCTAAAAGAAGGTGCCTCCGTCGGGATGGCAATTGGCGTTGCCAGTACGGTTGTCCTTGTGCGGATTTTGGCCGAAAATGGTCTGATTAAAACAAAAGAGGGGCGTATTGCAATTGGTTGGCTGATTGTTGAAGACATTATTACCGTATTGATTTTGCTTGTATTGCCGACGGTCACAAAAATTGTAAACGGATCTGAAATTACATTATCACTCATATTGATTCCCATTGCCATCTTGCTCGTAAAATTCCTTCTCCTAGTTGTTGTTTTGCTCACTTTTGGTCAAAAACTGGTTTCCTACATTTTGTCTAAAGTGACTCTATCGCAATCGCATGAGTTATTCACCTTGGCAATGTTGGCTCTCATTTTTCTCATCGCGGTCGGCACGACACTCTTTTTCGGAATCTCGATTGCCTTAGGGGCATTTATTGCGGGGATGGTCATCCGAAAAACGGAAGTGTATGAAAAAGCACTGGCCCATTCCTTGCCGATGAAAGATGCCTTTATCGCTGTTTTTTTTATGTCCGTTGGGATGTTATTTGATCCGGCCGTCTTGGTAAAGTCTTCTTATGCATTCCTGAGCGTTCTGTTCATCATCTTAGTCATCAAACCAGTAGTTGCTTTTCTAATTGCTTTTGCGCTCAGGTGTTCCTTTAAGACATCGTTGATTATCGCTATATCATTGGCTCAAATTGGCGAATTTTCCTTCATACTCGCAGAAGAAACGATGAAGACCGGTTTTCTCTCAGACGACAGTTACGACATCATCGTCGCATGCGCCCTGGTCTCCATTGCCATCAACCCCTTAATATTTAAACTCATCAACAGAAATCCCGTAATTACCTAACTGTATCCTTAGAGGTTTTGGTCCAGGCCCAATTGAAAGCGCCTTTAGTCAAGCGCCAGCTGACTTTTGCGTGCGATAATCACCGGAAGGCCAGTTCCTCGGCTAAGATTGGTGATTGCATTGTATTGATCCTTCATTTATTAATCTCTGATTTGAGACAGAAAGTTAGTTTGATGTTGCTGGCATTGAGTTATTTCTATTGTTTAATAGTAACTTTTTAATTACCATAATAAACGGGCCTGTTAAAATTAAATTCACAATCAACGATAACATTGCAATGACGATTAAACTGTTGTCGATATGACTGATGATTCCAAGCGAGACAATGATGACCCCAGCTCCCACCTCACCACGTGGACACATCCCGATTGATAACGCCAATCTTTCTTTTAAACTCGCTTCTTTGCGATAGCAAAATAGAGGAAACATCTTACCTATGTTCGATAACACAGTGATCGCTGCAACGTGCAAAGTTACCTGTGTGATTGAAATTCCTGATGGAGTGTGTGGATCGAGTATCCCTTCGATAGCCGGCATAGACATGCCGACAAAAAGCATGAAGATTGCTGCAATAACCCATTTTGCTATCTCTTCCTCTTTCTTCGTCAGAAATGCATGAATCCCTTCTTTAGGGTAGGCTAAAATACACCCTAGAACGAACGCAGGGAGTAAGATTTCAATTTGTAAAGGGGCTACGTCTTCAAGGTAATATGTAATAGCATAAATCGACTCGCTTATTAATGTGATAATCAATGAATAAATGAGAACCATATACCAGTTTATGGGTAAAAAATAGGAATGCAATCTTCTCCATGCTATATATATCAAACCACTGATGATTAATAATAAAAGAATTGATTCCCACTTAAAGCCAACGATCATTATCTTGATAGGAATCAAAAGAATGATCGTATCTAAATCATCAAAGATCGCAAGTATTCTCGCTTTTTTGTAAACCCATGTGTCTTCTAAGTCCGCAGCAGCTAACATGACAAATAATATTCCAGCAGATGTTGGTGCAGCAAATCGTCCCAGTAACAGAGCATCTACCCAAAGATCGTAGGTTGAAACCTTAGGGTCATGATGAAAAAAATAAATGAAATAAACTGTACAGAAAATCCATGGAAATGTGGCGGCTGTAAAAGCAACAAAATAATCCCATCCATAACTTTTCAAACGGCTTTTATCGATAGAAAATTCAAGACCAACATGAATCATGATAAAGGCTAAACATATTAAAGTGATGCTTGTTATTATCAGTTCTACAGATTTTATTTTCTCTCCATAAAAAAGTGAGGATGCTTGGGAAATAAATAATCCAAAAATTAAAAGAAATGAAAATAAGTAGACTTTTTTCATACACCTACACCTAAAAACGGGGTGATATTAAGGTTGCTCTCATATCTCCAGACAGCCTCTCATTAATTTGAAGCCATTGATCGAAATGCTCAATCATCCCCAACCTGATAAATACTATATTTCTGTTTTTAAAGATACCTTCTTATCAGCATGGTTCGATGGTAACGTTCACCATCCCCTATCGGGGGCAGTGAATAAAAATTTTTCTTTTCGAATAGTCGTATAGATGTAAAACTCTAGGAGTGCATGCTTACCCCGGTGATTGGGGTTTATCTGAAGAGAAAAGTAAAAAGAACGCGGGATCAAATTTAAGCCGTCCTGGCATTTGTACATGATCCCTGTGTGCCTTTTACAAATAACCAGGCAGAACAGGATCTTCGGATGATGAAAGTAAAACAGAAGATAGTGAATGGTTACGAAAACTGCTCCTAATAGGAGGCCGAAAATCAAGAATCATTCAAAAATAGCCTTGGCCGGGACCTCAATTTAATGGAATGGCTTAAAAAAGTTTGGCTTGAGGTTACGCAATGGTCTCATCGTTATTTTTTTCATTACTGCTCCAATTTTAGTAGCAGCTATCTCAAATATTATTAAACGCTACGAAAAGATAAGCTCTATCCCAGGTTTATTGCCATCGATGACTGTGGCCTTACTACTGTTGTTCGCCTGGCTTGCCCATCAATTTGGAGCTCCAGAATTAATCGGAGGTTTTGCAGCAGGTTTAGCGCTTTCACCGAAATTCTTTCTTCCACTGCCGGCTTATTTTCAAACAAATAAAGTGTTTACTCAGCGGGTAGAAAAAAGCATGAAGCCAATCATCCATCTTTTTGTCCCCATTTTTTTTTGTAAATATTGGTCTTAGCCTAAATCTAAGAGAAGTTTCATGGGATTCTGCATTTTTTGGTGGTTTTCAATCGCCTTACTCTGCGCAGCTTTTGTTGGGAAACTGGCCTCCGGTTTCGTATTACTCAAAGCAAAAATGTGGCAAAAATGGGTCGTCGGTATTGCAATGACTCCACGCGGAGAAGTAGGCTTAATTTTTGCAGAAATTGGAAGGACAAACAAAGTATTCAATCAAGAAATTTATGCCGTGCTTATTATCGTAATAGCAATTACTACAATTATTACACCCATTATTTTCCGTCTGCTTTATCAAAATTCTTCTTTTGGTGAGACCAGTCAGCTGTAATCTCTTTGAGATTGACACTTTGTAGAAAACAGGTGTAAATTCATTAGGAAAATGGGTCTGAGTAGTGGAAATCGAAACACAACACTTAAAGCTGGGCAAACAGGGCCTAAGAGCTTTTGTAGCATCCTTGTCTGCTGTTATAGTCATTTTTTTCATAATCCCTATTTTTGAAAAAACGTTCTACACTCACTTAGTTCTGCAATGCAGTTTTTCTGTTCTGATTCTCTCAACGATTTACGCATTGGCCGGAAAACCCTGGAGTCTTGCGCTTTTTTTTCTGGTTCCTTTTGCTTTTTTTAATTCTGTAAGTTTTTACTGCAGTTCTCTATCTTGTCTGGTGATTTCATATGGAATTTCAGTTGCTTTTACTTTGCTTGCAATATTAATTTTGATGAGAAAGATCTTCTTGGCGCATTTAATTAATATTAAGTTAATTTTCTGCGCTTTAATGATTTACCTCCTCTCAGGTATTTTGTGGGCAAATTTTTATTTTTTAGTAAATGCATTATATCCAGGGAGTTTTGATGGTGTCGGTTGGCTTGCTATCGAAAAAATTAAATTTTCAGAGTTGTACGAACACTATTTTAATTTCCTTTATTACAGTTTTGCGACACTTGCCACCCTTGGAATGGGGGATATTACACCCTTGCACCATCTAGCAAAATCACTAACAGCTATTGAAGCCATGTTTGGACAACTTTTTGTTGCGATTATTATTGCAAAGCTCGTGAGTGCTTGGTGGATCCTTCCTGAAGGAAAAAGAAACTAAGCCAGTTGCAGGTTGCACGTGGTCTCCTTGACTAAAGAATACCCGATGAATTCCTTTCCTTCATAAATCGGCACTTTTCTGAGGCTGTGTTGAAAAACTCTTAGAGAATTCTATCGGCTCGGTTATCGAGCTCTTGAGGGGACTTATGAAATCTCTCGCCTCTTTAATAGGCTAGTGTATTCTTTAAATAAGATGAGAGTCATGAAGCACTGGCCCGACGTAGCGTCGCTGGGCTGCTGCCTTTCAACACAGCCCTTTTTTGAAAGCTTTTGTTGACATAAGTTTCCTTTAAAAAACGATTAAGAAAAAAAATATGCCAAAAGGGTGTATTTTTTAAAAATTCCGACACTGTTCAAGGGCATTTGTAAAGCTTTTTGGAGCAAGGTGCTTGATGTAATTCAAATAAGGAAAATTCTTTATTTGTGCAGCGTTGATACAGGTTTTCGCCATTGCAAACAACTTTTGATACTCGTCCTCATATAGACTGCGAATCACATCCTGCAAATGAAACGGAAAGTCTATTTTAATCTCCATATTCTTTCCTGCAGCCGCCATTTTTTCAGCCATAAAGGCGTTGTACGTTACATTCTTATTTTCAGAATTCGCCATTAAAGGTCGCAAAACATCTTTGTGCTGATTCCACATTTTTTCAAGCTCAGAGCCCACGACATACCATGCATCAAGAGCCGATTTCAAACACATTGAATAAACATTTTCAGCTGAAAACTGCTTACGGCTCTCTTTGATGGCCAGTTGAAAGGTATTGTCTACTGGAAATTCCGATCTTGCGCGGCACTCTTTGATGGCGCTTACTACAGCAGCGTCCAAAAGACGCTTTAAAGATTGCACAGCGCTATTGCCACGGACTTCTCCTCTAGGATTTTTTGCTGTTTCTAATAAATTATGATAGTCAATTTCTTCAAGGTTTTGGATCTTTTTTGCCAAAAAATCTGGTAAAACAAGGTTTATTACCAACTGAGCATTCTCCGTTATCGCTTTTTCTTGTTCCTTTTCCGGAATGCTCATCAGGATATAGCCGACTCTTAACCATTCCGTATGATACGCAAATTGCTCACATGCTAGATACACTTCCGCAGCCGAAGGTCTTGTATATAAAGAAAAAAGATAATTCCTAAAAAAGTTAACTTGTTTAAAAATGTCCAAATATTTTGTGTAACAATCTGGATTTACCGGCACTGAGTTAAAAGGAGCCATACTCTGCTTGAGCCTTTCTTGGTCATGTACATTGGTAAACTCAGGGGATAAACTTGATCCAACGATTTTTTCATCGATCACACAACCTGCTTTCAAATGAAATTGAACAGTAGAGATCATGCAATCAAGCGGTGCCATTTGAACATAGGCTAATAATGTAGACGAAAACAGCTTCTGCAATTTTTCTTGCGGAATGAGTTTTGACCAAGAGGCGATTTGTTTATCGCATTCTATTTTTTTATTTGCGAAACCCAATTTAGAAGGGAAATTGTAATTGATTGGAGGGATGCCTTCTGTTTTTGGTAAAACAGTTATTCTCATTATAAATGAACGTGCAGCGTTGCAATAACCACGAAGACCGCTTATGACTGCAAATTTGTATTCGTTCTTTAAATAGCCCTCTAGGACAAAGCCATTTTTATAAGCAAACTGTTCCCAAATGTTAGGATTTGATGACACTCTTTGCCAAGTTTTGCATACCAGCTGAACTTGCATCAGCTCTTCAAAATCTGCATGCCTAAAATATTCTAAAAGGGTTTCTTCTTGTTGAGGTAAACCAACCGAGCTGCTTAAAGATTCCATGTGTTTTATGAACCAAATTTTTTTGCTGGGAAGTATATGGAAATCATCATTGCTGTCAAACAATAGGCTGCTTTTTACAACATAACATATATTATCAGACCTTTCCTGAATGAAAACATATGAGGCGACAACTATGTGATCAGGAACCATTAGACCTTGCAGGTGCAAGTCCTGCAGACAAAGAAAAGGAGCGGTTTTCATGTCTTAACCAGCATTGCGAAAAGAATTGGTGACGAATCTTTTCGGAGCGTATGCAGTGAATCACACAGGCCGGAATGTCTTAAGTGACGTGAAGTGATCGAGCCTCGAAATGTATGAATCCCGGTATGGGCGACACGCTTGATAACGTGGAAGCCAACATCTGAATTAACCGTTAACGCAAGGTTATTCAGGCCCGGCGGGGTCCAAGAGCCTGGCATGTGTGAAGAGGTAAAATGAGTTAGCAGGAGATATCTCGAAGACTCCCCGTTTGTATCATCCCAACAAGCTAGGGTATCTGTTGTCCAAGTGTGAAAGACAAGGAGGCAGAGAAAATCTTTGAGAAGTCAGAGGAATCATAGTACTCGGAGCGTGGGAAAGCCACGTACATGGGGAAGGGTTCCAGTAACCCCAAGCGGAAACAAAGGAAACAGTGAGGCAACGCAGCTTTGTCATGGAACTGAACACGAAACTTGACCGCATCGAACAAAGATCGCGGAAAGACCCAAAGGCCATTTTCAATAATCTTGGACATGCGCTTGATTTGGATCTTCTGCGAATGTGCTTTTACAGTCTGGATGGAAAGAAGGCTGTCGGCACAGATAAAATCACTAAAGAACAATATGGAAAGAAACTTGAGACGAATCTTCAGGATCTCCTAAAGAGGATTCGAAATGGCTCCTACTACCCTAAACCCTCACGAATTGTAGAAATTCCAAAGGCAGACGGTAGCATGAGACCACTTGCAATCTCTTGCGTAGAAGACAAGATCGTCCAAGAAGCGGTTCGCCGCATTTTGGAAAGGATCTATGAGCCACATTTTCTAGACTGCTCCTATGGCTTTCGACCTAATCGGAATGCCCATCAGGCACTTGCAAGCCTAGATAAGAGGCTCCTAAAGGAAAGCTGCCAAGCAGTTGTGGATATCGATTTGAGGAAATACTTCAATACGATTCCCCACAAACCGCTTGGAATGCTTCTCCAAAAGAAAGTGAAAGATCATCGTTTTCTCTGCCTACTCATCAAACTACTAAAGGCCCCAACTTTAAACAAAGATGGAAAAGCCGAACGTAATGAAATAGGATCGCCGCAGGGGTCGATACTGTCTCCCCTACTTGCGAATATCTATTTGCACTATGTGCTTGATGAGTGGTTTATCCATCTTAACCAACAATATTTCAGCGGAACCGCCCATATGGTGCGCTATGCCGATGATGTGCTGTTCACATTTGATGGAATGAAAATGGCAGAATTCTTTCATGAGCAATTGATTGCACGTCTTGCAGTATTTGGCCTAATGGTCAATGCAGCCAAGACGAGAATTATCCCTTGTGGATCAAGGATCGCTCGAAAATATGCACAGACAGGAAAGCAAATGCCTACATTTACTTTTCTTGGTTTTCTGCATGTTTGGGGGCAATCTATGAATCGAAAGCGCAAAGAGGTTTTCTGGCGGATGAAACGCCAGACAGATCCAGTGCGTTTCCGTAAGAAACTTGCGGAAATCAAAACCCATCTGATGAAATATCGCCACCGTAAAGGACTCATCCCCTACACGATTTCAATCGTAAAAGGTTACATGAACTACTTTGCCGTGAACGATAATCGGGATCGAATAGGTCAATTTCTTGCACAAGTAAAGAGGTTGCTATTTAGAGCACTCAATCGCAGAAGCGAGAAAAGAAGCTTTAGTTGGGAACTGACCTTGCCCCCGATTTAGGGCCAGAGAGAAATAGAGATTACGCGACTAATTTA